>NZ_JAYKLX010000003.1:0-610814 GCF_035285365.1 Aquimarina gracilis | reverse complement strand
AATATACAACCCCTTTTTTAACCACCAAAACTTTTTTAAATTATTTTTGAAAAAGTTTCCCCCTAACCACAAAACCTCATGAACAACACAAAACATAAACCCCGTTTTGCGGGTGCAAACATACACACCTTTTTCTAATCCACAACACTTTTTCTAAACTATTTTTTATCCTTTTTACAAACCCCTGATTATACATTGGTTACAAATAAAAAAAATCTTGAATTGATTATCCACATCAAACTTTGTGTATACGAACAATAATAGACTTACTAATAGGAGTATGACTTTTATCGGCAAAATGGTTGTAGGGAACTAGAATATTGGTTTCTGGAAAATATGCGGCCAAGTTTCCTTTTGGAATATTATAGGGTATCGCTAAGAAATTAATAGCCTTCCTTTCTTTATTATCATAGTGACTTGTTAAATTAACAATATCCAACTTCTCGATATTGTATTCTTTCATATCTTCACTATTAATAAACACAACCCTTCTTTCATTATACACTCCTCTATACCGATCATCCAAACCATATATTGTAGTATTAAATTGATCATGCGAGCGAATTGTCATAAGAACAAACTCATCTTTCTTCAATTTATGTTTAGGCAAACTACAAATACTAAATTGTGCTTTTTGATTAGGCAGCTTGCTAAAATCTAAATCTCTTACATTATTAGGAAGATAGAATCCTGTCCCTTTTGATCTATGCTCTATACTTTTAAATCCTTTGATGACAGTTTCTATTTTTTCACGAATCAATTCATAGTTTTCACTTAAGCTTTTCCATTGCACAACATGCCCCGTATCAAAATAAGCATTAGCAATACCTCCGATAATTTCGGGTTCACTCTTTAGGTTGTTCGAAATGGGTTTCATCAACCCCTTCGACCTATGCACCTTACCCATACTGTTTTCTACGGTAAAAAACCTTTGTTCTCCGTTTTTTTCATCTACTTCGGAACGTCCCAGCGTTGGCAAAATCAATGCTGTTTTACCAGTCACCAAATGCGTTCTATTCAATTTTGTACTAATATTAACGGTTAAGTCACAATTTTGAAGGGCTTCTGCTGTATATTTTGTATCTGACGCAGCTGACAAAAAATTACCACCTAAAGCAACAAAAACTTTAGCTTTTTTAGTATACATGGCTTCTATAGCGTGCACAGTATCCAATCCTTCTTTATTTGGTGGGGAAAAATTAAAAACATTTTCTATTGATTTATTTAAGACAGGAGAAACATGGTGCATAATCCCAACTGTGCGATCACCTTGAACATTACTATGACCTCTAACCGGGCAGGTACCTGCACCTGGCTTTCCCAAACTACCTTTTAGCAACAATAGATTTACGCATTCTTTGATATTTTCGACTCCATTTTTGTGCTGCGTTAATCCCATTGCCCAACAAATAATAATTTTGTCATTATCTGCCAGTACTGCAACTACTTTATCTATTAATTCTTCTTTTACCCCACATAGTTCTAAAAGTTCTTCTTTGGAATATTGTTCTATATCCTGTAATAATTCGGTAAATCCATGGGTATACCTCTTAATAAACTTATGATCAAAAACATCGGCTTTTTCTTTATCCAAAGCTGCCAACTTTTTGATTATTAACTTTAGAAGGGAAACATCTTGGTTAATTTTTACTTGAAGGTGAATATCGGTTAGTGATGTCCCTGAAGATAATACTCCTTTGATCTGCTGTGGATTTTTAAAACGAATTAAACCGGCTTCTTCTAACGGGTTAATACTTATAACTTTTCCGCCATTTTCTTTACATTTTTGAAGAGCAGATAACATTCTAGGATGATTGGTCCCTGGGTTCTGCCCCATAACGATAACCACTTGGGCTTCATCAAAATCTTCGAGTTTTACAGATCCTTTACCAATTCCTAAAGTCTCACTTAACGCAACACCACTTGATTCATGGCACATGTTTGAACAATCGGGCATGTTATTGGTTCCAAATGCTCTTACAAAGAGTCCATATAAGAATGCAGCCTCGTTACTAGATCTACCAGAAGTATAAAATATGGCTTCGTTTGGAGACTCTAATTTTTTTAGCTCATGAGTGATTAAACTGTAAGCATCTTCCCAGGAAATTGGTTCATAATGAATACTTCCTGGTTTTAAAACCATAGGTTCGGTTAGCCTTCCACTTTTACCAATTTGATAATCGGACCAATTTGAAAGTTCTTCGACAGAATATTTTGCAAAAAAATCTTTATCTACTTTTTTATGGGTTGCTTCTTCGGCCAGTGCTTTTACGCCGTTCTCGCAGTATTCTCCAAGCCTTGAAGGTTTCTCGGGATCTGGCCAGGCACACCCTGGGCAATCAAAACCTTCTTTTTGGTTCATTTTTGAAAGCGCATGAAAAGATTTAACCACACCCATTTCTTTAAAAGCATGTTGCAGCGCAACTTTTACAGCTGGGAGTCCAGCTGCATACTCGGCCGGTTCTTTTAATTTGATCCCCGTAAATTCATTTGGTCCTACAACCGAAATATTTCTTTTTTTGGTAGTGCTCATTATTTTGTGGTCTTGAAAAAACAACCCTTGATCAACTTCAAAGATACGCCTTAATCTTATGAATTGCACCAGGGATAGTAGTGAAAAATCCCGCAGTCCTATCAAGGCGAGGAATTGCAACGAATAGCCCGCCTGGGTGCCCATAATATTAGAGGAAGAAATTCCAGACCAACCCAAATCTGATGACTGCATCTCGAGTAGCATATCCCGGGGCCGAAAACTCTTTGTTCTGACTAAAAGCTTCTCCAAAATTTTCTACTTTGAAATAGATACGCGTTTGTCTTATTTTGGCATTAAAAAATATGTCTATTTGAGGAAAACCACCCAATTCTTCTTCGTTTTGAGTATAAAATTCTGATAAAACAGGATCGTATGCATCTGCAAAATACTTTGTGAAATACTTTAGTGTAACTCCTGTTTGCAAGAATAGGGCATTATTTTTAAAATAGCGATCTTCAAAATAAAGACTATTTCTAGTAATAATTTCGGGCACATTATACACTTGATCTCCACCATCAACGCTTTGATACATTACTGTATTTTCAAGACCAATTTTCCAGATTTTGAGCCCTTGAGAAAGTTTAACTTTAAGGAGGTTGATGCTTTCTGAGGATTGCAAAGGAACCGTAACAGAATCGGTATTTTTGGTAAAGTATGTGAAATTATCAATAGTAGTATAGCTTACCTCGAGGTTCGCAATTTTTTTAGCATTTACATTGACCTGTACTTTTTGTGTTTCTACATTCTCAAAAGAATTTTGCCAATTGTAATTTATATAATCACTTTGGTATAACAAGAAATTATAATTGGGTGCAACAGAGTTTGTACTTAATTTTCCTTGAATACGATATTTATCATTTAAATTATATGCGACACCTGCATTGATATAATTACCATCAAAATCGCCAGATACAATAGACATTCCGTCGGCAAAAATTTGAAGACCTTTATAATCATTTTGGTATTCACCCCCAACAGAGTATACATTGCCTTTGATACGATTTCTGATATTGATTTGATTACCCTCACTATCGGTTTGTCGAAGGATAGAATTGTATCCATAATTATAATTAGAACTACCTCCTGTAACACGAAGTTGTCCCAGCCATTTGTTTTTAAAATCAACAAAGACATGATTACTAAAATCCTCTAATGCTACTTTGTCGGTTTGTGTTCCTGATTCGTATGAGGCACCAAACAAATCATTTGCAGCGGTTTGATCAAACTGAAATGACTTATCTGTTAAATCCATTATATGTCCTAGAGAAAGCTCGGTATTGGTACTGTCTGTTTTTTTTACAATCGCGAATTTATGATTTAAGTAAAATCTCTTTCCTAAAAGAATGCTTTCTGCATCTTCGAATTTTACAGATATGGCGCCTCGATCTGCAAAATCTTCTTGTGCATCCTGACTGGAAAATTCTCCTAATGCCAAGTATTGTTGTAAGCCTTCATCAGATAACCCACCATTTTCTTCATTCAATAAATCCTGAGACACAAAATGCGACTTTACTTGATATCTTTTGTTTTTGGTAATATAATTTATTGTAGATCTAAAATTACCCGTACTTGTTAAAGCATGTTGGTATTTACCTAAGGAACGAACACCTTTATAAGCAATCGACAAGTTAAGTTGAGGCGAGGTATTTACAGTAAAAAAGGCATCCAATTGCTGCCCTTGTTCGAATGTCGTTTTAAAATATAATTCTGTAAGTGGGGTAGGCACATGATAATAGTCGATATCTTCTGCCTCCATGAAGTTAAAATGTCGAGCCCGAGCACCAAAAAGAGGCAAAAGATGATCTCTTTCTTCTCGTTTTGCCAAACTGTTGTATGTTTGACCTACATTATGAATGGGTTGCAGTTCAAAATCATCTCTCCTTAAATAGTTAAACCTATAATCCTTACGTAGTGTTAAGGTAGTATCAACATAAGTGGTATCATTTTCTATAGAAATGATTTTATAATCTGTAATCGGAGGTTTTTCCTTTTTTTCTTGGGCTCCCTCTACCCTTGATCGATTACCGGAGTCTTGAGAAGGTCTTCTACCAAACCCCGTATTTTCTTCTTGGTTTCTGTCCTGGGCCCATAGTATTGGTCCTACCAGAAGTAAAAAAATAATTATTAAGTTTTTTCTCATTCGAATGCTAAACTGTGGCAAAAATATACTTTTTTTAACGAAAGTAAATGATCTACATTGTTTGTTTAATTTATCTTTTTTATTGATTTCAAAAAATAGTTTCCTTTAAATCCTAATCAAACTGTATATTAGCATTATGCTTACCTTACAACTACATCCGAACAAACTTGAGTGCGGCACAGATGAAGCCGGTCGTGGATGCCTTGCAGGGCCTGTTACAGCAGCAGCCATAATATTGCCAAACGACTTTAATAATAGTGTTCTGAATGACTCTAAACAATTAAGCGAAAGCAAAAGAAAATCTTTAAAACCTTTATTAGAAGACTGCTGTCTTACCTATGGTGTTACACATATTTATATGGAAAAGATAGATGAAATTAATATTTTGAATGCATCAATCCTTGCCATGCAAAAGGCTATTTCGCAATTAAATCCGCAACCAGAACATATTGCTGTAGATGGAAACAAATTCAAAACTTATCAGGATATACCACATACCTGTGTGATCAAAGGAGATGGAAAATATTTAAATATAGCTGCCGCTTCGGTATTGGCTAAGACCTATCGAGACGAATACATGGAAAAAATCCATGAAGAATACCCTATGTACAACTGGAAAAAAAACAAGGGCTATCCCACTGTCGAACATCGCGAAGCTATTCGTAAATATGGTGTTACAAAGTATCATCGTAAAAGTTTTAGGCTCTTGCCAGAACAACTTACTCTGGATTTATTTTAATTCTTAAGAAATAAAAACAAAACAATATCCGTTTCAGGCAATAGGCGTATCAAAACTTCTAATTTTAAGAAAAACACTATATATCATAAATTATATTTCGGGTTTTGAAGTAGACTTTATATTTTGCAAACTCGAAATCTGAAATTTTTAAATTTGGAAACAGAGTCAAAGAATACAAAACGCACCCAAATAATGAAAAAAACAGTTGCATTGCTCTTACTATGTATTGCTATTTCCTGTACAAATGAGAGCAAAGAATCTAATGCTCTTATAGATCATATCCCCATAGACGCACAAGTCGTTATTAAAATTAATGACTTAGAAGAAACCTCAAGCAAGCTTAGGGATAACAACTTTATTAAGAACAATAAGCAAATTGATTTTTTTAAATACTTCGAAGAAATTTCGGTTTTGAATAAGACAAATCAACGTGAAGGATTATTATGTTTTTCTCCTCGAGGTAAAAACGACTTTGACTACACGTATATTTCTAAAATTGATCCCGCTTTACTTTCCAATGACTCCTTACAAACAAAAAAAATAGAGACTATAAACTATTCTGAAAAAACAATATATAAGGTAACAGATGTAAATCAGACTTTTTTTGCCACCAAAAGGGATAGTATACTTATTACTTCATCATCTCAATTACTAATTGAAAATGCTATTAGAATACAAGCAAATCCATTACCTATTGATAAAGATTTAAAAAAGGTATTTGAGGTTTCTGGATCGGACAACGCATTTTCTATACTGGTAAACGGAAAAAAATTACAAAGCATTCACAACTCATTACTACCAAATACAAAACTTGATGCCCTGGAAAATTTTAGCGGATGGGCATCTTTGGACGCCTCGCTAGACCAAAACACCATTCTTTTGGACGGAATCGCCATTGAAAAAGATTCTTTATATAGCACCATTGGCATTTTTGACAATACCATTGCCCAAGAGAATCGTATTGCAAAAGTTGCTCCAGTGACTGCCAAAGGCTTCATATCATTTACCTATGACGATTTCGAAGTATTAAAGAAAAATTTATCCTTGGCTCAGGATAGGGAATTCGAAGACATACCAAATGAGTTGGACGAAGTACTCTCTGGAGTTTCAGAAATAGGTTTGGTTTTTATGGAAAAGGAAAATGCATTGGTATTAACAACTTTGGATAGTGAAACGACTTCAAAAAGCCTTGGCGGAGCAAAGGTCGACACTTATAGAAATACCCCTATATATAATTATCAGAACACAGACGCTTTTTCGCAAGTGCTTAACCCTTTGGTCAAAAATTTTGAAGCAAAGTATTATTTTGTTAAAGATGAGTTTGTAGTTTTAGGCTCTTCTACCTCTACACTTAGAGATATTATTGCTAATATTCTTAACCAGACATTAATTTATCAACAAACGTACTACAAGAATACCGTAAAAGATTTATCTGATAATGCTTCAATTCTTATCGCCGGCTCTACCCAAAACCTTAAGAATTATATTTCTGAATATACCGAAGACAAGCTTAAGGATCAATGGGAAAATCTTCGAGATAAAGACCATCCTATCGGATTGATTCAAATCATTAAAGAAAATGATTTTGCTCACATACACGCGGTACTCAAGAAAGAAATAGCAAAAGGAGCAGCAACATCGGTAACACAAGTAGCTTCTACAACTTTAGAAAAAGAAGTATTGAACAAACCTGTTTTAGTAAAAAATCACCGAACAAAAGGGATGGATATTGCTATTCAAGATATAGAAAACAACTTGTATTTGATTTCTGACAAAGGGGACATATTCTGGAAGAAAAAAATAGATGGTGAGATTCTTGGAGAAATCCAACAAATAGATATTTATAAAAACGGAAGATTTCAGTTACTTTTTAATACAGCAAATACATTATATCTTGTTGATCGCGACGGTAAAGATGTTGCTCCTTACCCCAAAAAGTTTGAAAAAACAATTACACAACCCCTTGCATTATTTGACTATGACAAAAGCAAACGTTATCGCATCGTACTTACACAAGGCAATGAACTAACAATGCTTAATGCCGAGGGCGAAATAGTAACAGGTTTTGGATTTAAAGGTACAGATAGCAACTTGATCATTTCGCCAAAACATATTCGTATCGGCACCAAAGATTACATTTTATTATCTGAAGAAAATGGAAAGCTTAGTATTTTGGATCGACTAGGAAGAACCAGAGTTACAGTAAAAGATAAGGTCAATTTTTCAAAAAACGAATGGTATCAATACCAGGATAAATTCACATCGACTACCAAAGATGGAAAGTTAATCCAAATAGATGAAAAAGGTGGGGTAGTTACACAAAATCTAAATCTTGGTGAAAATAACGGCATCGTATCCACCAATAAAACCCTGGTAACTTTTTCGGAAAACAAATTATCTATAAAAGGACGGATCCTAGAACTAGATTACGGCGTGTATACTGAACCAAAGTTATATTATATCAATAACAAAATCTACATCACAATTACTGATGTACAAGCCAAAAAGGTTTATTTGTATGATAGCAATGCCGAGTTGTTCCCTAATTTCCCTGTCTATGGAAATTCTGTTTTAAGCTTAGGCAATATGGATAAAGACCCTAACCTAGAATTTGTTGTACAGGGCGAAGACAATAGTGTATTGATTTATCAAATTAATTAAAGAAAAAAATACAGAACAAAAAAACCGAGGTTAAGCCTCGGTTTTTTGTATATTAAATTCTGCTTCAAAAAGTGTTTTAAAATGCTTGAGTAGTTTTTCTTTTACCTCATCTATATTTACTTTTTCGAGGCCAAGTTCTACGTGAAGAGAGGTGACCGCTTTTCCTCTGATTCCGCAAGGGATAATATTGTCAAAATATCCTAAATCTGCATTTACATTTAATGCAAATCCGTGCATGGTTACCCAACGACTGGCCCGTACACCCATGGCACATATTTTACGGGCAAATGGCGTACCAACATCCAGCCAAACTCCTGTTTCTCCTTCACTACGGGTAGCTTTTATACCATACTCGGTCAAAGTAAGAATAACCATTTCCTCAAGAAAACGAAGATATTTATGTATATCGGTAAAAAAATTATCCAGGTCCAAAATTGGGTACCCTACTATTTGGCCGGGGCCGTGATAGGTTATATCTCCCCCGCGATTAATTTTATAAAAAGTCGCTTCTTTTTTTTCAAGCTCTTCTTCAGACAATAGAAGATTACTCATATCCCCACTTTTTCCCAGAGTATATACATGTGGGTGTTCTACAAAAAGAAAATAATTTGGCGTGTCGAGGCCGGCATCCTCTCTTCTGTTTTTAACCTTTATATCCAATATTTGCTTGAATAGCTGTTCCTGGTATTCCCAAGTATCTTTGAAGTCCTTATTCCCTAACTCCTGTATTTCGATCTTCTTATTCATCGGTACAAAGATACGACGAACTCAGTTCATTTTATTTGGTTATCCCGAAATTTTATTTATTTGGATTATTTAGTATTACCAAAGCGGCTATTACTCCAGGAACCCATCCGCAGATAGTTAATAACAAGACAATCAATACAGAACCGCATCCTTTATCTAATATTGATAGTGGTGGAAAAAAAATGGCTAATAAAACTCTCCAAAAACTCATAAATGTGGTAAAATAAATTAATATGTTATACTTATAGGTAGCTGGATGCAAAGTTATGTTACACCAGTTAAAAAATTAATCTTTATATTTCTCTTTTCTTTATGAAGATGAAACTACTATTTTCTTTATTTGGCATTCTTTTTTTAATACATCCTTGTGAAATCTTTGCACAGTACAAGTTTTCTGGTCATGTAAACAAAACAGATTGGCCCAATGGCGTTTACCTGTCTCTTGTTGAAGATTATAGGAAAATACATGGTATCTACTCCGAACAAATTATCCAGGAGGTTCAACCAGATTCTACTGGTTATTTCATTTTCAATGGAGATAACCTACCATCAGAAAATCGTATTTATAGAATCCATGTTGACAATTGTTCTGCGATTCACAAAAAAAGAGCGCACTTAAATGGTTTTTGTACAGATAGTGAAGAAATTCTTTTTATCGCAAACAATAAAGACTCTATTTCATTTCCTTTTTCTTTTGACAAAGAAATGTTTTGTAAAGTGGTCTCAGCAAGTGAAAAAAGTAATGGTTTCATAAAAATCGATTCTGTCATTGATGAGATGCATTATGCTTTTGGGAGCTATCGTAGTGTAGCAAACCGAAAAATCAATTCTGAAAAATGGATTAATACACTACGACAGTATAGTAAAAAATTAGACGAACCACTTATAGAACTGTATGTGTATAGTTTTTTATCCAACAAGACTAATGACTTATATTCGCAGTATCTAGAGGACTTGACTAGCAATACCTATTATGATGAATTATTAAGTAAGCTTGAGGAAAAATATCCTAATAGCACCTACAGCAATCAATATGAAATTGAATTGGCCGCTGATAAGTTTTTGCTCGACCCCAAAAAGGAAACCTCAAATAGTATGCTTTTATGGGGTATAGGAATTTTACTTATTTTTTCAATATCATTAAACCTATTTCAGTTTGTTAAGAGTAAAGAAGAAAGAAAAACAATATATGTTTCTGAAACCAAACTCACCCAACAAGAACAAAAAATACTAGAACTTATACTGGAAGATAAAACGAATAAAGAGATTGCATCTTCAATGTTTGTTAGTGTGAGCACTGTAAAAACTCATATCAACAATCTTTATAAAAAACTAGGCACTAGCTCCAGAGACGAGGTTAAGTCACTGTATATCAAATAACTTCAAAAAATCCAACCGGGGGTCTAGTCCCTATTTCATACCCGTTTTTTTCAATTCCTAGCTTTTAAAATTTCATTTTTGATGGTGTTTCTCAAGTACCAAGAGAGCAGTAAACTATTTCAATAATCCAAAAACCTATACCATGAAAAAAGAAATTTTAATGATTTTATCTACAGTGTTATTCATGACAACGTTATCATGTACACAAAAAGCTGTAGAAAAAGTGAAACCAGAAAATGTCGCAATAGCAGCAAAACATGACACTAAAGCAACAAAGTTACCTATTATGTCATTTTCAGAAACGACTTATAATTTTGGGACCATTAATGAAGGAGACGTTGTAGAACATGAGTTTCTTTTTAAAAATACAGGAGAAGCTCCTCTTGTGATCATTAGTGCAAAAGGCAGTTGTGGCTGTACTGTGCCAAAATGGTCTACAGAACCTATACAGCCCGGAGAAAGTGGATCTCTTTTGGTTCGTTTTAACTCTAGCGGAAAACCTAATATGCAGACCAAGCAGATTACAATTACAACCAATACCGAAAAGGGTAAAGAAATTCTTAAGGTTAAAGCTAATGTTACTCCAAAAAGCAGTATTGGGTCATAATTATTTCAATCTAACATCAAATAACCACAAGTAGGTAATGCAATATGTTCTTTATCTACTTGTTTCCACTTTAATTCATCAAAAAAATCAAAAAATGAAAGAGTTCATCTATATCATCCTATTGCTTATGATAACCGCAGTTTCTGGCAATGCACAACCGTTTAATAAAGAAGTTACCACAAGCAATAATCGCTCCTTACTTTTAGGAAAAATTAATAAGCAAGGACTTAGCCAAGCTCCTTATGGGCAATGGTTTCAAAAGAATTACAATCAATATGCTCCAAAAAAAGATGTGATCGAAACTATTAAGAACCAACTAAATCAATATACAATAACTGTATTCATGGGCACCTGGTGCGGTGATAGCAAACGTGAGGTACCAGCTTTCTATAAAGTGTTAGACTCGTTGAATTTTCCAGCAGAAAGAATAACTGTGGTCGCAGTAAATAATGAAAGGAATTTTTATAAACAAAGTCCAGGAGGAGAACATGAAGGCTTAAACATTCATAGGGTACCGACCTTTATTTTTTACAAAGATAGCAAAGAGGTTAATCGCATTGTAGAATCTCCAAAAGCCACACTTGAAGAAGATATTTTGCAAATAGTATCAAACAAATACATATCCAATTATTCTTCGGTGACTGCCATTGATGAAATACTAAAAGAACATGATCAGGATTACCTATTTAAAAAATCAAAAAAACTCATTTCAGAATTTAAAGAAAAAACGCAGAACATGTACGAGTTAAACACCTATGCCAATGTACTATTTTTTGCACACAAATACGAGGAAGCTATTGCTGTACTAAAATTCAATTTGATGTTATTTCCCGAAGAAGCCAATGCACATGTAAGCCTCGCAAACAAATATCTCTATTTAAATGATGAGACAAATGCAATCAAGTATTATGAAAAATCATTAAAGTTTGCCGATAATGAAGAAATTCAAAGTAAAATTAAAGAATTACGAATAGCGTCAAATCAAGAATAAAATTTTTAAGCAGACTTTTCCTTAAATTCTTTAAATACTATACTTTTGTGCCTCTAAAAAGGCAGATTTATGCAATTATCAGAACAAGAACTTGTAAGAAGACAAAAACTTAACTCACTACGCGATCTGGGTGTTAATCCGTATCCCGCTGCATTGTACCCTATTGATCACACTTCGGAAACTATAAAACATAGCTTTGAAGAAGGTAAAAAAGTGATCATTGCAGGTAGATTAATGTCGAGAAGAATCCAAGGAAAAGCTTCTTTTGCCGAGTTACAGGATGCCGAAGGGCGCATACAAGTATATTTTAATCGTGATGAAATCTGTACTGGAGAAGACAAAACAAAATATAACGAGATCTATAAAAAATTACTTGACATTGGTGATTTCGTTGGTGTAGAGGGAGAACTTTTCACCACTCAGGTAGGCGAAAAGACTGTGATGGTAAAAGATTTTACCATATTAAGCAAATCCTTAAAACCATTGCCTTTACCAAAGACCGATAAAGACGGTAATACGTATGATGAGTTTAATGATCCTGAGTTACGTTATCGTCAGCGATATGCAGATTTGGTTGTAAACCCTCATGTAAAGGAAGTGTTTATAAAAAGGACTAAACTTTTTAATGCAATGCGCGAGTTTTTTAACGATCGCGGATATTTTGAAGTTGAAACACCCATACTACAACCCATACCTGGTGGTGCTGCGGCACGTCCGTTTATCACACATCATAATTCGCTAGATATTCCTTTGTATATGAGAATTGCAAACGAATTGTATCTGAAGAGATTAATTGTAGGAGGATTTGATGGGGTTTATGAGTTTTCAAAAAACTTCAGAAATGAAGGAATGGACCGTACGCACAATCCAGAATTTACGGCTATGGAAATCTATGTAGCCTACAAAGATTATAACTGGATGATGGATTTTTGTGAACAGTTATTAGAGCATTGTGCTATTGCAGTAAATGGAAGCACAAAGGCGACTTTTGGCGAGCATGAAATTGATTTTAAAGCACCATATGCTAGAGTTACTATGGCAGATTCTATCAAACATTTTACTGGTTTTGATATTACAGGAAAATCGGAAGATGAAATTCGAAAAGCTGCCAAAGATATGGGAGTCGAAGTTGATGATACTATGGGTAAAGGAAAGCTTATCGATGAGATTTTTGGTGAAAAATGTGAAGGAAATTATATTCAGCCCACTTTTATTACCGATTATCCAAAAGAAATGAGTCCTTTATGTAAGGAACATAGAGATAATCCAGAATTAACTGAGCGTTTTGAACTGATGGTTTGCGGTAAAGAAATTGCCAATGCATACTCTGAGCTTAATGACCCTATAGACCAGCGTGAACGTTTTGAAGATCAGTTAAAACTAGGAGAAAAAGGTGATGACGAAGCTATGTTTATCGATCAGGATTTTCTTAGGGCATTAGAATACGGTATGCCTCCAACCTCTGGAATGGGAATCGGTATGGATCGTTTGATCATGTATTTGACCAATAATCAATCTATCCAGGAAGTTTTGTTTTTCCCACAAATGAGACCAGAGAAAAAGCAGGTAGAACTTAATGACAATGAGAAAACCATTTTTAATATCTTAAAGAAAGAGAAAAGCATGGTCCTTTCTGATCTTAAAAATGCAGCCGGACTTAGCAACAAAGGCTGGGACAAAGGAATGAAAGGTTTGTCAAAACTTGGGCTTACCAAGGTAACCAAAACAGAAGATAACCTAATTGTAGAGTTGGCAGAATAAAAATGTCAAAACTCTTTATACCAAACAAAAACGCAACCGGTATGGTTGCGTTTTCTCTTTTTTTAAAAACAGAATTCTAACCCTACGAAATAGTTTTTCCTGCCATTTCTGTATAATTGTCTTGAGCAATTGTATCGATAAAGTTCAATTGTAACTCTTCATTTCCAGCAGTAAAAGGTATCTTCACTCCTACTGTTTTAATGTTATCCTGCAATTACACAAGCCTTATTTATACCCAATTCAATATTAAGAATCCCTTATTCTAATGTTACGTAATTGAAGAATTTTTGTAGAAATTAAGTTATACTTGTAGTTTTCAAAGAATTCCTATATTTGAGTGTTCTAAAACTAACAACCATGCCTTTTATAACAGACGAAGAATTACAAGATTTTAAGGATCAAATAGAAAAAGCTGAAGAAGCTAAGCGTACTTCGAATTATATGCGTGAGAAAGCTATCAAAGATGAACAGGAAAACTCACAAAAATTTAAGATTGCAACCATCATATTAGGAATAGTTGCCTTGCTTGGTGTAGCAGGCACTATATACTTTATGAACTTCAGCACTCCTTCAAATATGATTTCGCAAAAAGAGCATAATGATCAAAAAGGGATCTTGGAGAATAAAATTGCAGGATTGGAAGAAACCATTCAGAATCTATCGATGAATCAAGAACTCAATGCGGATGACTCTGGAGAAAGTGCTGGTTCATTAAACGATGAATTGGTATACGCCGTACAGATAGGAGCTTTTGAAGAAAAAAATCTATCCATGTACTCTGAGAACTTTGTGAATTTCAAAGAAATTAGAAGTGAAGGCTTTAATAAATATGCATTAGGAAATTTTGAAACGCTAAATGAAGCCAAGAAATTTCGCCGAGAACTTGTAAAGCTAGGCTTTAGAAATGCTTTTATAGCTTCTTATCAAAATGGGAAACGCCTAAAAATTGAAGAAGCCTGGTAAAACACAAAATAATTAGTGGGTAGCCCTTCATTAATACCGACTACCCACTACAAACTCACTAACCGCCAACTATACGTTTACAATAACATACCCCCTTCGGGCTCTTTTGTAGTACACTCCATTACATCTGTAATATCGTACTCCTTTAACTTTCACAACCTTATACCCTCTTGGTAAAGTTGCTACTTTTACCCCAACTGGAGCTGCTACTGTTCTATACCCTCTATTGTTTTTCACATACCAAACTCCACCGCTTCTATAATACCGAACACTTTTATGCACAATAACAGTAGGGTTATGTAATTTTGTAATCACTATGGTTCGTGCAGGACGAACACGTACTGTTGTGGCACAAGAAGTCGTTAAAAAAGAAATTAATAAAATTGGTAATGCTATTTTTAGTATCGTCTTCATATCCATAGTTTTTTGCTTTCTCTATGAATAAGACCTCAATACCGAAAAAAGGTTTAATTGGCGGTTTATTATTTTTCTACATATTCCTGAATCGGTTTTCCATCGATAATCACATCTTTAAGTACTGCTTGCCCATTTTTTACATGAACAATTGCATATACATTTTGTTTTAAACTATCGCGATTTACTTTTGTGTATGCTACCTCGGCATCTTTAGCCTTGGTTTCTTCCATATAAAACCTGTTAAAAGGCAATTCAAAATTTACTACTCCTTTATAATTACCGGTGATTTTGGCGGTTACATAATCTTTTTGACCATCTAAAGGTTTTTTGCTTAGGCTAACTGCTTTGGCAAAACCATTATCATCTTTTTCTATATATACCCTAACCTTATCTCCATATGTAAGGTTGGTATCCGTAATGGTCATAGAATTCATTTCATAATTAAGTGTAATATACTTTCCTCGAAAAGGATCTGTTGGGTCAATTGGCATCGTTTTAAACTTATAAGCGTTCCCAGATTTTAATATATCTTCTTGTTTCCATATCATGTGTGAGGGAACAAAAATTTGAATCAAAGCGATCAATAGAAACCCTATAAATAGGTGTATCATCTTCATAACTGTAAATCTTTAAGTTGCTTTTTAATTTTTTGTTGTTTTTTGAGCATCACATAATTTGTTACAAAAAAACCTGCTCCCACTAGCACAAACAATATTCCTCTAAGGACAAAACTCATCCCAGTATCAAAAAACCTGCAAACTATTAGAATAGAAATAATCAATAACCCATAATTAAGTATGCCGAAGTTAAATTTATCGGCCCCTATTTTTATCGCAGATATCCCCAAAGCAAATACCAGCATATTCATAAGTATTACTGCCACAACCTCTAAAGAAGAAAAGGAGAAAAAGACGAACCAAAAAATCATAAATGCTACTTGAAACAAGTTAATGCCTTTTATTCCATTTTTTCCGAAGATATATCCCAAAGCGGTAATCGCAGCCACCAATAAGAATAATGCTGTATATAACCCCTGAGCGTTATAGTCGAGAATATCTGAATGTTCATCCCAAATCCATCTAAAAGTGAATATCATCAACGACACCGCGGTCCCCATGGATCCAATGATTAGATATCCATTTTTAAGCGTTCGTAATTTTTCAAAAATGGATAGCCTCCCGATATTATATAACAATCCAAATAAGGTAATATACTTCACAAAACCTAAATCGCCATTTTTACCAACAAAAGCTCCCAGAGCAATGACAATACTTGCTGGAAGTACCCAATTAAAAATAGCAACGGTATTACTAGAAATTTTCTTTTTCAATAAAAAGAAATAGTGCGGCAACACCCCAAAAAAGAATATTAAATACATCCATGGTGTTTGCGAATTTCTATAATTCCATAATCCTACCTCAACAGCATAATATGTACTAAATAGCACAACCAATAAAGCTACAGCATGTGATCGCAATAAATACATAAGTGGAAAACAAAGCGCAGTCCAGGTTAATAAATATGCTCCAAGATCACCTGGAATATTGTAGATCTGACTGATCAATGCTATACAGGCCCCAACCGAAAAAAACAAAAAGGTTCCCGATGCCTCTTTCCAGGTAGCCGATTTCTTTTTAAGTATCGAAAAACCAGTAAAAAACTGCCCTATTAACAATGGCGCAAAGGCTAGTATGGTTTTGGTTACTCTAGAAAAATCATCCCAATTATGCGCTAACATTAAGATAATTCCCGACCCGACTAATAATGCTCCAAAAACCCCAAAGATCATAAATAGTTTATTGGGCTTGCCAATATCTTTGGTGGCATAATATTGTTCTATTTTATCTGCAAGCTCTGGTGAGATCACTTTATCTCTAACCAAAGTCTTTAGTTCTTTATTAAATTTTGAACCCATGACACAAAATTGTTTAGTTATAAATGTAATGAAAAAGACGGCTACAGCCCTGCAGCCGTCTTCTACAATCATCAAAACAAGGAGCCTACCCCCAAATCTATCTAATGGTTACTATTAAATTGATTTGGCTCCTTCTTTTGATTACTTTCCTCTATCGTCTATATACTTTTTATCTCTGGTGTTTTTTTGCACCGCAATGGCCGCAAACAGACTTAGCGTAAAGGACATCCCATAAAATCCTTTTTCACTAAGGTCGAGATCTGCGTTCCATAAACCGATAATAAGTAGTAAAATAGAAGTAAGTGTTGTAAACCAACTTATCCCATAATAAATTTCGGTAACAGGAATTCCTTCTAATCGATCCCTAACACTTTTTTGCACCGATACTGCAGAGAACAATCCAAATAATAAGATTGTAAAATAGTATCCTTTCTCATTCAACATCATGTCGGCGTTCCATAAGCCGATACAATACGATATCATACCTATAAATAATGCCGACCACGAGGCCGATATAAAAGCCGATGTTGGCTTTTGATCATATACTTTTGGTTCTTTCTTTTCTTTTTTGTCTTTTGTATCAAGAGATACATCGTTGCTAAATTGATAATCCATAATAATTTGATTTTGATGATTTAACGGTACAAATGTGCAATGATCTGCCGAAGTACTAAATTCAATTTTTAATAAAAACTTACGATATATTTATATTAAAAATCAGTTATTTCTAATATTTATAGTATTTTTATATATATTATACTTACGATATAATGAGTACTATTTCATCTATTATAAACACTCTATCCGAAGAAGAAAAGCGAAGTTTTGTTGGGTTATTGCGACAAAAAAACAAAAGAAACGATACCAAAAACATTCAGTTATTTAAGCTTTTGGATACTACAAAACATATAAAGGACCTTGACATTAAACTCTATAGAAAACCCGCCAAAGGCGCGTTACATGCACTAAGCAAAAGATTGCATGACAACCTCATTGATTTTGTAGCTTCAAAGAGTTTTGAAGGCGAAACCTCTGAAGAAATGGAAATCCTAAAACTACTGCTCGCTAGCAGAATTTTCTTTGAACAAAAGCAATATAAAATTGGTTTTAAAACCTTACAAAAAGCAGAGCATAAGGCAAAAAGTTATGATTTGTTTACGATTCTTAATGAAATCTATTATACCAAAATACAATATGCACACCAGGATACTACACTAGTACTCGATGACCTTATCACAGATTTTAAAAACAACAAAGATTCGATACAGCAAGAAGAAAACCTAAACCTGTTTTATGCCAGTGTACAAAACGAACTTACCAAACAGCGAAGTGATTACGGAACGGTAATACGGGAAGCTTTATCAAAATTTGGGATCTCGACCACCCAGGACCTTACGTTTAGATCCTTGTTTAAGATTCTGGATATTACCAACAAAGCCGCCCAGGCTACTCGAAATTATTTTACGATACTCCCCTTTGTAGAAGAAGCCTATACACTTATAGACAACAAAGAAGACCTGATCGATAAGCACCTATTTTATCATATCCAGATTTTGTATTATGTTGCCAATGCCTATTTTAGAAACAAAGATTTTAAGACCTCGCAGCAGTATCTTGATCTCATGACACAGCAGATGGATAAGATGCAAGGCAAGTATTACCGTAGGTTTTTTCCACAATACACCCTGTTACACACCTTAAACCTTGCGTATACCGGTTGTGCAAATGAAGCAATTACCAGCCTTGAAGATTTTGACGACGACCGTCACAAAGAGCAAATCACCTATTTGTTGGACCTAAAACTAAGTTTGATTGTTTTTTACTTTATGAAATCCCGGTTTAAAGCAGCTTTGGGGGTGCTTAACAACCTTTATCATAGTGATCATTGGTATTTCGAAAAAGCAGGCACACTATGGGTCATCAAAAAGAACCTGGTCGAGATCCTACTACATATAGAGCTTGATAATCTGGATCTGGTAGAATCGCGTGCCAATAGCTTTAGAAAAAAACATGGCAGCTATCTTAAAAGCCACGGAGAACAACGCGCCCTGGATTTCTTAAAACTCGTACTCGAGTATTACCGTAAACCCGAAGTGGTCACCACCCAATCTTTTAAAAACAAAATAGAAATCACCCTCACTATCCCACCCCGAGAACAAGAAGATATTTTTGAGATGAGTTTTTATGCCTGGTTAAAAGCCAAAGCGTATGGCACAGATCTATATCAAACGGCTTTGAAGTTAGTTGGTCGATAGTGTACTGTCCATAGTCCGCAGTCCTTAGAAGAAAAACAGTATACAATAATTACTCACAATAGCTATCGAGTAAAACCAATCCCGGGATCACTATAAGGGTCCCGAGATTTTTTTATCCCCTCTGTATAACAAAAAGACTTCCCCGTAATTTATACAAGATCTCCTGTACTATACATACAGCTTTCCTGTAGGTTAAACACTATTCTTGTAGGTTACAAAAACACTCCTGTATATATTATAGATCTTCCTGTAGTGTATGCAAGTTACGGGACGAGCAAATCATATAACGGAAAGAGGCAATTATACTACGGGAAGCCTGTGTATGGATGATGGTTATTCCAGGAGCCAATAAAAAAACCCTTGTCACATTGTAAAAAAACAAAAAAAAAATCCCAGTTTCAAAAAATGAAACTGGCACGTATTAATATTGCCTTGAAAACAAAAAAACAAAAACCAAGATGAGGAAATCCGTAAACTATTTTTTTAATGAAATAACATTTTTTGTGTCGTTAATCCAAGTTATGAAACCGCATATCGAAAACTTTTAAAATAGGGGAAAATCCCCCTGCTGCCCCTATTGTTTAACCGTAAATATAATGATAGGTTTGCCAGCGGAAAAATTGAATCACTATCTACAAAACAACCATCGCTTATGAATAAATTTATTTGTTCTCTAACCTTTTTATTGGTTTTTTATACCTCGTTTTCTCAAGAGGAACAAGGGGCATCTGCTGAGTTTAATTATGACCAGGAGATCGCTAAAGCCACTCGATTACCAAATTCACCAGAAGCAGCAGCTTTTGCAAAATACGGGAATGTCCCGGTATCTATGTATACTGGAACGCCTTCTATAGAAGTTCCTTTATATACGCTACAAACCAAAGAAATGGCAGTTCCCATACGACTTACGTATGATGCCTCTGGACTAAAAGTAGAACAACTAGCCACTTGGGTTGGTTTGGGTTGGAACCTTCAAGCCGGGGGTGTTGTAACCCGCAATTTGATGGGGCGTCCCGATGCTCGATATTCAGCAACAGCTGCCTATAAAGCTCATTATAATTCTGAAACTCGAGCAGCCATGGCTTCTTATGGAACTCGTGTAGATGGAGGTCCATATCCACCGGGATTTATTCGTGATTACTTCGTTTTTTTAGATAAATATCAAGATGATGAGTACGATACTCAGCCCGATTATTATTCTTTTTCGGCACCAGGAGCATCAGGCACCTTTTTTATTGATTACACCACCGATCTTGGGGTATCCATGGAAAATCCCAATATCCAGATTATACCACAATTTAATACCACTCATGCTTCATACAGTAATAGCAACAATAGACTATTAAAAGGCTTTACAGTCATTACAGAAACGGGTACGCGATATGAATTCACGAACAGAGAAACTACACATCACTTCACTACCAAACATATTAATGGTGTAGAAGGAAACTTTAAAGAAGTGTATGCTTCTTCGTGGTTTTTAAGTAAAATCGTTACCGCAGTAACCCAAGAAGAAATCGAGTTCGTATATAGCACGGCTAAAATTTGGGATAACCCTCAAAATGGAGGTCGCACTACCTTTCGATCAGATTTTTTAAATAGTACCTCTTCACAGGTAAGCTGCTCAGGGCAGTTAGCCATCTCTAATGACTCTTCTTATCAAATCGAACAATTTGACTTAAAAGAGATTCGGGTAAATGGAAAGAAACGTCTTTTATTTACTACCAATCCAACCGATCGATTAGATCTTGCCGGAAAAAAATCTTTGAAAGAGATTAATATTTATGATGACAATTTGAAACTAAACAAAAAGATTACACTTAATACGACCTATTTTAATGACGACCTTTCAAACCCAACCGAATTTGACTTACGCCTTCGTCTTGACGGACTCACCATCGAAGGGTATGCCAGTACTAACGATGTTATCACACCAACTTCAAACGCCAACGCCATACAAACCTATGATTTTGATTACAATGCGGGTAGCTTACCTAGTCGTTTATCATTGGCCCAGGATTATTGGGGGTATTATAATGGTGAAAGTAACAGTACTTTAATTCCAAAATACAATGACGGCTCGACACTATTTAGTGGTGCCAATAGAGAGCCGGTCTTATCTTATACTCAAAAAGGAGTTTTACAAAAGATTACGTATCCAACCAGAGGTTCGACATCATTTGAGTACGAATTACATAAACTGAAACCCATAACACAAGAAAACACCTATGATCAATCTATTGCTAGTCTTACAGGAGGGATTGACCCCAATGACACTTATAACTACCTGGATTGTGATGATGCTGGAGCTGCACCAAAGGCAGTCAGCCGTTTTTTTACCGTTGATGAAGATGGAACCTATAAAATCACTTTAAGATCTACACAAACCGGAAATGCCACTACATCAGGTAATTTCACACATTTAGCGATTTATCAATCATATGATGGGGATGGTACTTGCAGGGATGTAGAATTTCCTCCAGGCTCTGGAATTATTAACCGCGTTTGTGATAATGACACGCCTCCAAGACAGTATTGCGAGGTGATGAACAATACTACTATCCCATTATGGGAAGAAGCCTTTGGAGTTAATTATACCAAAACCTTTACTGCTACCTTACAAACCGGAAAAGATTATCGAGTGTTTTTGGCCAGTATCATCGAGGGAAATTCTGTTTCAGTTACTATAGAAAAATCTAAGACTATCACTGTAACACCCCAGATTGGAGGATTACGTGTCAAAACAGTGAGAGATTATGACAATGATGGAACCCAAACCACTTCAAAACGATATATCTATGATCACTATAAAAGAGAGCAACCAGAATCTACAGCTTTGGTGCATCAGTCTGCCAGTTTTCATGATTTTCGACAACAAGAAACCGTTGCTGGATCAGGTCTAGGTGCCACAACAGAAACCTGCACCATGCTTAATCGATACTCATCAAATCTAAATGCACCGGTAAACAATGTAGTAACCTACAGTACCGTATCTGAAGTTTTAGAAGATGATAGCTTTACGGTTTTTAATTTCCATAACCGAATTGAAGCAAGTTACCGTCGCCCGTATCCTGTAAAGCATTTTCTAAATGGCCAGGTAAAATCACAAAGTGTGTATAAGGCTGATAAATCATTGCTTCAACACACCATACACCATTATGATGATGTGTATCTTGGGAATAAACGTGTTGGTTTCACTCTAGATAATTATGAATCCAAGCGTCAATTCGCAAAGATTTCGCAAAGTCCACAGGATCCAAATATGGAACAATTAGAATACCTGGCGATGTCTCCTCTGGGGGAGTCTTGTTTTGGAGCTCAAGGTATATATTGTAAACCGGGTCCTGTCTCTAAATTCCAACCACTAAAATACAGTTTCACCAACCATTGGATCAAAAACGACAGTACCATTACCAAACAGTTTTATGGTACAGATTCTCTAGTCACCAAAACAGCATATCACTACGATAATCTTGGACACAGATTACTCACTCGAATCTTAATTACAGACAGTAAAGGAAACCATGTAGAGACCCAAACTTTTTATCCTGAGGATGTAACCGTAACCACCAGCTTAGGACAAGCTTTGGAAAATGAAACCTATACAGCAATCCAGGAGCTTAAAAGAAATGGTTCTAATCCTCGTATTGCGGAACCGATACAAACGGTTACCACCAACAATGGATCACAAACAACGTTGCGACGCAATTTCAAAATTTGGAACAATGGATTTATTCAACCCAAAACTATCCAAACGGCCAAAGAAGATGACGAGCTAGAAAGCAGGTTGATCTATGAGAACTACGACACCAAAGGAAATCTTTTAGAGGCCTTTGCTCAAGACGGAGTGCATAGTATGTATATCTGGGGATATGATGGGCAATACCCCATAGCCAAAATTGAAAATAGTAGCTACACCGATATTCCGGTCGAAGTGCAGACCCTAATTGATGAAGCCATCACAGCGTCCGATAATGACACCGATCTAGCTAAAGAAACGCAGCTACTCGGTAAATTAAAACAGCTTCGGGAACATGTATATTTTGAAAACACCATGATCACTACCTATACCTATGACCCACAGGTAGGAGTAACCAGTATGACTGATCCAAGAGGGTATACTATGTATTATACCTATGACGATTTGGGTCGCTTGCACCATGTTAAAGATGCTCAAGGTCACCTGGTTTCTGAAAATAAATATCACTACAAAAACTAATCCACCACTACAAAGATGAAACATACATATATATACATTATACTGGGATGGCTACTGTGCCTTCCAAGCTTAAGCTATGGTCAATTTTCAAGTGATTGTGAAGATGAACTCTGGTATCGTGATGCCGATGGAGATGGTTATGGACATCCCTTCTATGTCATATGTTCACCTACCCGTCCTACAGGATATATAAAAAGACGAAATAGTGATGAATGGGATTGTAATGATACCGATGGTACCATTCACCCCGGAGCTCCAGAGCGATGTGATGGAAAAGATAATGATTGTGATCTTCAAATCGATGAAGACCCTCTACCTGGTATTCCTGCCACCATATCAGTATCTAACCAGTGCGGAAAAAGCGTCTTAACCCGCGGTAATCCCCCTGGTGGCATTACCTGGTACTGGCAAAGCAGTGCCTCGGGAACAAGCACCTCATATTACAGCACTTCCATTACACGAACCAGTGGTAGTAGTTACTATCTTCGAGCTAGAGACAATAGCACTCGATGTTGGGGTCCCGCTAGAAAAGCAAACTACAGTATCAAAGCAGTTCCTGGGCCTCCTTCGGCTTCTGTATCCAATCAATGTGGAAGAGCGGTACTTACCAGAGGTAATCCGCCTAGCGGAGTGACCTGGTACTGGCAAAGCAGCTCAAGTGGCACCAGTACTTCAAATGCTTCTAAAACGATTAATCGAACTAGTGGAAGTCAATATTACCTCAGAGCAAGACACAATACCTCGGGATGCTGGAGCAGCATTAAAACCGTAAACTATAGTATTAAGGCGGTACCCACTATGCCTGCTGCACCTTCGGTATCTAATTCTTGTGGAAAATCAGTACTTACCAGAGGCAATGCTCCTAATGGAATCTCCTGGCATTGGCAAAGCAGTGCTTCAGGAACAGATACTTCCTTTGCAAGTACAGTACCTTCATTGACCCGAACCAGTGGTAGTCGTTATTACCTGAGAGCTAGAAATACCAGTACCGGATGTTGGAGTACCGCCAGAACGGTGAATTATAGTATTAAATCAGTACCAGAAATGCCAGCACTAGCAGTTTCTGTATCCAATCAATGTGGAAAAAGTGTATTGACCCGTGGCAATCCGCCTAGCGGAGTAACCTGGTATTGGCAAAATAGCGTGAACGGAACAATACGAAATTCAACTAGATCCGCTGCCACTTTTACCGTAACTAGCGGAAGTCGATATTACTTGCGGGGAAGAAACAATACAACACGTTGCTGGGGTCCCGCTAGAGCCGTGGATTACAATATTAAACCTTTACCTGCCACTCCTTCCGGTGTTTCGGTATCCAATCAATGTGGAAAAAGTGTATTGACCCGTAACAATCCCCCTAGTGGAGTTACCTGGTACTGGCAAAGCAATGCTACAGGAACCAGCACTGCAAATTCTAATACTTCCATTACCAGAACCAGTGGTAGTACCTATTATTTGAGAGCAAGAAACAATAGCAACGGATGTTGGGGAAACGCAAGAACTGTAAATTATGATATAGAAGAACTGCCTCCCGCCCCACAACAGCCAGGTATCGCCTATAATTGTGGAAATACAGTACTTACCAAAGCTACACTTGTTCCACTAGAGGTAACAACCTATTGGCAAAGTAGCCCTACAGGAACTAGTACTGCCAATGCCAATGCATCTATTACGCTTACTAGTGGTAGTGTTTATTATTTACGAAACAAAAGTAGTGTTACCGGATGTTGGAGTCCAGTAACTACAGTTAATTATTCGATCACTTCACCACCTACCTGGTATAAAGATGGAGATGGGGATGGCTTTGCCAGTACTACCAAAACACAATGTGGAAATCCTGGATCAGGGTATAGCCTCACGGTAAAACCTTTGGGGGATTGTAATGATAATAATGCTGCGATTCATCCCAATACGGTTTGGCACAAAGATAGTGATGGAGACGGGTTTGCAAGTACTACCAAAACACAATGTGGAAATCCTGGATCAGGATATAGCCTCACGGCAAAACCTTTGGGTGATTGTAATGATAGTAATGGTGCAATACACCCAAACACCAAATGGTATGCCGATACGGATAACGATAGTTTTGGAGATCCAAATACAGTAAAAACACAGTGTGAAGCTCCGGCTGGATATGTTCTTGGAAACAATCAGGATCAATGTCCAAACGAGTCAGGACCGTATAACGGATGTCGTTATCGCCCTTATCAACCAGTGATCTTAAGCAACGAAAACTATGTCTATACCAAGGTATATCAAACCGCGGTAACTGCTGCCAACCAGGTGACCTTTAACAAAGATGTTATTGAAAGTGTGGCCTATTACGACGGACTGGGAAGACCCAAACAACAAGTAGCGATCAAAGCTTCTCCTGATGCTCACGATATCATCACGCATATCCAGTACGATGCCCTGGGACGACAAGCCAAAGAACACCTACCTTTTACCCATGAAGGGAATGGGGCGTTTAAGGCTGTGAATATTACCAACGATATTAATAGTCATTATCTCAACACCTATGCGGCTGACTTTAATGGTATCACCGATCCAGCACAAGTAAATGCCTATAGTGAAAGTGTATTCGAAGCCTCACCGCTTAATCGGGTACTTGAGCAAGGCGCCCCAGGAAAGGATTGGAAAGCCGATCCCAATAGCAATGCAGATCACACCATCAAGTTTGATTGGGATACTAACACAGCCAATGAAGTCGTGCGTTTTGAGGTGGCCTTTACTAACAACAACACCGAAAAACCAACAGTATCACAACATGGTTTTTATGCAGCCAATGAGTTACAGGTAACCATTACCAAAGATGAAAACTGGACCGAGAACGATGGCAACAATCATACCACCAGGGAGTACAAAGACAAGTTAGGACGTGTGATCCTGAAAAGAACTTATAATGCCGCTGGAAGTAGTAATGCTACAGGTAATGACGATGGAAATCATGATACTTATTATGTCTATGATGATTATGGGAACCTTACTTATGTGATCCCTCCCAAAGTAGATGTATCCGATGGGGTTTCTGCTATCGAGCTTGCCGAGCTGTGCTACCAATACAAATACGATTATCGTAACCGACTGATCGAAAAAAAGATCCCCGGTAAAGGTTGGGAGTATATCATTTACAATAAACTAAATCAGATAGTGATGACTCAAGATGCTAACCAGCGAAAAGAGAACTCTGGTAAATCTTCTGATGAATGGTTATTTACCAAATATGATGCTTTTGGGCGTGTAGCATATACAGGGATCATAGCAGACGATCGTGACCATAGTGCGATACAAGATGAAGTAAACGCGTTAACTACTTCGTTATGGGTAGAAAGCAGTAACGCTGTGATGGTAGGCGGAGTAACGATGTATTATGATAATGGCGGTTACCCGAATACACAGAACGCTGAAGTATTAAGTATTACGTATTATGATGATTATGACTTTTTAGCCAGTGAAGATACTTTCTTTGACAATCCTAATACCGTATATGGGGTACCTGTATCAAATCAAACGAAGTCACTTATTACAGGAACCAAAGTAAAGACCTTGAATACTTCGTATTGGACCACTAGCGTAAGTTACTTTGATAACAAAGCAAGGCAGCTGTATGCAGCCAGTAGGAATGAGTATCTAAATACTACCGATGTGGTAGCAACTAAGCTTGATTTTGTCGGAAAAATAGAGAAGACCAAAGTGACCCATAAAAAAGGAAACAACGCTGCAATTATTACCGAAGATGTATTTGAATATGATCATATGGGTAGAGTTATCAAGCAAACGCAAATCATAAATGGCCAGGAAGAAGTGATAGCCGAAAATAGTTATGACGAGCTTGGGCAACTGGTGACTAAAAAAGTAGGTGGTGGCTTGCAAGAAGTAGATTATACCTATAATGTGCGTGGGTGGTTACAAAAGATTAATGACGATGCCAAAAACGATAATGATATTTTTGATTTTAAGATTGCCTATAATAATCCAACACACGGTGCTGTACCTTTGTTTAGTGGAAATATTTCTGAAACGGAGTGGAAGACTACTATCGATAATACTACACGGTGGTATGCATACGATTTTGATGCTTTAAACCGATTAACCACAGCCAATAGCCATAGCGGTAATTTTGATGTATCCAATATCACCTATGATAAAATGGGGAACATCTTATCGCTGGATAGAGTAGGTCATTTGGGAGCCTCTTCTTTTGGAAGTATGGATATGCTTACCTATGAATATGCAGCCACTAGCAACAAGTTACTATCGGTAACCGATGGCACCACAGCTGCTCAAGGATTTAATGATGTAAACAAAACCAACGATGACTACGACTACGATGCCAACGGCAACATGATCCTGGATCAAAACAAAGGCATCTCTGGCATTACCTATAACCATTTGAACCTGCCTGAAACAGTTTCGATAAGTAATAGCGAGGGTACAGGAACTATTTCTTATATTTACGACGCCACTGGAACGAAGCTATCAAAGATCGTAACAGAGGGAAGTTCTTTAATCACTGAGTATGCGGGTAATTATGTTTATAAAAATGGGAATCTGGAGTTCTTTAACCATAGTGAGGGGATTGTAGAAAAAGAAGCTGATGGGTATAAGTATGTGTATCAATTTAAAGATCACCTGGATAATATTAGGTTATCTTACAAGGATGCCAATAAAGATGGTACCATTACCCAGGATGAGATTGTACAGGAAAAGAATTATTATCCCTTTGGACTTGAACATCGAGGATACAACAATACTATTGTTGGTAGGGAGCATCCATATAAGTTTCAGGGAGTTGAATTGGAAGAAAGTTTAGATTTAAACTTGTATGAGATGGATTGGAGACAATATGATCCTGCTATAGGTAGGTTTATTTCTATTGATCCACTTGCAGAAGAAAGAAATTGGTTAACTCCTTACAACTTTGTTCAAAACAATCCTATTATAAGAGTTGACCCAAGTGGTCTATTAGATGATTATGGGATAGATCGTCAAGGAAATATTACTTTATTACAAGAAACAGATGATACTACCGATACCTTATATGCTGTTAATACTAACGAGAATGGAGAAACCGTAGTAGATGAAAGCAGGGGCTCTGTAACTGTTAATAAAGAAGAAGATGGAAGTAGTATTTTATCTCAATTATCTGATAATACAAGAACCGAAACTTGGGCAGTAGGAAATGATGCTACAGAGGAAGTAGACGTAGATATTGCTGTAACAGATGAGAAAAATAAAAATGATGTATTCAAGGTATTCAAATTTGCAGCAGATAACTCAAATGTAGAATGGAGTGTTGGAAAAATTGAATACGAAGGCTTAGGGATTAATTATCAAATAGGTACTTATCATAAGAATGACTTATCGCCTGGTATACAAAACTCCAAAATAGGAAACCCTCTTGGCTTATTACACTCACATCCAAATCAACCAACGGCAAAAGATAGAAGCGAAAGTCTTTTTGGAGATAAGTATGTAGGTCGTAGCTTTTTGAGGAGAAATGGTAGTTCGTTGCCTTATTTAATATATTTTCCAGATACTAAAAGTACAACTAAAATAGGGTTACCTAAAAACTCTCCTTCAAATGGAGTTACTGTAAAAAGAGGTCTAAAAAATTATAAGTTCTAAATATGAGAATTCATAAAGAAATAATTAAAATACTTACTATAGCTATTATTTTTACAAGTTGTAGTACATCTGATAAGGAAAAAGACAAACACGGCTTGAGTACTGATTTTTCAAAAATTATAAATGATTATGTAAATAAAAACCCTTTAAAGTTACCAATTAAAGGTAAATTATACGAAAATGGCTTTTCATATCCGTCATATCAAGTTTATTTTGACATAAAGGATAATGATAGTATAATAAGTATTATTCAAGTAGCTCATTTTAATGATACTAAGCCTTATAATTACAAAGTAAATAAAGGGGAAACAACTTATGAAGTTACAAAAGCTAAAGGTTCTTTTTTATATGAAGATAAATATCCAATAACAATTTTTGATGAAAATTCACTTGGACAAAGGTTTTACAGCGAAAAATTGTTATTAAAAGTTCCTGATAGCTTAAAGTTTAACAAACATAATTATCATATAAAGCCCAATAAACAGGATTATAAAATTAAACAAGGATTAATAACAAATTAAAGAAAGCCACCTTCGGGTGGTTTTTTTATGCTTTAATTTTTTTGAATTTTGTGTTACAAAATTCAAAAAAATAGATGTTTAAGATATAAATGGCAAAAACCCGATCGCGGTTACCTAAATAATTAGTAAGAGGGCACAAGTTGCAAACTTGCACCGGCAAGGGGTAACGAAAAATGAAACTCGTAGCACCTATCATTGGATAATTTTTAAGGAAAAACAAGCTTGAAACTCCGGCAGCTTATTATCCCATCAGAATGTGTTGCCGGAAAACCCGGCACGTTTTTCCGGGCCCGGAAAATGATCCCGGGTTTTCCGGGGCGTTTTTCCCAGGTGTAGAATCATTCTAAATAATTTAAGTTACATATAACCTATGAACCATGTATTGGTCATGCTACAATGAAAAAGTTTTAAGAACAGAGAATTTTCAAAATACACCCGTACTGCCATACAGCCTGGCGAAGAACAAGATCTCGATGCCATAGCTTAGAACTTATGTAGACCCGATAACGCATTCTATGGATAAAAATAAAGAAAAGGTTGCGTATGATTAATCATTAGACTGACTTACAACCTTTTGCATTGCTAGTTCACCACTAGCTACCAATGTACTACCTAAAATTAATCGTGCAACTTTTGGATTGCCCAAACCACTTTACTCTGTTTCGTGAAGCCAGGTTATAGATCGCATCTCGTATCATTCTAGGAACAAAGGCCAACAACGCTGCAACCAACCGCCATCGTGGAATTTTGGAAACAATTTTCAAGAAACCATCAGAGTGGGTATGTGAACCATTTTCATCGATAAGAATAACAGTTTCAAGGCGTTCTAGCGGATAGTTATATTGCTTCAGGAACCCTTGTCCTTTTGGTGATTGAAAAGGTACAAACTCAAAAATATCTTTGGGAGCAAATTTCAGTAACCATCCTACTACCCCATTGCATAAATTACATTCGCCATCAAAAATAATTGTGCTTTTTGCTCCTAAATTCTCCATGTCATTGGTTTTTAAATTGTTATACTTCTATAGTCGAACAACACCATCAATCATTTCAATAGCACGATGAGAATTTTGATAAATTTTGGGATTATGGGTGGCCATAACCACCGTTTTACCTTTTTCGCGGGTAATTTTTTTAAGAAGATCAAACACTATATCGGTATTTTTTTGATCCAGATTTCCGGTAGGTTCATCGGCCACAATCAAAGTAGGATCATTGATTAATGCCCTTGCAATAGCTACGCTTTGTTGTTGCCCACCAGACAATTTATAAGCCGATCGCGCAGCAAAATCGTTCATACCCATTTCTTTTAGCAACTGCAAAGCATCTTGTTTAATCTCTTCTTTGCTTTTGCTACCAAGCTTCATAGCGGGTAACATAATGTTTTGCAATACGGTAAATTCGGGTAGCAAATAATGAAACTGGTAGATAAACCCAATATGTTTGTTCCTAAAATTTGTAAGTGCCAAAGAAGACAATGTTTTACTCTCTTGCCCATGAATCTGTAGTGATCCTTCAAAATCTGTATCCAGGGTAGATAAGATATACAACAGCGTAGATTTCCCACTCCCAGATTCTCCATATATCGACACTAGTTCTCCTGGATTAAGCGCTAAAGAAACGTTGTGCAATACCTGATGCCGTTTGGGATCCTCAAAAAACTTATTAATATGTTGTGCCTTTAAAATCATATCCCTCTTATAATGGTTACCGGATCTACCTTACTGGCTTTTCTAGACGGAAAATATCCCGCCAATACCGTTGTGAGCAACCCAAAAAGAAGCCCCATAACATAATAGGCAACCTTAAAATTAATAGGATAGGTGTCTACAATAATAAAGTCTGAGGTATCTAGCGGTGTGGTCGAGATCATATAACTGATCAAATACCCAAAGACAACGCCAAAAAAGGCTCCCAGCAACCCTATGATTACAGATTGTACCAGGAAAATAAAAACCACATCGTTACTGGCGTATCCCATTGTTTTTAGTACGGCAATATCCTTTCTTTTTTGAATTACGGTGATATTCAAAATATTATAGATCCCAAATCCGGCCACCAAAAGCAGCGCAAATGATACCGACCAGGTAAGAATATCTCTCACTTTGTTTCCTATAACTATGGTTTTATTACTATCCTTCCAATCCTGAACGGTAATTGTATTCAATCGTTCTGCGAGAATTGTCTTCAGGCTTACATCGTTTCGATTCTTTAGTTTTACATGAACATGGGTACTCTTATTTTGCTGGCCCAACAGTTTTTGCAAGGTCTTTGCCGAGAAATAGGTACGTACATTGTCTATAGTGGTGATTCCAAAACTAAAAATACCCGCCACTTGAAGGTGGAGGCTTTTTCCATTGGGAAGGATCATTTTTAACTCATCTCCAACCGACACCTGTAGTCTTTTTGCCAGGCTCACCCCGAGTAAAATGGAATTCTCTTGATTGAGGCTCTGAAACCCTTTGCCTTCTATAAGTCTGCGCTCGATATCTACCATTTTATTTTCTTCTGAAGAAAACACACCATTAATACTGCCCGGTAATTGAGCTTGATTACTTACCAATATTGCTGGCGAAATCATTTGATGCGCATACGATTGGACATTCTCATCTTCAGAAAGCAATGTGTCTATACGTTCAAGGTTTTTGAGTGTTTTAATCTGAATTCCTAAACCACTCTTGGAAGATTGCTGATTTTTGGCTCCAATAATGATATCCGGACTCCCGTTGAATACCGCATCATCCAAAAAGTCATTTACTCCAGTCATGAAGTTTATCATCACGATAAAGGTCGTTACCCCAAGCATAACACCCATCGTAGCCAAAATACTTTGCTTTTTTCTGGCAAATAGATACTGCAAGGCAATAAAAACATTGGTTTTATTCAAAACGGTTTTAGACATACCTCATAGGTCGGGAAAGTATTGATGAGATTACAAAACTATCAGAAAAGACAAACTCCCTACCAAATCTTTACCCAGCATCTATTTACAGACCTTTTTACTCATTTTCCAGAAATTTCCCCTGTAAAAAAAGGGGTTTATTCCCGATACCGCCGCATAGGTATTTGATGTAAGTTTGTACCGATCAAAAAAGAACAACCTAACCTTAATAGAAAAGGAAAGGGATCAAAAGTTGAGTTTGTGTTAGTTAGGTAACCCCATAGGATTTTTCTTAAAACCCTGTGGGGTTATTTCTTTGTTCTCTTTTTAACATACTCATAGTACTTTGTTATAAACTCAAAAAGTTATCTTAAAACCTCTTTCTACAACAAAAACAGTTGGAAAACGTTATATATTGCAAGAAATTTTCACACAAAGAAATGAGCATATTACCGCAATATGGCCTAATACAGTATCGCAACGCTACCAGAATATATACAAAAACGGTTAACGAAAGCTTGCAACTATTTAAACAAGAGCCACGTGATCTAATGGTTTCTGTATTTATTTTTCATAAGCATGACGAGCTTGAGGAACTGGATAGTGCAATCAATTTTTTGAACAGCTTTGGTGAATTGGTCTATGCCGATTGGATCGATGAAGACATGTATGAAAACACCACCGAAGCTACCAAACGTATTCATATTACCATTAAAGAGAAAATAAAAGAAAACCAAAAGTTTATCTTTCTCGCTACCGAAAGTGCATTGAACTCTAAAATGGGAAAGTGGGTCCTGGGACAACTACATGGTCAAAAAAACCTGGATCATATTGCTATTTTCCCAATCCGCGGGGATTATAGCGATTATAGTGGCGAAGAATATCTTGGTAAATATCCTTATATCCACGAAATAGAGAGTGAGGTGTACGGCGTAGAATTCCCAGATCAAAGTACTATAGAACTAGGGACTTGGCTCTCGTCAAAATAGGCTATTTACAATGTCTTTGCTACTTTACTAACCGCCAAAATAGTTTCATCGAGATCTTTGTATGTCAATGCCTCAGTAATGAACCAAGTTTCAAAAGCACTTGGTGCTATATAGACTCCATTTTCCAGCATTCCGTGGAAAAACTTTTTGAACGTATCGTTATTACCATTGGCAGCTGTATCAAAATCGATTACAGCATCCTCAGCAAAATGCACAGAAATCATAGACCCTAACCTATTTATGGTATACGTGATATTATGCTTGTCCAAAGCCTCAGCTATCCCCTTGTGCAGATATTCGGTCTTATCGGCTATGCTTTTAAAAATATCTTGATTTGTATTAAGTTCGGTTAACATTGCCAATCCAGCAGCCATGGCCAATGGGTTACCGCTCAAGGTTCCGGCCTGATATACTGGTCCCAGTGGTGCCAAATGGTTCATGATTTCTTCTCTTGCAGCAAATGCTCCAACAGGTAATCCCCCACCAATCACTTTACCGAAGGTAACTATATCGGCATCTACCCCCAATACTTCTTGCGCACCCCCTTTGGCAAGTCTAAAACCAGTCATTACCTCATCAAAAATCAATAGTATATTATGAGTATCACACAAAGATCGAAGTCCTTCTAAAAATCCTTTTGCCGGTGGGATACATCCCATATTTCCTGCTACAGGTTCAATAATAATACAGGAAATCTCATCTTTATTAGAATTGATAATACCTTCTACATGCTCAAGATCATTGTAACGTGCTAGTAACGTATCCTTGGCGGTGCCTTGAGTTACTCCCGGGCTATTGGGACTACCAAAAGTTACAGCACCACTTCCTGCCTGTATTAAAAATGAATCACTATGGCCATGGTAACACCCTGCAAATTTGATGATTTTATCTTTTTGTGTATATCCTCTGGCCAAACGCACAGCACTCATACAAGCTTCGGTACCCGAGTTTACAAATCGAATCTTATCGATATTTGGCACCATTGCTACGGCTAGTTCTGCAATTTGCGTTTCGATTTCTGTTGGCATTCCAAAGCTGGTTCCTTTTTTTGCCTTTTCTACAACCGCATTGACCACAGGAGGATGCGCGTGCCCCAGGATCATGGGTCCCCACGAATTAATGTAATCAATTAATCGATTACCGTCTTCATCGTATAAATATGCTCCTTTGGCCTCTTTTACAAATATTGGGTCACCCCCAACTGCTTTAAAAGCTCTAACTGGTGAGTTTACTCCTCCCGGAATTACTTTTTGCGCATCTTTGAATAACGCACTACTTCTTTGGTAGATCATGTTTAGTTGAAATCTTCTTCCTCTTCTTCAGCCGTTACTCTAAGTACTTGACCGATTTTGATATTATTATCGACTAGATTATTGAATGCTTTAAGTTGGTCTACAGAAATTTGATATCTTCTTGATATAGAATATAAGGTATCTCCTTTTTGCACTAGGTGTCCTCCACTTTGAGAAACTCTAGAAACTGCAACCGCTACATCTTCATTCTTTTTGGGTCTTTTTCGATTTTTCCTTCCTAATACTTCATTATCAAATTCGTATAATCTGTATTTTTCTATGATCCCGATTAATTTAGCCGGATATTTTTTGTCGGTTGCATAGCCTGCTTCTTTTAATCCCCGAGCCCATGATTTATAATCCCGTTGATTGAAAGTAAATAATCGCGCATATCGTTTTCTATTCTTCAAAAACAACGAGTGATCTCTAAACGATTCACTGGCATGATCATATTTTCTAAAACATTCTTGCAAACGATCATCGTCATGATAGACACGATCACCTTTCCAGTCATGGCATTTTATTCCGAAATGATTTTTGGCCCTACTGGTAAGGTCTCCATATCCCGCTCCCGACTCAAGAATTCCTTGTGCCAAGGTAATACTTGCCGGTATTCCGTAGGTTTTCATCTCGCTTTTGGCAATACCCGAAAATTCATAGATATACTGTTGTACACGCTCTTTGTATGAAAGGGTTGTTGCTGGTTTTTTGGAAGAAATAGTAGGGAGTTCTTCTTTTACAACTTCTTTGGCATTCCTTTCTACCTTGGTAATCGAAGTTTGTTTTGGTGTTGATCTTTTGGTTCTTGAAGTAGAGGTTACTTTTTTGCTTCCCCCGCAGGAAATCAAAAATGCAGTCATACATACAAGTGCAATAAATTTCTTCATTTTAGCATCAAATTGTAATAAGGGGTAGCTTCTTTTTCATTAATTTTTTGTTCATCCCCGCGATACCTTGTAACCCTCCGGTATGCACGGCTAAAATACGAGTATTTTTTGGAAAAACACCTTTTTTGACCATGTCAAAAATCCCAAAAAGCATCTTGCCTGTATAAACGGGATCTAGTGGAATTTGTTGCTCGTCTTTGAACGAGTTTATAAACGCTATAAGCTCTTGATTTACTTTTCCATACCCCCCAAAATGGTAATCACAAACAAGATTCCAATTTGTTTTTGACGTGTATGCATTTATTGCTTCATCAAGAAAATTTCCTTTTAGAGCAGGAAACCCAAGAACTTTTTGATGATCTTTGGTACTATTAATGAGTCCCGAAATAGTGCCCCCGGTACCTACAGCACAACAAACAATATCATATGTATCGTCTATTGATGTTATTATTTCTTGACACCCCTTTATTGCCAAAGCGTTGGTTCCTCCCTCTGGAATATGATAAAATGACCCAAATTCTTCCTTTAATTGATGTAAAAACTCGCTGGCAGTCTTTTCTCTGTATTGCGTTCTACTTACAAACTTAAATCGCATATCGTTTTTTGAAGCAAATCGCAAGGTATCGTTCTCTAATAAGGTTTTACTGATATCGATACCCAGTTCATCCCCTCTTATAACACCGATAGTGCTTAACCCCATCATTTTTCCTGCTGCTGCAGTCGCGGCAATATGGTTACTATACGCACCTCCAAAAGTTAACACTCTTTTATAACCAAGTTTTTTGGCTTCAATAAGATTATACTTTAATTTTCTGAATTTATTCCCCGAAACCTGCTGATGTAACAAATCTTCACGCTTAACATCCAGGAAAACTTCGGAAGCCTCTAAAATGGGATCTGTAACTGATTGATTTTTTGAAGGTATTGTTTCCGAAGAAAAAATATGCATACAATTAACTTTTCTATGACCGCAAAAATACATTTAATTTATTTTTATGTATTTTTGGTCAACCAATTTACAATTCTTCTTAAATGCAAGGTAAAAAAACTTTTCTGGCGATATTCATTTTGGGGTTTTTAATGTTATTGATAACTGCTTGCAGCTCCTCAGAAGAGGAAATAATTGATCGGCCTATAGATTCGGGAGAAACAAATCCAGATGTAGCATCACCTGATCAAGATACTGAGCAAGAGCAAAATTTTATTTGGAAAAACTGGTACTTATCTGTACCTATTGACAGAGGAAATGGTAAGGCGACTTCGATCTACTATGAAGCCATAGAAAATAATACGTTAACCGATGATCAATTAGCGTATTTCTATAAAAATAATGATGGCAGCTATACTTTGTATACAAAGTTTACAGGGTATACCACATCTGGAGAATATGCTTTGGATCAAAAAAAATACTGTAGAACAGAATTAAGAGAATATTGGAGAGGCAACCAAACCACTTCAGACAATTGGTCTATGACTACAGGAACTCATATTATGGAATCTACTTTAAAAGTAAATTTCTGTGAAGGCAATAAACAAACGTATGTTGCTCAAATACATGGCATCAAAAATGAGGCCCTTGGTTTACAGAATTCTCCGGCAACAGTCAAAGTACAATGGTATGATGGCGATATTGTTATCGAATACTATAAAAAACCTGAAAGTGGTGAATGGACCAGTCAAGGAGATGGCAAAATTACCATCGGGAAGGTAGACAACGAAAAGTTTACCATCTTTTTGAAAATCGAAAATGGTAAATTATTGTACAAACTAATTTGTGGTGCCAAAAATATAGAAACAGCATATGTTACCGTATACGATTATGTTGGTAACGGTTATTCTTATGAAAACTATTTTAAAACGGGTAACTATTTTAAATGGGACGATGACTACACGCAATCTGCAGAAGTAATTTTATATAGTGTTAAAACCACTCATGACTAATCTCTTGAAAAAAATTACCAATACTTTGTGAAACTCCAGAGTTTTCTGTTTTTCAGGTAATACAGATCGTCTTCATTATAGTAAGCTTCTCTTTCAAAAGAAATATTTCTATAAGCGAGTTGTGAATTTCTATACTGAATAAGTCGTATAATATACTCGGTAAAGTAAAGAAGATAAAATGGCAGTACGAGCAATTCTGCTTGTTGTCTTATATGTATGCGTTCATGATTAATAAAAGCTTCATCTTCTTTCAGAAAAGAATCTTTGACCACAATAAATGGCCACAGAGCAATACCCACAAAGTGACGACCTATCAAATATTTGTTAACAACTATGCGCATATAACTGCAAGATACTATTTTTGTAAAAGATGAATAACTCTAAAAAAATAATAACTCCAAAAGAAGGAGATTATTATATTACCCCGGAAGGGTATCGATGTTTTACAGAACAATACCACTTAAGAAGAGGATATTGTTGTGAGAGTGGCTGCAGACACTGCCCATATGGCTATGACAAGAAAACAAATAGCTATTCTAAAAAATAGCCTTGCACTACTCTATATGGTATGATTATTGTGGGTTTTTAAAATAAAAAGGCTATTGTTAAACCATTAAAATTCAGGGATTATGAAATTTTTCTCTCTTTTATCATTAATCCTTATCATAACTTTAAGTTCTTGCACTACTGTGCGTGTTGCTTCAGATTATGATAAGCAGGCAAATTTCGACAGTTACAGAAGTTTTGCATTTTATAAACCGGGAATCGACAAAGCAGAAATAAACGACCTGGACAAAAAACGCATTTTACGAGCTATAGAATCAGATATGAAGGCAAAAGGATTTGCCAAGTCTAGTGACCCAGATATGCTGGTTAGTATTTTTACAAAAACCAGAGAAAATGTAAATGTTTACAACAACAACTGGAACTGGGGCTGGGGATGGGGTCCTGGTTGGGGTTATGGATGGGGTTGGAACCCTTGGTTTTGGGGTGCAAACAACAATACGGTCTCTCGTGTTACCGAGGGTACTTTGTATATTGATTTGATCGATGCATCCAAAAAAGAACTAATTTGGCAAGGTATGGGGACTTCTGCACTTACCAAAAATGTAGATAAGAAACAGGAAAAGATGAATGAGATTGTTTCTGCAATACTTAAAAAATACCCACCGCTTGCCAACAAGTAACAAAAATCTTAAAAATTGCATATAGCTCTTCTTTTCAGAAGGGCTATTTTTTTTCTGTACATTTATAGAGAACTTTACAAAATAAAAATATGCGTAATTTTCTATTAGGTGCAGCTATTATGGCACTTTTGGCTTTTGGAGTCAAGTATTTTATTGACCAATCCAATACTAGAAAAACAGAACTTGAATCTTCTGACCTTATCCTGGATCAAATGAAAAATGTTGGTAAACTTGTAGTAACCGAAGGACATTTTGCCGAAGTAATATCATATAAGGATAATAAAGGCTTTTTTTCGGGCCTATTTACCGCTACAAAAACTGCATTGGTTGTGGTTAATGCAAAAGTCCAGGTCTCATATGACCTAAGTAAAATTGATTATATCGTTAATAAAGACATTAAAACGGTTGTGATTACCAAAATTCCTGAGCCTGAAATCAATATTAATCCAGATATCAAATATCATAACCTGGCTTATGGTTTTCTTAATCAATTTGCTCCCAAAGATCATAATCTAATCAAAAAAAAAGTAATTGATCAACTTGAAAAAAAAGTACATAACTCTTCATTGGTTGCCAATTCTGAAAATCGACTAATTAGTGAACTCCAAAAAATATATATTCTTACGAATTCGCTGGGTTGGACACTAAAACACAAAAATACCATAATCGATACTCCAATTGCAATCGAGGAGATACTACCCTAGTGTTTATGGTTTGCAAATGTTTTATTCTAATATGATTGCCACCCCGAATCTAAAGATTCGGGATCCGTTTCACAAACTCAACCAACATGGATTCTGTATGCAATAATTTTTTTGATCTTATAAATGCGTAAACAGAACGGCAATATACTTTTAGGGTTGTATAAAAAAGATGGAAAGAGAAATCTCCTTCCATCTTACTATAAAATCTGTGTTTATAGAAATTTGTTTGTCCCTCAAACTCTACATCATTTTACAGATTATTATTTTGTTTACGTATCTAAAACGAACCAATGTTGAGATACCCTACCCCTTTTACTAAAAAAAATAAAATATTTTAAACAGGAAGTGTTTTTAACTCATCCAAAGCTTTATTAAATAGAGCCTCAATAAACTTAACCACATCTTTAACATTAAAATCAATATTCCAATGATAATCTTTTCCTAAAAGTGCAACATCCAACTGTGCATCAAATAGGTTTCCTTTTTCTATTTCCTTTAAGCTTCCTGAAATTTTAATCTTCTTTATATCGATAATATCTCCTGCATGTTTTGCAATATATTCTGAAAGTTTCAATACTCCTTTTGCCCCCAATTTTGCTCCTTCCAAAATTGCTTTGGCGCTCTCAAATGCAACCGCCTCTGTACTTTTTTGAATAATTTCAAGTTCTTTTTTAGCTGCTTCGAAGGCCAAATATGCTGCAGATCTTCCTATGGTGTTAATTGCATTACTTGCCTGTGTGATCGCTTGTTCCCCAGATACCTTTACAGCACTTAAACTTTTTAAAGCTCCTTGCCACACCGTATAGTCGCTTCCGTAACGAACACTTTCTAGTGTTTTCTTGGCGGCTTCAAAAGCGGTGTAATTCACTCCTGTCTTTGCAGCTTGTACTGCAGCTTTTGCAGATTCGAATGCGGTATAGTTTACTCCCGTTTTTGCCGTTTGCAATGCTGCTCTTGCTGATTGAAATGCGGTGTAGTCTACCCCGTATTTCGCGCCATCTAAAAATTTCTTTGCTGCAGCCAATACTCCTTTGGCAATCCCATATGCTGCCAATGTTGTACCGTAATTATAATGATGCTTTTTTAGTTTATTACACTTGCGGCTGGCACTATCTACAGCTCTTTGAGCAGCGCCTATACTGTTATTATATTTTCGTTCTGCATCATTTACAGCTTTTTGTGCTGTTTTTATACCATTATTATATTCTCTTTGGGCAACATCCAGGTCACTTTGCGCTTTTTTCATCCCAGCATTGTATTCTTTTTGAGCGGTAGTTACATCGTTTTGAGCTTTCTTTAATGCATTGTCATACGTACCTTTTGCCTTCTTTACATCTTTTTGGGCTTTTTCAAGATCTTTGACATACTTTTCCCTCTCTTTATTAAGGTTGTCTGTAAGTTTTTTGAGATAGACATCTGCATCTTTTTGAGCTTTGGTAAGTGCTTTTTGAGCTGGAACAAATTTGGCATCGTATGCTTTTTGGGTCTTATCCACATCGGCTTCAGCTTTATCTATTCCTGCTTCAGCATTTTTGAGAGCTGTATCCAATCGTGCTGCAACTTCATTTTTCAGATATGCACTGATATTATTGTCCATCTCTCCTGAAAGTTTGAAATCCAATGTTTCTGGCTTCGTAATGGTTCCTATACTTTCTCCTTCAATTTTATATGTTAGAGCACCAAAAAAGTTTTGCTCGAATGTAAAGGCTATTCCTTGATTAGAAATATCTACATAAACCCCTTCTTTGGCACCCAAAAAAGAAATACTTCCATCGATTAACAAGGACTGTTTTGATGTGGTTAGTACAAGGTCTACAGAAGCATCTTTGCCTTTTTCGCCTCCTATCTTTAGAGGACCAAAATTAAGGTTATCTATATGTCCTACTCCTTCGATTCCGGTATCAGAAACTCGGGTATACATCGCTATTTTTTTTCCGGCTATTACCAAATCCCCTGAAAAGCTAAACCCGGGTTTGTAGGTAATTGTTCCTATAGATCCTCCAGCAGGCGCACAATACAACTCTAACTCCTTTAGCTCAAAAAAGTCTGGAACATCTGGTATATTTATATGAGTTAGATTGGCGGCAAATTCTATTAATTGCGAAGGATTTAATTCCTCTAGTTTCCCCATTAGAATTTCTTCCATAGGGTTTTCTGAAATGCTTACTGCCATATCGATTACAGTATCTGCAATTTCGAGTCCACCTGCAATTCCAAACTCCGATGGGATTCCCGTTGCTACAAACTGCTCATAAATAATGCCTATTTGTAAAGCTAGAGCCGGACCAATTTTCACACCATGAATACCGAATGGATTAACCCAATAGTTTTTCATAGTAACCGATCCTTTGGCTTCAATTGCTCCTACCGATAGTGCCATATCAAAATGAAGTGGTGTTGTTTGTTTTGGCACATCTACTTCTATACCAAATACCAACATTAATGATGGCTGTGGGGTAATATTAATTTGAATTTTAAAAGGGTCACATTCTACCGAGTGTCCAAGATGCAATCTCGTATCCGGTATCTCTATGCCAATATTGGTTGCGGCTCCAAAATGAGCTGTTAATATTAGCCCCACATGCTTTTCACCTGTCAAACTTGACAACCCCGGAATCTCTTCTAAAACTCCCATTAATTGTAAACCTTCTTGTACAGAATAATTAAGCCCTTCATTTTTGGTAACACAACTAGCCGAAGCGTAAATAAATCCAACTTTTGAAAACGACAGTTCATCTACAAAAGAACCTTGAGTTTCGGGAAAAACATGAGACATTTTAAAAGAATTTGCAACAAGATCAGCATATAGGACTGTAGTCCAATCGGTATATTTTTCGAAGTAGATTCCGCAGTCAACAGTAACCCCTTCGATAACTGCTTCGCCAGAAATTTCGAATTTGGCAGGTTTCTGCGTCGATTTCTTATAAATCTGAAAATCTAGTGCGGTCTTGTTTATTTTAACCGGACCCAAGGTGAGATTACCTAAAGCTCCATAAAATACGACTCCCATACACGAAATCTCTGCCTGGGTATCAAAAGTGTGCCCATGTGCGGTAGCATTGGTCATTACAGTAAGCCCCATTTTCACATCGGTGGTGTCAATTTTACAATCTGCCGTCGCCAAAGCAATACTTGTATTCTTAAAATCAATAGTAAATTCTGGTAGTGTTAATCCACCCGGGGCAATTTTTATAAATATGTTGTTAAGCTCATCTAGATTAAAATCATCTACTTTTGCTATCACACCAGTAGCTTCAGGTGTTACAACACCGCCAAAATCAAATGTTGTATTACCTACAACAAATTGCGATGCTATATTTAATGATTTGGTCTCGCCAATTTTTCCATTGACGGTAACATTTTCTAGAAAAAGTTCCTGAATTCCAAATGCTCCTTTTAAGTTTTTGGCAGTAGCATTTAAAATCAAGGTTTTGTTTTCTTCGGTAAGCTCGGCAGTTAGTTTACCTTCATCTTTATCTGTAAGGTCATTTATATCAAAATCCCCAGCAATTTTTGGCACGATCACCCAATTTTTATCCTTTTTGGTAAGATCTAACTGTATCCAGGCTTGTGTTAATGTCACCCCTTGAAATATTTCTTTGTGAAATTGTAAAACGCTTTTAAAAGTTGCATTTTGAGGCGTTATTTTTTGAGTAAGATCTTTGCAACTAGAAATTATTGTTCCAGTAATTTCGATATAATCATCACTATTTAAGTAGTCCTTAAAGATAGAAAGTGTTCCTTCCATCGTTAACTTACCCTTAAAAGATATTTTATTTTTTAATCCCGATGCGCTAGCATCTTCAGAAATTTTGAGAGTGACTCCGTCAAAAACAAATTCATCGACATTTGTGCAGTTAAAATCTTTAAAAAGGTCCGAAAATTTAAAATTATCCTTTATAACAGGACTTGATTGAATTGTGGTAAGCATCGTTGTTATTTTTTGTGCACTTCTGTCTAATATGATCATCAAAAAGACAGCGTTGGTTGATTACTTAAAAATACCACAGTTTTAACAGCGGCACCAGTATTTCTATGCTTATTTTTTGTAGAAAAAGAAATTTTACTTTGTTGAACAAGAGTCTATAGAATGTTTCATTCAATTTGTTATAAAACCAATAATAATTCTGGCCAATTCCTCCTTATCTACTTGTTCGATAGGATGAGGACAATTATCTATTACTTTAAACTGCCCTTTGAGCAATGAATTAGCAATTCTTTTAGATTCTTCGTGACCTACCATCTTGTCTAAATCGCCTATTCCAATAAGAGTTTCATTATCTATATGCATTATTTCCTTTTCTTGTAATGTTGGGTTATTTCCCAAATCGCTCATCATTTTGGCCGTCTGTTCTACAACATGACTCCAATACCTTTCTGAGTGTACTTTTTTAAGATATTTTGTAAATTTTGGAACTTTTTCTTGCATTTTTACAGGGTTTAACATTTTCACCTCCTGTTCTGCAAATGCCGGAGTCCAATCAAATTTGGTCCCCAAAGTCATAATTTTCCCGATTACTCCATTATATTTTCGAGCTACATTCAACCCCACATAGCCCCCCATACTATACCCAAAAATATGTGCGCCCTGTATTTTATTTTCCTTTATAAATGCCAAGGTTTGTTCTGTAAATAAATCTATACTATAATCATGAGTAATAGGTTTACCCCCATGTCCTTCAAAATCAAAAACCAAAACATTCAGTTCTTTTGACAAAATATTGGTGAGTTCTTTAAATTGATTTTTACTTCCCAAAGCTCCATGAAGCAGAACTATATTTTCACTCATATTGCGATTCATTTAATTGTGCTAAAACATTAAAGTGTTGATATTTACTTTCTATACATTTTAAAAATACTTTTTTTTAATGAAAAAATAAATCCATACACAAATCATAAACAATTACATATCAATAAAATAAAAGTTTTTAAACGACTACAAACGGTTACAAACGAAACTAAATACTTCCTAACCGAATCTCTAGCAAAACCAAATCTATGTTTGCATCGTCGAAACATAAGAACTCGATAGTATCAATTGTTTAATACGAAAAACTAAAAATTATGAACACGATTAAAAACAAAGTACAGTTGATTGGAAACTTAGGACAAGAACCAGAAATTGTAAATCTGGAATCTGGAAAAAAATTGGCCAAATTCTCTATCGCCACCAATGACCATTATTATAATAAACAAGGTGATAAAGTTACAGATACACAATGGCACAATATTATAGCATGGGGTAAAACTGCCGAGATCATAGAAAAATATGTAAATAAAGGTCAGGAAATTGCCATAGAAGGAAAATTAACCTCTAGAAGCTATGAAGATAGTGAAGGAAAAAAAAGATACATCACAGAAGTAGTTTGTAATGAACTATTGATGTTGGGTAAATAAAAAAATGGGCGTCAGGTATCTGACGCCCATCTTTATGTTTTCATTCTAAAGGAAGTTACCTTCATCATCAGTTTTTACTCTTATAAGCTTATCACCATTTTCTAATCTAAGCTTATACATTTTTTTTGTAACACCTTTCTTGTCATGGAAATTAACCAAATAGACATCTTTGGTAACATTCCAACCCGGAAATCTTTTTTGTATAGATTGCGATACGGATACCGGTAGTTTTACATTCTTAAATTTTTCTACAGTACGCAAAACTTTACCATCCTTATCATAAGCCGCCAAGATCTTACCCTCTGGGATATAAAAGGCTACTTCGTAGTGATCATATTCATCGTTATAGATATCAGAACTTTTTATATCATATGTTGCCACTTTGCGTTGTAATAGCTCTATAGGAAGTGCTTCATCTTCCGCGTCTGTCTCACTGAGATATTTATAATTCGTAGCAATAATCCATACTTCGGCCAATTGCTCTACATTTTGAGAAAAGGACTGAAAAGTGAATCCGAATACAAGTAAACCTAAAACTATTTTTTTCATGATTTTAATTTTTTATGAATGATTAGTAAAAATTAAAAAAATGACCTTTGTTGTGTATCCCCTAAAAATATCCAGCCTATAGCTAGTAAACTATGACATTTATCAGTTTTATTAGTAATGTCCTTTTGTAATCCGAAGTAACTTTCAGAGACTAATTCGTAAAAGGTAATCACAAAATTCATTATTTTTAACAATACTAACTCATAAACCGTCGTCCTCTCTTGAATATATATGCCAAATATTGGGTTTTGGAAGCATGTAACTATTTTAATAAATTAGGTCGAATCTTCGCACTACGTGCTGGCGAAATTCTGGAAACCAAAAACATTGATCTGAATGCTACCACCGGGTTAATTAAAATTTTGATTTTCAAAAATATTTCAGTCCCCTAACCTTAAGATCAAGCCCGCAATACTTATAACGTCAAGAATGATTTTACCTCTCATATATGAAACTCACACAACTAAAACTCATCTTACTGCTCATTATTCTTTCTCGGGGAGTTTTACATGCCCAGGAAATTGAGGCCTCTATTTTTATAACGGCCAATACAAATGAGAATTCGGGATTAGACATCCTAGAAAAAATTCAATCTTCTTCCGTGGATGCACAAAATGCCACGCTTCTAATTGTTGGAAATACTATAGAATCCAAGAGCATCAAAAAAAGAGCATCAAAAACTTCATTAGGCATGCAACTGGATGCCATCTCAGACTTTAATGGAGAAATCATATTTACTCCCGGAACTAATGAATGGAAAATATCGGGTTATAAAAATGTAAAGAGAATCGAAAAATTTATACAAGAAAATAGCCGAGCAAAATACTATCCCGATGATGGCTGTCCCATTAAGAAAAAAGATATTTCAGAAAATGTAGTTTTAATAGCTATTGATTCTCAATGGTTTTTGGAGGATTGGGATAAAAACATCTACATTAATGATGATTGCGACATACAAAACAGAACTCAGTTTTTTCAGGAGTTTGAAAGTCTTCTCAAAAAGAATCAAGATAAAATCAAGATTGTTGCTATGCACCATCCCATTTTCTCGAATACCAAAACGGGAATTCTGGCAAGAACAGGTGGTACTTCAATACAGGATTTTCAGAACAAACAATATACCCTCTTAAGAAACAAACTTATTACACTCACCAGACAAAAGGAAAATACTATTTTCATTTCTGGAAAAGACAAAAACTTACAGTACATTAATAAATATGGTATTCCTCAAATCATAAGCGGTTCTGTAGGACGAACGGAAAAAACTAAACTTGGTAAAACCAATGAATTTGGTTCTACAAAAAATGGTTTTGCCAGATTAGATATTTATAATACTGGAAAAGCTGGGGTTGAATATTTCGATATTGAGACCAATTCTACTCTTTTTTCCAAAATCATATTTCCTGGAGAAAGCCCAGAAATATCTTACGATTTTAAACCTAAAAGTAGCTTTGGAACTTCGCAAAAAGCCTCAGTTTATTCAGTCGAAGAAACTACAAAAGGAAAACTCTATCGCGGTTTATGGGGTGATCATTACCGAAAATACTATAGCACCCAAGTAGAGGCCCCAATTGTATTTCTCGATACTCTTAAAGGAGGGCTTACACCTATACGGCGAGGAGGTGGACACCAATCTAAATCGTTACGATTAGAAGGTAAAGATGGGAAACAGTATGTAATGAGAGCCCTAAGAAAGAGTGCCATTAAGTTTTTACAGGCCACTGCATTTCAAGATAAGTATATAGAAGAAGATCTTCAAGATAGTTTTGCCGACCGGTTTCTACTGGATTTTTATACTACTGCACATCCTTATACACCATTTTCGGTAAATACTTTGGCAGCTGCAGCAAATGTATATCACACAAATCCCGTCTTATATTATGTTCCAAAACAAGAAACTCTAGGCGTATTTAATGATGAATATGGCGATGAACTATACATGATTGAAGAACGAGTAGAATCCAATCATAGTGATTTGGCAAGTTTTGGAAAACCCAAAGATATATTAAGTACCGATGATGTCCTACAAGAAATTCGAAAAACGGGCAAATCCATTGTTGACGAACCTTCTTACATACGAGCAAGACTATTTGACATGCTAATTGGTGATTGGGATCGCCACGAGGATCAATGGCGTTGGGCTCGTTTTGAGAATGGTGATGGTACAGAGCTATGCAAACCTATACCGCGAGATAGGGATCAAGCTTTTTCTGTATTCGACGGAAGCATACTTTCCTTTTTGCGTTTTGCGGTTCCTTTTATACGAATGATGCAGTCTTTTGATGAAGAGCTCCCAAATACCAAATGGTTTAATTTCGAACCCTATCCTCTTGACCTTACATTTATAAATAAATCAGATTGGACCGTGTGGGAACAACAGGTGAATTACATTCAAAATAATGTGACCGATGAAATTATCGAAAAGGCATTTAAAAAACTTCCTAAAGAGGTTAAAGGATCAACCATTGAAGAGATCAAAACAAAACTAAAGGGTAGAAGAGAAAATCTAAAAGATATTGCCAGGCGATACTATCTGTATATTAGTAAATTTGAAGTCATCGCCGGGACCCAAAAAGATGACGATTTTATTATTAAAAGACTTCCCGATGGCAAAACCTCTATTGACATTCTAAGAAAGGATTTGACTATTTTCAATAGAACATTTAGCGCACAGGAAACTAAAGAAATTTGGCTTTACGGTTTGGATGGAAACGATTCATTTGTAGTTGAAGGCAATGGCGATAACCCGATTAAGACCCGAATTATGGGAGGTCGAAAAAATGACACCTATGACTTTAAAAACACAAAGAAAGTAAAACTCTATGACTACAAATCAAAGAACAATACTATAGTAAATAAAAAATCGCGTAGGTGGCTTGTAGATTCTTATGAGATCAACAATTACGACTACAAAAAACGTAAATACAATGTAAACCAGTTACTTCCCTTAATCGCATTTAATCCAGATGATGGCCTTCGTGCCGGATTTCTAAACACCTTTACGCAATATGGATTACAACGAAATCCTTTTACCCATAAACATTCTTTAGGAGCCTCCTATTATACGGGATCGGGTGGCTTCGATGTTTCCTATACCGGTGAATTTTCAAACATCTTCCATAATTGGAACTTTGGTATCGAGGCAAAATACAACAGTCCTACATTTGCTATCAACTTCTTTGGATTCGGGAATGAAACAGAATATGATCGAGATGATGTAGACTTTGACTTTAACAGAACTCGAATTGAAAAAATAAGTACCGCAGTTTCTCTTATTTGGAGAGGTCGGGATGGAGGAAATTTTTATGTTAAACCTATATTCGAATCCTTTGAAGTCGAGAACACCGCCGGAAGATTTATCAATGCAATCCCGGCAGATAACGATGTATTTGAAAAGCAAAACTATGCAGGAGCCGAAGTACATTATCATTTCGCAAATAAGGATAACCTTGCTTTTCCAACCTATGCGTTAAATACAGGTATTACCGCTGGCTACAAAACCAATATAGATGGAGGAGATAATAAAAATCGTTTTGCATATGTAGAACCATATTTTTCTATTGATCATCGACTTGATAAAACTGGAAATCTTGTTTTTGCAACAAAAATTGGTGGAGAGGTCATTTTGGGAGATGAATTTGAATTTTATCACGGAGCCCAAATAGGAGGAAATAATGGACTACGAGGTTTTAGAAATGAACGGTTTACCGGGAAATATGCACTATATCAAAATGTTGATTTAAGATTACTTCTGGGGAAATTCAAAACTAGTTTTATCCCATTAAAATATGGCATAACCGGAGGGTTTGATCATGGTAGAGTTTGGATTAAAGATGACAATTCTGATCAATGGCACATCGCCACAGGTGGGTCATTTTGGATTAGCGGATTAGATACTTTCTCTGCAAATATTGGATTCTACGGTAGCGAAGATAGTGGCCGTATCATTTTTACAGTAGGATTCGCTTTTTAACACAAAAAAGAAATTATTCTTTAAAATAAAGTTTCACTCTAAAAACATTCACAAATGTCACAGCAATTAAAAAAAATCACTGAAAGCCAATGTTCTGGTGCCCCTTCAAAATATAATGATTTAAAAGTACTATTTCTAAATTGCACACTCAATAGAACACCTGTATTATCACATACTGAAGGGCTAATTGAAGTCGCCAAAAAGGTTTTTGAAGCCAACGGAGTAACCACAAAAGTGATTAGACCGGTAGATTATGTAATCCCGGCAGGATTGGGGCTCGACATGTCACAAACTCCCGAATGGGAAAAAGATGACTGGCCAATGCTTCAAAAAGAAGTAGATGCTTGTGACATATTAGTACTATGTACTTCAGTTTGGTTAGGCGAGAAATCTTCGGTATGCAATCGAGTACTTGAACGAATGTATGGTTACACCCATCAATTTAATAGCAAAGGACAATATAGAGACTATGGAAAAGTTGGGGCGACTCTCATCACAGGAAACGAAGATGGAGTAAAACATTGTGCAATGAATATCCTTTTTTCACTTTCGCATATTGGTTACACAGTGCCCCCTCAAGCCGATGCAGGATGGATGGGAGAAGCCGGACCAGGCCCCTCTTACAGGGATGAAGGATCCGGAGGACCAGAAAATGATTTCACAAATAGAAATACAACCTTTCTAGCATGGAACTGCATGCATTTGGCCCGAATGTTAAAAGATAATGGAGGTATTCCTGCTCATGGTAATCAACCAGACGAATGGGAGGCGGGTTGCAAGGCCGGGTTTGATAGTCCTGAACATAAAAGGTAGTTGGATAACCTGTTACATACTTCATAAAAAGTATTCTGTATGAAAACTTATTTTGCAATTGCAAAGCTTTGGTTGGTACTACTGTTATTTTCAGAAGTCAATGTATATGCTCAACAAGGATGGATGCTAGGAATAGCTCCATCTTTAGAAATGAATGAGCAACTTTTGGGAATTAACGGCAGGATCTACTATGGCCCCAATGATCATTTTTGTTTTGGTCCTGAGGTTACTTTTTTTCCTTATCAGGAAATTAATGAAGAATACGAACTTTCCCTTACCGAACTGAATCTTAATACCCATTACATCTTTGAACTTACCCATAAACTAGGGATATACCCACTTGCGGGTTTAAATTACAGTATCGAAAAAGAACGCCTTATTAATCAAAATACTCAAACTAAAGAAGAAAATGAGTTTGGATTGAATTATGGTTTTGGTGCTCATTACAACTTAAAAAAACTTTTTGCTTTTATAGAATTTAAAGGTGTAGCCGGTAAACTTAATGATGAATTTATTTCTGCCGGTGTTATCTTTTCAATCTTCAGAAAAACTCAAAAACAACCACATTAAATACTACAATTCTAAATATATCACACGTCAAAACATTTATTAAAATCACAACACATGACAACTCAATTGCACTTAGCAGCACAGTACCTCGCCGCTGCCGGAATAAGCTTTCTAGAAAAAAAGGAAGACGATAGCCATACAAATCTTGGATTCTCAATAACCGAAGGAAATCTATATACACGTCCTCTAAATGAAGCTGGTGATACACTTTCTCTTAATTATCATCGTTTTACTTTAGAATGGAATTCTAAAAATTCGAAAAGCTCATTGCGGTTAGATAAAACCCTGCATTCTGAAGTTTTAAAGTGGATACAAGTAACCGCTGAAGAAGCAAATATCAAAAAGCAATATAATTATGATTTTCATTATGACTTACCCTATGACAAGATTACTAATGATTTCGAATTTAAATTAACCGATCCCTCGAGGTTAAAAAGGTTAATTCACTTTAGGACTCTGGCACAGCTCTCGATAAAAACCTTTCTAGAAAACCATAAAATAGAATCAGACATAAGAATTTGGCCCCATCACTTTGATACAGGAGCATTTGCAATGCTTAAAAACAAATCAAATATGTCTATTGGCTTGGGGCTGGCAATCCCAGACTCTGTGGTTAATGACTACTATCTCTATATTAGCGGTTATCACGGTCATGATGCGGTAGACACATCCAACTTTAATTCTTTAACCATAGGAAATTGGTACACTGAAGGCTTTAAAGGTGCGGTCTTGCCTGTTAGTGAAATTGATCAAAAAGACGCAGTTATTTTCTTTGATCAGGCATTTTCAATCTATTCTAATCAATAAATATGGAAAACTGGTATGTCCCAATAACAATTATCCCTGGTATAGGATTATTAATCCTATCTACTTCAAACTTGTTAATTGCCCTAAGTAACGAAATTAAAAACCTTATTCAGGACTCAAACAATCAACGTTTAATTCAAAGAAAATTAAAACAGCTTAAGTTACTTAATGGGGCAATGGTCTTTTTGTACCTATCGGTAGCTTGCTTTATGATTTCGGGATTAATTTCTGGATTGTTTAGAATTGTAGAGACCAAAATGAATTTTTCTGTTTATATGGCAATTATAGGTATTGTATCGGCACTATTGGGGCTTATTGCTCTTATTGTCTATTCATTTAAAGCTGTTAAAATAAGACAAGATCAATTTCAAAATTTACCAAATGAATAAAGGAAATTGAAAGATTTAAAACTTTATATTTTTTTACACAAAAATAACCTAACCATAATTTATTATCCTTTTAAATCTTTGAATATCATTTTTACATTTCACAAATAAAATCGAAAAAAACATGGCATTAATATCAAACAAATATTATAATAGAGATTTGTCTTGGCTGCGCTTTAATCATCGAGTGTTACAAGAAGCAGCCGACAGAAACAATTCTCTTTATGATCGTATAAAGTTTTTAGCCATTTTTTCTTCAAACCTTGATGAATTTTTCAAAGTTAGGGTGTCTGATATAAGAAAGATTAAGAATCTGGATAAATCATTGCGCAAAAAACTAATCACAAAGCCCAATAAACTCCTGAAACAAATAAAAAAGCAGGTACATCTTCAACAAGAAGAATTCGGAAATATTTATACAAATGACATCCTAAATGAGCTTAAAAATGAAGGAATCAAATTAATTGCTTGTGAAAGTTTTTCAGAATCCCAAAAGAAGTTTGCCAAAGTATATTTTGAAAAACATCTAAAAAATGAACTGGTAACCACTATTAATAATATATCAAACCGTGAATCTGTTTTTATTGAAAATGAACAGCTTTATCTTACTGCATTTGTAAATAACAAAGAACTTCTTGTGGTCAAAATTCCTTCAGACACGCCTAGATTTATTGTGTTTCCAACCAAAGGCAGTTCTTTTGACATCACTTTTGTTGATGATATTCTGAAATATAATTTAGCAGAACTTTATGCCGAAAAAAAGACTTCTGATTTTTATGCCATTAAAATTTCAAGAGATGCAGAACTCTATATTGAAAATGAATATTCGGGTGATTTACTTACCAAAATAAAAAACTCTCTGGGAAACCGGGATACTGGACAAGTCACCAGGCTTCTTATTGATGAACGAATGCCAACAGAATTGTTGGAACGTACCCAACAAATACTAGATGCAAACGAAACAGATATTCTTTATGGAGGGAAATATCATAACTTTAAAGATTTTTTTGGTTTTCCCAATCCAACAAATAAAAAGCTATCAGAAGACAGCATCGAACCTATTCCTCACCCAGAACTTAGAAACTACACCTCTATTTTTAAGGCGATTGCCCAAAAAGATAGATTACTCTATTATCCCTATGAATCTTTTGAGGATATTCTTCGATTGGTAGAACAAGCAGCAGGTGATAAAAATGTTACCAAAATCAAGGTTACTCTTTATCGTGTAGCAAAAAAATCTAGATTGGCAGAAGCTTTGCTTAAAGCCACACAAAATGGAAAAGAAGTTTTCGTTTTTATAGAAACCAAAGCCAGATTTGATGAAGAAAACAATATACGATGGGGTAAGATCCTAGAAGAAAATGGGGCAAAAGTAAGATACAGTTATCCAGGAATTAAAGTACATTCGAAAATATTATTAGTTGAGCGTATTGAAAATGAAAGCACTAAACATTATAGCTACATAAGCACAGGTAACTTTAACGAAAAAACTGCCAAAATTTATACCGATTTTGGTCTTATGACCGCCAATAAAAAAATTACCTCAGAGTTAAATCAAGTATTTCAATTATTGGAGGGAACTATAATTGTTCCTAAAACCAAAAAATTGTTGGTTTCTCCTTTTTCAACACGAAATACATTTGAAAAATTAATAGGAAAAGAGATTGATAATGCAAAAGAAGGAAAAGAAGCTTATATCATCTTGAAACTAAATAGTCTTCAAGACTATAAAATGATTGATCTACTATACAATGCAAGTAATGCAGGAGTGAATATACGACTTCTGGTTAGAGGAATCTGTTGTTTGGTACCAGGAATCAAAGATCAAAGTGAAAATATTTATATTACCAGCATTGTTGATCGATTTTTGGAACATAGTAGAGTATATATATTTGCGAATGGAGGAGATGAAAAAATGTTTATAGGCTCTGCAGATTGGATGACTCGTAACCTTGATCACAGAATAGAAGTAATCACACCAATACTAGATCAGGATGTATTCTTAAAAATAAGAAAGATGATCCAACTACAATTGGATGATACCATAAAAGCCCGTATTATCAATGCCGAGCAAGACAATGCATATGTAAATTCAACTAAATCTGTGAGAGCCCAAATAGCCACTTTATCTGCAATAACCCAGAAATAAAAAAGAATAGCTTATTTTGTATAAAACTTAAGATATTCTTGTTCTAATATTTCTGAAGATAGACTTTCACTGGCAATAAAGTCAGACTGGATGCAAAGCCCTCCCGAAATGGTTCCATATTGCATGCATTTTTCAAGTGAACATCCCTTTGCAAAGCCATATAAAAAACCTGAAAAAAAGGCGTCTCCGGCTCCATTGGTATCCTTTACTTTATAATTCTTAATTGCTGAAACTTCAATCCAACCATTTTGACTAAGTAATGTGGCCCCTTTTCTTCCGTGTGTACAAACAACCAGTTTTTTACCTCGATCAATCATTTTTTTCATAAATATCTTATAATCTTTCAGATTATCTGAACTTAAAAAAATATAATCTGATGCGGCTATAAAATCCTGATGATACTCACTATGACCATCATAATCGTGCAAATCTGTCCATATTGTGATATGATGTGATTTACAAACAGGCAATACATTTCGGCAATAGTTCGAAACATTTACTACCACGAAATCAGATTTCTTAATTACTTCATCAAACTTATTGTACTCAATGTTAGGTTCATCGGTCATTGGATTCATAAAAATAGAGATGCGTTCACCTTTTTTATTCATAAGGTTTAAGTGGCGTTCGGTTCCATTAAGGTCAATATCATGAATGAATTTCAGGTTAGGTTGGTCAAGATATAATTTGATTTTTTCGGCATATATATCGTCGCCAATTAATGAATGAAATGTAACATCAAATCCTAATTTTGCGAGAGTAACTGCTTTTCCTGCTCCCGTATTACCAACGGTCTCTTTAAACTTGCAATGATGAATTGTAGTTGGGATTGGGTTTGGAAACTCATCCAGGTGTATTACTGAATTAAAGGATACACCACCTATATTAAACACTTTTTTCATTTATTAATTTTTACAAAAGATGCCCCATAAGAGATTCCGGTAGGTTTATGGTTTTTATCATATTCGATAGATTTCAATACATATTCATCTTCTGAAACCCACTTGTAAGTATATATTCTATATCTACCATCGGTTATCCCTTGAAAAAATACCTTACTCGCTACGTTTCCATTTTTATCAATGGTACCATTTCCTACAGAAGTGCGATTCCCAGAAAAACTAGAAAGAGTATTAATTTCTTTTTTATCAGAATCATAACTCCAAAAAGCACTACCATGTGATGCCCCGGTATCTACAATCAAAAGAATACTGTTTTTTGTATTTATTTCTTTACAAACAGTGTGGTGATCTTTTATTTTAATGGATCTTTTCGTTAAGTTTTCGTCGACATATTCCCAGTTATCATCTTTTAATGTCCATTCACCAATAAATTTTTTGAATGGATTTTCACTTTTTTCAGCATATCTAAAAGTATCTTTAAAAGTATTTTCATTGCTTTTTAACGTGATCTTTCTATTCTCTCCTGCTTCCCAATCGTCGCCATTCAAAGTATATTTATAATTCAAAAATTCGATTCCTTCAGGGGTTTCAAAATCAAAAGAAACCGTATATACTCCATCTTTATCTGGATCTAACATTTTGATTCCTTCATACCAGGACAATGGTCCAAAATCTCCTCGGAGCTGAACATTGAAATCTGTATTTTTATTTTTCATATCGACATTAAACGTAAGTTGCCTTTTCTTTTGCGCATAACTGTGTATGGGAAACATAACCATAGAAATTACTAGAAGTGTCGAAAAAATAAATCTAAGTCTTAGAAGCTTACTTGTTTTGTGATTGTTCATTTCTCTTAGTTTAAAAAGGTTAATATTATTCTTTTTGATGTATATGCGTACCAATTTGTCTGTGTATTCTTAAGGTATTGTCCTCGAGTCTTTGCCAATAGGAAATTCCCAATCCCTGCGTATTCCCAGAAAACCCTGGTACTGTCCAATCAACATAAAAGCCCGTATATCGTATATAACCATTATCTACGACATCATAATCATATGTCCATACTTGCAAAGAGTCTATTTTTGCAGGATTTTTATAATAGGCCTGATAATGTTTCAACAAAGCAGATTTACCAACCTTAATTGTATCTGCAAAAGGAAGATATTTTGCATCTTCAGTATATCCATTTGCCGATCTTTCTGGAATTCTATCCATCACATTAGTTTTATTTAAGGCGTTATAGGCTTCCATCTCCCAAGGTATATTTACCTTATACGGTTTGGATACTGTGACATTGGCAGCGATTAACGCTTCGGGATTTTTTATATGATTTAGGTAGCCAAAAGCTTCCGCTTTTAATGTAAGTTGCTTATCCTTTAATTTCCATACGTTCAGGTATTTTCCTTTATACTCTTTTGTATTACTTAATGTTTTGGTAAACAATCCAATTTCGATAACTCTATTTTCAAAAACAATTACTTCAATGATTTCTCTTGTATACTTTTTTAAACTTTCTTTTTCGAAAATTTCATTATAGTATCCTTTGATATTGTTCGTATTTTGTATCAAAGGGTGAAACTCTGCCATTAGCAATGCATCTTCAGCATACAATCCGCTTATCTTGTCAAACGATTTTGTTATTGCAGCGTCAATAATTTGCTCGTTGTATTTATGCAACTGTTTTCTTATATCTCTTTTTTCAGGAATTTGTGTTGTAAATTGTTTTGTACCCGAATCTGTACATGAAAAAAACATTAAAATGACGAAAACAGAGATATAATTAAGTTTCATTGGTCTATTGTATTAGGTTTGTACTACTTCTTTAAATCCAAAATCAACGCTGTGTTTTTACCAATTGCAATGGTGTCGAGAGTTTCATAGTTGTTACCTGTAATGATATCAATCCCTTTTGAATATCCTTTGAATGATTCATAATATCTAGTCAGGTCAAATGTTTGAATATTCTTATCACTATTATTGATTATCACCATGGTATTTTCGTTATCCGTGTGCCTGAAATAGACATAAACATTATGATCTGGTTTATAGTGCGTAAGCTTTCCCTGATGGATGGATTTTGCATTTTTTCTCCAATTAAGGATTGTTTTAACGTAATTAAACACTTCATTTTCTTTATCTGTTCTTCCACTTGCGGTAAATGCATTTCGGGTATCCCCTTCCCACCCCCCTGGAAAATCCTCTCGCAACTGCCCATCGGGTTTATCTTTTTTCATAAGAATTTCATCTCCATAATACAGTTGTGGAATTCCCCTGGTGGTTAGAGTAAACACCATGCTTAGTTTTAATTTTTCCACATTCTCTCCTAATATTCCAAATATGCGCCCTTGATCATGATTACCATTAAATACTTTATTGTTATATGCGTTTCCGTAAACAAAATCTTCTGCCAGAGTTTCATATAGTTTGTATATGTCACCTTCTTTGCCAAACGACTCTAAAATTGCAAAGTAAAGTGGATAGTCACTCACGCTATTCACATAAGAGGTATATCCATTTCTATTGGTGTTTTCATTATTCCAATACGATAGGTATGACGTTCGACTAGCCCAAGTTTCGGCTACCATATAAAAACCAGGGTACTCGTTGGTCAAGGCTTGCATCCAATTTGACATAGCATTTTGATCCGGATATGGGTATGTATCCATTCGTATACCGTCTAGACCAGCATACTCGACCCACCAAATTGAATTTTGGATCATGTATGTTTCCATATACTTATTTTCAAGATTTAAATCAGGCAAGTTTTTATCAAACCAACCCTTTGTTAAAAGATCATAGTCGCTACGTGAGGCATAAGGATCAGAGGCTATAATGGTTGCAAAATTTGTAGACGTATAAGATTCCCATTGGTTTAACCAATCTTTTGAAGGCAGATCATTCATCCACCAATGCCCGGCTCCACAGTGATTAAATACTTGATCCATAATAACCTTCATTCCATTTTGATGACTTTTATCTACCAGTGTTTTAAAGTCTTCATTAGTACCAAATCGAGAATCGGTTTTATAAAAGTCTGAGATCCCATATCCATGATAAGAATATGCAGGCTGATCATTTTCTTGAAAAGGATTTAACCATAATGTAGTAACCCCGTATTCTTTGATATAATCAAAATGATCCAAAATTCCTTTAATATCTCCTCCATGTCTCCCATCGTGATTCTTGCGGTCAACTTTTTCAATAGTATCATCTGTAGAATCATTGGAAGTATCTCCATTTGCAAAACGATCGGGTGTAATAAGGTATATAACATCAGAACCATCGACTCCCTGTCCTTGATTTTCTCTTTTTACCCTTGGTTTCAATGAATATTGATACTCCATTTTTTTGCTTCCCTTTATAAAAGATACCCGAAACATTCCTGGTTTGGTGTTTTCAGAAATCTTAAGGTTCAGGAATATATAATTAGGATTCTCCGCTTTGTTTGTACTTATAACCTCTACTCCTGGGTAAGAAATTTCAATTTTGTAGTCACTTATCTTATCACCATGAACGAGTAATTGTAATTGAGTGTTTTTCATCCCAACCCACCAAAAGGGAGGCTCAACATGTTTAAGTATTTTGTTGTCGTTTTGTTGTGCATTAAGGAATAGTCCTAAAAAAATGACACAAATAATGATTAGTGGTAATGTTTTTTTTTGCATGTATTAATTATGATTTTCCTTCATAATTACAATGCATAATTGTTGCAACCAAATTGTTTATACAGATGTCAATTTTCAAGGACCGAAAGCAAGTTATCTGTTAACTTTAGAAAATATAATCTGATTTTGTAGTTCGTAAGAGATTGCAAGTCATTTGTCCTTGATTTTGTTTTTTACCAATATTTTTTCAGACTTTAGTAATCGCTATGAAATCAGAACAAATTATAAATACAGTACCTCTAAACAGTTTGTTTTCCAAAAAGATTACAAAACATATATTGTATTGGATCGGGATTTTAGTTTTTTTCGGAATTACCTGGGGCACCTATGATCACGATTACAAACGATCTTTTCTTATTCAGTTCTTTGGGCTTCCCGGCAAAATTGTTCTGGTCTATATTACATTATTGTTTCTAATACCAAAATTCTTTGTTACCCGTAAGTTTACTTTATTTGTCATTTTCTACTTCTTCACTTTAGTGGTAACAACCATCATTATTCAAAGACCGATAATGTTGTATCATGTAGAGCCCAATTACCTACCCGGGTGGAACAGTGCCGGTTTTTTTGCTGTCAACGAGATTATGAAAACTGCTCTTGATGTAAACAATGCAGCCATACTCCCTATGGCTTATATTTTCTTCAAATTCTACTACAATTCGCAACAAAAGGCGCTTAGCCTTGAAAAAGAGAAACTGGCAGCAGAATTAAATCAACTTCGTAATCAGGTACATCCACATTTTTTATTTAATACCTTAAACAACTTATATTCTTTAATTATTCAGAAATCGAGCAATGCTGAAGCTGCGGTATTAAAACTCTCGGGTTTAATGCGATATATGCTTTATGAAGCCAATGTTCCTAAAGTTCCCTTATCAAAAGAAATAGAATACCTAAAAAACTATGTAGATTTGGAGAAGTTAAGGTTTGATGACCAAATGGATATCAGTTTTAATACTGAGACTGATAAAGAATATATGATACCTCCTTTTTTACTTATTCCTTTTGTAGAAAATGCGTTCAAACATGGCTCTCATATACAAAGTAACTCGTGGATTGTCATTAGCATTTTGGTAAAAAAGAAGAGCCTAATCATGAAAGTGGAAAATTCAAAATTGCAAAATCAAAAGCAGGATATAAATCTTGAAGGAGGAATAGGATTTACCAACGTAAAAAAACGATTAGAATTATTATACAAAAACAACTACTTATTAAAAACTGAAGACACCGGACTTTCTTATGAATCAACCTTAAAGCTAAATCTTGACACCAATGAACGCTAAAGATAAAATAACTTGTTTGGTTGTAGACGATGAGCCTCTGGCCAGAGATATCTTGGTAAACTATATTTCTAGAGTTGATAATCTTGAACTTATAGGTAACTGTGCCAACGCCCTTGAAGCCTTTAATGTAATTGCAAAAAAAAATGTCGATTTGCTTTTTTTGGATATCGAAATGCCAGAAATTACAGGAACCGATTTCTTGAAGCAATTAAACAATCCTCCAAAAGTAATATTCACAACAGCATATAGTAACTATGCTGTAGATGCTTTTGATCTAGAAGCATCAGATTATCTTTTAAAACCCATTGAGTTTCCAAGGTTTTTAAAATCAATACAAAAAATTTTTAAAGAGTTAACACCTATAAATGTTCCTCAACAAATACCCAACGAGAGTACTGTAAACCCAGACAATAATGCTTTTATTTATCTTAAAGTTGAAAAAAAGATGCAAAAAGTGTTTCTAAGAGAAATCCAGTATATCGAGAGCATTAGAAACTATATAAAAATTAAAACGGTAGATCGGGAAATTGTGGCACTCAAAAGCATATCAAATATTGAAGAAACACTTCCTAACACAAAGTTTTTAAGAGTGCATAGGTCATTTATTGTTTCGCTAGACTTTATTGATTCTTTTTCGCCAAGTGAAATTGATATTAAAGGAGTTAAGATTCCCGTAGGCCGAAATTACAAGGAAATTGTTAAAGATACTTTAGGGTATTTTTAGTATACACAGTTTATCGTATTTACGTAGCAGTACGTAGTCATTTTTTTCTTTAAAATACATATCTTTAATCCTACACAAAAGCAAAACAACTTTTAATCAACCTACCATGTCATGAATGTTTCACAAACACTCTCCAGCCTTCTCAAAAAGGATAAAATCTGGATTATTGTTATTACCACGGCTCTTGTTATTTTGGCTTTTACTAATATTTTTGTAAATCCGGCAATAGATTTTTTATCAAAAGTAAATAGTGATATGATGCTTGGTCTAGGAGCCGCGATGGAACTAAAAAGTATTGCCACAAATGTAGATAATTCTAATATACCGCTACTAGGAGGGCTTGCTACAGAACTTGAAGGTATTTTTTCGAGAGCTGTAAATTATCTAACTTTTGCAAACATCGTAATTGGTGTTCAAACTATATTAGTGAATATTGGGAAATCGGTTTTATTCAAAGTGCTCCCACTTATATTTCTCGCAGGTATATTTATAGAAAAATATAAACGACTAGCTCTTAAATTGTTGATTGTAGCACTGCTTATCAATCCCGGTCTTTCCTTATATGTTAACGGTATTCATTATGTATCGGACACCATGGAGCTGGACTTGGGATCAAAATTACATGAACATCTATCTGCAATTAAAAATAAATACAACAAAAAAAGAGAAAAAATAACAACACAACAGGAAGCACGTAAAAAACGGCAGCTCGAAAAAGCCAGAAAAAAAGGACACAAGGATATCAGTATTGTCAAAAAAGTGGAAGATGCTGTTGTAAATAAAGTTGAAGATATTGGGGTAGGTGTTGAAGAAGGATTCTCTGAAGCTTTTGAAATTTTAAAAGAGGGTAAAAAAGAGCTCATGAAACTTATAATAAATATGGCTAGTAATTTGGTGGTTCTTTTCTTAATATTACCCTTATTGTATTTTTATATCATGAGCTTTGTTTTTAAAAAATTCTTTCATTTTTCCAGTTTAAGTGCTATTGAAACTGCCGAGGTTAAAAATTTGAAAAACCTTGGAAACGATTTCAAAAGTGACATTAAATAATTTATAAATGCTCTTATTTCCTAAACCAATTATCCAATGAAAAAGATGTTACCTTTTGTACTGTTTATATTGTTTTTAACTATTTCTTGTAAAAAGGATACAAATGCGAAAACCGATAACAAAAACCAAGATTCACAAAAGAGCCTATGCAATGATGAAAAAAGACGAATCGAAACTGAACCCACAATTTTGGGCATTGACATTTCGCATTTTCAGCACGATATAAAATGGGATGAAATTAAGGCTGACGGTGTCAATTTTGTATACATGAAAGCCACCGAAGGAACACATTTTAAAGATCCTAAGTTCAAAGAAAATCATGCAGCAACAAAAAAAGAATGTTTATATCGTGGTGCGTATCATTTTTATGAAACAGGGAAAGATCCCAAAAAACAAGCCCTTAATTTTATAGAAGCTGTTGGTGAGCTAATCGCGGGAGATCTACCTCCTGTTTTGGACCTTGAAGAGTTAGGTGTCAAAACACCTGTAACTAAAGAAATGTATGAAGTAAACACCCTTATTTGGTTAAAGACTGTCGAAGAAAAGCTAGGTGTGCGGCCCATAATCTATACCAACTCTTCTTTTGGAAATCAATATTTAAAGCATCCAGAATTTGCAAAATACCAATTATGGGTGGCAGAGTACACCAAGGCCCAATCTCCCAAAGTACCAGAAACATGGAAAAATAGGGGTTGGATTATCTGGCAACGCACTGATAGAAAAGCAGTAGAGGGGGTAGGCAAAGTAGACTACGATTTATTTAATGGAAAGGCTGAAGACTTTTTGAAAATGATAAAAAAATAGTTTTCTAAGGTTGCAATGTTTTTTGAATACATTTGTTCATGAATCAGAATCGATCCAAAGAAAGTGAATATTGGACACAACGGTATGCCGAAGATCGCACAGGTTGGGATATTGGTTATGTTTCTACACCTATTAAAGAATATATTGATCAACTGAGCGATAGAAATCTTAAGATCTTAATTCCAGGAGCTGGTAATGCCTATGAAGCCGAATATTTGTTTAAAAAAGGATTTAAAAATGTTTTTGTGTTGGACATTTCTCAAACTCCATTAGACACCTTTATAGAAAGAGTTCCAGAGTTTCCAAAATCTCAACTATTGCTCGATGATTTTTTTACAATGACAGGAAGTTATGATCTTATCCTGGAACAAACTTTTTTCTGTTCGTTTATTCCTACTCCAGAAAATAGAAAGGCTTATGTGGTCCAAATGGCAAATCTTCTAAAACCTTATGGTAAATTAGTAGGGCTTTGGTTTGATATTCCACTTACCGGAGATATGGAAAAACGACCTTTTGGTGGGGATAAAGAACTATATCTTTCCTATTTACAAACTCATTTTGAAACTAAAACTTTTGAGAAAAGCTACAATTCTATCCTTCCCAGACAAGGAAATGAGCTCTTTGGAATTTTTATAAAAAAATAAACCTCTATAACAGAGGCTTACTTTTAGTCTATCATTGCTTTTTTGAGTTCTTAATAATTCAATAACTCTTCAATTTTTACTTTTACTTTTGCCGTTGAAGGGATCATCGTTTGCTCCAAAGTACTATTTAAAGGAATTGCTGGCATATTTTCTGAACCTATCGTCATTACAGGAGCATCAAGGTATTTAAAACATTCTTCCTGTATTTTTCCAGCCAAAGCTCTTGCAAAAGAATTGTTAGTTGGTTCTTCAGTTACTACCAAACACTTTTTAGTTTTCTTTACAGATTCCATAATAGTCTCTTCATCCAAAGGATGTAACGTTCTTAAATCTATAATTTCTACTATATCTTGTATATCTTTTGTAGCATTCAATGCCCAATGAACACCCATGCCGTATGTAACCACAGTCATTGTTTCTTTTTCATCCTGAGGCCAAATGCGCTGTACAATATTTGCTTTACCAAAAGGTAAAATGTAATCTTCTGAAGGTTCAATTGTTCTGGCTGCGTCTGTTCCTTTTACTTTTGACCAATACAACCCTTTATGCTCAAAAATTACAACAGGGTTTGGGTCATAATACGCAGCTTTCATCAATCCTTTTAGATCTGCTCCATTACTAGGGTACGCAATTTTAATTCCTCGAATATTGGTTACTACAGATTCTACAGATGAGGAATGGTACGGCCCTCCACTTCCATAAGCTCCAATGGGAACTCGTAAAATCATAGATACAGGCCATTTCCCATTAGAAAGATAACAAGACCTACTTACCTCGGTAAACAACTGATTAAGTCCCGGCCAAATATAATCTGCAAATTGTACTTCGACAATTGGTTTCAATCCAACTGCAGACATCCCTACTGTAGATCCAACAATAAATGCTTCTTGAATAGGTGTATTAAACACGCGCTCATCGCCAAATTTTTGAGCCAGTGTCGCAGCTTCTCTAAACACTCCCCCTAATCTTCCTCCAACATCCTGACCGTACAACAAACACTCTTTATGCTTTTTCATTAGCTCCTCAACAGCAAAAAGTGCACAATCCACCATTACAACTTCTTCTTTATCAGATGGCAATCGATCTCCTTTCTCTTCTACAACCGGAGTCGGTGCAAAATCATGAGTAAATAGATCTTCTGGTTTGGGATCTTCGGCTTTCATGGCCTCTTCGAGATCTTTTTCTACAATGTTTTTTGCATTATCTTCAAGTTTCAGAACTTCTTCTTCAGTAAAACCATTCTCTAGTAACTGATTTCGTAAAACAGGATATGGATCTCTAGATCGTGCTTCATCAAGGTCATCTCGATACCATTCCATACGTACTCCAGAGGTATGATGATTCAGTAACGGAACTTTAGCATGCACCAACATGGGTCTACGCTCCTCTCTAATTGTTTGAATTATTTCTTGTATCGCCAGATAACTTTCTGTAAAATTAGCACCATCTATAGCGATGGCATCCAATCCATTAAACCCTCTGGCATATTCAAAAGCGTTTTGTGCTCTTGTTTCGGCTTCGTTTGCAGAAATATCCCACCCATTATCTTGTACCAAATACAAAATAGGAAGTTGTTTTAATGCCGCCATTTGAAAAGCTTCTGCAATCTCACCTTCGGTGACTGAAGCATCCCCCAATGAGCATACTACCAACGGTTTTTCCTTTATTTCTTTATCATTAAGTCCAACTAATTCTTTGTACTGCATTCCCAAAGCTACTCCAGTAGCTGGAATTGCCTGCATCCCCGTCGCGGAAGATTGGTGTGGTATTTTAGGTTTATCGTCATCTCGTAAACTTGGATGCGAATAATAGGTTCTTCCTCCAGAAAAAGGATCATCTTTTTTTGCCAACAATTGCAACATCAAATCATAAGGTTTCATCCCAATACCAAGCAACATCGCATCATCTCTATAATACGGAAATGCAAAATCCTGGGGTAACAATTGCATGGCCACTGCTATTTGTATTGCCTCATGACCACGAGATGTAGCATGTACATATTTAGAAACAACCTTAAAATTCTCTTCATACAACTCTGCCATTGATTTTGCCTTGCAAAGCGTTAAAAATGCCTCTTGCAGTACTTCTTTGGCAATTGTTTTTTCAGCTAACATATTATTAATTTTTGATATACGATTTATGAATTATTCATTTTATTGATTGAGCATCAGTCAAGCCGAACTTGTTTCAGCTTCTTATCCTACCTCACTGATAATAAACTCTAGAGATCCTGAAATAAATTCAAGATGACACTAATTTCAATATTAAGGGTGATAATGAACAATTAAACTCTATCATTTGTAAATCCAAATTCGTAAATTCTTCTTATCCAACTTTTTCTTCTACATCTACCGGAATGATCCAACCGTGATCATCTTCTCTTTTCTGAGTTTTGATTTCATCAAGAGTAGTTTTCATATCTAGGCTTACAGGATTATGATCTGGTAAAGTAATCACCTCATCCTTATATCCAATAGCTTCTACCATTGCTATGGCAACTGCAGTACCCGTTCCAAAAGCTTCTTCTAACTTTCCTTCTTTAGAAAATTGAATTACCTCATCGATAGTAATAGGACGTTCTTCAACCTCGAAACCTTTATCTTTTAATAAAGTGATCACACTATCTCTTGTTATTCCCTTAAGAATAGATCCATTGGTACTGGGGGTAATAAACTTACCATCAACCTTAAAAAAGATATTCATAGTGCCCACTTCTTGCACATATTTATGTTCGTTGGCATCCAACCATAACACCTGATCGTATCCTTTTGCTTTTGCTTTTTCTGTGGGTAATATGGCTGCAGCATAGTTTCCCGCTGCTTTAGCTTCTCCGGTTCCTCCATCTGCTGCTCTTATAAACTCAGTCTCGGCATACAACCTAATTTTCTTAGTAAAAAACGGACCGGCCGGAGAACAAATCACAATAAATTTATAACTCGTAGCGGCTCTCATCCCAATAAATGGTTCATCGGCATACATAAATGGTCTTAAATACAAGGCACTACCGTCTTGCGGAGGGATCCAATTATGCTCTACTCCTACAATTTGCTTCACAGCTTCGACAAATAATTTCTCGGGAACCGTAGGCATTCCCATGCGAACAGCACTATGATTAAATCGTTTAGCATTTTCTTCAGGTCTAAACAAAAGTGGGGTCTTTTCTTGCCCTACTGTTGCTTTCATGCCTTCAAAAATTGCTTGACCATAATGCAAAGCCATTGCCGCTGGATGCGTAGGAATCATCTGCAAAGGTTCGATACGAGGGTTTTGCCAATTTCCATTTTCATAATCACAAACAAACATATGATCGGTGAATACTGTCCCTAAAGGAATATTTTCAAAATCAATGTGTTGCAATCCCGAATTTGAAGTTCTTGTAATTTTGATCTGCTGTTCCATTTTTTGTTATTGTTTTGGGCGCATCCCTTTGGGTCGGGCTATTCGCGCTACATGGTAGCCTGCTTCTATCCCTTGCGCATATCTTTTAGTTCTATTTTTCTATTATTATCAAATGCTTCCAGTTCATCTCCTACTTTACGTAAAAATGATCCTCCTAAAAACCCATCGACCACGCGATGATCAAAAGACAGGGATAGATACATCATACTTCTTATGGCAATCTCATCCCCTTTTTCGGTAGTAATTACCTCTGGTCTTTTCTTAATGATACCCAAGGCCAAAATGGCTACTTCGGGCTGATTGATAATAGGGGTTCCCATCAAGCTTCCAAAAGTGCCCACGTTAGAAATGGTAAAAGTGCTTCCTCCTATCTCATCAGGTTTCAAAGCATTATTACGTGCATTATTGGCTAGATGATTTACCTTTTTTGCCAATCCAAGAAGGTTCTTTTCGTCAGCGTTCCTTACTACGGGTACAATTAAATTTCCGCTAGGCAATGCCGTAGCCATCCCTACGTTAATCTCGTCATGTACCACAATTTTATCTCCATCAACAGATACATTGATCATCGGATATGCCGCAATCGCTTTTGCTACAGCTTCTACAAAAATTGGAGTGTAGGTTAGTTTCTCCCCATACTTTTCTAAAAACTCATTTTTAACCGCATTTCTCCAATTCACAATATTGGTTACATCTACCTCGATATAACTAGTAACGTGCGGAGAGGTATGCTTAGAATAGACCATATGATCTGCTATCATCTTTCTCATACGACCCATCTCTACAATACGATCTTTCCCTTCAACAAAATTTATTGGAGGGGTATTATATGTTGACTTTGGAGTTATAGTCTGAGGTCTACTAGGTAGAGGATACTTTCTGTTCTTGAGGTATTGTATGATATCGCTTTTGCGAATGCGACCTCCTTCGCCAGTTCCTTCAATACTCTGAACCTCTTCAATACTTAAGTTTTCTTTTTTAGCGATATTAATTACCAGAGGTGACAAGAATCCGTCATTATCTCCTGTATTTAATATTCTGAAATCACTATTGGTAGTAGATTTTGTTTTCGTTTGCACTAATGGATTCGGTTCTTTTTGAGTACTCTTTTCGGGTTGAACCTCATCAGACGAAGAAGTTTTAGAAACAACTTCACCGTCGGCATCGATTACGGCAATGACCGTTCCTATCTCGACCACCTCATTAGGTTCAAATCGTATTTCAGAAATCACCCCATCACAAGGTGACGGTACTTCAGAATCTACTTTATCTGTAGCAACTTCAAGTATCGTTTCATCTTCTTCTACAGAATCACCAACTTTTTTCAACCAATTTAAGATGGTTGCTTCTGAAATACTTTCGCCCATCTTGGGCATTTTTAGTTCTACTATTGACATTTTGGTTAACTAATGTTCGTTAGTTTTGTTTTTATACTTTATTATTTATTTTGTCATTCTAGTCCAGGCAAGAATCTACGGCCTTATACATTTGGATCCCAGATCAAGTCTGGGATGACAAAATTTGTTTTATTTGTTCTTAAATTCTTCGAGTGTTTTATAAAAAGCTTCTTGTGTTGGTCTTTCGTTTGGAACCTCTCTTAATGGTGCTACCTCTTGCAAAGAATCAAAACAATCTGCAGGCAATTGTTGATACAACTTGGTACCTTTAGTTTTCCATGCAATCATTTCATCACTTACCTTCTTGATTACTTTTGCTGGGTTTCCCACAATTAAGCTTCGATTAGGAAAAACTGTATTTGCTTTTACAAATGACATAGCACCAACAATACATTCGTCTCCAATCTCGGCATCATCCATAATCACAGTATTCATACCAATAAGACAATTACGGCCCAAATTTGCACCATGTATTACTGCACCATGCCCCACATGGGCACTTTCTTTCAGCACTATCGACTTACCGGGAAACATATGCACAGTACAATTTTCCTGGACATTTACTCCATCCTCAAGAATAATTTCTCCCCAATCGCCACGAATAGCTGCTCCCGGGCCTATATAACAGTTTTTACCAATAATTACATTACCAGTTACTGCCGCTAACGGATGAACGAAACTACTCTCATGAACAACAGGTACATATCCTTTGAATGAATATATCATTTGAACCTTTTTAAAGTTTCTTTTGTAAACTCACTCAACACCAATCGCCCGCTAATCACCGCTCTTTCAGCCAACAAAGCATCCCAGTCTTCAGTTCCTTGCCAAAATACTTTTTTCATTTCACGCATTGCTTCCGGGTTATAGGTACATAAGTGCTCCGCAAAAGCTTGTACTTCGGCATCTAATGTTTTGATATCTTCAAAAACATGAGTAAACAACCCTTTATCTCTCGCCCATTCGGCGCTATAAAACGTATTGGCATCTATCGCTATTTGAGACATTGCAGATAATCCAATTTTACGTTCTACAGCGGGTCCTACCACAAAAGGTCCAATACCAACATTAAGCTCGCTTAGCTTAATTTCTGCATATTTGGTTGCCATACAATAATCGGTCGCCGATGCTACTCCAACTCCACCTCCAACAGTCTTTCCTTGTACCCGACCAATAATAAATTTTGGGCATTTGCGCATCGCATTAATCACATTGGCAAACCCCGAAAAGAATACTTTCCCTGTGTCGGCATCAGTGATATTTATTAATTCTTTAAAACTGGCTCCTGCACAAAATGTACGATCTCTTCCGCTTTTAAGAACAATTACTTTTATCTCATCATTATTACCAGCATCGGTTATTGTTTCTGCCAATTTTGCCAGAATATCTCCCGGTAATGAATTGTGAGCAGGATGAAAGAACTCTATAGTTCCTACTGCATTCTCTACTTCTATATTTACGTATGGTGCTGTCAATTTTATTTTATTAAATTTTACAATATTCCAAATTGTTCAAAATGGTGATTAAAATGTTTTGAACTCAATAAATCCCATTCGAACTTGTTCATTTCTCCGAAAACCGCATTTTTGGTTATAGCTTCCGGATCTTCTTTGAAATAAGTTTCAAACTCATCATAAGCTTCTAGTAACTTAGCTTTGGCAGTAGATAAATCCTCATATTTTAAATCTTCCAACGTTCCTTTTTTCATTAAAGGATGGTTATGTTCTTTAGGCATTGGTCTATGGTTATAAATCATTTCCTGAGCCCTTTCTAATTTATCTTCAGGAGTTGCGACTTCAAAACCCTGAATCTGGCCAGCGCCAATTCTAATAGTATACTCTAAATGTTCTACCATATGCTGCGGGGTCATCGTTCCCCAATTGGGTTTTAAATCTTCCGTTAACTTTGCTAAAAATCTTTCGATATTTGATCTGTCGATTTTTACAAATGGTGATTTTTTCTGTACCATCGTCAAAATGGTTGCTATTGCAGCCAATTCATCTTCTTGATCAAACACCTCTACAAACCATTTTACAATGCCGCTTGGCAATTCTTTACCTCGATGATCGCGATCTATTTTTTGTTTACATGTTAATCTTACATATACAGTATCGTTATGGTATATTGGTCGTAAGAACCTACATTCTTCTAGACCATAATTAGCCGCTACTGGTCCTTTGTTAGGATATACAAATAACCCTGCGGCAGCTGCAAGAATAAAATACCCATGAGCTGTACGCTTTTCAAAAATACTTCCATCTAAAGAAGTAATATCGGTATGCGCATAGAAGTGATCCCAGGTAAGGTTTGCAAAATTAATAATATCTGTATCGGTAACTGTTCGTTTATGGGTTTTAAGAGACATTCCTGGTTCTATATCTTCCCAGTAATATGCAAACGGATGTTTTTCTGAAGATTTATAAGCCGAATTTGCTTGGTAAATACCGGTAACTTCGGTCAAGGTTGTTGGAGTTCCTTGTACTGCACATCGTTGCATATAATGCTTGATACCGCGTATACCTCCCATTTCTTCTCCACCTCCAGCACGACCAGGCCCCCCATGAGTTAACATAGGTAATGGAGAACCATGACCTGTACTCTGTCTGGCGTTTTCTCGATTTCCAACCAAAATACGTCCGTGATGAGAAGCAGCCCCCACTACAAATTCCTTAGCGATCTTATCATCATAGGTAAAGATAGATGATACCAATGACCCTTTTCCCATATGTGTTAAAGCAATAGCATCATCCAAAGTATCGTATGGCATTATAGTAGATACCGGTCCAAAAGCTTCAATAACATGAGCCTCAGTATTCTTGAATGGATTATCTTCTCTCAAAAGAATTGGTGATACGAATGCCCCCTTTTGAGCATCGGCACCAACAGTTTCTATTCTATCTAAATCGCCATACACCAATTGGGCAGTTTTGGCAATCTCTGAAACATTATTTCTGAAGCTGTCAACTTGCTGTTTACTAGCTAAGGCGCCCATTCTAACTTCTTTTAGTCTTGGGTCACCTATAACAACCTTATCCAGTTGTTGTCCTAAAGCAATCTGAACATCTTCAACGCGATCTGCAGGTACAATTATTCTACGAATAGCTGTACATTTTTGACCGGATTTCACAGTCATTTCTTTTCGTACTTCTTTAATGAACAAATCAAATTCTGGTGTTCCAGGTACAGCATCTTTTCCTAATACCGAGGCATTCAAAGAATCTGCTTCCATAGTGAATGGCACAGACTCTTCTATCAATCTTGGATGTGCTTTTAACAATCTACCCGTATGAGCAGAACCTGTAAAAGTAACAACATCTTGAGATTCTACGGTGTCTAATATATTTTTGGTCATCCCGCTTAAAAGCTGCAAAGAACCTTCGGGAAGAATTCCTGAATCGATGATTACACGAACCACTGCTTCTGTTAAATAAGCCGTTTGGGGAGCGGGTAATACTACCGCAGGTACTCCTGCCATCCAATTTACGGCACATTTTTCTAGCATCCCCCATATTGGGAAATTGAAGGCATTAATATGTACTGCTACTCCTCTTTTAGGCACCAAAATATGATGTGCCATAAAGCGCCCACCTCTTGAAAGATCTACTGGGTCTCCTTCTACGTGATATGGTTGATTAGGGAATAGTTTACGCAAAGAAGCATTTGCAAATAAATTACCAAAACCTCCTTCAATATCAATCCAACTATCTACTCTCGTAGCTCCGGTTCGATAGCTCAACTCATAAAACTCTTCTTTTCTTTTGGTAAGGTAAAGCGCCAATTTCTTAAGCATATTACCGCGTTCCTGAAACGTCATTTTTCTAAGAACTTCTCCTCCTTTAGTTCTACCATATTGTAAAACTTCGGGAATGTCCAGGCCTTCTGTAGTGGCTCGACCAATAACCTCACCGGTAACAGCATCATGCATTACAAGTCCTTCACCAGAACCTGCAACCCATTTACCATTGATATAACTTTCTAATATTTGCATGGATTAGAGATTTATGTTTTCAATTACACAAGCATATCCTTGTCCTACGCCAACACACATAGTAATTAGGGCATATCGTTTGTTTTGTTCTTGTAATTCTAATGCTGCAGAATATGCAATTCTGGTTCCAGTAACGCCAAGTGGATGACCAATAGCTATTGAACCTCCGTTGGGATTTATTCTTGGGTCATCATCTTTTAACCCCCATTCGCGTATACAGGCTAAAGCTTGTGATGCAAAAGCTTCGTTAAGCTCGATAACGTCAACATCATTCATAGTGATCCCTGCTTTTTCCAAAGCTTTGTTAGATGCTTGAACCGGCCCAATACCCATGATTCTAGGTTCTACACCAACTACGGCAGAACTTACTATTCTTGCCAAAGGTTTCAGATTATATTTTTGGACTGCATCTTCTGAAGCAATAATTGTTGCCGCAGCACCATCATTCAATCCCGAAGAATTTCCAGCGGTTACGCTTCCATCCTTTTTAAAAGCAGGTCTTAACTTAGCCAATACTTCTTTACTTGTAGATGGTTTTATAAATTCGTCTTTAGAAAATAATATTGGATCTTTTTTTCTTTGCGGAATCTCGACTGTAGTGATTTCTTTTGCTAATCTTCCGGATTCATTAGCTTTTGTAGCTTTCATTTGGCTCCAATACGCAAATGCATCCTGATCTTCTCTTGAAATATTATATTTCTCCACTAAGTTTTCTGCAGTATTACCCATACCATCGGTTCCATAAAGATCATGCATTTTTTGATTTACAAAACGCCAACCAAAACTAGAATCATACATTTTGGAATCATTCCCGAACGCCGAAGATGGCTTTGCAATTACATAAGGACCACGAGTCATGTTTTCTACACCTCCTGATATAAAAAGATCTCCATCTCCTGCTTTAATGGCTCGATTTGCATGGATAATTGCTGATAAACCAGAACTACACAATCTATTTATAGTTTCACCAGGCACTGTAAAAGGTAGACCGGCTAGTAATAATGACATGCGAGCTACATTGCGATTGTCTTCGCCTGCCTGATTAGCACAACCCATGATCACATCGTCATAAGCCTCTTTAGGAATATTTGAATTTTTTTCTACCAATTTTTCTATGACTAAGGCTCCTAAATCGTCTGTTCGCACAGCAGACAGGGTACCTTTATAACTTCCAATTGGAGTTCTTATTCCATCTATGATATATGCTTCTTTCATATTAATTCTTACGTATTTTACTCCCAATCTTTACTGGTTCGATATACAACTCCTTTAAATAAGGCTACTATTTGCTCTCCTCTTTTAACCTCAACAATATTGAATCCTATTTTGGTTTTTGCAATATCTGTCACGGCTTCTGCAGTCAAATAATCGCCTTCTTCCAAAGCTTCTATATGATTGATCGATGTTTCTATAGACACTGCATACTTACCATGTGTATTGGCAGAAAACCCAAAGGCCGTATCTGCCAAACTATATGAAATCCCGCCATGTGCCTTACCCATACTATTTAACATCTCTTTTCTCACAGTCATACCCACTTTACATTTTCCTTTTTCAACTTCCAGAACCTCGATCCCTAACCATTGACTAAAAGGGTCCAGAGACAACATTTTATGAGGAATAGCTTCAGATTTTATTGTCATACTACTTGCCTGCTATGTGTTCTATATTGAAAAATCTTTTATTCTCTCTATTCATTTTTCTAAGTAAAGGGCTACATCGATAGCGGTCTTCACGATATTCATCATACAACTTATCCAATGTATTTACGCACCAGTCGATTCCTTTAGCATCTGCCCACGACAGTAATCCTTTAGGGTAATTTACACCTTTTGTCATTGCATTATCTATATCTTCGGCAGAGGCAATATTCCAAAACAAGGCATCAGCAGCCTCATTGATTAACATCACCAAAACTCTTTCAAAAATATATTGAGCAAGTATCTCATCTTTTACAGGTTCGGGATTTTGGCTTCCTTCATTATAATCATAATACCCTTTTCCGGATTTTCGGCCTAGATAACCGGCTTCAGACAATCTTTTTTGGGTAAATGAAGGTTTATATCTTGGATCATAATAAAAGGCTTTGAATACAGTTTCAGTAACTGTGTAATTCACATCATTCCCAATAAAATCCATTAATTCAAAGGGGCCCATTCTAAATCCTCCCAGAGTTTTTAAACTCCAGTCTATGGTGGCAACATCAGCTATACCTTCTTCCAAAACGCGAAGAGATTCTCCATAAAATGGTCTAGCTACACGATTTACAATAAAACCGGGCGTATCTTTTGTCAAGGCAACCACTTTTTTCCATCCTTTTATGATCTCTATAACCTCATTAGTTACTTCCTGAGAAGTTTGCACAGCGGGAATTACTTCTACCAACTTCATTAAAGGAGCCGGATTGAAAAAATGAATTCCGATACATCGTTCAGGGTTTTCCAAAGCTGATGCTATAGAAGCAATAGATAGCGAAGAAGTGTTTGATGCGATAATTGCATTTTTTGAAACATAATCTTCTAATGCTGCAAATACTTTCTTTTTAATTTCAATATTCTCAATAATAGCTTCTATAGTGAGATTGGCATCTCCTAAATCTTTTAAATTATTAACATGAAATATATTTCCTTGAATACGATTCTTTTCATCTTGGTCAATTCGTCCTTTTTCTACCAAACGAGCAAGAATCTTTTCTAATGTACTTTTACTTTTTTCTAAGGCTTCTTCGTTGGTATCAAACACTTTTACAGTACAACCGGCTGTAGCGGCCACTTGTGCTATCCCACTTCCCATGGTTCCTGACCCTATTATACCTACAATCATATTTTTGATTTAAGAATTACGACTGACGATTTTAGATTTTCTGCTCCAAATTCATGCTTCGTAAATCGTACATTTTTATTTACCTTTAAAGACAGGTTTTCTTTTTTCTATAAATGCATTAACTCCTTCTTGATAGTCATCACTTTCGGCTGTTTCGATTTGTAAATCAGATTCCATAGCCAATTGTTGTTCCAGGTTATTTGTCATAGACTCATTCAACAATCTTTTTGTTAGTCCAAGTGCTTTTGTTGGCATTTTGGAAAGTTGATTCGCAAGCTTATTCACTTCTTCTTCAAAAGTTTCAGAAGAAAATACCTTGTACAACATTCCTAATTGTTCTGCTTCCTTTGCACTTACTTTGTCACCAAGCATCATAAGCGCAGAGGCTTTTTGAAAACCAATTAATCTTGGTAAAAAGAAGGTTCCTGCACTATCTGGAATCAGTCCTATTTTACTAAATGCCTGAATAAAGCTTGCCCCTTCAACGGCTACTACGATATCACAAGCCAATGCGATATTAGCGCCAGCTCCAGCTGCAACTCCATTAACCGCTGAGACAATAGGTTTTTCTATAGCTCGTATTCGTTCAACTATTGGATTATAATGCTCTTCTAATATTTTTCTGAAACCAGGATTTAATTCTGGAGAAGTAACTTCATTAAGATCTTGACCCGCACAAAAAGCTTTTCCGCTACCAGTTAATACGATTGCCCTTACCTCTCTATTTGTTTCACAATCATCTAAGGTTTTTTGCAAAAGCAAAGCCATTTCTCTATTAAAACTATTAAAGGTTTCAGGTCGATTAAGGGTAATTTTAGCAATATTGTTTTCTATCTTTAATTCTATTGAAGGCATTTTATTTTACTTTAAGCATTTAAAATAATCAAAGGGTTCTAAGCAATCTTCACATTGAAACAATGCTTTACAAGCGGTTGATCCAAATTGACTTATCAATTTTGTGTTCTTAGAGCCACAGTGAGTACATTTCACTAATTTTTTATTTCCTAGTAGTGCTTCTTTATCTGCGTTTTCTTCTAAAGGAGCCGCAATACCATAATCTTCAAGAGCTTTTCTCCCTTTTGGTGTAATCCAATCTGTAGTCCATGCTGGCGATAATACCAAGGATACTTTTGCTTTTACATCAACTTTTTCAAAAGCATTAATGATATCATCACCTATGACATCCATAGCCGGACAACCACTATATGTTGGTGTAATCTTGATCTCAACTACATCATTTACCCATTGCGCAGATCGCACTACTCCCATATCCATAATCGATAGTACGGGAATTTCGGGATCATGTACCTTTTCTAAAATAGGTACTAGCTGCGGATCAATATGTTGCTCTAAATCGATTGTCATTGCTTTTTATAGATTCCAACCTTTGCTGGAATGACATTCTATTTTGAATTATTACCATTTCATATCAGGATAGGTACGTTGCATGTATTGCAAATCAGAAAGTAAATACCCCATATGTTCACTATGGATACCTTCTTTACCTCCCTTTTGAAACCATTTGATATCAGGAACCTCAAGCGTAGCTTCTTCTAACACTTCTTGAATTCTCTGATAATATTTATCTTTAAGTTTTGCAACATCAACGCCGATTTCCGACTCAATAGCCATCATATCATCGGTAGTAACATGAAACAATTCATCAGTATATTTCCACAAGTCATTTACAGCTTCTTGTACTTTTTGGTGACTTTCTTCAGTTCCATCTCCTAATCTTTTTATCCAATCTGAAGAAAACCTTTGGTGATAACTTACTTCTTTAATTGCCTTTTTTGCAATAGCAGCAACCGTTTCATCCTTACTATCCTGAAGCTCTTGTAACAACAGTAGATGAAACACATCATAAAAAAACTGCCTTGTGATTACATAACCAAAATGTGTATTTGGTTGTTCTACTAATAGTACATTTTTATATTGCCTTTCTGTTCGTAAAAAAGCAATGTCATCTTCAGTTTTTCCATTGCCAGACAATTGTGCTACGTATTGATAATAACTTCGGGTTTGCCCCAAAAGGTCGAGTGCCATATTTGTTAAAGCGATATCAGTCTCCAAACTGGGCCCATGACCACATAATTCTGACAGGCGTTGCCCTAGAATCAATGCATTATCTGCTATGCCGTAGATATATTGTATTAAGTTTTCGTTTTTCATTTTTACAATTTTGCTTTAATTAAGTAGATTCTATCCAGCTTTCAACTTAACTTGGACTGATTTACAAAGCAAATCACATATGCTTTACTTCATCCGGCAGCGTATAGAACGTTGGATGTCTGTATATTTTATCTTGTGCAGGTTCAAAAAGCTCACCACTGTTTTCAGGATTTGAAGCCGTGATATGTTTAGACTCTACCACCCAAATACTTACTCCTTCATTTCTGCGTGTATACACATCTCGTGCATTTTCAAGAGCCATTTCGGCATCTGCAGCGTGTAAGCTTCCGAAATGACGATGTTCTAAACCATTTTTACTTCTAACAAATACTTCCCAAAGTGGCCAATTATTCTTCATTTCCTATATTTTAAATTGCTTTTTTAAGCTTTTTATCTTCTTTTTTCTTGGCATATGCCATGGCCGCATCTCGAACCCACTCTCCTTTTTCCCAGGCATTTACTCTGGCCGACATTCTTTCATGGTTACAAGGACCATGACCCTTTACTACTTGCCAGAATTCATCCCAATCTATCTCTCCAAAATCATAATGCTTTGTTTTCGCATTCCATTTTAAATCAGGATCTGGAATCGTCAACCCTATTAAATCTGCTTGCGGAACGGTTTGATCGATAAACTGTTGACGTAGTTCATCATTAGTTTTACGTTTCAGCTTCCATTTCATAGATTGTTCTGTATGTACTGATTCTGCATCGGTAGGTCCTAACATCATTAATGAAGGCCACCACCATCTATTTAGAGCATCCTGAGCCATTTCTTTTTGTTCTGGTGTGCCTTTCGCCAAAGTCATCATGATCTCGTATCCTTGGCGTTGATGAAAACTTTCTTCTTTACACACACGAACCATAGCTCTTGCATAGGGCCCATAAGAAGTACTACATAGAGGAACTTGATTAATAATTGCAGCACCATCAACCAACCAACCGATGGCACCTATATCTGCCCAAGTAATGGTTGGATAATTAAATATGCTTGAGTATTTAGCCTTACCAGTATGCAATTGATCATACAATTCGTCTCTTGAAATCCCTAATGTTTCACATGCACTATATAAATATAATCCATGACCAGCTTCATCTTGCACTTTGGCCAATAATGCCACTTTTCGGCGCAAAGATGGTGCTCTGGTAATCCAATTTCCTTCAGGCAACATCCCAACAATTTCTGAATGCGCATGCTGAGATATTTGTCGAATATGCGTTTGCCTATATTTCTCTGGCATCCAATCCTTGGGTTCAATCTTTTCGTCTCTGGCAATTTTTTGCTCAAAGATTTCCTCTAAATTCTTTACTTCTTTTTCACTCATAGCATTCGAGTTTTAAACATCAAAATCCACTACTACTTTCTCTGTAGTAGGTACGGCTTGACAGGACAATACCAAGCCTTTGGCTACTTCATCCTCTTCAAGCGCATAATTTATTTTCATTTCTACAGCACCATCAAGTACTTTACACTTGCAGGTACTACAAACTCCTCCTTTACATGCAAAAGGCAAATCTGCCCCTGCGGCCAAGGCTCCATCTAATATATTATCATAATCGTCATCCATGGCAAAATGAAATTCTTTTCCGCCATCGATAATTGTTACTTCTGTTCCTTCAAATTTATGCTCTAAAGCTTCCGCTGCTTTTTTCTTATCCTCTTCGGTAACTCCAGAAAAGAAAAGTTCATAATGTATTCTATCCTTTGGCAATCCAGCTTTTTCTAACTCATCCCGAATTAAAAATATCATTTCTTCGGGACCACAAATAAAACATTCATCTACTTCGGAAACATTGAAGACTTTACTGGTAAGTTCTTGTATTTTTTCTGAAGTAAATCTTCCGTTTAACAAGGGAATATCACGTTGTTCTTTGGTCAAAAAATAAAATATCTCAAATCTTCCAAAATATGTATTTCTTAGTGCTTCAATCTCTTCCTTAAAGATAATAGATTTAGCGTTTCGATTCAAGTAAAACAGTTTGAAAGTACTACCTGGCTCTGAAGCTAAGTGTGTTTTAATTATAGATAAAATCGGTGTAATCCCACTTCCGGCAGCAAAAACGACATAATTCTTGGCTTTAGATGGTACTACCTGAACAAAAAAGTTACCCACAGGCGGCATTACTTCCAAAACATCACCAACCTTTAGGTCATCATTGGCATAATTTGAAAACACACCTCCGTTAATTCTCTTTACCGCAACCTGCCATTTATTTTCTAAGGGGCTCGAACAAAGAGAATACGACCGCCTTACTTCATCTCCATCTATACATGTTTTAAGGGTAAGATGTTGGCCCTGGATATATGAGAAGTTCTCTTTTAATTCTGCAGGAATATCAAAAGTAATAGCTGTACAATCCTTGGTTTCTTTGTATACTTCAGAAACTCGTATGGAATAAAAATCGGTCATATTCTTGTGCTTAACTACAACGTTATAGTCAAACAAAACTAACGATTGTTAGTTTTATACACAAATAATTGTTTGTTAATTTTGGGAGCCTACGAACTTACTTAAACAATACCTTTTAGCAGAACAGAAATCATATCGTGCTTAAGGATATCTGCATCGATGTTCCTTTGCTTTGGATACCACAAATAAAGAGTACGTAAGGTAGACAGTGTAGAGAACACCATAATCTCTATATTAAAAGGTTTAATTTCACCTTGATCCACACCTTTTTTTACTATGTTTCTGAAATTTTCTTCATAATCATGACGCATTTTCTCAAAATATTGAAGATTTTCCTCTTCCAGATGCATCCAATCATTATTTAAGGAAGCTAGCCCATCTGAATTACGTAACGTGACATCAATATGAAGATCGATAATATTCTCAATTTTTTTTGTTGCGTTCTTATCAGAACTTACAATCTGATTCATCCCAGAAGTAAACTCTTCGGCCAGATCAATTATTATGGTTGATAAGATTTCTTGTTTAGATTGAATATGATTATAAAGACTAGCTGCTTTAATTCCCATAGCTTTTGCTAAGTCTCTCATCGTAACAGCGCTATAGCCTTTTTCTTTAAAAAGAATAGATGCCGCGTTAATAATTTCTTCCTTTCTACTTTCGGGTTTCATATTTGATTTCCTTAATTTCCCTACCAAAAATAAATTTTAATCTTTTATAAACCTTGATTTTAGGACGAAAACCCAATTATAATTAATTTGCTTCTTTAAACTAATGCTTTATATTCGAAAAAATATACTTTATTCATGAAATACTTTATCATCATATTATTAACTGTAACTTTTAGCAATACAAAGACTTGCAATAACAAAAATGCTTCAACTGCCAAGAATATTGAAACAAGTATCCAGGAAGCCAAAAATATGTATTATATAAATACATTAAACGGAAAAGATGTTGTCAAAGAAAAACTATATATAACATTTGACGAAGAACGCAATTTAATTTCGGGCTACTCTGGGTGCAATACTTTTTCTAGCAAATACACCATCGTCAACGATCAAATTTCTCTTGGTTTTCCGATAGCATCAAAAATATATTGTGAAGAAAAAATGGTTTTGGAACAAGGTTTTTTTAAAGCATTACTCGAGATTAAGACCAAAACAATTACCGGTAAGGTTTTATCTTTAAAAGATACCAATGGAAATGAGTTATTATCTGGAATACGTAAGGACTAATTTCATTAAGATTCTCTAGAACCCTCTATCTATGATCACTTTTTTTGTAAATGAACTTCCATCTGTAGTATCAGTGATATAAATTAGGTACATTCCGGAAGACCTATCTCCCATATCAATTACTTCATCACTTCTTGTAAGACGGCCCGAAGTAATTTCTGTACCTGCCAAGTCAAAAACAATATACTCTAAAATTTTGTTTGCACCATTGGCAAGGTTAATTATTGCTTCTTTAGGCGAATAGTACACAATTATTTCCTCTTCTTCAACTGGTGGGGTTCCTCCATTGGTAAGTTCTTGAGAAAGCATATCCAAAGTAACTTTTCCGGTACTGGCCGGATCCAACCAGTTCAAAAGCCTGGTATTATCCCTATTTCCAAAATCCCATGACACCTCGAACCTACCATATTGATCATTTCTACCATTATCATTGGTTCCTGCACATGCCGCAAAACCACCGGCTAATTGGCCTATAATTCGGCCGTTTTGATCAAACAGGGCAGATCCCGAAGATCCTCCTTCGGTAACCCCTAACTCCCAACCATTACCTGTTTCTGTGATTTCCCACATATCAGTCTCGGGATTTTCAAATTGTGTAGTAATTTTACTTAATGGACCATCATCTCTACAAACTTTCATAATATCTCCAGAGGGATGATGAATACCCACAACAAAATCGGGCGCTTCCCCCGATCGGTCCCAACCAGCCCATTCTAAATCCCAGGACTCATCTAAACCACCATCCAGATTAAGTAGTTTCATATCTGACTTCGAGTTGGATGCTCTAACTGTGGCTCCACTGGTAGTCTGATTAATCGTTGCATCTGTACTGTTATCGGTAGTGGCGCAAGAAGGATTAGGACTTATCCAATTAAAACGAAATGCCCACGTCGCTTCATCCCCTGCATCACAATGATTTGCAGTTAAAAAATAGGGAGCCTTGTCATTATTTGTATTATTAATTAAAGTACCCGTACATACAAAACCTCGCATTATGATAAATCCAACAGAATGTTTTAATCTATCTTTCAACACATCAAAATCTCTACCTACCGTACATTCCACATCTTGGTTACAACTTCCCGAATCTCCTAAAGATTTTTCAAACACATCTTTACTTGTTACTGATCTATAACCATGGATTACTTTTGAAATATTTAATTCTCCTTGTCCCCTTACAGCATAAGGCTCATGATATTCTATCCATACATTTTCACCTTCAACAAGCCAGGTTCCAAGCATTTCATCTGGCCTGTTAAAAATATTAGTATAGGCCCCCAATACATCCGACTTGTCGTTATTATACAGATAAATAGTTGCTCCTCGTGGCAATCTATAGGTATCAAAAATGAAATTGATTGTTTTAGCTCCCTTAGATATTATGTTAAGTCTCCATATCCGACTGCCATCAGGCAGATCATCCCAAACTCCGGCATTACTTAACCCTAAATTTACTTTGAATTCATATCCAAATCTCCATGGTTTAGTTCTATCCAAATCATTGGCAGCATCTTCGGCCTTAATTTTATTAAGATCGAAATTTTTCATCACCATTGGGGTTATGGCGTTTTTACTTACAAGCTTCCAGCTTCTTGGTTCTCCGACATTCGTAATCTGCGCACTTGAAACAAATACGCAAAGCAACATCATTATTAAAATCTTATACTTCAAAACTTGTACTTTTAAAAGAATCAAATTTAACCAATCAAAGATACTTCAATATCAAAATAAAACTATTAATTTTCATTTTTGAAATCTTTTAACCAAAATTTGGCTTATCATGTCTTTAAATATAGAGTCTAATCCATTAATTGACAAATTACCGCCACATCTAAAGCAATTTATAAAACCTCAAGATTATGATGACTACACTCCAGTTGATCAAGCCGTTTGGAGGTATGTAATGAGGAAAAATATCAATTCTTTAACGCAAGTTGCGCATAATTCTTATTTAAACGGGCTTAAAAAAACGGGTATTTCTATAAATGATATCCCAAGTATGTATGGAATGAATAGAATTTTAAAAGAAATTGGATGGGCCGCGGTTGCCGTAGATGGTTTTATTCCTCCCAATGCTTTTATGGAGTTTCAAGCCTATAATATTTTGGTTATAGCATCAGATATACGACAATTAGAAAATATTGAATACACACCCGCTCCAGACATAATTCATGAAGCTGCCGGCCATGCCCCAATTATTGCTAATCCAGATTATGCTGAATACTTACGTCGTTTCGGAAAAATTGGTTGTAAAGCTATTTCTTCTAAAAAGGATTATGACATGTATGAAGCTGTAAGAATGCTTTCTATTCTGAAAGAGGCTCATGATACGGATCCCAAAGACATTGAAGATGCTCAAAAAAGAATAGAAGAATTACAAAATCAAAAGGATGAACCATCAGAAATGGCACTAATTCGTAATTTACATTGGTGGACCGTAGAGTATGGACTTATTGGAACCACTGATGATCCCAAAATTTATGGTGCCGGATTACTTTCCTCTATAGGAGAAAGTGAATGGTGCATGACAGATAAGGTTAAGAAGTTACCATATTCCCCAGAGGCAGCTTCCCAGGATTTTGATATTACCAAACCACAACCTCAGTTGTTTGTTACGCCAGATTTTGCTTATTTATGTCAAGTTTTGGAAGAATTTGCGGATACTATGGCTTTACGAAAAGGAGGACATAAGGGACTAGCCAAGCTCATTGAGTCCCAAAATCTTGGAACCATAGAATTAAGTACTGGATTACAAATTTCTGGAGTTTTCACAAGGATGATAAAAAATGAGGATAACGAAGTTATTTACTTCGAAACTACGGGTCCAACAGCACTTTCTTTTCGCGAAAAAGAACTTATTGGACACGGTATAGATGCTCACCCAAATGGATTTAGATCTCCATTAGGAAAATTAAAAGGGATCAACCTTGCTATAGAAAACATGTCTCCCCGAGACTTAAAAGCTTATAACTTTTATGATGGTGAATATATTGAGTTTGAGTTTGAAAGTGGTATTACTGTAGCAGGCAACAATATTACTGGTATGCGCAATATACAAGGAGAATTGATTCTAATTCAGTTTAGTGAATGTACTATAAAATACAAGGATGAACTACTCTTTAAACCCGAATGGGGTACCTTTGACTTTGCGGTAGGAAAAGAAATTGTTTCTGCGTTTTCTGGTCCTGCAGATGATTATTCGTTTGACCTTGTAACGCACAACCCTGAATTGGTTACCGCAAAGCGCACATATTCTGAAAAAGAGCAAGAACTACATGACCTATATCAATCTGTAAGAAATGTACGTGAAGGAAAAAACACAAAATTTTCGCTTGAAGCGGTTTTTGACATCCTAAGAACAGATCACAAAAATGATTGGTTATTACCTTTAGAAATTTATGAATTGGTACATGATCGAGATACTACATTTTCTAATAAAATCCTGGATCACCTGAAGAACATAAAAACGGAAAGACCAAACATTAGCCATCTTATTGAAAGCGGATTGAAAATAGTAAAAACCAATTATACTGAAGTCTGACTAGAAATCCATGAATGGGAATTCTTGTTGCAATTGTTTCTTTTTAAAAGTCAATTTTTCAAGAAAAGCAACATGTTCTTTACTATCGGGGTTAAAAGATCTATGAGTTAACCCCTTTTGCACCTCTTCTACTCGTTTCATGGTATTCTTTGCCGAGTCAGAAATCCAGATTTCAGAAAACCGTTCCCAGATATACTGTATCGCAATTTCGTTAGGATGAATCATATCTGAACCATAAAATCGATAATCCCTTAGTTCATCCATCATCAATTCATATGAAGGAAAATATATGCTATTTTGCACTTTGGACACAACTTCATATACTGCCGAAAGAAGATGGGACTTACTTCTGTTATTCTCTACAAATCCATCTTTAATGTGTCTTACCGGGGAAACTGTAAAAATTACTTGCGCTGTTGAATTTAGGGTCTTTATAAGTTGCAAACAATTTTGAAGACATTGTATAATTTCATCTACAGACAACAACTCTTTATCAAACTCTTTTTGCGGGATTTTATGACAATTGGCCACTACCATATCCAAAGATTTAAGCCGGTAAACCCATGAAGTACCTAAAGTGATAAAAATATGCGTGGCTGCTTCAATCTTTTTCTTTGCAAGTAACAACTTGTCATTTAAATCTATAACCAAGCTATATTTATCTCGATTGCTTAAAGAAGAATGCACATCAAAACAATGCCAGCGCTCGTTATGATAAAACACATCTGTTTCAGTATATTTCTCATCCTGACTTGCCATCCATAAAAAGGTTTCAATTGCTTTTGGATGAAACAAAATCCCAAACGGATTAACTGTATTCCTAAATTGATAATATTTAAACTTTTCTCCTACATTTTCTGCAAAACAAGACCCCAACGTCATTACTTCAGAATGATAATCAATCTTAGGTTCTTGAGATGATAATGGTATTTTGGTTTGTAGGTTCATAGGCCTTCATCCAATGCTCTCAAATCCGATGAGCTTTTCAATTATGATACTTAATTCAAATACTGTTTTGCTTGAGCTAAAGCCTCTTCTATACCTGCTGGGTTTTTACCCCCCGCTGTCGCAAAGAATGGTTGGCCACCACCCCCACCTTGGATAAATTTACCCAGTTCTCGTACTATTTGACCGGCATTCAACTCTTTTTCGGCAACTAGATTTTTGGACACATAACATGACAACAATGCCTTTCCGTTCTGCTCGGCGCCAAATACTACTAAAATGTTTTCAATCTCTCCTCCTAACTCGAAGCATAAATCTTTGATTCCAGCAGCATCAAGATCCACTTTCTTTGCCAAAAAGTTCACTCCTGCTATTTCTTCAAACTCAGATTTGATATCTCCTTTCAAACTTTTAGCCTTGTCTTTAAGAAGTGCTTCAATTTGTTTTTTAAGGCTTGTGTTTTCTTCTTGTAACGATGTAATAGCTTTTACCGGATCTTTTGCATTCTTAAGCACTGATTTCACTTCATTATACGCTTCAGACTGAGAAGTAAAATATTCTTTTGCTGCATCACTTGTAATCGCCTCTATACGTCTCACTCCAGCGGCAATTGCACTTTCTGAAGTTATTTTAAAGTGCCAAATATCTCGTGTATTCTGTACGTGAGTTCCTCCACACAATTCCATAGACTCACCAAAACGAATCGCTCTCACCGAGTCTCCATACTTTTCTCCAAAAAGTGCTATTGCACCTTCTGAAATTGCCTGATCATACGAGATACCCCTTCTTTCCTCCAAAGGAAGATTCTCTCGAATCCTAGCATTTACAAAATCCTCTACTTCTTTTAATTCTTCACCACTAACCTTAGAGAAGTGAGAAAAATCAAATCGTAAATTACCACTATGCACCATAGATCCTTTTTGCTCTACGTGTGTTCCCAAAATAGAACGAAGTGCCTGATGAAGAAGATGCGTAGCCGTATGATTTGAAGCAGTTCTAGCCCTTTGTTTTCCATCTACTACCGCTCTAAACTTTCCTTCTATCTTTTTTGGTAGCGTCTTGGAAAAATGAACTATCAGATTATTTTCTTTTTTGGTATCAATGACATATATCACATCTCCATTATCTGATTCGAGATATCCTTTATCCCCTACTTGCCCTCCTCCTTCTGGATAAAAAGGGGTTTTATCGAAAACCAATTGATATAATTTTCCTTCTTTTTTACTACTAACTTTTCGGTATCTAGTGATTTTTACAGCAGCAGCAAGGTTATCATACCCGATAAATCCTTCAGAAGTGTCTTTTGTTAACTCTTCCCAATCACCTGTTGAAACTTGAGAAGCTGCCCTTGATCTTTCTTTTTGTTTCTGAAGTTCAGTTGCAAAGCCTTTTTCATCTAACTCATACCCTTGCTCACTCAGAATCAAAGCAGTAAGATCAATAGGAAAACCATAGGTATCGTATAATTCAAAAGCTTTTTCTCCTGAAACTACTTTCCCTTTGGTATTTTTAATAACACTATCCAAAAGTGCCAATCCCTGATCCAAGGTTCTCAAAAAGGATTGCTCTTCCTCTTTGATGACATTGCTAATAAGGTTTTTTTGAGCTTTCAACTCTGGAAATGCCGCACCCATTTGCTTTACTAGTGTATCCACTAATTTATAGATAAAAGGCTCTTTGGTATCGAGAAAAGTAAACCCATATCGTATTGCTCTGCGCAGAATTCTTCTAATTACATATCCTGCACCTGTATTGCTTGGCAATTGTCCATCGGCAATAGAAAAGGAGACTGCCCTAACATGATCACCAATCACTCGAATAGCTACACTAACCTTACCTTTTTCTTCAGTTGGAAGGCTATCTTTATCATAGGTTGAGTTGGTAATCGTTTCAATTTCTCGAATTAACGGAGTAAAAACATCGGTATCATAATTGGATTTAACCCCCTGCAATACCATACACAAACGCTCGAATCCCATACCAGTATCTACATGTTGTGCGGGTAGTTTCTCTAAAGAGCCATTCGCTTTTCGATTATACTGCATAAATACGAGGTTCCAGATCTCTACTACTTGAGGATGATCTGCGTTAACCAAATCTCGGCCAGGAGTTTTTGCCTTTTCTTCTTCAGAACGGATATCGACATGAATTTCGGAACAAGGACCACAAGGTCCCTGATCTCCCATTTCCCAGAAATTATCTTTCTTGTTACCCATAATGATTCGATCTTCGGGAACAATTTCTTTCCAAAGATCATAAGCTTCTTGATCCATTTCGAGATTTTCATCTTTGGCACCTTCAAAAACCGAGACATATAAAATGTCTTTGTTGATTCCGTATACTTCTGTAAGCAACTCCCATGCCCACTCAATAGCTTCTTTTTTAAAGTAATCTCCAAAACTCCAGTTCCCTAGCATTTCGAACATCGTATGGTGATATGTATCCATACCCACTTCTTCCAAATCATTGTGTTTACCACTTACTCGTAAACATTTTTGGGTATCTGCAATACGATTACTTTTTGGAGTTCCATTACCTAAAAAGAACTCTTTAAACTGGTTCATCCCGGCATTTGTGAACATCAATGTAGGGTCATCTTTGATGACCATCGGTGCAGATGCTACGATTTGATGTTTTTTGGATTTAAAAAACTCTAAAAATTGATTTCTGATTTCCTGGGATTTCACAAGCTTACTATTTATTCAAAAAAATTACATATTACACTAACAATCAGTACTTATAAAGTCAAATAAACCTATCAACACAGTTCCGATATTTGTCAGTTTTTTCTACACTTTGCAACATTTTACTATATTTGTTGCCTAGTCTTGCTATAAAACAAGACTTTTTTGGTTGATATCCTGCAAAAATAGCATATTTTAGATTATGTCAAAGGTTAAATATTACTATGATAGTGACACGCTTTCTTATCGCAGAATAGAGCAAAAGAAAGGGCGTAAATTTGGTATCGCAGCATTGGGAGTAATCGGTGCATTTTTAGCTGGTTTTGTACTCCTTCTTATCTATTTAAATATCCCTCAACTAGAAACACCCAAAGAAAAGGCATATCGAAGAGAACTTGAAAATATGCAACTGCAATACGATCTAATGAATAAGAGGTTAGAACGTGACGAAAACATTTTAAGGGAGATCGCAGAACGAGATGACAATATTTATCGTCTCTATTTTGGAGCAAACCCCATACCTGAAGAGTTGCGTAATGCTGGATTTGGAGGGGTAAATCGTTACAGAAATCTGGAAGGGTTTGACAACTCTAAAATGATTATAGAAAGTAGCGAAAGAATAGATAAGCTGACCAAACAAATTGTAGTACAATCAAAATCTCTTGACGAAATTGCTGCTCTTGCCGAACAAAAAGAAGAACTACTTGCCACTATTCCCGCCATCCAACCTATTAAAAATTCTGATCTAAAAAGAATGGCGTCTGGTTACGGATGGAGAAGTGATCCGTTTACCAAGGCTAGAAAATTTCACTACGGGATGGATTTTTCTGCTGCAACAGGTACTCCTATCTATGCATCTGGAAATGGGGTAGTTACACGTGCCGATGCAAACTCTACGGGATACGGAAGACATATTCGTATTGATCATGGATTCAACTATGTAAGCTTATATGCACATCTAAGCAAATACAACGTTAAGAAAGGCCAAAAAGTAAACCGAGGAGATATTATCGGATATGTAGGTAGCACTGGGCGCTCTGTGGCACCGCACCTGCATTATGAAATTTTCAAGGATGGTAAAAAAATTAATCCAAGGAACTTTTACTATGGAAGCTTAACTCCTGAAGAATTTGATAAAATGCTCAAAGCATCTAATCTTGTCAACGAATCTTTAGACTAATTCTCAATGCGTAAACTATTTCTTATTGTTATCATTTTTGGTTTCAGTGCCTCTGTTCATGCCCAAAAATATTCAAAAGAAGTAATCGATTCTATGTACGTTCTGGTTAAGGATGTTCAAGAAAAGCTTTCAAGACCTAGCGAAATAAAAATCATGGCCGTCGGAGATATCATGATGGGAACCAATTTTCCGAATGATAGCTATCTTCCTCCAGCCGGCAAGGGGCCTTTTGATGATGTAAACGACATTTTAACTCAAGCGGATATCTTATTTGGAAATTTGGAAGGTACGCTTACCGATGAAGGTGAAAATGCGAAAAGATGTTCTGATCCATCAAAATGCTACTCATTTCGCTCTCCTGAATCCTATGGTAGATATCTTGAAGAAAGTGGGTTTGACGTTATGAGTATTGCCAATAATCACATCGGTGATTTTGGTGATATTGGAATCAAAAACACCTCTAAAACCTTAGAAAAACATAATATCGCTTATGCCGGAGTATTTGCACAACCCGCTACAATTTTTGAAAAAGATGGTATTAAATATGGATTTTGTGCTTTTGCACCCAATAAAGATTGCGTAAAAATTCATAACTTAACAAATGCAAAACAAATCGTAACCGAACTTAAAGAAAAAGCAGATATAGTGATTGTTTCTTTTCATGGTGGAGCCGAAGGTTTTAAACATACACATGTAACCAGAAAAACAGAGCGTTTTTATGGTGAAGATCGTGGTAATGTATATTTATTTGCTCATACTATGATTGATGCAGGAGCGGATATCGTAATTGGTCATGGCCCACATGTTTCAAGAGCGTTTGAAGTTTATAAAAACAAATTCATAGCCTATAGTTTAGGTAATTTTTGTACGTATTCCAGGTTTAATCTGGACGGAATCAAAGGATATGCCCCCATCGCCGAAATAAACATTGACCTTGAAGGAAACTTTATTAAAGGAAAGCTCCATTCTGCTAAGCAAATAGACGAGGTTTATCCTTTTATGGATAACAAAAAAGGTGCGCTAAAGGAAATTGAAAAATTAACCAATGAAGATTTCCCGGAAAGCAAACTGATTTTTGAAAAAGACGGAAGTTTTACACAACAAAAACAGTAATTATGTATGTAGACTTACCAAAAAAAATGTACTATGGCATAGGCGAGGTGGCAGAAGCGTTTAACGTAAACACTTCATTAATTCGTTTTTGGGAAAAAGAATTTGACATCCTGAAACCCAAGAAAAATGCCAAAGGAAATCGAAAATTCACTCCAGAAGATATCAAAAATCTCGAATTGATTTATCATTTGGTAAAAGAACGTGGATTTACCCTCGAAGGAGCCAAAATTCGTCTTAAAGAGCAAAAACAAGAAGCTTTAGATAGCTTTGACATTATTCGAAAGCTTGAATCTATTAAAGGACAACTACTTAAAATTAAGGAGCAGTTATAGCCTCACTTTCTTAAAATTTCACTTCAATATTGAAACAAAATTCGATAATTGTAGACTAATCAAATAGAATAATCTGAAAATAACCACATATTAAATGAAAAAGATTTTAATTCCTATAATCGTTCTTATTGTTATAATTGGCGGTTTATATGGTTTATTTGCTGGAAGGTATAACAATGCTATAATACTTCAGGAAGACGCCAAAACAGCTTGGTCAAATGTAGAAAGTGCCTACCAAAGACGAAGCGATCTTATCGGAAATCTGGTAAAAACCGTTCAAGGTGCGGCTGATTTTGAACGCTCTACCTTAAAAGAAGTAATCGAAGCTAGATCAAAAGCCACTTCAGTAAATATTGACCCTAGTAATATCACCGCAGATCAAATGGCACAATTCCAACAGGCGCAAAGTGGATTATCCTCTGCTTTATCCAGATTATTGGTGACCGTAGAGCGATATCCTGATTTAAAAGCCAATCAAAATTTCTTAAATCTGCAAACCCAGCTTGAAGGAACCGAAAATCGAATTAATGTAGAACGAAATCGTTACAATGAAACCGTTGGAAAATACAATAAATACATAAAAGTATTCCCTAATAACTTAATTCTTGGAATGTTTGGAAGTTTTGATGAAATGGCTAGGTTTAAGGCCGATGAAGGTGCAGAAAAAGCGCCAGATGTAGATTTTGATTTTAAGTAATGTCAAAAGTTGAAGATTTTCTCACCCAAGAACAAGAACAGCAAATAGTTGCTGCTATACGACAAGCTGAAAAAACGACTTCGGGTGAAATTCGTGTTCATATCGAAAAGCACACCGATCTAGATGTCTTGACCCGTACCAAAGAGGTTTTTCACTTTTTAAAAATGGATAACACCATACAGCGTAATGGTGTTTTGATTTATGTAGCTGTAGAAGACCATAGATTTGCTATTTACGGGGACAAAGGCATTAATGATGTAGTTGCTAATGATTTTTGGGAAAGCACCAAAGATGCAATCTTAAACCAGTTTAAAAAAGGTGATTTCACACAAGGATTAATTGATGGTGTTCTTATGGCAGGAGAACAATTGCAAAAATATTTTCCCTGGGATCATAATGGCTCAAATGAATTATCAGATGAAATATCTAAAGGGTAAATGAAAAATACAACACAGCACATACTATCCTCATTCTTTTTGATTGGCATATTTTTTATCTCGATACCGCAAACCTTCGCACAAAGGGATATCCCTGCAAAACCAAAAGAGCAAACTGCGGTTTATGATGATGCTAGTATGCTATCTGGTTCTGAAGCTAAAAGATTAGAACAAAAACTAATTCGATATTCTGATACCACATCTACCCAAGTTGTGGTAGCTACCATAACTTCTTTACAAGGTGAAAATATAGGATTATATGCTGCAGAATGGGCCCATAAATGGGGAATAGGACAAGAAAAAGAAGATAACGGGGTTTTTATTCTCGTTGCCAAAAATGATCGTAAAATATGGATCGCAACTGGTTATGGAGTTGAAGAAAAGCTTACCGATTTTGTTTCTAAAACGATTATTGATCAAATTATAACTCCCGAGTTTAAATTAGGAAGATTCTATAGTGGGCTCGATCAAGGTACCAATGCCATTTTTGAAGTGCTACAAGGCACTTTTAAAGGAAGCCGAAAAAAAGCCCCTAAAGACATTCCTATTGGTCAAATTATTTTTTTGATTATCTTTTTTATCATTATTATAAAAGCCTTTTCTAAGAGTAACCATGGTAATGGAGGCAGGGGAAATCGAGGCAGAAGATCGGGAAGCGGCAGTCTACTAGACGTTATTATTTTAAGCAATATGGGCCGTGGAAGCTACGGTGGTGGAAGTTTTGGAGGAGGATCCAGCGGCGGTTTTGGTGGCGGCTTTGGTGGTGGTGGCTTTGGTGGTGGTGGTGCCGGAGGAAGTTGGTAATTGATTCTATTCTGTATATAAAAATACCAAGATAATTATTCATATTTTTAGAGGAATGAAACAAACTATAATTCTCTTTACACTGTTTTTAAATGCATCTGCAAGTTTTTGTCAGAGCTCCCCTCTACCTGACCTCGAAGCCAATTTCTTTGCTGTTATTGTTGAAGATATTGAACAATCGATTAATTGGTATTCTGAGATTTTAGGGTTTGAAATTCTAAACAAAGTAGATTTACCAGAAAGAAATCTAAAACAAGCCAATTTAAAACGGAGTAGCATTTTGATAGAATTAATAGAATTAGGATCGGCAGTTTCTCATAAGAAATTACTTAAAAATTTTCCAAAAAAAACCAAAATAAAAGGTTTCTTTAAGTTTGGTTTTTTTGTCCCAGAATTTGAAAAGTGGATCGATTTCTTAAAGAAATCAAATGTAGAATTTAACGGAGATATAGTAACCGACCATCTAACTGGAAAAAAAATGCTTATCATAAAAGATCCAGATGGTAATAGAATCCAAATATTCGAAAAGTAGTAATCTTATGATCTTAAACAAACAACGTACTGCGAATCACTTCTACTAGTTCTGTGTAAATATTTCCCAAACTTCTTAAAGAGAATAAATACAAATGATAAAAGACTAAACTATTATTAGTCTAGCTTTTATTCTTATTTGTTTATTGATACATAATTAAACCACCCTAAATTGTACAAATTAGGGTAATCTATCTTTTCATCTTTTAGAATGTTATATAACTTGTCCTTATTCAACAGTGATAAGGTATAGCCGAAAACCTTTATAAAATGTAGGCACAAATCATTTTAATTATGAAAAAAACTAGAGAAATAAAATTGAATCTAGACAAGCAGACTATTTCAAAATTAGGTCAAAAAGCAATTAAAGGAGGGCAACATTATACGTGTACACCTACGTGTACTCAAACGGCTTTACATAGTCAATGTGGAAACCTACAGTGTTACTAAATTTAAAGTAAACTTTAGGTAACGTATTTTGACTTTGATAAATAATCACGTCAAAATACCAACAATTACAAAACCGCCAAACTTAATGGATAAGCTTGGCGGTTTTTTATTTTGTTCTAAAAAGTCTAGATTATCTCAACTACTATTTCTTCCTAAAATATACCGAGATAGGTACTCCGTGAAAATCAAATTCCTTACGCAGTTGATTTTCAATAAAACGTTTGTAAGGGTCTCTAATGTACTGTGGTAAGTTACAGAAAAATGCAAACTGAGGTTGTGGCGTAGGTAATTGTGTAATGTATTTTATCTTTACATATTTTCCTTTGTAAGCTGGTGGCGGATTATGTTCAATAATTGGCAATAGCACATCATTAAGCTCACTGGTTTTGATCTTTTTTGATCTGTTTTTGTATACTTCTACCGCCGTTTCTATCGCTTTATAAATACGTTGCTTGGTTAATGTAGAGATAAATACAATAGGCACATCGGTAAAAGGCTCTATTTGTTTGCGGATGTATTTTTCGAAATCTTTAAGGGTATTGCTTTCTTTATTTTCAATAAGATCCCACTTATTTACCAGAATAACGATTCCTTTACGATTACGTTCTGCCAGCCAGAAGATATTTTGCACCTGACCATCAAATCCACGTGTTGCATCCAATACCAATAAACATACATCACAATGTTCGATAGCCCTCACGGATCTCATTACAGAATAGAATTCGAGATCTTCTTTTACTTTTGATTTACGACGTATTCCGGCAGTATCTACAAGATTAAACTCAAAACCGAAACGATTGTATTTGGTATCGATCGCATCTCGTGTGGTTCCGGCTATATCGGTTACAATATATCGTTCTTCACCAATTAATGCATTAATAAATGAAGATTTGCCCGCATTAGGTCTCCCTACCACGGCAAATCGAGGTAGTTCATCTTCTTCTCGCTCCTCTTTTTCGGGTAGTTCTTTAACCAGGGCATCTAAAAGCTCGCCTGTACCACTTCCGTTTATACTGGCGATAGTGTAATATTCTCCAAGACCCAAACTATAAAATTCAACGGCATCTGTGGCTCTCTTAGCATTATCGACCTTATTTACTACCAAGAATACAGGTTTATCTACTTTACGCAATAGCTTAGCGACATCTTCATCCATTCCGGTTACTCCAGACTCTACATCGACCATAAAAATAATAGCATCGGCTTCATCGATTGCCAATTCTACTTGTTTATCAATTTCGGCTTCAAAGATGTCATCACTACCTACTACATAGCCTCCAGTATCAATTAATGAAAATTCCACTCCGTTCCAATCACTTTTTCCATAATGGCGATCACGGGTAACACCACTTACCGCATCAACGATAGCCTCTCTTCTTTGAATCAAACGATTAAAGAAAGTTGATTTTCCTACATTAGGTCGCCCTACAATTGCCACAATACTGCTCATCGAAATCTAGTTCTTAAAATTTGTGCAAAATTAGACTTTTTATTTGACCCACACTATAAATGTTTATATATGATTGTAATAGACCTAAAATAAAAAGCCCCAAGGCCAAACATTTAAGACCTTAGGGACTTTTCATAATTGATAGTCAGTCAGTGAAATAATTACTTATATCAAAGATACCAAGTATTCCTATTAACTAGGTTACTGTAAAACAACAAAGTTTTTATGGATGTTGTCATCTACATTTTATTCTTTTTAGGAATCTGTCTTATTAACCTCATAGATAGCTATAGAATTAGATACTTCATGAGTAATAATGATTAAAGATTTTCCTGTTGGGCTATCGTCGGCTTTAACAACTACTAGACCTTCTGGAGAAATATCTTCAGCATCTCTTAGCCATTCTACAAATACTGGGCTAGCAGGATTCGTAATATCATACACCATAATGCCACCTGTTCTCTCTAGTCCAACAAAAAGTAATGTTTTGCTGCCTACTTTCAAAGTAGTTACGGCTTCAGGCTCGGCCCCTTTATCATCGGATCTTTTATCTGCTTCGCTTCCTTCATTATTGTTGAAAGCTGTTGCATCCAAGTCAAAAACTGTTTTACCAATCTCATCTCCGCTATCGTAGATTAACCCGCCAGAAATAGACCAGATCGAAAATGATCTACCACCATACACATAAATTTCATCATAATCCCCATCTCCATCAGTATCGCCATTGGCGGTGGTAGTTTTTAATCTTCCTAAATTCTTTTCTAATTGTAACGTTTCAGCATCGGGAAAAGCATTTGGGTCCAAAAGAAGGTCTTTTACTCTATCTTCTTCAGAAAAACCACCATAATCTCTTGCGTCACCTTCATTGGCAGTTATTAAGTACTTACCTCCACTAATTTTTGCAAACGCTATTGCATCAGGATGATAAAACCCAAACACAGGCCAGTTTTGAAAATTCCCGACAATATTATCCTTGTCACTAGCATCAATTTGGTTATTTGGCTCTGAATAGTCTTTTACTCCCAAACCAACTACATCAACAATTGTTTTGGAAGCCAAGTTAACAATGGCAATTCCGTTATTTTCCTGTAGAGTGATATATGCAAATTTCGAATCACTAGAAACCGCTACATATTCGGGCTCTACATCTTGTGCAAAAGTGGCATTAGGTCCAAATACTCTAAAACCATTCCCTATTACTCTTCCTTCGAATGAAGTGAAACCAAGATTTGAAACCTGACCTGTTTCTGCCTCTATAATTGTTACCGATCCCTCTGGGTCGACGGTATAAAGATCATTAGGCTCTCCTTCATTGGCAACTACAATATATCGACCATTTGGACTAAAAGTTATCATATCTGGCAATGCACCTGCCTCATAAGTACTAAGTAAAGCCTGGCTATCTGTATCGTATAGAGCAATGGTTCCATTGGCCTGTTTGTTAGAAGAATTTTCTAAGGCCACGGCTACAACCCCTTTATTTACGGCAACACTATTAGGATTACCTGTTAAAGATATATCAGTCCCGTGAACTGGCGCACTTGGGTTTGACAGATCCCATACAGAAAGTTCGATCTCTTTTGGATTGACCACAAACAGCTTATTAGTAGAAGGGTCAAATGCAGAGATTTCTGCAAACCCTTCATCTCCTGATCCGTTTATAAATCCTCCTATTTTGGTAAACTTTAGATTAGCGCTTCCGCCACCACCACTATAGTCGTCTAAGTCACAAGAACTAAAAGTTCCTAAAATGGCAGCCAAAAAAATAACTGATTTGTTGAAGATTTTCATTATTCATGTTGTTTTTGTGTGATTAGATTCACAAATCTCAACATCCAAAATCTCCTTATTGTTAAGCAATCATAAAATAATTCAAACTAAGTCACCTTGGCATATTAAATTATCGCTATCTAAATAAAAAAACCTGGCAATTTTCGATTACCAGGTTTTTCAATATCTAATTAAAATATATCTTAGTTATCTCTATTACTAATAACTATTTTTTCCATTCTTGACCAACCTTCTCCCATAATTCTAACCACGTAGATTCCAGAAGATAATTGTGAGATTTTAGAGAAATCAACATCTAAAGTTTTGGTATTTGGCTCTACAAGTTTCGTAATAACCGGACTCATATTACCACCACTTAAATCATGTAATGAAATTCTAACATATTGTCTTCTCTCAACATTAAGATCAAGATTTAACTTGGTACCAGACTTCACCAAAGTAGGATATACTGATGCTATTTTTTCGTTTGGATCGGTACAATCTTCAATGGTTACAATAACCGTATCTGTATCTGATTCTGCACAACCGTCTTTTGAAACGGTTACAGTATATTCGTTACCAAAAATCGGTGAAGGTGTTATCGTTATACTTTGAGTTGTTCCTAAGACACCAAATGGATTACTCCAAACATATGAATCTCCTCCTGAAGCAGTAAGGGTTACAGATTCACCTTGACATACAGTTACATCAGGACCAGCATCTGCTATAACTGGACAACCAGCTTCTACAGTTACAATTACACTATCAGACCCTTCGCAACCATCTTTGAAAGCTGTCACAGAATACTCGGTAGTAGTTTCTGGACTAACTGTTATTGATTGTGTTTCTTCTCCGGTTGACCATATATAGGTATCTCCTCCAGTTGCTGTTAAGGTTACAGAATCTCCTTGTGTAATGCTTACATCTTCTCCTGCATTTGCAGTTACTGAGTTTACCGTCACCGTCACCGCGTCTGTTGCTTCACAAGCTTCATTTCTAACAATAACAGTATATTCTGTTGTAGTCTCGGGTGATACAATAATAGAAGCTGTCTCTTCTCCTGTTGACCATAAGTATGAATCTCCTCCGGTTGCTGTAAGGGTAGCCGAATCACCAACACAAATTGATTGATCTTCTCCGGCATTTGCAGTTACTGAGTTTACAGCTACCGTCACTACATCCTCATCTTCACAAACACCTTTCCTAACAACAACAGTATATTCTGTGGTGGTCTCCGGTGATACGCTAATAGAAGCTGTTTCTTCTCCTGTTGACCATAAGTATGAATCTCCTCCGGTTGCTGTAAGGGTAGCCGAATCACCAATACAGATTGATTGATCTTGTCCCGCATTTGCCGTTACTGAGTTTACAGCTACCGTCACTACATCTTCATCTTCGCAAGCGCCTTTCCTAACAACAACAGTATATTCTGTAGTAGTCTCCGGTGATACGCTAATAGAAGCTGTTTCTTCTCCTGTTGACCATAGGTATGAATCTCCTCCGGTTGCTGTAAGGGTAGCAGAATCACCAATACAGATTGATTGATCATCTCCTGCAGAAGCTTCTACAGTTTCAACAAATACTGTAACATTATCTGAATCTTCACAACTTCCTTTTACTACAGTTACAGAATATTCTGTCGTAGCAGATGGTGAAACGACTATAGATTGTGTTTCTTCTCCTGTTGACCATAAGTATGAATCACCTTCAGTAGCGGTTAATGTTGCAGAGTCTCCAGTACAAATTGACTGATCATCTCCAGCATCAACTGTAAGAGTATCAAATGTAACTTCTACAGAATCTGAAGTTACACAGTCTGAACAATCTTTAACGGTAACAGTATATGTACCACCTTGTGTCACAGTAATCGATGGCGTAGTTTCTCCTGTGGACCACTCATAGCTAACTTCATTTGTAGTAGAAGTAATACAATCTAAGTTAAAATTAAAATCTCCTCTATTGTATTCGCAATTAGTTGATGTATCAAACCAACCTGAAGCTCCATATCTTCCAGCTTCATCTTCGGTTACATTGGCACCATTACCTAATTGAAACGCTGGACCTTTTCTAGTTATTGTAAATGACAAAGGGCCACCTATTTCATTAACACTTCCTGTTACATCCGTATAGTAAATCCATCCGTCTGCATTCTCAGTATTACAAAAATGTTCTTTTGGACTTCCCGAAGGTGCAGTCACAGTTCTACCAGAGTATGTCACATCTACTTCTAATACAATCTGAGGATCATCATTATCGACAACCTTACCTTTTAATGTTGCAGTTCCATCGGCAAGCTCATCCCATTGAAGATCTACATTTGAAAATCTTCTTACTTCATCTTTTGCATCGTTTTTCAGCCACAATACATAATAAAGGTCTTTTCCACATCTGTATGTATCTTTTACTTCATACTCCTCGGTACAATCAACGCATTCTGATTGCCCAGAAACTAAGGCCGTCAAAGTAACCTGATCAGTATTACATACAGCCTGATCTGGACCCGCATCAACGGACACGGTACATATATTGCTCTCTAACGAGAAAGAGTTTTCATTTATTTCTGTGGTAAAACCAGAAGAAAACATGAAAATAATCATTAAACATCCAAAAAGTTTAAAAGGCAACTCGACGCCACCAGCTTTTTGATTGTACAAACTAAATTTACGCTTAAGTTTTGACATTTGGTTGTTGTTTTTAAAATCCATAAAAATGAATTGGTTTACTTTGGGTTTTAAATCGTTAAAAAATTCAAATCTACTTTAGTTATAAGACAAAAGTATGACCTAAAGATTGATATTCTTTACTTATAGAATTTTGTGATTAGAATAAAAAAGTGTGAAGAAGTAATGTTTTATCATAATTTAGGGCATTTTTTAAATTTTGGACAACTAAAATATATATTAACGGTTGAAAACCTGTAACAAAAACAATAAAAACGACAAAATACAATATTTCGTCTACAAAATACATGTTTTATTTGTTTTTCCTTACATTTAAAACAATATTCTTACACGTCAAATAACTGGATATCAGGAAGTAAAAGTTAAGAAAACTCTTATTTAAACTCGTAAGAAAATTCTACTGAAAGCCATATTATAAATAAAATCATTGCTTGTACAGAGTAGCATTAATGTGTTTCTTCGTTATTTTGAACATATAACAAAAACAGATAGCTTTATTAGCTGATTTACAAGCATCTTAATTATTATATCCAAATCGTTTTAACTGATTTTGATTACTGCGCCAGTTCTTATTGATTTTTACATAGAGCTCTATATGTATCTTCTTACCAAAGAATTTTTCTAATTCCTTTCGGGCTTCAATTCCAACTTTTTTTAACGCAGATCCCTTATGCCCAATAATAATACCTTTTTGAGATTCTCTTTCTACCATTATCACAGAACGAATTCTAATAATAGATTCATCTTCAAAAAATTCTTCGGTTTCTACTTCGACAGAATAAGGAATCTCCTTTTTATAATGAATCAATATCTTTTCGCGTATTGCCTCATTTACAAAAAATCGCTCGGGCTTATCTGTTAGTTGATCTTTTGGATAAAAAGGAGGTGAAGCTGGCAAAAGAGTAACCAAACGATCAAACACTTGTTTGATATTAAAATTTTCTAATGCGGATATAGGATATATTTCGGCGTTCGGAACTTTTTCTGACCAAAATTGTACTTGTTCTTCCAATTCTTCCTGGTTAGATTGATCTATTTTATTAATCAGAAGAAATACTGGTATTTTTGCAGAGGTAATCTTTTTAAAAAACGCTTCATCTTTTAGCATTTTCTCTCCTATTTCTACCATATAAATAAGGATATCTGCATCTTCAAAAGCCGATTTCACAAAATCCATCATTGATTCTTGCAATTCATAAGCTGGCTTAATAATACCTGGCGTATCTGATAAGATCATCTGGAAATCATCTCCATTAACAATACCCAAAATCCTATGTCTGGTTGTTTGTGCCTTTGAAGTAATAATAGATAACTTTTCACCAATAAAAGCATTCATTAAAGTAGATTTACCCACATTTGGGTTGCCTATAATATTTACAAAACCTGCCTTATGACTCATTTTACTGCTATTTTGACGCAAAGGTAGATGAATAATAAATATGAAAGAAATTCTTTCTTGGAATATTATTTTTTCTGTACGATAAAAAAACAAAGTCATTAAAGAATCACAGATGAATTAATATTTAGTTTAATTTTTTTTTTATAAATTTATTTCTGATATGTTTTCAAAAACCCCGTGAAAACGAGTTAATTATCTAAATACGGGAAACTTTGAAAAACTACTTATTCTATAATAATTTCGGATGTACTAAGATTAATTTTACTTTCTTTTTCATTCTTCTTTGTACATCATTTAAAGGCATTTCTCAGGATTACAATCAACAATTAGCCAAGGCAGATGAAAAATTTAAAGCTTTTGCATATATCGATGCACGGGCTATCTATCTTGACGTTGCTCAAAAAGGATATTCGTCACCTGGTTTATATCAAAAATTAGGGGATTCATTTTATCTTAATGGAGAACTTGAGACTTCTGTAGAATGGTACGAAAAATTAATACAAGAATACCCCGAAAACCTTGATCCTGAATACTTATTTAAATATGCCCAAGGTTTAAAAAGTTCAGAACGTTATACAGAAGCCGATAAAATAATGAAACAGTTTTATGATAGCACTGGAACTGACAAAAGAGCTACCTCTTTTATTAATAAAAGAGATTATCTGAGTTTTATCGAAATACAATCTGGCAGATTTGAATTATTTACACTTGCCATAAATTCAAGAAATTCTGAATACGCTCCTAGTTTTAATAATCAAAATCAAATTGTATTTGCTTCTTCCCGAGGCAAAGAATCCAAAAAGTCCAAACTTCATGGATGGAACAAGATGCCTTTTTTAGATCTATATTCTGCAGATATTAAAAATGATAATATTAACCTGACTGATCCCAAAAAATTGAAAGGTAAAATTAACACTAAATTCCATGAATCCTCAACTAGTTTTACGGCAGATGGGCAGACTGTATACTTTGCCAGAAATAATTATACCAACAATAAGCTTGGAACAAGTAAGAAAGGGGTCGTTTTATTAAAACTATATAAAGCGACCCTAAAAGATGGGAAATGGACCAACATTATAGAGCTCCCATTTTCTAGTGATAATTATTCTGTTTCTCATCCCTCTGTTAGTCTAGATGGCAAGAAGCTTTATTTTGCAAGTGATATGCCTGGTACATTAGGAAAATCGGATCTTTTTGTGGTAGACATATTACCAAATGGAGCATATGGCGTTCCCAAAAATCTTGGAGAGAATATCAATACCGAAGGGCGTGAAACATTCCCTTATATAAGTAATAGTGGAGAACTTTATTTTTCTAGTGATGGCCATGTTGGCCTTGGTGGATTAGACATTTTTGTAAGCCTGCCTCAAGAATCTGGGTTTTCAAAAGCATTTAATGTTGGTAAACCGATCAATAGTCCCAAGGATGATTTTACCTTCGTAATTAATGAAGAAACCAAAATAGGATATTTTGCAAGTAATAGAAAAGGAGGAAAAGGAAATGATGATATCTATGGCATCAAACAAACCAAAGATTTAATCACTTCTTGCAAGCAATACATTAAAGGTATCATCTCGAATAACGAAACCAACGAAAGTCTACCGAATGTAAATATTACATTATTAGATATAGAAGGTAATAAAATATCTAAAAACACGTCTAATAGCCTTGGAGAATATGAATTTGAAGTAAAATGTTCTGAAGAATATTTAATACGAACTTCTTTGGATCAATTTAATCCCAGAGAAGTATCTTTAAGCACAGACGATAGTTTTGAATTTGTTAACGAAATATCGCTTCCTTTAACCCCATTAAACTCAGACAACATATTACTAACTTCTATTGAAGTAAATGTTGGAGATGATCTTTCAAAAACATTAAAATTAGAACCTATTTATTTTGCTTTAAATGATTCTGTAATTACCCCCAAAGCCGAGGTTGAATTACAAAAAATCATTTCGGCCATGCAGAAATATCCCAAATTAAAAATTGAAGTTAGATCGCATACCGATAGTAGATCCAGTTATTGGTATAACAAAAGATTAAGTGTAAAAAGGATGCGTGCAACTGTTAAATACCTTGTAGAAGAAGGAGGGATTTACTGGCGTCGCATAAGAGGTAAAGCATATGGGGAAAGAAGACTATTAAATAAATGTATCGATGATGTACCTTGTACAGAAGAAGAACACCAGGAGAATCGCAGAAGCGAATTTATCGTGTGGGAGTAACCTAACCATATTTCTTTACATCAAAACCACAAAAAATTACTTCTTCAATGCATTAAAATAAATTTTTGCCCTTGCATTAACCTTAGGTGCCAATAATAACCCCGAAAAAACTGTTGGAATTGCCATTATTGCAAATGCACTATCAATGAGATTAATTGCAAAATCAATTTTCACTACTGCCGCTATAATTATTGATAAAATATAGATGTAATTATAGTACTTTCCATACTTTGGTTTGGTTAAAAATCCGAGACAAGTAGTTCCATAATAAGAATATGAGAATAAGGTTGAAAATGCAAATACCAACACCATAATTACCACGACAATATCTCCTAATCCAAAAGGTAAAACCGAATTAAAAGCCTGAAGTGTTAAGGATATCCCGTTATCATCTGTTTGCTGCCAAACCCCAGTAGAAAGTATAGTCAAAGCGGTCAAAGTACATACTAGTAAAGTATCGATAGCAGGACCCAACATAGCTACTAATCCTTCGCGAATAGGTTCACTGGTTTTGGCATTTCCGTGCATCATTGGGGCGGTTCCAATTCCTGCTTCGTTTGAAAAAGCTGCTCTTTTTACTCCAGTTTTAATAAGATACCCCAAAGCACCACCAGCGGCAGCTTCTCCAGAAAATGCATCGGAAAAAATGAGCATAAACATTTCGGGAACAACTTTAATCTGCACTACCAAAACTGTAATAACCGTAACAAAATAGAGTACCACCATAAAAGGCACCAATCTACTAGCGACGATCCCAATTCTTTTTATTCCACCCAAAATAACTATAGATGCAATTACGGCAAGGGCTATCCCTATATACCATTTAAACTCTTCATTTAGGTCTAGAACATCTACCAAAGTTTGTGTCAATTGATTAGTCGTAAATGCAGGAAGTGTCCCGACCAAACCCGCCAGGGCAAATAGTACTGCCAGCGGCTTCCAATTTCTGCCCAGGCCTTGGGTTATTACATACATTGGGCCACTTAATAATGTACCATTGTCACCTCTTGAACGATACATTACCGCTAATGAACAAGTGTAAAATTTGGTAGCCATCCCAATTATTGCGCTTATCCACATCCAAAACACAGCACCCGGGCCTCCCATTACTATCGCTACCGCAACACCACTAATGTTTCCCATACCAACAGTCGCAGCAATAGCCGAAGATAATGCCTGAAAATGACTTAATTGGCCGGGAGCATCTATTGTATCATACTTACCCCTGAGAACATTAACAGCATGTTTAAAGTAGAAAAATGGAGTGAATTGTGAGTAAATTAGAAAAAAAAGCCCTCCTCCAATAAGCAATACTAATAAAGGCCAATCCCAAACCCAGGAACTAAAACTTGCGATAAGGCCTTCAAGTGTATCGAACATAAATTTATAGTTAGTATAAAAATAGAATAAAAATTGAAGAATTCGTAATCACAGTGAGTGCAAAAAGTTTCAAAATCAATGGGCAGCTCGAATAAATCGAGGTTTATCAATTCCGCGGTCATACATGATGATACTACCAGCTACTGCAACATTGATACTTAACTCTGATTTAAATTTTACTAAAAATTGAGATTTTTCGATAGCTTTTTTTGATAATCCGTGATCTTCAGCTCCTAATAAATACACACATCTTTTAGGATGTTGAAAGGTTTCTAAAGGCTCTGCATCTTCTGTTAATTCGACTCCCACAAGCATAGCGCCTTTGGGTAAATGGCGATAAAAATCTTCAAATGTATTATAATGAAAATAAGGCATTGCCTTTACCGCATTATGAGTATCACTGGCTTGTTTGGCATATCTGTTTCCGATAGTAAAAATAAAACTTGCTCCCATATTTTGAGCAGAGCGCCATAATACTCCTAGATTCTCAGGGGTTTTTCCATTTTGGATACCAATACCAAAAAATTCGTTTTCGAAATTATCAATCATGGATGTAAAATTATAAAAAGATCAATGCAAACCTTATCAATCCTGATCCAAATTATACTTTTGCAATATTGCGTTCCAGGAAAGATCCTGAATATGAGCTATTAAAAACTTGTTGACTTCATCAAAATGAGAATGCGATTTTGGCATTATAAAACTACGATATTGTCGGTTAAATGTTAAGGGTAGAAGTGTTGCCTTGCTTCCTAATTGATTTGTTTGAAGTAAATATTCTATTGAGGTTTTATCATGTATCATTACATTAATATCTTTTCTTGCTAATGCTCTTAAAGCTTGTAATGGTGTTTTATACACCTGATATGGAATCATCTCATGCTGAAGCATAAAGTCTTCACCCTCGGAAGCTCCAACTATTCCAATTTTTTTAATTGCCTTTAAATCTTCGAGACCCGTGATTTTGGCATCCAAAGTATTAACAGTAAGCGTAGAAGCTATTGTTGCCGTAAAACTTGAAATAATGATTACGGCTGTAAACATCCAGATAATTGCTATGGTCTTTCCCACATTAGACTTTGGAGATTTATCACCATACCCTACAGTAGTCATGGTAACTGCTGCCCACCAAAGTCCATCGAACAATCCCAAAACACCTGGCCGAAACTGATGTTTATTTTGTTTGTGCTCTACGAACCATAGAATCGTTCCAAAGGAAAGTAAAATCAACAGCAGTAACAATATGATATTTAAAAAATCTCTTGAAAAAAAATTGTCTACAAAAATTTGAAATTGACTACGACTTAAGGTCGTTACAGCGATTCCGATACTAGAAATATAAAAAGGTTGACTTACTGCAAACTTATCAATTCTTTGAGGGCTATTGCCCAATGGGTTAATTGAAATGTCCAATTCTTTGTAATCTAATGCTCTTACTATACCTACCTCATCAGAATACTCAACATATCGATATTTAACGTCAATTTCATTGGCAATATGGTCCCAAAGATCTATAGAAAGTCCTTCAAACTCGCCTTCATAATTTTTAATAATAAAAGGAGGGTCTTGATGTACTCCAACTAATAGGGTATCTTTTACGAAACTGGCTTGAGCATCGACATCGAGTATCATCATTATTAAAAACAACAAAAGCCTTACTTTGACCTTTATACTTATATTAACGGAGTTCATCTATTATAGTGATTGAAAGAAAAGCTGTTAATATTTGAATTAATGTGAGATCCCTTTGTGTAAACTTGTTTTTTTCTTTTCCATAAATACAAAAAACGGCTTCGTTACCTTGCTTTTGAATAAATGGGACCAAAATTCTCGACAAATAACCCTCGTCTTCTTTTTTACTTATATATTGTTCGGCTTCAGTTCCAAAATCACCTATTAGTATAGGTTTATTCCCTATTAACACGTAAGTACTTAAACTTTCCTTTTCGTTAAATTCTTCTTTACGATCTGATATAGCGATACCTTCTCGAGAACGACCACGGTGCCATAACTCTTCTCCTTTTTTGAAAGCAATTGCAAAAGCATCTACTCCTGTTGGTAATTCAACTAATTTTGTCAAAACCAAAATAGCTTCACTCCAATAACTATTTTCTGGAATCTGTCTTAGTAAACGATACAAAAGATAAATATTAGTTCCTGTATTTTTTAATTCTTCGATTTGATGTTTTAGCGTTCTTCTTTGGGAAATAAGTGCTTCTTCTTTTTCATGAAGTTCTTTTTGCTTTATAGAAAGTGAAGTCTTGAGATTTTTTGTTTTTCTAAATACCCATAACCGTAAAAAATACCATAATCCAAATATTCCTATGATTAAAATCGAGATATTTCCCCATAATGTTTTATACCACTTTCTATTCACCTCAAGATCAATTTTTAAAGGAACACTCCAGGAATACCCTCCTGGTTTTTCTGCACGAATTAACAAATCATATTTCTGACCTTTTAGGTTTTGGAGCGTGATTTGATCCTCTTCACTGGGCATTGACCATTGGATTTCAATTATCTGATCTTCAAAAGTGTTTTTATCGTAAATTTTATATTGATAATTAATATCATCACCTGGGTAAGTAATCGAATTAAAATTCAATCTAATTTGAGAGGTTTCAGGTAAACTAAGTTTGAAATTTACTTCCTTTGGTTTGTCATCAACATATACCTCGTTAAGAATTGGTGTATTGGTAATAAGAGGTTTAGGTTTTGATTGTGATGAGTAGACGGCTCCTTCAGCCGTACCTACCCAAAGATGATTACTACTATCCATAATCATACTTCGGTAAGAAGCCACTTTTGAAGGTGTGCCACTCTTTTCATCAAAAAAGGCATAATTCCCTTCTTTATCCAGATGAACCAAACCATTGGTATCTGTTGCGAGCCATAGCCCTCCACCGGGAATAACACAAACCGATCGAATTTCAGTTTTGGTAAATAATCCCAGATCTACTCTTTGTACCCTTTCTGTATCATACTTTAAAAGACCATCTGTGGTTCCTAACCAAACAATTCCATTTTGATCAATTGCAAGGTCGTGAACTTCAAAATTACCACTTACCTTAAACGAAAATGCCAAGCTCTTATTCTCAAAAGCATTGGTTACTCTATTGTACTTATACAAATAACTTTTTTTACCAATCCCGGCTACGTATAATTCAGATCGACCACCTTCATTAACTACAAGTATTCGATTTACCAGACCATTTGCTTCATCATATAAGGTTAGTCTTCCGTCATTTCCAATTTTTGCTACTCCCACAATGGGTTGATCAGTTGGCGCTTGACAAAACCAAACTTCCCCCATATGATCGGCAAACATATAAAACACACCTCCACCACGATCTTTTAAATCATAAGTAGTTTGAATATTTTCATCTTTATAATGCATAATTTTTCCGTCGGACGTACCATACCATACATTATTTTCATATGTGGTAATTGCAGTTACTCCATTTATTCCTGTAACTTGATTATAGTCCACGTTACCATCGATATTGGTAATTCGATTTACATTACCTTGTGATATAAAAACTTCATTATTGGGGCCGGCACTCATACTGAATACATTGTCGTGTGACATTCCGGATACATTCTGAAAAAAGCTGGACCACAACAAACCTAATCCGCTAGAGGTACTTATCCATACTTTACCGCCGGGTCTGATCTGATCAGTAGAAAAATAAAGATGATTAATAGCTTCATACGGAAGTTGCTCTACCCGGTGTGGATCATTGGATCCGAATACTTTTTTTAAGGTATATTTTTGATCATTTTGAAATGTATAAATTCCCTGATCTGAAGCAAGAAAAAATGTTCCTGCCAAATCTTTACTAATATGATAAAAATAAAGTCCCTGATTATCTACTTGTTCTTGATGAATTACTTGTTGAGTGGGACTAACCTGAAGTTTCGAAATCTGATTCCCAATCAACCATATAGTATCGTTTTCCACATAAAAATGAAAAACATTCTCAAAATCTGTATGCTTGACCAATTTCTTTTCTGATTCAGAAAAATAATACAACCCTACTTGGGGTAAAAGTATCCATATTGTACCAAATTTATCTTCAGCAAAGTAAAAATTGGGTGTTTTTTGATTTTGAAGTAAAGTAAGTTTAAACAAGGGCTCTTTTTTTTCATTTTTAAGAAAGATGCTACCATCAAGTTGAGCAATCCATAACCTATCTTTGGTATCTTTGAATAAGTTACCGGGATAATGCAAACTTTCTTCCCTTGTATTTCCCTGAAGAAAAGGTACTATTTCTGGCCTATCTTCTTTATAGAATAGTTTAAAAACCCCAGTATCATTAGAAAAAAGTAAGGTGTCTTTTTTCCAACCGATTATTGATTTTATATATCTGCTACGCAAAGAAGTATTATAATCTTCAAAAGATCTCCCATCAAACCTATACAAACCTTGGTCTGTTGCAATCCACATATACTCATGAGAATCTTGTATAACTTGATTGACTTTTATAAAAGGAGCATCTTTGTCCTTATAGGTAATGTACCTAAACTTTTGTCCCAATACTGTAAAAAAGTTGAAGGTAAGTAAAAGTAGTGCAAAGAGATACCTGTTCTTCATAGACAACAGAAGATTATCTCTTAAAGATACTAAAATTACTTTAATCCTTTAATTGTCAACGCTATAGTTGAAAACTCCTTTAAAATGAAGACTTATATTTTAGATGATTATAACTACGGGTATTTACTATCCATTACTACCACATATCAACCTGCACTATATTTAACATAGGCATTTTTCAACTTGATATCATATTTATTCTTCTTATAGCCAGGGCCATTATAACCTTCTGCAAATTTGGCCCAATTTTTCGCTTTGATCCAGTCAATTAATTTTTTGCCTTTGAAGGATGTTTTTTCTATAAATTTTCCAAAAGCTTTAAGATGTTCTCGTTCATGTTCATACATTTCGGATACAAAATGATCAATAGAAGCATACCCCAAATGTTCATAATGAAATCCCATAATTTGAAAGGCGCCCCAAGAAGCAGCACAATAAGCTGCATCATGAAAGGCAGATAAATCTGATATTCCTGCCGCTTTTTCAAGGCGATCATATTCTCCTGATCCTCCTTTATAATGAGATCTTGTCCATTTCTTGTACAATACATTTTTTGTATGTTGAGAAACATATTGCGCAGGGTTAACCCCTCGTTTTTCGAGCTCGCGCCAAAAAATGTGTCCTTCAAATAAAATGACCGGACGACCATATACCAAAAAGCCTTTACCTCTACTTTCGACTTCATTTACCGCTTTTACCATCGCCAGTTCTAACCCAAATTGATTTGCAAAATCCTTCATGTCTTGCTCAGACAAAAACTTATCATTAAATACAGTTAAGTTCTTTTCTGCTTCAATAAGTTTGGACCACGATTTAAGACCAACAATACCATCTACAACCAAACTATTTTTTGATTGAAAATCCTTTACAGCTTCATGCGTATCTTTTCCAAAAAAATTAGACACATAAACGTTGTAGCCTAGTTTGGTTAAAATTTCTTCCAAATAATGAACTTCTTCTCCACGTGAACGGTAACGAATTGTTTTCATTTAATACAGATTTATAAATTCAAATATCCCATTGAATACGATAATATGAATCAAGATTTTAAGATTATTGTTTTAGCATTCTGAAGGTACATATAAAAAACCGAGAATTCTGCATTTGTTCAAAAAAAACGAATTCTAATTAAACGGTAACGAATTCTAAATAGCCAATCGTAAACAACAATTTTGGTACTACTTTTATATTCAAATAGCCAACCTCAAAATAAGCTGTTATGAAAAAATTAGCCATAATTATTATTCTGTTTCAAAGTTTTCAGTTTATCCATGCCCAGAAAGGATTTAGTGAAACCCAAAAGTATATTGTTACTACTGAAATTTCAGATCAGGGACAAGATTACCCTGCTTATGTGGTTAATTTGGTTCGCGCAGGTGAGAGCTCCGATATAATATCTACGCTTACCATTTCAGACACAGAGCTTTTTGAGGACATCTTTATTACCACCTTAGAGAATCCTGGATTAGAAGGGATCTCTGAGGTGATTAAGATGGAGGTAGAATATCTAGCATGTTGTGCTCACGTAGAATCATATTATTTTATGGTAGGAGAAAACAACGATGTAATCGAATTACCCGAACTTAAAAATGTGTATTGCGAAAATTCTGACACAGACCATCAATATATATTTCCAAATCAGGAATATGGCATTGCAGGAAATATTTTACGCACACAAACTTTTTACAAAAATACATCAGATATAAAATATGTAAACCTTAAACAAAGCTTTGCTTGGAATGATAATACCACAGTAGGTTTTTCTAAAGCCACAGCCATAACGGGTTACTAAAATTTTATTCTTTACACAACTCAATCTGATAAACAAAAAGGGGGAAACTTTTGTTTATTATACCGACAATCCTTTTTAGGCATTGTCGGTTTTGTTTTTAAAGTATTTTAAACGTACTATTTTAACCAAAAATCAGTTTGATTATATTTGTTATCAACCTCAAGTTTCTTTTATGAACAAAAACCGCCATATATTTCTTTTTGTTGTGCTCATGCTGCTTTTTATTGGAGACGCCTATACACAAAACAATAGGTTAAGAGCATTTACGCTAGAAGATGGTTTACCACAATCACAAGTCTACGATCTTATACAAGATGAAATGGGATATTTATGGCTCGGAACCCAAGGGGGTGGACTTTGTCGATTTAATGGAGAAGAATTTAAAATATGGAATGAGACCCATGGATTGCAATCCAATTATATTCATGCTCTAACTTTTGTAAACGACAGCCTCTTTATTGGTACTAAACGTGGCCTTTCTATAAAAACCAAAGACAAATTTACCAATCTTGAAGGACCACGAATTAATAAGATCTGTCGAATAAAAAACCAAACATACTTGGCTACCAATGTTGGAATTTACAGCTACGAAAAAAATGTTGGTTTAAGAAAGATAAAATTAAACCCGAAAATTAATACTAGTATCATTAATGACATTGTTTTTGATGGCAGGTTATATTGGATAGCAACCAATAAAGGTCTTTGGAAACTAAATGCTATTAAAAAAAATGCCAGTATAATCGAGCGACATAGTGCTCATGATTTTACAGCAGCTATCTTTTATAACAATAAAGTTTTTGCTGCTGCATTTAATCAAGGGGTGCTGGTTTTAAATACTAATGCAAAATCGTATGGAAACTATTGGATTTCCAAACCTTTGCGAGTAACCAACATTTCTGTACATAATGACAACGAACTGTGGTTTGCTACAGACAATGAAGGTATTAGCATTGTTAATGCCGATAAGCGTAAACATTTAAGAAATATCAATAGAAAAAATGGTCTTACCATTTCGCATATTAGAAAAAGTATTTTGGACCGCCAATCCAATATTTGGATCGCTACTTCAGGTGGTGGATTTTATAAATATTTCCAAAATAACTTTATTCACTATGACCAAAATACGGGCTTAAAGGGGAATCGCGTTTATGCTATTCATACTTCCATGAATGAAATTTGGGCTTCAAATTCTGAAGCTGGACTTGTTAAAATAGATTCCTCAGGAATTCAACATATAGAGCAAGACGAAAGGTTATCTGAAGTAAAAATTAAGACCATTACCAGTGATGCATCGGGGAACATATGGGCCGGAACCGATGGGAAAGGGATGCTTTTTAAAGAGATCAAAAAGTTTGATAGTATTGTTATTGATAGCAGTGCCATAAAAAAATCAAAAAATGATTCTATTGTAAAAATAGACACAATACAAAAAACCATATATACCAATCATGTAATAGACAGAGATAATGGTTTACCTTCAGACTGGATTAGGACAATTCTCGTTGACAATAATACCATTTGGGCTGCCTCATATTCTACAGGTATTATTAGGTTTAGGTATGACAAAGAAAAAAAACGCTTATTAAGAGTAAAAAAGTTTGATCGAAAAAATGGTATTAAGGATCTGCAAATAAGTTATATGACACAGGATTCTTTGGGTAAAATTTGGTATGCTACTCAAAATGGACATCTTGGATACATCAAAAATGGACGGGTCACTCACCTAGGAAACGTTTTAAATCAAAAAACTTCTATAAGTACATTACTTCTTCATAAAGACAAAATGTTTATTGGTACTGCAGGAAGAGGAATCTGGTGGTCCGATCTTGATAAAGTATCTGTTCGAAAATTAAAAGGAAGAAAAAAACCTTACTCTGATAACATTTACCAAATGATATTTGATGACCAGGGAAATTTATGGGCAGGAAGTGAAAGGGGAGTAGATAAAATTGAGCTTAATCAATCAAATGATATTGTAGATATTTTTCATTTTGGACGTAATGATGGGTTCCTAGGAATAGAAACCTGTCTTAATGCAGTAACCAAAGATGATGAAGGTAACCTTTGGTTTGGCGCCATTTATGGACTTACAAAATACAAACCGACAGAAAGTACAAAAGCTACCATTAAACCCAGATTATTTTTTGAAGATGTAGAAGTAGCGTATCGCAGTTTAGATTCAATTAACCTTAATACGTGGATCGGTAGCGATAAAGTTTTGAAATTAAAACCCAATCAAACCGAATTATCATTTAGCTATAAAACTGTAGATCTTGATCATCCCAATGATATTGAATACCGTTTTAGATTAAATAATTCAGAATGGAGTCCGTGGTCAGCAGAAAGCAAGCAAAACCTGGCAGGATTGGCCTATGGGGCGCATTATTTCTCTGCACAGTCCCGAAATTATAGATGGGAAGAGTCTGACATTGTAACTTTTAGATTTTTTATCGATAGCCCAATATATAAAAAAGCATGGTTTCAACTAGCTGTATTGGCTGGTATATTAATGATTGTGGGAGGATACGCTCTATCCTATATACGAAGAGTAAAACAAAAAAACAAAGAAGAACGAGAGCGACTGCAAATGCAAAACCACCTACTATCTTTGGAACAAAAAGCACTACGATTACAGATGAATCCTCATTTTATTTTTAATGTGCTTAACGGAATAAAAGCTATGGGGACCAGTAATCCCCAACGTATGAATAGTACTATCAATACATTTGCTACGTTATTAAGAGAAACTTTATACAATTCGAGAAAAGATTATATTACCTTAGATCAAGAAATACAAACTTTAAAACATTATATAGAAATCGAACAATTGATGGCTAGCAAACCATTTACTTATGAAATTTCTATAGACTCTGATTTGGACCCTGAAGAAATACTAATTCCGCCAATGCTTATACAGCCTTTTGTTGAAAATGCCGTTAGACATGGAATTCTAAAGGGTAGCAGGGATGGAGAATTAAAAATTGAGTTCCATACAACCGATGAGTTCTTACATTGTACCGTAAAAGATAATGGTCAAGGTATTTTTCAGTCACAAAAAACAAAAACCAATACCGACCATCAATCTATGGCACTTACTGTAACCCGTGAAAGGTTAGAGTCCATTTCGGGAAAAGATTCATTAAATATTAAGGAAATTATAAATAAAGGGAATGTTGTTGCAGGAACACAGATTGCATTTAAAATTCCACTAGAAACTGACTATTGATAAAATTATGCTAACAGCAATTATTGTAGAAGACATGGCCGATGCACTTCAACTTTTAAAAAGTGATTTGCAGACCAATCATCCGGAAATAAAAATAATAGATACTGCTCAAAGCGTTGTTGAAGCAGCAAAATCATTGCGCAATACCGAACCCGATATTCTTTTTCTAGATATAATGCTAGGTGATGGTACTGGATTTGATGTATTGGAAATATTTCCTGAGCTAAAATCAAAAATCATTTTTGTAACAGCGAGTGACGAATATGCTATTCGCGCCTTTAAGTTTGCCGCTATTGATTATGTGTTAAAACCTTATTCTAACCAAGAACTAGCACAGGCCATAGAAAAAGCAAAACAACAAATACAACCCAATAGTGAGCGTCTTAATATTCTGAAAAATACATTATCAGCGCCAGAGCAAAAACCTGATAAGATTTCGTTACATACTTTGGATAAAATTATTATTGTAAATCTTGATGATATCATCCGCTGTGAATCTGATAGTAACAACACTATTTTTTACCTTCAGGATGGACAAAAAATCTTTGTAACAAAAACCTTAAAATATTTTGCAGATATGCTCAAAAACTATCAGTTTTTAAGAGTACATCAAAGTCATTTGGTAAACCTGCAATGCATCAGTGCTTTTATTAAAACCGATGGGGGATATTTAATGCTTAAAAATGGAGAAAACATTCCAGTTTCGGTTCGTAAAAAGAATGAAGTAATGGAAATCTTAGATCGCTTACACCGTTAACTACAAATTAAGCCAATAGGTAACCTTAAGTACAATAGAACGGGTACGTACATCAAATGCAAAACGATCTAGCGGATCAACTTCACCAGTTAGGAAATTATCTGTGTACACCAATATTAAGTCAGAAACAGGAGCAAAACGCCATTGAATTCGTGCATTGATATTAGTATTGTCATCTTGAGAATTGTATTGTACAAAAAGTGATGTAAACAAACTTTTAGAAAAGGTATAATCTATTCGCGGACTAATTAAAAAAGTTTCTCTGCTTCCGTCAAGATGAGGCAGATCAAAATAATTAACCGCGTAATTTAAAGAAAATGAACCTTTTGGTTGATAACGGATTGTAAAATTCCCTCTTGTCCCGTATCGCCAACCATTGAAATATTCTCCAATATACGGACTTAGACTCCAACTGAACGCCTTGCGTCTATCACTGCGATAATTTCCTGTAAAGCTGAAGTATGAAAAATCCTGATCGGCATCGAGCTCCAAAGAATCGGTTCCTGTAGGGTCAAATGGGTCAAAAAGATACACGTAGTTATGATTCAGATTCAAACCAAAAGTCGCTCTTTCGGCAAACTCTCCTCCCCAACCTATTGAAAAGAAGTGATCGGTTTTCCCAAAACCAGGTCTCCAAAAAATATCGGCCTCGGCACTATAGGTGTGATTGTTCAAAAATTCGTTTTGTGGATAATATCGTAGTTCGGCAACAGGGCTGATCCTAAAATAATCTGTACGCCTTACAAAACCAACTTCAGCATTATAATCTTCGTCTACATATTCATGCTGCCACAATATGCCAAACTCACGGGTATTATAATTCAAGGTACTTCCCTGGGCAATAGCCACATCTTCATCTGGGGTAAACGTACTATGGGTAAACGTTTTACCAGACCAGGTATTATCTCTGGTGGCATAGTTAAAATCTACCCCAACCATTCGATTATATCTATTAATATCAAGGGTGTCGAATTTTTCATAATCAAACACCTGCTTATTTACGGCAATGAGTCCAATGTTGGAACGTGTCCACAATTTTCGTTGTACCACGGCCACCCCGTAATTAGTACCGGGAATCCCTTGATTTTCCCTGGAAGCAGTTTGCATATTTAAAAGACCGATTCGAGTATCGGCATCAAGTTTTCCGCTTATTCGCAAACCCCCATAAATCCTGTTTTGCACCAGATCTTCGGTATTTACATCTTCGGCCACGCCAATACGTCTTGAGAAAAATGGATTGATATTGGAAAACCCAAATTGCCCAAATAGATCTGCATTTTCAAGAAAGAATTGTCTGCGCTCTGGGAAAAATATTTCAAATCGATCCAGATTCGTAATTTGCTCATCTACTTCCACTTGGGAAAAATCTGGATTCACAGTAAGATCCAAATTAAGTCCAGGTGACAGTGCAATTTTTGCATCTCCCCCTACTTCAAGGAACTCATCTGCTGGGGTATCATCCTCAAAATCTTTGTTATAACCGGCAGATACAAATGGAATCAGCGATACTGCACTACTTTTGGTGGTTAACTCTTCTTCCCAAATCATATCTGCAGGATATGCCAAGGTAAATACAATTTGGTTTCGTGGCACGCCAGAATGCGTACTAATTTCGTTGGACTGGGTATCAAAGCGATAGGTAGAAAACCCCCATTTTTTGGATGGTGTAGGATATCTAAGCGTACTAAACGGGATCTCCAACTCTGCTGTATAGTATCCATCATATTTCTTTGCTTCTCCTCGCCACTTGTTATCCCATGAAGTTGAAAAATCCTGGAACGTATTTCCTCCGTTACTTATTATACCCTCTCTTAGTACTCCTTCAGGATTAATTCCAAAGTATAAAGCATTGGTACCATCATCGAAGGTGTCAAACAAAAAGGTAATATTATCTGCACCCCCAGCCCTGTAGTCTCTGCGCAAAGAATTTACAATCCAGTCATTCCCTTCGGCATAACACTTTACACCGATATACAAATTTTTCTTATCGGTACACATATAAATCTCTGTCTGGGCTTTAGCCCGTACCGAATCCGATGGAAAGTACTGCACAAAATCTTTGGCAGGAATGAGCTTGCTCCATACCACCTCTTTTAGGTCACCATCAATGGTGATTTCTTCGGTAGTGGTACCTACAACAAAAGACTTTTTTTCATTGATATTTATTTGAGCCCAGCCAACCGAAACTGAACTTATCCCAATTAAAAATACCAAAAACCTAATCATGAAATCTTTGAATGGATATTAAATTGCATAAACCAAATGATTATAAGATCCCTAAAAATAGGATACCCAAATTTAGTTTTTGTTAAAATTTTTAAAAACTAGGGGCAAATATTATCAATAAAAAGATATTGAATGGCAATATTATAGAAGTCACTTTGCTTTTTACCTGTTATTCTTTGAAAATGGTTAAATAAAAAGATCCTGTTTCAAAAAATGAAACTTATATTTTGTAGGTTCATATCCGATAAGAGATATTATACATTTTATACGTTATTATCTGATGAAAAAAGTTAAGAAAAAAGAAGCGATATGGGCCTTTGCAACTGCCATTTTTATAGTACTTTTCAACTTTAGTTTTTTTGGGTTAGACAGCTTTTCGAAAAATGGCACAATAGATATCAATATTCACGATACTTATTTCGTAATATCAAAGTTTTACTTTTTTATCTTATTTGCCGTCTATATCTTTTTCTGGGTTTATCTAGTAAGAATACTTAGAAAAAAGTTTAAAAACCTAGCGGCGAATATTGGTTTTATGATATCAACAATACTAGTAATTATTACAAACATGTATTGTTTATCGTTTTTAAATGCATTTGGTGCTAATAACAAAAAAAACCACAATATTATAGTTAATAATCCTGTTCAGGATTTTATAGACATTCTGTTTTACATCTTCTTGATTTCTCAACTTTTTCTTTTGGTATTTTTGGTTTATTGTGGTTATAAAACAGGTGTAAATCAACAAAAAAAGCAACAGTTTCTGGAACAGTAATACGCTATGTATTCATCCATACTTTAAAATCACTGGTTTTTTGTCTACTTACTATAAATTCCTGATCACGAGGATTTATAACTGAAAGCTTAACTCTATGATTGAAATAAGAATCTATTTTGGAAATAGAGTTTTTGGCAACAATTTGTCCACGATTAATTCTGAAGAATTCATTAACATCTAAAGAATCAAATAATTGATCCATGGTTTCATTAATGATGTATCTTTTGCTAGACGTTACTCCAAAAGTGATGCTATCCTGAGAATATATATACAAGAGGTCAGAAATTTTGATTTGAACAAGCCCACCTCCTTCTTTAACCAAAATACCTTCTCGTCTTTTTGACACCTGCATACTCCCGAGCAGTTGTTTTAAAATAGAAGGCTCAATCAAACTCGATCTATTTGATTTCTTAAACTTTTCTAACGCTTTATCTAATTCGTCTTGCTGAATGGGCTTAAGAAGATAATCTACACTATTAACTTTAAAGGCTTGGATTGCATATTGATCAAAAGCAGTAGTAAAAATGATAGGACTATCTATCTCAATTTTCTGAAAAATCTCAAAACTGAGACCATCAGCCAACTGGATATCCATAAAGACCAAATCTGGCTTTGTATATTTTTGAAACCACTGTATTGTATCTTCAACGGTATCGATAACGTCCAACAAAACGTATTCGAAACCACATAATTCGAGCATACTTTGTAATTGATTTACAGCTCTTGGTTCATCTTCAATGATCAATATGTTCATAACTATTCTTTTGATCTGATATTTTCAATAATGGTAATGAAACTATAAATCGATTTCCATCATTTTTGATTTGCAATGGTTGGCCAGAAATCAATGCATACCGTTTTTCAATATTTTTTAATCCAACTTTTGTAGATGGCATCTTGGTTGATTTTGACTGAATTTTATTTTCAACCACCAAACGATCATCTTCAGTTTTTACATGAATAACCAATGGTTTCATTTTGGAAACCACATTATGTTTTATGGCATTTTCTAATAACAGTTGTAAACTCATAGGGGCTATCATATAGTTCAACGAAGTATCAGAAATGTTCCAATTCAATTTCAGGTTATCCCCGAATCTTTCAGATTGTATATGAATATAAGCTTTAGCAAATTTCAATTCATCTCTAAGTGAGATTAAATTTACATTCCCCGATTCTAGTATAAATCTATACACATCAGATAATTTATCTACAAATTGCTTTGCATCCTCTTTTGAGTTTTGATCAATTATATCTCGTAAGGTATTAAGGCTATTGAACAAAAAATGAGGTTGGGCTTGATTTCGTAAAGTATCCAATTGCGCTTGTACAATAGCTCGCTTTGTCTGTTCTTCTTCTCTTACGGATTTTTTGAGTTGTATATAGTAATAAACCGCTTCGTATATAGCCATAGTCATCGTGCTTATCACCACAACCGGTAAAACTATTTTGGATCTTGATACGGGGTTATAGTTTACACCCCACATCAATGACAGAAGCACTCCTCCAACAAAATCCACTATAATAACTGTACTAATGATAGTAAGAAATAATAATAAATTTCGTTTTACACTATCTTTTAAGGCTGGATATTTTTTACGAAAATAAATCAAAATTCCCCTAAGAATAAACCAATCGCAAGTCGAAAAAAAAAGCGACACACTCCAATTTAATACAGCCTCGACAAAAGGCAAACGAGTAAAAGAAGAATTACTAAAAAGATAGTCTGTTACAAAACTAAGAACAAAAACACCTATGACAATAAACCAAAAGTCATCAAAACCTAAATATTTTATTCTTTTTTGTTTATTGACTAACATTATAATTTTATTACATCTTAATTAGCGGTATTCCTTGTTTAGCTTGATAAAAAGTAAAACCAATCCATCCTGCGTAAAACAACCCAAAAATAATCACTGCAACGATTTGATTTCTATGCACTGTATTCCATTTTCTGGATAGCCATAATGCGAATAACGGAATTATTTGTATACCATGCAATCCGAAAAAATGTGCTATTCTCAAGTCACCGGCAATGGTACTCCAATTTACCAATGGTAGCCCAGGCCCACCATCTACCACACCAACATTATGTGACATCTGTCCAATCATCTGTCCGCCAACCCAACTACCAAAAAGTACTACCACCCAACCTATTAATATGGCAACTTGTACAGATTTGGTTGCCCCTAATTGCAATCTAATAGTCTCAATGATAAATAGAACCATAATTAAAACGTTTATTGCTATCAATATTCCCATGGCCGCAAAAAGCAATCCATCAAACAGGCTACTCTGATTATAATGAGATTTTACACCTCTTGCTGCTTGATAAAAAATAATTCCAATTTCTATTAGTAATGTCCAAGAAACCATGTTGTTAATTACATTTTTCTTTCTTTTGGAGAATGGATATAGAGTGATCAGATATCCTAAAGTCAAAATATAAATCCCACCAGAGATAGAGAATTTGAGAGGTTTGACCCAAACATTCACTCCCATTAACATCCTGTCATCTATTAATAGTCCGCCTATACAGATGAAAGCTAAGAAAAAATGAATCATTACAATTCCAAAAAGTATTGGACTCGATGATTTTACTGTATTTAATACTTTATTTAGGTCACTCATAACTATTGTTTTTTGATCGTTTTGATAATGAAAAAGAGAAGAAACCCTACCGGACCAAACATAAATGTTGCGAAAAGACAAGGAGCCATTAGTATTTGATGAATTCCTAGTTTTTTATTCTGATCCAACATCCACATACCTATAAGAAGATCGAAAGCCAAATAATGTACCCATCCGGCAAGCACAGCATTTTCTTCTGTAAACAAAGTCATTACAGAACCTAGACTTCCAAAATCCATCCATCCTCCTATTTGTATGGCTAGAAAAATATAGAGGGCATATATTAATGATAGTAATAATGGAATTACTTTGAAATCGATTAAGAAACGAGTGACTTTCCATTTGGGCAACAGAATCATCAAAAGCCACATAGGCATTGTAATCATTCCTGCTACTGAAAAAACTTCTGAAGGAGTCATAATGAATAGTTTAAAAGTTTGGTTTAATTAATGACTCAAATTTGTGATTGTTCTACAAAAAATAAAACGACTTTATGTTCAACCGTCGTTAAATGAAGTTGAATTGTTATTCGTTTATTTTGATACGGAAGTTTTGTTTGTGGAATAGAAACAGGTTATCCAAAAATTTGTGAGTTTTAAAAGGATTTATAGGATGATAAAGAAAAAATCCTATATGTATTCAAAACACTCATATAATTATTAAAGAAGAAATCTTTTTACCAGGTATTACCTCATTACTCTTCCTCCTTTTTGAAACTCTCTCTGAACCCCATTAATGATGTCCGTTTGATAAATGGTTTTCTTATTTGCTTTTAGCGAACAAAGACAAGCATATTGAACAATATTCATAATCTCTGCACCAGACAATTCATATCGTTGTGCAATTAAGGTAAGATCAACATCTGAATGAAATCTTATTTTTGAAGGAAAAGCTTTTTTCCAGATCGCCAATCTTTCTGAAAATTTTGGAAGTGGAAAATGTATAATTGATTGAAAACGCCTAACAAAAGCATCATCAATATTGCTTTTAAGATTTGAAGCCAATATAACCAGACCCTTATAACTTTCAATTCTTTGTAGTAAATAAGACACCTCTTGATTGGCATATTTATCGTGGGCATCACGTACATTGGTTCTTTTACCAAATAAGGCGTCGGCTTCGTCAAAAAACAATATATTTTCGGTTTTCTCGGCTTTGGCCAGTAGATTGGCCAAGTTTTTTTCAGTCTCTCCAATAAACTTGGACACCACCATTGAGAGATCTATTTTATACACATCTTTTCCTGTATATTTACCCAGCAACGTAGCTGTTAACGTTTTTCCGGTACCCGGTGGCCCATGGAACAAGGCTCTATAACCTGGTTTCAGTTTTTTATACATCCCCCACTCATTAAGCAATGTATTACCATGGGAAATCCAGGTTTGTAGTTCTTGTATTTGAGAAAGCGTTTCGCCATTAAGAACCAAATCATCCCAATTCATCTCGGTTTCGATGACTTGAGCAGGAAACTTCATACTAAATGCTGGTCGACTTACTTTTCCCAGCAAAAAGAGTTCGACATATTCCTGCGAAAAAACAATCTTTCCACTCATTTTTGGTTCTCCTTCGGGAGCTTCTTCTAACCAAAGAATACGTTTTTTGGCAAAAAAATGATCGGTATCAAAAATTTCTTGAATTCCTCTTCTCTTTTGAAGACTATTACCCCCTAATAAGAACATAGCTGTTTCGCCGGTAGGAAGGAAACCACGAAAATTTTTACCACGAACACCTCCTAATTTTGGAAAATCTCCATTAGAAGATAATTCATCTTGAATAATTGTATCCAAAAAACCACTGTCGAAGTGCGGAGACAATGCCAAAATGATTATTGTTTTTTCTATGTCACTAAGCTGAGCATCTTTTATAATTATGGGAACATGCAATTCCCATTCTTTTAACGATGGTAGTTTGGGCTCAACGGTAATCGTATTTTTATTAAAATAAGTTTGTAATCGATATTGAATTAATTGCTTGAGATAATCAAATTCAGCATTATTGCTCATTGTCATTATATTTCTTAAAATAAAAGAGCTTTCAGCTATTCTGAAGCTTTCTTGGTCGAATCCTTTTTATTCTGTTGTACCACATGCGTTAATTCATGCGCCAACAATCGTTTTCCTTCTGTAGCATCTGGATTGTATTTACCAGCATTAAAATATACATCTTTTCCGTGAGTAAAAGCCTGTGCTCCCAAGGCTTCATTCATTTCTACAGCATCCTTGCCGGTATGTATATTGACATCGCTAAAATCTTTATTAAAATGTCCTTCCATTTCTTTTTGTACAGGTTTTGGTAGTTTTCTGCCACTTCCTGCTTTGTTTTTTATTTTATCCGATAATGCCGAGTTTGTTTTTTTTCCACCACTTTTACTTTTGTGTTTAGCTTGCAAAGGCTCTTCCTCTTCCATCATTTGAACAGGCTCTTCTTCCTCTTCACCCATCATCTGTAGTGACTCCTCTTCTTCTTCCATTTTGTTTACCATTTCTTCCTCTTCTTTGGTCTGGACCGGCTCTTCTTCTTCCATCATTTGAACAGGTTCTTCTTCCTCTTCACCCATCATCTGTAGTGACTCCTCTTCTTCTTCCATTTTGTTTACCATTTCTTCCTCTTCTTTGGCTTGAACAGGATCTTCTTCCTCTTGCATCTGTACGGCCTCTTCTTCTTCACCATTCATTTTCTGAACCTTTGGTTTTTCCTGTACCAGTTTGTCTTCTTCCATGCGCTGTTCTGCTGTACCCAACTTTTCGTCTTCTTGTGGAGTAGCTAGTGATTCTCGCTGTATTCCATTGGCTGCTCCATTAATATTAGGTTTTGATGTTCGATCAACTACAGCATTAGCCACACTGTCTGCTTCTTTCTCATACTTATCGCCAGGTTGACCAACCGTTAATTTTGTTTGAACTGCACTCCCATTGGCAGTATTAAAAAATGGTTGTTTATTTTCTTTAGAAAAGAAAGATGTCTCTTTATGCTCTTTTCCTTCATTATTATGAGGACGTTTGTTCCGACGGCTACGTGATGTACTTTTCATCTCTCTACACTTTTTAGTTCATCTAAAATTTTGACAAAAACTCTTTAGTTAACTCTTTATAATCCTGTGCTCCGTTTGAGTTTTTATCATAGTTAAAAATATCCATCCCTCTTTCCTGGGCATTAGCAAGTGCAATATTGCTACGAATATGAGTTTTAAAGATCATTTCCTTATTAAATTCATCTTCTAGCTCTTTTTTTACTTGCTGGTTCATTTTTTTGCGGTAATCATACTTTGTAAGTACGAACCCCATAAGTTTAATTTGTTTATTTAGTTTCTTTACTAATTCAAAATGGCTTAAAAAACTTCTTACTCCCTTAAGTGGCAAGAATTCTGCCTGTAACGGAATTAATACAAAATCACTACTCACCAATGCATTAATAGTAAGCATCCCCATAGAAGGAGGACAATCTACAAGCACATAATCATACGACTTAATAGGTTTGATTAATTGTGCCAAAATTTGTTCTCTTCCATACACACTTGCCAATTCTAATTCGGCACCAGCCAAATCCAGAGAAGCAGGAATCAAATCCAGTCCAGAAGCCTGGATCAAAACCTCGGTAATCTTTGTTTTTTCACCAAACGCTTCTTTACGCAGCACTGTATAGATTGAATCTTCTATAGTATCGGTTATACCCAATGACTGAGTAAGATTGGCTTGAGGATCGACATCGATCAACAATACTTTTTTACCTTTCTTTTGTAGCCCTGCAGCCAGATTAATCGCCGTTGTAGTTTTGCCTACGCCTCCTTTAAAATTTGCTACTGAGATTACTTTCATAGGTGTATTATATGCTATATAAATAGTATCAAGCTGGTATTCTTATAAATATACACAAACTTGATTGGAAAAACATCTTTTATTTCTTATCCTAATTCTGCATTAAAGTATTGGCACACTCTTTCCCAAACTTCGCATCCCACTTTATTGCCTAGTTTACGTCCTTCCATATCTCCATCTTTAAAATGGATTCCACCAAACAACCTTGAAATCCCGGCTTCATCTGAAGCACTTTTTAAAGTTTTCCAGTCGAGAGTCGTGTCCTCGCAAGGGGTACAATTGGGTTCTATTTTAGATCCACCTTTGGGGATCGTTACTGATTCTCCATATTTTCCACTACCACAAAAGCTAGACAGCACTTCCTCTGCAGCGGCACTAAATGTGCTATGCCCTGATACATATTCTGCAAAAGGAGGGGTTGGAATGTATGGTATCCAATTTTCGCCTTCTATGGTTTTGGTCCCTTCGCAAGGACCTCCCCAAGCTTCAATACTTTTACCACGATACAAATCCTGAATTGCAGATATGGGTCGCACATAATCATAATATACTTTACAATCCCAGGCTGCAATACCCGCATCAAGCAAGGCGTTACCAAGAGCAAAAAACATTTTGATATCAAACGAGTTTTTGTGCCCATACATTCTAGAAAGGTATCGTGCCTGTCTACAACATTGTTCTGGTGGTGTAGCGGTGCGATTAGGATCGCCATCTTTTGGAGAATCTGCAAACTTATCTTCATGCATTCCTGCCCAAAACTCGGCAATCAACTTTTGTTCGTCGGTTAAGCATGCACTGTACTGAATTACCATATCTGCCTGTATCTTGTATGCTTTTTCGTTACAAGGAGCAGGAGCAGGTGGTCTAAACTGACCGGGCCACGTTAACGCAAAAGGTTTTACCAATCCCCAATGCGCCGTTAAGAATGTTTGGGGTTTATGATCTACCAATTGTGGTTGCCACCTGTCTTCGTGTTTAAGCGGTTGTGGTACCGGAGGATTTATAGGACAATAATTGGCAAAATCTGAATACCTGCCATCCTCTAGTGTAGCATATTGATTGGCGCGGTCCCCGGATCGACAATCAATAATAAGTTTACCACAAAGATTACCGAGACCAGCGGGATTATCGGGTTCCAGGTTTTTATCATCGGGATCAAAATTGCATTGCTGCATAAAATCCCGAAATATATTTTTCTTCTCTGCAGGTAGGTCGAGCCAAAACAGCTCTTGCAATACCGTATATGCTGCATGACTATAGGCGGTTTCTCTATTTCGAGGTTTGCACTCATGTCCAGGGCGTTGTAAACGCTTTCCTGTGGTGGTGCTTACCTCATCGCCATCGTCATTATAGTTGGTCCATGCATCATACATTGCCGTATGTACCATTGCCAATGCCCTTGCCGCCACCGTTGGTGACATCCCTACATAGTGTATGGCATCGCAGGTTAATCTATTCCATATCTGAACTTCTGTTGGGGTATAGTTATTATCTGTTGCCATTGGTTTTAAGATTTTATGTGTGTTCTATAATTATTTTTCTTCTAAATAAAGTTTTAGTGAATCTTGATAATCCAAAGGTTCTAATATTCTGTTCACTTCTATTAATTCTCCTAATGACTCAAATGTTAAATCTTGATATCCATTTAACCCTTCCCAGTCATAAGTTGTGCTCATTCCCCTTTGGTTAGAATATATGTATATACGTGCTATTTTTAAATCACCATCTTCCTTAACAATAAAAAATGCGTGACTCAAAAGTTTTATGTCGGGATCGGGATTAACAGTAGAAACATATGCAATCCATACCTCACCATATTTCTGATGATTATAATGACTTATTTTAAATAAATGCCTTGGGTTGTAGGCTGGTTTATTTTTCTTTTTTTCATAATACTCATCACTTTCATTCTTTGTTTTATAAATCAACCCCATTTGGCCTGCTAATGCACTAATTGTGTGCTGATGCATATTTCTTAAAGCTTGATTTGCAAATTCATAATCTGGTTTTTTTTTAGCGTCGTATGCTAGGGCCTCATCCTGAGAAAAGTTATCTATTAACTCTTGTACTTCTTTCATTGTTTTAAAGCTATTGTTTTTTTAATATTTCTTTTAAGTGTGTATCCTGACCTATTTCTACTTCAATATCCACATCCTTACTCTCAACAAGATTCCCGTCTTTATCTTTTAGGTGTATTTTGCCAACGTTGTATACAATTGAATTACAAAATTTAGGATCTCTATCCCTGGCAAGTGCATTGTGCAGTTGTTGTAATCGTTCTCTTTTTTGATCGGGCGTCTCCCCAGAGATTTCTGCCGTTCTTGCTGCGATTGTATCTGCTACAGTGCTATCTGAAATAGCCATCCATTCGGCTGCAACATTGATATCAAAGGTAATGTATTTTGCTTTTTTAAGGATTGTAACATACTTAGTTTCTTCATTAGCTACCAGCCTCTTTATTTCAGATTCGGCTCCAAACATTATTTGTTTGTTATAATGCTCTGAAGTAGTTATTAGGTTGAGTGCCTGAGAATACCCTGATCCCTGGAACCAATCTGCGATCAAATGCGAGGCATTAAATTTAATTGTTGTATCGTCTACCTGATCTTTAAATTGATCTCTCATCTCCTCCATAACTTGATCTCGATTCTCTGGATCTGGAACGTTTAACACGTTTTCACGATTGGCACTGCTTCCTGTTGCTGCATTTTGTATTGCCTCTCTACTATCGGCATTACTAGCAGAAACAGTTCTACCTCTTGTACCAGGTTCTTTGACTGCCAAATTTCTTCCATCGATAGTATGATTCGTAACCCGTGCCCCACTTGCCAGCTGATTCTGTTGTATGGTAACCGTAAATTCTTTCTTCTCTGGCGGTTGATCCCCTATCTGTACTGTATAATGGTAATTAACCACCAATTTACCATCGGTAGTACCATCATAATCTACTGTAGATTCTAGAATTTTGTACTGATCATGCTCTCCCTCTTCTCCCTTAAATACAGATTCTAGACGTTGATTAGAAATCGGCTCTTTCTCTCTTTCAAATACCTGATCTCTAAGACTTGCAAAAGCATTTCTGGCTTGACCTCCTTCAATTTCAGTAATCTTTTGATCGATCATCTGCTGTTTCTCTGTAGCGCTTAATGAAGAATCCATCACTTTATTAGCCGCTCTTTCTACCTGACCTTTAACATAAGTACCATATTCTTCAGAATTAGTGATAGGCTTCTCTACAACTTGTTTAGTTCTTGGAGCGTCATTTTTCAACTTATTAACCAATCCAGACCACGATGTAAACCCTTGATTTTTATTTGTTTCTCTTAATGCTTTATTGGCTTCAAAAATTGGTTTGGCTTCTTGAAGTAGCATTGTTGAAGCTTTTAAGTGAGTTTTTGCTACTATATCCCTATCAAATCCGAGATACATAGAATCTTCATTATCTGTATCTCCAAATATAGTAAACAGGTTTTTAAATATTGAAATCATTCTATCTTGAGTTGCTTCTACGGCATTATCTGCTTCTACAGCTTCAGAAGTGCTTTCTGCTGTAGGATCTGCAGTAGCTTGTGACAACTCTTCATTAGCTTTAATTGCTTCATTTTGCAATTTCTCATATAAATATGCAGCCGAGTCTAAAAAGCCAGTTGCAACTCTCTTTCTAGCATTGTCTAATGTCTCTAATCGCGATCTCCAATCATTAAGCCTTTCAGATATCATCATTGGTGAACTGGCGATCATGGCATCAATTTGATTTCCAGATACTCTTATCCAAATTCTATGATTTTCACCATCGGCATCAAACCTTGCTACCTTACCAATTTCTCCATCGCCGGCTTGTAAATCGGCATCGGCATCTTGTTTTTTACGTTTTCCTCTTTCAGTATTATCACGATCTCCTATATCAATCGAGTAATCCCATGTTTCACCACCATCGATGACTCTGGCACCTTCTACTACGGGATGCGCCCTGTGCCATGCTTGCAACATAGATTGTGCTGCAGATTCTTCGATGGTTCCATCTTCACCGGCGGCATTTGCCTCCCTTGAGCGAAGGTCTCTTATGGCATCTGCCAATAATTGAGCACGCTCGGCTTCACTCATTAATGGTACCCGTAACAAATGCCTTCCGTTATCTTCTCTGGCATGTTTTACAAATATTGATACGTTATCGTCTTGTTTATCGCGCAATTGTATTTGATCCAGCCCATACTTGGATTTTACACGTCTGGCTTTGGCTTCTACCACCCCTTCTGTGGGTTTAGGATCTGCGTTTTCAAGTCTTGACATTTCATCCAGTGCCCGCATGTATTTTTGTTCATCTGGTAGGTTACGCAAGTTTTCTTCTCTGCGGCCACTTGGCGGTAATCCTTCTCCATCTCCTGTAACTTCAGGATTTTGATTTTGGTTTCCTTCTTGTCCATCCTGCCATTGACCATCGGGATTGGCATCTGCATCTCCCATACGTCTTGGGGGTGGATCTGCCATGACATCTGCCGTAAACTTATCTGGATCAAATTCTACGGGTGAGAATGTTAACTCTGGTGCATCACTTGATCCTACTAGCCAGTCTACATCGGCTCCTATTCCCATACTGTCCCCAATTGGGTATTGTACTTCTCCCAATGGGTACTCTTCTCTACCGTCGGGTGCTGGTGACCACCACGGACTATCCAATTCATAGAACAATGCACCCGAGAGTTGTAAAAATAGTTGAGCTGCAGCCTCAAAATGTCCTTTTAACCTGGATTCTCCTACTTTTCCTCCTTCTGGCGAAGCACTTTCACTGTATTCAAAGGTTGGTGTCGCCTCGGCATATGCCCTCAATCCTGCTGCAGCAGTAACATTAACGCCAGCCTTAACATCATGACCTAATAGTGTAACTCCTACACCAGCCTCTGCTTCTAAACCTAACACCGCAAAGGCATTAATGCCTAGGGTACCTGTAATACTAAACTGTTGTAATACGGTTGGATCTGTAGAATAGGTTCCTGTAAAGCCTACATTTTTAAGTACCAGTGGCCCAAATCCTGCATTCACAAACATTCCTATACCCGCAAACAGAAATACTTGTCCTACTAGTGGGATTCCGTATCCGGCTCTGATCTCAACATCAAAAATCTGAACTTTCTTACCACGTTGTTCCATGAGTTCGATCTCATCGGGAACAACAATCTCTCCTACAATAGTTACATGACCCTGGTTATCGATTCCTACTTTTGCGGTACCCTCTAGCCAAGGAGTTATCGTTGCTTTTACTTCTCCCCAACCTGCAAGCACCTGGTTATTCTTTGTTTTTGGCGTTTCTTGTTGTTGAGCCGGTGGTGCGTCTGCTTGAGCATCCATTGCTTCGACACCTAGTGCCGCGTTCATCATTTGTCTTGATCTTGCTGCATCGGTAACGAGGAAAGTGATCTCTCCAGAGAATTTTTCAGATTCTATTCTACCTGTACCTTGTATGGTTACAACTCCTTCAATATATTCGGCAATAACAGTTACCTGTACATTTGCGATATCACCACGTATTTCTCCACGACCGCTAAGTTTTCCATCTTCTCCTCTGGCTACAGTAAACTCTCCTTCTGCCAGTCCGGCGATACTCACATTTGCATTAAGATTAAAGGTAAACGTCTCTCCCGTGATACCCATTCCACCGCCTGCTTCCAGATATCCATCAACAACAGTACTTAATGCACTTACCTGAAAGACGAGGCGACCGTTTTCAAACTTATTTTCCAGGCCATCAACATTTATAGGATCAATTCCCAAAAATTGCATTTGTTCAAGCTTACTATTGAGTCCTCTAATGAATCCTTGCACATCTCCTGTGATTGGATTTCCTCCCATTTTCACACTCAAAAATCCTGTGGTGGTTTGATCATCACCAAATCTATTGAGTACCAAAATGGGTTCTACACCCGCTTCACGCATCGGATCCAGGAAATTCCATCCCGAAACATTCAGGTATTTGTGGTTTCCTTCGGCTAATTCATATTTTGCAGTTTCACCTTCGGCTGTTGATCTTTTTTTATTAACCTTAATTGTTCCTCGATAACGCTCGCCAATTTTCACTTCCAGGTCAAAAGTTCGTTGCCCTCTACGCCTGTTATTATACTCATAATCCAAGTAAGATGCCCATTCATTGGTTAATTCAAGTCTATGGGTAATATCCAAAGGAGTTGTCGGTCTGGTTGGAGCCACTTCTTCTGTATTGGCAGCTGGGGTTTCTTCAACTTTTTGAACAGCAGGTTTTGATGCACCTTGCTGCATCGTATGCGTCAATTCGTGTGCTAATAAATGATTCCCCGCAGTTGTATCGGTGTTGTATTTTCCTTCGTTAAAATAAATATCACTACCATGAGTAAATGCCTGAGCACCAAGATCATTACTCATTTCTGCAGCATCACTATCATTATGCACTCTTACATTGCTAAAATCTGCCCCCATGGCAGATCCCATACTTTCTTGGGTATCTGACGGTAATGGACTACCTCCACCTTTACTGTTGTCCAAACGACTTTGTAAATCTGCACTTCCCGAATCGTCTTCTCCTTTTTTCTGTACATCGGGTAATACTTTGGCTTGTAACTCTGATTCTGGCTCTGTATTACTTTCAAAAATAGGTTTGCGCTGTAACCCTTGAGGATCCTCTGTTATCTCTTCATCTTTTTTCTGTAATTTTTCCTGATCGTCAACGATAGAAGGTTTGGTTTGAATGGCTGTTCCAGAATTTGATACATTTGAAGAGTTTTTGGTTTCTGAATTGCTTGATGATGTACCAGAATTGTTTAATTGATCTACTACGCTATCTGCTGTAGCATCGGCTTCCTTTTCATATTTATCATTAGGTTGACCAACAGTAAGTTTAGTCTGAACCGAATTAGGGTTGAAAAATGACTCGGAGGCTTCTGATTTTGAGAAAAAACTATTTTGCCCTTCTTTATTAAAGAACGGTTCTTGTTTTTTTTGGACTATAGTATTTCCAGATGTTTTGGTATTTGAATCAGATTTTTTCAATAGTACTTTTCATTGTTTTTTATAATTACCCAATAGAATCGATAATAAACCATTTGCCTGTCATATACATGGGGCTATCGCGCCTTATTTCTCCTTCTTCAACGTATTCTACTTGTTGGTGGTAGATATAATTTGCAATGTTTGCATTCATATCGCGATAGAGGGGCCATAAGTTTTCTACACTATCCGGCCCTTCCCATCCTAAATCTTGAACATGATCGGGACTCATATCACTCCAATCATATTGATAATTTTTTAGTAGTGTTCTAAACCTTCCCTCCATACCTCTTCTTCGACCTCTAGAACTAACCCTGTGAAGTTTTTTGCCTTCGTCTGGTTCAAAGTTACTATCAACTCCTATCTTAATCACTTTTATCTTTTCCCCATCGACTTCTCGTTCTGTATCTCTTTGTCCCGGGTACGACCTATATCTATTACCCATATATTGAGTAGGAGCTATTTCTATTTCTGTTTTCTCATCCATATTTGCCGTAATAGCTTCATCTGGTGGCGCTTTTTCACCTTTTTTTGTCCAGGCAGTTCTCTTTGGTCTTAAGGTAATTGGATTGTGCCAACTTCTTTTGGTCCATCGTATGGGTATTGGATAATCAAAACTACCGTCTCCCAAACCTTCTGAAGGCTGTGCAGGAGGTGCCAACGGATCACTTAAATCACTAAGCTCGTATTTGCGGCCATAAGTTGCAATTTGATCTGCTAAATCCTCGAAACCAGGAAGATCACCTTTGTCATTGCTCTCATTAGGATCTATTCCTAATCGTATAAGGCGTTGTATTAATTCAAAAGCATTTTTGCGTAATTCTTTCACGTCTTTTAGCATTTGTTTTAATCGTTTCTCTTCTTGTTTATCGGTTGTTGTTTTTAATGCATTACCTATTTCTTCTTTATGATCGTCAATTTTCTCTAGTAGTAACTGAGGGGTTGTTGCCATTTTAAGTATTACATCCTGACCCGGAGCTCCTATTTCGACTTCAAGATAATGCCATTCTCCTTCCATATTAAAGTCATCTTTAATTTTTACTGGCGTTATTGGCTCTTCTGGTGGTAAAGGTTTATCACCAATCTTACTTATCTTTTTACCTTTTTCATCATAAAAGCCACCTTTTAGCGGTGATTTTTTCTCTTTCGGCATTTTGTTTTTTAATACCCCTCGTACAAAGTTTTTGCGTTCGAACTTCGTTTTCTTGATGTTAATAATTTCCTTTAATTTTTCCATAGAGATTTCATCTCCAATATTGTAATCAAAATCTATGGCAACACCAGTATTGGCTATTGGCCAATTTCCTTTGATAGTTTTGTCTGCAAGATTACCATAGAGCACTTCGAAATGAATTTTCCCTTCTAATCCTAGTGATAATTCTCCTGCGACTAATAATTTTCCTTTAACAAAATGTCTGGGAACTTTACCGTCAGTAATTGTTTGTTCTCGTGTACCTAAAGTTAATTCAAAATCTGAATATCCTTGTAGGGAAGCTGTCCCATCTACATTCATTTCTACGGCACTTACATCGACTCCAAGATATGGGAAACTAGTACCTACTCTGGCTGCCATTCTACCTGTGACACCTACTTTACCATCTAGCGATGCAGATAAATTTAAACGAGCAGATACCGAAAGTTCTTTATTTATATCTGGATTTGTTGAGTATATACCTGCTATTTTTATATCGTATAATGTAAGGGGTCCAAACATATACTTATAATAAAGCCCTCCTTTTCCTGTAAAATTTAAGCCTGCAGGAATCCCTGGTATTCTAACAAAGAATGGTCCAAACTCTTTAACTAATTTTGGTGAAATTGGTTCCCAGTCAATGCCTTTTTCTTCCATCAATGTATAGCGAGATTCTACACGTACTGTTCCAAATACTGTAAGATGTCCATCTGGGTCTACTACCAGACTTCCTTTTCCTGTAATAAAATCTTTACCTTTGTCATCCTTAACGATACTTAATTCTACGGAACCCCATCCTACCATCGCTAATTCACCAGTGGACTTATCTAATGATGGAAGATGTAATGGCTCACCTTTTTCTTTTTCGGGTAATTGTTGTTGTACCTGTGCCCAAGCTTTTTCTTTGTTTGTGACTAATAGGGTGGCTTCAGCACTTTTAATTCTACTATTATCTTCTTTTTTGGGTAGATATTTTGCCTTACCTCTAATTTCTAACACTCCATTATAATAGGACGCTTTTAAGGATGCTGTTATGTTATTAAAATTCCATGTTTTATCGAGCTCCATATCTTCTATCACGCTCGTCAAACTAGAAAAAGAATCTCTTTCTACTGGTAATTCTTTCTTTTTCAAGCTTTTTACATCAAGAAGTAGATTTCCTTTCCAGGCATGGTCACTATTGTAGATTACAAAGGCTCCTACCATTGTTTGACCTCCACCCACATCATAATACCCGCTAACGATAAAGGTCAATCTCCCTTTGTCTATTTTATTTTCATAGCTCACCCTGGTGAATGTATCTTTATTGTAGTCATTACCAAAAACAAGTTTTGTGAGTCTTTCTTCATCCATAAGGAATTTCATAGAAACTTTGTTGGCTGCCATTGGTAACAACGACTTAGGTAAAAGTGCAATTCCTCCGTAGATACTACTATCTGATTTATCTATTCCAATACCCAAATATGTAGTATCTTTTTTCTTTTTAGTATCAAAAGCAGCGTGATTGATCTCAAAGAAATGAGGTTTCATTTCATAGGTCTGAGTACTTTCGTGCCAACGTATTGGAACTCCATTTCTTGATCCCATATCGCCAAATTTAATATTCAATTTTGGTCCATTGTTAATGACACCTTTAAACTTAACACCAAATGTTTTGGCAATATCTTTGTTATTGTTATACCAATCTACCATTAGACTAATAGACTGTATGTGGTTGGCTACGTGTGGTAGGGGTGCAAATTTTGTTTTTCCTTGTAGATCAATAGGTATTTCCAGTAGCTTCTTCATGATCAAAGCCCCGTAATTGACCATATCTTTTTCTTCTTCGAATGCTTTTTTAATACCCCAACGCACAAGTTTGCCTGCAAGGTACCGACCTCCCCAAACTACCACCGGTGCTGCCAAGGCAGGAAGTGCTCTTTGAATATCTGGAACGTTATCTGAACCTGATTTATCTTCTTTCTTTCTAACAGCCGCTCCTTGTTGTATTGTATGAGTAAGCTCATGTGCCAACAGATGTTTCCCAGATGTTGAATTAGTATCATACTTTCCTTGATTGAAATAGATATCATTTCCATGAGTAAAAGCCTGCGCGCCTAATTCTTTATTCATTTGTATGGCGTGGTCATCTGTATGCACTCTAATATTACTAAAATCGGTTCCCATAGCAGATCCCATTGAGTTACTTACATCATTTGTTAATGAACTTCCTTTCCCTTTTGACGAATTAAGACCGTTTTGTAAATCTGAGGATACTCCATTGTGGACATTATCAGACTTGGCCTGTAAGACACTTTCATCTTCGGGAGGTTCGGGATTTGCCGTGGCGCTTAATTTCTTTTGTAGTTCTTCCTCTGTTTCTGTTATCTTATCTTCTTCCTCTACAAGTTCTTCCTTACTTTGTGTTGATGGTGCTGTTTGAATAGATGGGGCTACTTCAGATTTTGTCTGTATGTTTACAATAGGTTGTTCTGGACTACCAAGCAGTTTTTGTTGCGGTTCGGCAGCTACATCTGATGTATTTTCTTCATTATTTTTTTGCTCTTTTTCTTGTTCCTCACTGGTATTAAATTTTGTCTGAACGCTACCAGTACTAGTAGAAAAAATATTACCTGAAGAAGGGTTATCCAAATTTTGTACAACCCTATCTGCTACGGAATCTGCTTCTACTTCGTACTTGTCATTAGGTTGACCAATACTTAATTTAGGTTGTACAGGGTCTTGGTTTTGTTGAGTCGCCCCCTCTTCTTCACACCTCATACCGGGTCCCATGGCATCACTATTAAGATGATATAACATTCTAATAAAGACGGCATACGAATCTGGGTTCTGTCTAGAGAAACTCCAATTGAAAGCACCATAATTCTCATTAGTCTCATACATATCTCCCCTGAAATTCAGATCTGTATGAACAACCTCATGGATTAGAGTTGTAACCCTAGAAAAGTAGTTGCATCGAAACCACGTATCACAAATATTAACTCCATTTACTCTTAATGCAGGAAAATCCCGAGCCATGGGTAATGGCCTTGATGTCCTGGCATATGTAGTATCATTACAATCAATACATCCGTATTCAATATTTCTTCTTAGGCCACTATTAATAATATTTAAGTTATTATAAATGGTTTGCAAGTTTGAAATAAGATCCCTAGTTGACGTACCGAAATTTTGTGTATACGCACGAGCAATTCTTATTATACCTTGTCTAGACATTCGACTGGCCAGCAATAGCTCCATTTTTTCCATTGCTCCATTTACCCAAGTTCTTGCATGATCCAAATGATTACTGATCATAGTTTGTTGGTCATTGCTACAATTACTCAAAAATGTTTCTCTATTAAGTTGTATTGTATCTCCTTCAGAAATTTTTTGCTGTACATGTACATCTTCACCCGATGTTTCTATCTCATCCTCACCATTGCTTTTTTGTTGATCTTCTTCCTGACAAGTTGAGCATTTTGTTTGAATATCACTTGCACCAGCACTTACATGATCTGTAATAAGAGGCTCTTTTTCTAGATTAGAAAGGGATTTGGATACTTCTTCCTGATCTTTCTTTTGAAGTTTTTCTTCTTCTTCACATGAAGTACATTTTGTTTGAACAGAATGACCACTGTTTTCTACGGAAGATGATGACTTAGTTTTTGTAGAATTTTCGTTCAAACTGTATACAACCTTATCTGCTACATTATCTGCTTCTTTTTCATATTTATTATTAGGTTGCCCTATTATAAATCCACTACTCGATGCGTAATTTTTATTCTGTATTGAATACGGAGAGCTAAAAAAAGAATGATCTACACTCTTTGATTGACCAAAAAAACCTTGCCCTCTTTGTTTATTAAAAAAGGGTTCGTGTTTGGCCTGAATTAGGTGTATAGAATTACTGCTTTTATGTGCTTCAGCTGTTCTCAGATCATTTAATATTTTTTATCTCCATTCTACTTTTAAGAGTTCCTTCATCCAAGGTAATTTTATTATACTCAAGTTCCACGGTAATCGATCTAATAAGATATCCATTGTCTTTTGCTCTACGTAAAGTTTCCAACCTGTTGCTTCTTGCTCCAATTTACCCTGTCGCATCAAAAATCCTTCTCGCAAACTATCCGGAGATACTTTTCCTAAGGCACCCCAATGTTCTATTACTGCAGAAAGTAAATTATTGGCTTCTTCTTTTTCTTTCTGGCTCAAAATAACAGTATGATCCATTGGCATATTTACTGGCATTTCGCAAAGAAACTTTGGTAGTACCATTTCATACTCTCGTGGATTTTCGTCACCAGTAGCCAAAAAATGTAATACTGTTACCGCTTTACTTCTAGCCTTAAAATCAACAAAATCGTTTTCCTTCAACAATTCAAACTTATTGAAAACAGTGCTTAAAAACGGGTGTAATAATACCATCCCAGCATTATTAAAAAATTGCGGAGATTCGAGAGATTCCTTTGCCGCTAATAACTCCTCATCTCTTATCTTCTCACTTTCGATTTCATGAGAGTTTTCCAGATTTATCTGTTCATTTTCTTGTTGAGCATCTGTTTTCTCTTCTTCTGTTTTATTCTCCCCTTCTGATCGGTCTTCTTTTTGAATATTCTTTTTATCCTTATCTAAAATTTTATGCTCTTGAACATCAGGACCTGATTGTGCTTCTTTTTGAAGAACTTCTTGTAGAAAAGAGTAACGTTTTATTTCTATATCAGATTTTAATATTTTTCCGATTTCGGCTTTGTTAATCAATAACTCAACAGAAAGCTGTACGAGAACATCTCCAGCCAACGAGAAACTATCCAGCTTCTTATGATCTAATATTACGCTTGTGAAGATTTTGCGCCACATAGAAATTTCAATAGCTCTTGCATTTATCCTTTTTGTTTTGATGATCGGTTCCTCGAGAAATGTTTTTATTTCTGAAAATAATGTGACTAATTTGTCTTGTGAAAATCCAGTATATAATTCGACAATTGACTTTAACTCTTTGGTGGTATGCTGTACTACTAACCTTTGTAATGCTATAGGAGTTTTTCTTAAGGTATGTTCCAACATGATTACTGCATCCAGGTCTAACCCCAGTGTTTCTAATACTAAAGTAATCCATTCATGACTAGGTTCACTTGTATAGTTTGGCAATGTACCTTTCTCTAGCCAATACAACCAAATTTCAAAATAATGTCTTCTTAAAGATTGATGTTTATTTTGAATAGATCTTTTGCTATCATCTCTTCCTTGTTTATATTTCCTTATTGTATCTTTACCTGTACTTTTGAAATAATTACCTTCGGAATGGGACCTATTTCCTTTCTCAAACAAATTTTTATTGGTCTTTGATCTTTTTTGATCGTCTCCTTTTCCTTTATATTTCAAAGGACTCTTTGGTCTAATTACGGTTCTTAATCGTTCGTTTATTGTTTCTTCTAAAAGATCTATTATTTTTTGAATTACAACTTCCTCTAGATAATCGTCTTCAAGTTGTATAGCGCCAATATCTATTTCTATAGTATCCATTCGTACTACCAGATCTTCTGGAATTAGCCTATCAAAAAGGTCACTAATTGCCGGTGCTAAGCTTTTCCACACCAATTCACTCATCCTTTGCTGAATGGCATAGGCATCTTTTGCAGAATCGATTTCAATTTGCAAGACCTTTTTACCTATAAGATGCTTATTGGCCATATTTCTTTGCTATTTCAGAAGTTTTTTAACTTGCTCCAACACTTTTGAATCGGCCAGTGTATTAAGTTCTTCACTTTTCCAATCTTTATCCAATTCTTTTAAGGATAATCCTTTCTTTTTAAGAGCGACTAAGTTTTTCTTAATAAGAGCAATATCTTCTTTTTTAATATTTTCTTTTTCGTCTAATACAAGTTTATCTAGCAAATGCCAGGTCGCATTTTTAAGCAGCATTAAAAAATCCTGAATATTATTATCCTTTTGAAGGCTATATTTATCAAAAAAGCTAACTAATCCGTCATAAGCCATTAGCGTTGGTGTATTTTCTAAGAAAAACGCTGTTCTTTCATAACTTTTGGTCTTCTTCAACTTGGCTGTTGATGCCTTTTCAATATTGGTTATGTATTTTGGTTTTCTTTTTCTAATAATCGCCAATGCTTCATTTTTTGTTAACTTTTTTAGTGGTGTTTTTTTTGTTTTAGTTTTTTTGGAAACCGTTTTTTTCGAAGGTATTTTTTTCGTGGGACTGCTTGCTACTTTTTTAACAACCTCCTTAGCACTCTTGGTTGCTGGTCTCTTCTTTTTAACAGGAGGAACGGAAATTTCCTTGTCCGGCACAGCAACTTCTATTTTCTCATCAACAACCGTCTTTCTTGCTTCAACTTCTGCAAGAGCAACGCCTTCTCCTATTGGTTCTTGGGGTATTCCCTGAGGTGGGCAATATCCCCAGAAAATACTGCTTGAATCATACTCATTGGTGTCAAGAAATGCAATTTCTCTACGATCATCATCACAATCACAATCGCCTTGCTCGCCAGGAATAGTAGGACATGCAGGTTCAGATTCTAGAGTTCGTATACAATCTGAAAGTAAACAATTAGGATGATGCCCATTAGGATCGCATTGAAGTGCCGCCGGATCTTCTTTCCATGCCAACCATTTTTTATACGCATCTTCGAACTTACAAAGATCACTAGGGCTTAACCACAAAATATTCAACCCAACCAAAGCGGGTGTTTGAGTATATAGAAATTTCTCAAAAGCTTGTCGCTGTTCCAGGGTTCTAAATTGTTTATGCCATGATGGTAACACTACTGTAGCCCAAAACGAATATGGGTCACTACCTGGTATATAATGAATTGCATTTGGATTATTATCTGTTTCTGCGCAAGGATCATCTTTTTCAATATCAGGTTGCCATTCAATATAGCACTCTGTATCGGGGCAAACTGGCAATAAGCAAGTTATTAATTGGCGACCTTCTCCTTCATCATATTCATAAATATTACCGCAAGGAACATTGGGTTTTGGTCTTAGTAAAATATGCTCAAGCACATGCATCCCAATATCATTTGTACAGGATTTGGTATATTCAATCGCATCCTTTACTTCTTGCAGGCTTTTGTATTGTTGTGGGTGATAAGCCAGCTCTCTATTTTTATTAATAATCTCAAATGAATATGGGCCATATGCAGTTTTTGAAATACATTCCACCGCATACGATTCCTCCATAATTATTGAACAAAAATGAATAAAACCATTTAATGCCTCGCTACAACAATCATACTCATTACTACTTACAAAAGGATATGGTTCGATACAGCTTTTAGTAATGTCTATTACGTCCTCACATCCACACGGTTGTAATCCTTCTGGAGTGGTTTCCACATCATTTTCTGGATAATACAATCGGTAGCGATACCCTGTTTCTGTTCTATATACTGGAAAGTAATTAACAAAATCACATATCTCCTGATATCTAAAAGATTCACTATCGATCAATTTGCACATCCCTGCATCTTCTTTATAAGTTTCCTTCAAAGAAGTTTTTATAATATCAATTTGGGCGCTTTCATCAAGAACTGTACATTTTTGCATACTATCCCTGAACGCAAAAACTAACTTACAAAACTCTTCAGTCGAATACCCATATCCTATTCTTGATAAGAATTGAATCTCTTTTCGTGGAACACTACCTTCGCCTACTTGCCATATAATGTATTGATCCCAATTAATATTTTTTAATTTAGTGAGCCAGGATTCCATTTGTTCATCTCTTTTCTTGGCCGAGTTATAGTAGCAATTATGTTCTGATACAAAGTATGATGGAGATACTACTTTAAATTTCCATTGATGTCCTTCACAAATAGGAATATAATTTTTATCATCTTCTGCAGCATATAGAAATTCTCGAACACCGCCTGGAGTGCAGTTTTTACAATCATCTTTGTCTCTGGGATATCCATCATCCCATACTTCGGGTATGCTTGCAAAATCCTGAGAGCTTTCTGCCAAAACTTCTACAAGTCCAACATAAAAACCTTCTTTATCACAAAACACCTTGCAATTGTTTGAAGCCCCAGCAAGATTATAAAAGTATTGATATGCATTTATAGTTTCTTGAGCATTTGAATACGTATTTTGACTTACCCAAAGCAAACTACCTTGATGATTTATGTTACTGTTTTCTTTACACCCAGAAATGAGATCACTCTGTGGTACTACTACTTTGAAACCATAATGACTCTGAGTTTCCCCAAGGGTTTCATAAGTCATTTTATAAATTGGGAACTGATCTGCTAACCCTGTATAATGCAATATTACATCTTTACCACGTTGTTCTAGAGCTTCTCGTATTACCTTAGGAATTACAGCAATATAAGATGCCTGATCACATGATTTTACATTAGGATTATCATATGTTTCTTCAATATTTATTTTTCCAGAAAGCAAGTATTCATCAGCATTGGTAGCTATTTCAATTACATCGATCCATTCATTTTGCCAAGCTTCTTCGGCTTCTTCAAAACTATTATATCCCAAATAACTAATTAAAACAAATTGATTACCATCGCAATCTTTAAATTCTATTTGATAATGAAATTTATTAGGATCATTCTTTGGACAAACGACTATTGCTTTTTTGGGGCATTGTTTTAAATCTATTGGTGGAATAGTATCACAAATGATCTTTTTAATATCCTCTGCCAAAGATTCTGCCTCACACCTATATGGACTTACCGCCAAAGGAGCATTTTTTTTATAGAACCTCCATTCATACCGCCCCTCCTGGTTCTCTATCATTTGGCGATCGATAAAACTGGCCTTCGGCTTTAAATCATTACTATATATACTCTTGACGTAACCAACAATATTTTGAGCTTTTGTTAAAGATGGTTTTGATTTTGAGTATGCTCCAACTATTGCTTTTGACGAACCTGAGGTATACAACCCAAAATCAGTATCATTTTTTGGAGAAACCTTAAACAATAAACCAGGTAGTTTTTGAATGAAATCTGTATACCCTTTTGAAGCCTCTTGTGGTGTGCTAAATCCATCTGTACTAATAAAGATTGGTGCCAACTTATCTTGGGCATCACTATCGCCATATATAAACTTGTACTGAGCCGGAGTTGAAATTACCTCAAAATCATAGCAATGTGGCTTATACAGCTCATCATTTTTGGCTAAAACTGTCTGAACAATGGTCTTATCAAAATTTGCTGAAGCTCTGGCTTTTGAAGTAAACTCGGTTTCAGAATTCAAAATTTTGCTCTCATTATGCATTAAAGACCAAATATATCTTCTTGGTTCTTCTTTAACAAAGACCGGAAGTTCGTTGCTCTTAAAATATCGCATCATTGCATTTAATGCTTTTGTACGATCTGCAGCCGTCTCGAAATGATCGGGAGGTAATGCCAAGAAAGAAGTACTTGCATCTTTGAGAATAAAATTATACTCTGGATTACCCTGATCCCCAGAAAGCAAATAGTTATTTTTGGAAACACCTTGTTTAAAGGCAATTTGCATTTGCTGTAATGCTTCTTTTGGAGAATCATAAACGCAATAACTCATAAACATAGGGGTATTGTCTTTCCCTAAAATCTGAAATCCATATTTTTTTCTTTCTTCATTATATTCTGGTTGTGTTTTTCTATCACCAAAAATTGACACGCAGGTTTCTAAAACAATTCTTTCGTCATTTTCTTTGGTACTAAATTCATTGGATTGTGCTATTACCTTTCCTTTCTCATTTTTAAGACATACTACACTATATTCTCCTCTTTTTTCTACAGAGAAATTTTTTAGAGAACTCCCAAGCATTTTTGCTTGTCTCCAGGCCGCAATACTTTTGTTACTATCAGGATAGCATCCCAGACCTTTTACAGAAACATTTTTATTAATTCTAAGATTCCATCTTAACGCGATATCATGTTGGGTAAGAAAGCTCTCAAGATTTGCCTCTCTTACCATATTATCCCACGCTTCATCATCGGTCTTGAAAACAGGTACACATTCTGTCTTTTCTTTTGTGCGAATGTCGTTCACATGCCACTTCCAAGAAACCAATGTTTCTATATGACAGTTAAATGCATTTATATCTAAATACCTATTATCTGATCCTAAAGGTAGTAGACGATATTTTTCTCTTTTGTGAATATCTGAACCAAGCTCTTGTTCATTAATAGTTTTGATAAAATCACTCTTTTTATCATTCCCAACTTTCTCAGATCTCATTTTCTGATTTTTGCTAGTAACAACAATTTTACCATCTACATTTTTAAGTTGTTGGTAATAATGATATCTGGTAATTATAATATTCTCATTACTGGCTTTTTCTGAAAAAATTCTTTGCAATACATGGCTATCAAAACCATTTAAGCTTTTTTCGAGGTGTTTGTAGGATTTGTCATCCCGTAATTGTCCCAATATTTTTCTTGAAGCTTCGCGTAATTCTTCTATGGTATCATACCCTCTATTACTTCTGAAAAGGGTATTCCCCGACCAATCTTTTAAAATTATCCTGAAGTTTTGAGTGACTTCAAAATTACACAGGTTTCGTCTTTGATAATTGCCTATCCCAGATAAGAGTGCTATTCTTTTTTCAAAACCAGAAACGTTATCAGTATTCCAAGACGGGTCCAAATAGTTAAATGCCTTACCCCTATCCCGACTAATTTCAGGAAACTTATTTACATATTCTGATTGACTTTTGATCTCGTCTTCTTTAAACTCTTCAGCATTTACTCTATTCTGAAACTGTAATACCACATAATCTGAAAATTCTTCTCCAAACCTTGCCAATAAATGATCTAAAAATTGTTTGCGCCTTTCCAAATATTCATCGGTATCCTCTGTCAACTCTTGTATTAAATCAATATATGATAATGGGCTATAGGTAATGTTAAAATAATGTTCATCGGGTTCATTGGTATCTGAAGTATTTGTCACTTCATTATAGCTTTGATGCATCATCGCCAAAAAAGCCAGGTTTTTCGCTTCTTTCCGTGCATCGTTTGGAGTATCACTTCTGGTGGTGCCCACAAGTAAAACATCATCGGAAACATCGGCATCTATGACAAAAAAGTAGCCTCTTTTATCTTTTATAATTTTTATAGTGAAGTTCTCATTAGAAAAAGAATTAATAAGTTGGTTAATATAAACCGCACGAAGTCCTGAAGAAGAGAAATTGAATGCATTGACGATACCAGGTTGGTCATTACAAAAATTTTGAATGGTTAGTTCAATATTTGGATTATTCTGTAATTTTTCCAGAGTTTTTGTCCATTGGGCATTATTAGCAACGGGCACTGCCAAAATTGAGCCTTGTGTAAGCACATCATCTTGCTTATAAAACCTTAACAACTCTTCTAGTCTAGGAACCGAGTCGGGAATTTGGGTGAAATATGTCGACTTCTCTTCCTTGGTTCTCTCATCTTCTGGTTTTAGAGAAAAAAGTGATCTTATATTAGCCAATTGAGATGTATAATTGGCCAATATCTGATCATAAAACATTAAGTATCCTTTGAGTTGTTTGGCCTGGGTTTTCCGTAATCCGGTTGCAATATCCGGCAGACCATCTTCCCCTATACCATAAACCACCGGAAAATCATTCTGAATAGAATAATATTCTTCTAAATCGTCTCGATAACTTCCCAATGGAACTTGAGTATCCAGATCATTAATTGATAGTAAAAACTTTCTAGGATCATAAAGAGTTCCCTCGATTCTTGATTTATTTACTTTTAAAACTCCTTGAACATTATAAAGGTCTATGCATGTTTTATCACTAGAAAAAACAGGAACATTTCCATCGGGAATAATGTATTCCCAACCACCAGAACCTGGGTATACTACAGAATCTTCTTTAATGGCTATATTTTTAATTTTTCTAACACCATCAATACTTAAAATCACATCATATAAATCAGACAAATAGATACTTTCTCTTCTATTGAAATTTTCTATTTCTTCGGTATCAACGAAGCCATAACTTTCAGTTCTATATGGTCTTCCTGCAAATATATCGTCAATAGTTTTTCCTTTGTCCAATAATTCCTCAAGGGTGTAGTATTTAATTTCTGGTTGTATGTAATTTCTTATTCTATTGAATATTTCTGCATAAACCTTTTCTGCATTGAATTCTGCATGAAGCTCAGCTTCAACACATACTCCTATTTCTACAGGGTCCAAAACTTTAATCCCATCCACAAAATCCTCACATAAATTTCTATGTTTTGCTAGTATGTTTATTACATCTTGTTCTAATGTGACCGTATCAACAATATCTGCATTCTTTTCTATATAAACCTTATAGAGTCCATTTAAACATATGTCATAACCATTCAACTTTTCGTTTCGAGTAACTGCATTTTCTCCTTCATAAGAATCACCTTTACAAACTAAAGTTTTTCTGTAAGTATCCAGATACAAGCCTATTTCCTGCTCGGAAGCAGGTTCTAACCATGCATTTCTTACCCCTTCTACTTCTAGTAATAATTTTCTATAGTCTGTAATGGTAACCGGATTTACGGTTAATATCTCAAGAGGAGTTAAAAAGTTATCTTCGGGATCATTATTATTCTTTAAAGCTATCAAATCCTGAAAAGGAAGATTCGTTCTATACCCCAGATCCATCAGGGCATACACCAATACTTCTAAAATAGTTACCCCCGGATCATGAACATTATGATCTGTCCATATTTTACCCGAAAGGTTTCCGATATGCTCTAGCCCCTCTCGTCTAAGTTTCTCAAAATCCAAATATTCTGGAATATCCGGATCATTTTGCTGGATAACTGATATGATATTATTTTCTAATTCTGCCATATCAACCTAATTCTGATAATTCATTACTAGTTACAGATTCTAATGAGGGATTATTTCCCGAATCATTTTCTGAAGGACAATCCTCTTTATCAATATCTACACAAATTTGCCCTGCAGTAAGTATTGACCTTGCCGTTCTTGGGGTTATTTCGGACTTTATTGCCCCTCCATCTCTACTCAATTCTAATTTTGTGATAAAATCCACATAATCCAATTGCTCAACAAAACCAACGATATCTGAAAATATAACTGGCATACCAAATGCTATCTTTTCAGAATCTCCCAAAAACCAAGGTGCCAATAGATTCGTTATATCTTCTTGAAGTTTTTGTTGGTAAAAATTTTCTGATTTACCTGGGTATAATCGCACGCAAATAGTAACGTCTACTGGTTCATATCTAGGATTCATTACTTTAATACGAGCAAATGGAGATATTTTTTTACGAAGGTGACTTCCTATTTTTTCTAACAGACTTACTGGCACTTTGGGTTCTAATTGATTGCCAGACATAAGTTTTGTTAGATCAGGTATTACAGTAATTACCACATAACCAGGAGCAACCTCTAGATCATTACGATACTGCAAAGCAGAAAGCCCCATGGTATGACTTATACACTTGACTTTATAGATTGACGGAAAACCTTCTAAAACAATTTTTTCATAATCATTTAACATTAAACCTCTTCCTTTATGTTTAAGATGTTCACTTACTCTGGTATAAAAGTGACCGGTTTCTTCTGGTTGTCTACCATCGAATGACGGATAAGGTTGTTCAATTTTTTTCACGCTAAAATCACCCTCGGCCAATTTACTTATACTTCCTGATTCTAAAGCCGTATTAAGTCTACTGGTATCATTAAGTTCGCTCAACCTTGCCGAGGCTTTTGCTGCCTGTGTATGAATCCCTATGGTTTCTGCTACGGCCATTGCATTTTCCACGGCTGATGCTTTGATCCAATATAGATCATCTGGCATCAATGTGTTACCGATTTTATTGATATCATCTGGTACTGCAATAGTAATAATTCCTGAAACAGTAAATCCATCGGTCTCATCTGAGATAATATTAAAATCTGGTAATAGTTCTACCCATTTATTGTTGCTCAAATAATGCCAATTAATTTCGGCTCTTTCCATTTCAGAATTTGCGGTTGCTTCGGCCAATTGAAATAATATCGATAATGTGCCTCCTGGAGTTAAATTTTCTATACCAATAAACAAGGTTCCATCATCTATCAAAATTGGAAATAAACTTGGATTTTGTTGGATATCTTCATGTCTTGAAGTATTATCAAACGGATACAAATGGATAATCCCTATATCACTTTTGGTAGCAGAAGCGGTATAATCCACATATAAGTTTTTAATTGCAGGAGTCCAGGGTTCACTTGGAATAAGAGCTTGAGAACCATCTTTATCGAAAAAGCTCAAGATATCAGACTTTTCGAAAATCTCTTCAATATTTAGAAGACCATCGCTTATAGTGGTTGCAATAGTAACCAAATCTCCATCTTCACCTAATCTTTTAAGTAATTCGGTGATAAATTCATTGAATTCTTGGTCTATATCAATTCCTTTTTGATTTAATTCACCCTTGAATGTTTGAAATTTGGTATTGATATCATTAAATCTTTCAACTAGATCCGTAATAACTTTCATTATGGGATCCGTAATATATCCTTCAAGATTTGTGATAAATGGATTAAATTCATTTTGAATATACTCTCCCGTTCCTACTATAAAATCATACACAGCATTAATTTTACCTCGTAGTGAACCAACCACAATAGGGTTATTAGCTTTATCGATGAGGTCGATAAGCTCTTCTATTCCACTTTTAACACTATTGGCAGGACCTAATAAACTATTGGTGTCTGGATCTGCATTGCCAAGTTCTGTAATAATATCGTTAATAACACCCAGTATTCCGTCTGGAGCAGGTTTATTAAGTAACTCTTCATTTAAGCTATTAAAAAGAGCTACCATAGTATCTTCTATTTCATTTACTTTATCATTTAATTGAGGGTCATTTCTACTAAAAAGTTCATCACGAATTTCTGCCAGAGTAGTTAAAAACCCGTTCAATCCATCTAAATCAGCATTTTTAAAATTCTCTAGATCAATTTTGAATTGTTCAAAATTATCCTCAATACAATCGTTGATTTCTTTTATAAGATCATTTAAGCCCGTTATGATTTCATTAATTTCGGTTTCATTTGTTTTTACATAAGCCTCCAAATCTGCAACAACACCCGAGAGTTGTCCTGAAGCTTGTATCGCTTTTCCTAAACTCTCAGAAATACCATCTCCTTCAATTTGCAAATCATCTACAGCTCGAATAATGATTTTATTTGAAGTAATATAAATAGCATCTGTTAATTTAGCAGAATCTTCTTGACCGGTTAAGGCATATGCCAACATTTGTCTTGCCAGTACAAACGGATACTCAGTATGCAAAAAATCTTGATCAGCCAAAGTGAACTTTAAAAATCCATTTTGTGAATTTTTGAAAAAGTCCAATTCTTGATCAAAATCAACAAATGTGTCATTGGCTTTATTCAAAACCTCCCAACCGTAGGTAAGTGTATCGCATTCTAATTCTCCGAAACCATCTGTTGTCTTACCAAAAAGCTCTTTTCTATTTTCTCGCTCTTCCCATACGCCATCTTCTAGAGAATCAATCTTAATTTTAAAATCTTGCTCATTAAGTCCAAGGTTTTCCAATTGTATTTCGGTTTCGTCAATATCATTTGGCCTCTTTAGATAAGCTTTATAGTGATCATTAAAATTATTCGGTTTTTCTTTCCATTCTATATTAACACGTACTGCGTTCCATTTTTTAAAAAGCACCTCTTTGCTCCCGACATAAAAACTAGGTCCTAACAAAGATTCTGGATCTACAGGAATATCTGGGTCGGGATCGGGATCTGGACTAGGATCGGGTGTAGTAAGAATTTGATTCATAGGATCAAAACCAGGAACTTCGGGACGTAAACCGAATGGAAACATTTGACTATTAATATCTAACGCCCCTTCATCATTTTGTACTATCAATTGTTTTACTCCACAAACTTTTACATCAATTTCGGCATTGACCAATTTTAATTTTCGTAAAATCTCATACGCAGAAGCTCTTAAGTCTACCGATGTATCTCTGGGATGTTTCAGATAACATCCATTTGTTGGATCATCAACAGGGTCACAAAGGATGCCTGCTTCCTCATTAATTTCTATTTTTAGAACAGGAAGATTTTTCTTTAGGTCTAATTTTTCTTTGAGTTTTTCTTCATCATAAAACGTTACCGCAGGATCATCTGGACTTAATAAAATATCCAACTCAAACTGAACTTGCCAATCCAATACATTATCTGTTGAAAGCTGGGGTTTATTTTTTTTGACCTTAGGTATTCTAGGAATCCACTCCTTTTCTCCACTAAGCCAGACTTTAAACAAAGGAGTCTCAATCTCTTCTTTGGCAGAATCAATATTTTCGAAACACCTCTTTAAGCTATTTTTATCATCATCTTCAAAAATTGGGATACAGCTAACAGCATCGATAGCCGAAAGAAAAACATCAAGATGTTCAGCTTCAATTGGATAAGGATTTTGTTTGGTTAACAGTCTTGAGATATATCTTTTGGCTTGCAATCCTAGATCACATTCTTCAAGCACTTGATTGTTTAAGTAGTATATTATTCGTTTATCTCCAAAAGTTAATTTATCAAACAATGTGTCTATTTCTCCTTGAGATAAATCAGGAGTACCTTCTTCTGATATTACATTACAATTCAAGAAAACTTTTATATCTCTTTTCCCTTCTTGTAAAAGCAAAACAGGCGACGACAATACAAGTCCCAATCTTGCCTTGGGGTGTTCATCTGGGGTAAAGTTACCCTCTTTTGTATTCTTACTAAATTTGGATCCTAATGTTGACCAATTTGTGGGTTCATCTTTTTTGAATTTTCCTCCCAATCCATCAATAGAATTAGCAATTGGAGCAACATAAACCCCTTCAATACATTGATTTTCTTTAAGTTTATTAAGAGAAAGTGTTCTTACTTCGGCTATTTGTGCTTTGTCTATTATAATTTCATGATCAAGACCAAATGCTATATCCTCGTTATTGCTGTCTTTTCCATTTTTTAGAAGTAAATTTTCTTTTAATAGATATGCATCCAAATGTTTGGCAATTTCAAACACGATGTGAGCTTTATCGGGTACTGCTTTTCTTGGATCAATTTTTAAGACATGTTGATAGAAAAAATCAAGATGTTTTTTGCCTAAGTCATTAATATTAACCTGTAGATTATTGAATAATTCTAAAAAAGTAAATAACAGTCCCAAATGAGGTTGGTGTCTCTTTTGCAGTAATTCTTCTAAGGGTCGTAAAGCTTCCTCAATAAAATCAGGAGCTGTTTCTATAACATCCTGAATACCAGTTAAAAGTTGGTAAAAAATCAGATTCACACTCTCTCCCGCAATTACATAGCCTTCTTTTTTCCCTTTCTTGGATTGTTGTATACATGTATCCAAAGCATGAATATCTATAGGGTTTATCTGCCATGGGAGCGACATAAAACCCATAAAATTCATTTTAGGAACGCATAAAAATGTAGCACTGGCATTGTAAACTTTAATAAAAGATTTAAGCGGTTCTTTAAAAGAAGATTGAATTATTCTAAGTAAAGAAGTTGTATAACTATTTTTTTCTAAATCGGCACTAGAAAACAATACTTGAACAGGAGTTATAAACCTATTCAGAATAAAAATTAAAATTGATTCCAGCGCTTGCTGGGATGGATTATCCCTTAATTCCTCATATAAAACGGTATAATCTGCTTCTATTTCAGAGATTGATATTTTTCCCGTTAAGGCCAACTGAATAGGCAGGCTATTTTTGAAAAAAGAATTCCAGTTATCAATATCTTCAGATTCTGAGAAGGGCTCACTTTCTTCTATATACTCATAATGATTAATTTGAAGTGCATATTTACTAATTATATATAATCTATCTGCCAACGTTTTTCCATCGATCGGTGCAGCATTGGTACTCAATGCATCGATAACCCTGGTTCTTTGGCTTGTCCCTGTTCGATCTATTAAGGGATGAGATATTTCGGATGGGTTTTTCATTTACTCATTTTATTTATATCCTTTGATCGGCTTCCCTTAAATAGAAATCATAAACATAATTATATCTAGTATTTGTTTCTTCGATTTCATAATGTACCGTGATTTTTAATAATCCCTCTATCAATTCAAAGGAATCGGCTTCAGTAATATCTACTTTCTCCAATTTTATTCTAGGTTCATAATATAAGATAGCTCTCTCTACCAAATCTTTTAAAAATCCAATTAGGGAACTATCCATACTTTCGAATTGATAATCTTTAAGGTCACATCCATAATCTGCCTGCATTACTCGCTCTCCTAAACTTGTTGAAAGTAGTATCTCGAGACTTTGTTCTATATCCTTTTCGGCACTCACCATGGTTACAGTTTTGCTTTCTTTATCAAAACTTGGTGGAAAAGACCATCCCGTACCTAAATATGCTTTATCTGTATTCATTTGTTTTTTTTTATCCTCCAATCATTACTGTTGGAAATCCTTGTACTATAACACCAGAATGTGCAGTAGTATCTCCCATTCGCGCCGCTGGCTTACCCCCTATTAAAACTGTACCAGAGCCTTTTACTATGGTATCGGGCGGTCCAACGCACACGCACATATCTCCAACTACTGCAGCCGGTTGGCCACCGATTAAAACGGTAGGAACAGATGGTCCTGATATAGGACCCCCTACATGAGGGACCGTTCCGGTTACTAATGGACAAGTATGCATATCTGCAATTCGTGCTGCTGGTGGCATAGTTTATTGTGGTTTTGTTTATTAATTTATTTTTACTAACGACCCTTTGATCTCGGTTATACCATCTGCAGAAACGGTGGTTGTAGCACCCTTGGCTTCCATACTTGCACTTGCTTTTGCAGATATTTGAGTAGCTTCTAGGGTCATATTCATTCCGGCTTTTATATCGATATTACCTGTAGCTTCTATTTTTATATCTCCCGGGCTATTTATACTAATTCCATCGGGATCCATTACAGCTATATTACTGTTTTGATCTTCTATCGTTATCGAAGTAGAATCTTCATCCAATACAATTCTATTGCCTTGAGGTGTATCTACTGTGATTGTTTTGGTCTCGTCATGAAAATGTAATCGCATCCCAGAACGAGTTACAAATCCTTTTTCGTGATTTACATCTTGTGCTTCTATAGGAGCTGGTTTTGCACTACTGTGTAACATACCAAGTACTACGGCATCACGAGGATCATCATTTATAAAGCCAACAATTACCTCGTCTTCAATCTCTGGAAGAAAAAAAGAACCTCTTCCTGCTACTCCATCATCTGCCGAGCCAGCATCTAGTGTGGCGATTCTTGCCCATACTCCTCTTGCAGAGTTATCAATAATTGGTAATCTTACCAATATCCTATTTTCTCCTTCTGGATCATTTTCTAATTGTACAACCTTTCCAATTTGTAAACCATTAATAGCGGGTACCAATCCTGAAGCAGGCGCATCTGTAATGTTTTTGTGGATATGGGAAAAACAATCTGGATGTACACCAAATTGTGCCTGAGTGAACCAAGATCCGTTATATATATCATGTCTAACCGCAGAAACGTAAGCATTTCCTGTAAATCTAGTTCCTAAACCTTGTAGTTCTAATAATTGACCGGGTTTAATTTCGCCAAAACCTATAAATTTTGCTCTTCCGCGAATTTTGGACAATCGACTTGTTTGCAATGTAGATTTGGCCCATTCTTGTAATTCTTCGACAATGGCTTGACCTGAGTGTCTGAGTTCAAATTGTTGAGGACTTATATCACTAGCCAAAGTGCCTCCTTCTACATTCCCAAGTTCATTAACAGGAACACTATCTGTGGTAAATTCAAACATATCTTGTCCACCATAATCCCATGATTTTGCTTCTACCGATGTCCATTGATTCCTGGCATCCATTTCTGCTTCAAAATCAATTAAAGTCGAACCAAACAATACCGCCAATGCAGCATCTCCACTAGTTTCTGGTGCTTTAATAATGACCTTCCCATCATCAACTACAACCAACTTCCCATTGGCCTCTGCTCTCATTAATAAAAAATCCCAGTCTGTAGCATGATATTGCACCATTTCGAGATGTTTGATATTTGTAGCTTCGACGTCTTTACTTAACCCAGAGTATCTGCCAATTACCTCCTCCATAATCTCACTATCCTTGCGCTCTTCATAATAATAATTGTGTCGCCCCAGTGTCATTTTTACTACCTCATCTCTGCAATCCAGGGTTAAGCGCGTTTCGCCACTTTCTAATATTTTTATGGCATGCTTAACAATTACCCCTTTAAAGAGTTGTTTGTTTTCGCTATCTCGTCCTATTTTTAATACAATTGATTTCCCTGGCAGGAATTCTTCCTCTTCACTAATTTTGAAGGTTTCTGTAGCAGAATCACCGTCTTTTATGACAATCTTGGCCGTTGGGATTTTATTTATTTCTTTTGAAATAGAAATTGATAATATTTGATATCCAGGATCGACCACTTGTCCATCTATGAGTATATCAAAAGTGGCTACATTATATGCTGCTTCTACCGGTATTTCTCTATCCTTCATGAGCTTGTTTTGTCTAGTGGTGGAAAAACCAATTCATTTCCTGGCGTAATTCTTCTGAACGATGTTAACCCATTTGCCTTTGCAATTTGGGTAACATATTTAACGTTATTGTAAATCTCAAAGGTCATATTATCAAGTCGATCACCAGCTTTAACCTGTCTTGAACGCGTTAAATCCGGAGATTTCTTTTTTTCTCTTGCAACACGTTCTTGTTGCGCTATGTAATTCAAAAAAGTAGCACTTGCCTTTACTCGCAAAGGATCTCCGTTGGGCTTAAAAAGAGTATAATTAAGATCTAGGGATGAAAGTATACAGGTAAACTTGAAACCATCCCCCCAATGCACCTTTAAGAAATGTGGTCGATGTATTTCTCCATTCATATTATACACCGTATTCATAAAAATCTTCAATTGGTCTTTTACTGGTAACGGTGATTTTTCTGGAGCCGCATCTCTTTGAGCATTTTTATCCAATTTTGAATTATATCCCTGAATGGTGTTGGTTCCATCAAAAATGAATTCAAGTTTTAACTCTTCTGGCTTTGTTCCTCTATATTTGGCATCGGTACTTTGGTTACCCTGCCCTTGATCCAGGTTTAATTCTACCTTAAAATTTTGGGTAAAGCTTTCTGGGTTTACAGGCAAAAAAATTGGATTTGGTGTAATTTTAGATTTGGAAGCATTCGAAAAATTTTCTTTATCGAATGCTTCTATAGAAACTTTAATTAATTGTCCTGTATCTTCCATTAACGTTCGGATTTTTCTTTTAAAATTTCGAAAACCTTATCCACAATCTCATTAATATTGGCTTCTTTCATCTTACCGGCTGAACCTGTATCACCAGTTGAACCCGTTTGATTACTCACGGTTGTCTTGATTACCAATTCTCTAATTTCTAAAGGCATACTGCTTTTATTTTATTATTTACTCGTTAGCTTGAAATAATTATAATTAAGCTCTAAAGTTTCTATAAGTACTTCACCTTTTTCGGCATTTAACTCGCCTACCTTCCAGCTAACTGGCCAAACATGAGAAAGCTCCCATTGCATTAATACGGTACTGTTTTCATTAAGTAACTCTACATTTACGGTTCCGACAGGAGTAACTTCAAGGTTTTGAAAAGCTTTTTGACACCATTGTGTTAAACCAGAATCTTTAGGAGTAAGAATTCCTCTTTTTAATGTTAAAGGAGAATACTTTCTTCTACCTGGTATACTGTGTTCAAACCTATTTTCTCCTCCCTCTTTTAAGGTTTCTTTTTCAATTTGCACATCAAGGCCAGATACAGACTGAAACTTGACATCTACATCTTTACTTTCGGGCAGATTCAAAAAAGAAACACTAAAATGAAAACCAACTATTTGATACATTGAGATTTAAAGTAAATGTTTAAAAATTACTATTTCGCTTCCAGAATCGTTAAGCCTTCATGCACCAATTCCATAGTTTCTATTGCTACTTCATTTGCATCAGCTTTTAAGTCGGTTGATTGTACCTTGCTAGGCCATGCATTTTCGAGTATCCAAGTAATAATAGGCTCATGGCTTTCGTTAAGGAGTTTAATAGTAACCGGACGTCTGAATAAAGATCCTGTATCGTTACCTTCCTGAAATAAATATGTTTTTTGCCATTCTGTAAAGAAATCGAAATCCCCTTGAAAGGTTCCTCTTTTTAAGGTAACATTACTATACTTGGTAAGACCAGGTTGCTTTGTCTTATTGTATTTTTTACTATGTCCTTCTCTATACTCGATAACTTCAGTTTCAAAATCTAATCCACTTACTTCTGTAAATCCGATTCGAAAACCATCACCCCATTCTACCTGGAAATGAAACTTTGGTATTGGATAATCGCCTATTGCTGCCATGTTGTTATTTTTTTGTATTTATTTTTAAAAATTATTTTGCATTTTCTGCTGCCTCTGCGGCGGTGATTGCCTCGATAAGACTTGTTTTATGTGACAAACTCTTGTCACTTTCTTTCTTACTTTGAACCCACTCTTTTCTGAGTCTCTCGGTTTCATTGATAGCTACTACAAGGTCGCTCTCAATATTATTGTAATAATCGCTATCGTTAATAGGGAATTTTGGCATTGGTTTTACTATCATATCATTGCATGGATAAGAATAGCTATTGTCGTGGTCATGTCGTGGTCTCTTTTTTCGAGTTTTTTTACCGTCGTCGTTGTCATCATCGTCGTCGTCACCACTAGGATAATCACCATAATCCCCACCCATAGAATCATCTCCTTTAAAAATATCTTCTAAATCTTCTATTTTATCCTCTAGACCACCATCTCCACATATTGCTACCGATAAAAGACTTGCACACTTATAGGTTTCTAATAGCTGCTTTAAAATTGCATCTTGCATATCACAAACAACAATTATTTTTTGCTCATAAGTTTCTATGCACTTCATGACTTCTGCCTTATCTTCATCACTAGAATTCTTAAGGCATTCTATTGTCTTTTTAAAATCGACAATCATGTCTTTTAGCCCTTCCTTCTTGCTCTGATATGTAAAAAAGCAATCAAAGATTGATTTTCCCAATCCCAAAAGTTGTTCTAGAGCATCTGTAGTCACTTCCGAATTATCGCATACAAGTTTGGCTTGTTCCAAAAAGAACTCCAATTCACGAAGAACTTCATTTGCCTTTTCATCTGTATCCTTTATTCTTTCGTCCCAGTTTTTAAGTCTGTTTTGCCAACCTAACGAATTCAAATATTCCTCTTCATCTTTTGAAGTTTCTGCACTTAATTTGTTGTATTCATTGCTAACATCTTCTAACTTTTCTCTCCATTTATCCAGGCAATCTTGAGCATCTGGATCATCGATACCTCTGTCTTCGCAGCAGGTTCTGTCTTTTAAGAAATCTATCATGATTATTATTTTTTTCTAATTATTTTTTTAAACATTAATCCATATCCTTTGTTTGCCTTTTTTGACGTCTATCCTTTTTTCTTTGGTCGTACCTCTCGCCATGATGAGAATCATAACAGTCTGTTGTTTCTCTACATAAATCCAACGGATCTTCTTTGTACTCACCTTTACACACATAGTCTATAACACACTCCAGACCTTCATACTTAACGGACTCTGTCTTTTTGTTACAAACAATTTGAGCAAGTTCATCTGCAATGACATTAAGCTCTTCGCGACATTTGGTCACATCTTCTGAGGTTGATGAAATATTGCTTTCTACTGTGCTTTTAAAACCGCTCATAGCTGTAGAGGTTTTTGTCATAAACTCTGTCAAACTATGTGTATTGGTAAATGTTTGAATACCAGCTATAGTTATAACCGAATCGTGAGCATTTTGTCCTTTTTCATTAAGCTTTGTGGTCTTTTCTAAGATATCTTGTAGCTTTTTGTATGCTTCTTCTTTTTCATCGTCTTTCTTAGATTTACCAGATTTCGGTAAAATCTTATTCTTAAAACAATTAGACAATGCACATGCTGCATCATTGGCTTCTTCTATCTTAATACGCATTTGATTCAAGAGTTTTGAAGATTCTTTTATAAGAGCTTCAATCTGATCATCTTTTGCGTTATACTCATTTATATTTGTTTGGATCACTTCTGTCTTTTTAGAGCTTCCAATAGCGACACAACTCATTATATCTTGATAAACCCCATGAGATTCTTCGGCTTTATCCAAACCACATACCTTATATCTACGAGCTGCTTTTTTAGACTTTTTAAGTATCTTATAAGCATCACGCATGCTTCCAGCGGCTTTTTTCTCGTTTTTTATGCCCGTTAAGCATTCACATATCACCGTATCGGCGTTCCGTAGATTGCTATTTTCATTATTATTCTTGCTAGCCATATTTGATTGTTTTATGGTTTATTGACTTTACTCGGATAACATTTTATGGCTAAACCTTAAAATGATAAATTCTGCCGGTCTTACTACTGCCATTCCTATCTCAACGATCATTCTTCCTTCCCAAATATCTACTTCATCCATTGTTTCGTTAAGCCCTACCTTTACAAAAAAGGCTTCTTCGGGAGTAGTTCCCATTAATGCTCCAGCTCTCCATTGTTGCACCAAAAAGTTATCGATCATAGATTTAACTCTAGACCAAGTATTTATATCATTAGGTTCAAATACAAACTGAATAGTTGCTTTCTTTACAGATTCTTCGACCATATTAAAGAACCTTCTAACGGAAACATATCTCCATTCATTACTGTTTCCAGCAAGTGTTCTTGCTCCCCAAATTATTGCAGAACCTCTTCCTACAAATGAGCGAATTGCATTAACAGATTTACCTCCGTTAACATGTACATTAAGCCCTTGTTGTTGCTTATCGGTAATTTTCACCATGGGTCTAATAGCAAGATCGACACCCACATTGGCTGGTGCTTTCCATACTCCTCTTGCATTATCTACAGTTGCATACTGCCCTACAACACCTGGTGAAGGAGGCATTTCCATGGGTAAAATTCTAAGGGCGTTCTGAGCCTGAAAATACAATGCGTTATTTTCAGTTTTCAAATCGGCTAGATTAGCCGCTGTTATCCCCGTTCCTTCGATTGTCACATTACCGTCTCCCGGGCCTTCACCCCCATAATAATAGTTCAAAGTAGTTTCAAGGTTTGGAAAATAAGCTGCTCCATATTTCAGCGTGTCTTCTTCTCCTGTTATTCCTCCTTGATCAGAACGTAATCCTTCTACGTGATCTATTATATCTGGATTTTGAGGATCTGGCCATATATCTATAACCGCAAAGCGATCTTGTAACTCGGCACACATATCCAACGTAGCGCTGTACAATCCATAAAAACTTGCCTGATCTACGATTCCTTGTGCATCTGGATAGAGATATAATGTTATTTCATCGATTTTTTCAGTAGCATTTAGCCCATCTTCAAGGGCATCATTGCTAACCACGCCACTACTATAATCTCCAACTGCTACAATCCAACACGGTCCCCCTCCATTAGCAAAAAACATTTGTAATGCATAATACATCTTATACTTTGATTCTAAGGCTTTATCTATAGAGGGCTGTATAACTGGAGTAGGCGACTCAGGGTCTTCAATCTTCACTTTTAACCCTGTTTCTACTGCTGGCATCCCATAAAGACGCTCATATTCGAGTAAGGAGCGTATACGTTTAGGCTCAAGCAATAATTCCTCTCCTGTTCTTTCATCTATTGCTTTTTCAGTATACCCAATAAAAGCGGGAATTGCTGTTTCGACCTGTGCGATCGATGGTGGAAGTTTTGGAATTTCTTCTATATAAACTCCTGGTGTGTTGTACTTCATAATATCAATTTTATAAAAGTTTTATTTTAATTATTCAATAATCTATTAGATTGACTGATAAAGATCTCTGAAAAAATTCTGTCTTTCTCGACTTTGATAGCAGGCATTCGCGGATGTGGCAAAAATTTGTTTGATGATCCTTTAATGAAAGGAACTAATGTTTCTGTTAAACCTTTCGGGTCTTCAGAAATTAATTTCTCGAGTGCAAGATCTGGGTCTGGTTTTAAGAATGGTGAGGTGTTATCTGCATCGTCATTACTAAAACCTCCGTCCTTATTATATCTCCAATATGTTTTTCTGTTTTTGAGTCGTATTTCAAAAATGGGATGAGAAATTTTATCATCACCAGCAGTAATTCTGGTTTTAAGATATCCTTCGTTATCTAACAGACTAAAAGGAGAATCTAACTCATCTAACCTAATATCAACTACCGCAAAACTGTTTTTATCATAAACTTCATCGTTTAAATACACCGTATATGCAACAGCGGGTTCTTCATTGGCACTTATTTTTAAAGTGTAGATCCCATCAGGAATTATGTCTGAATCTTGATCATTTTCATCAACTCTTGTTAAGTTTAAAAACACATTTTCTATTCCTTCAGAACTTGTTTCATTGATTGTTTTTATTTCATTGTCATCTTTATCAAAAAGCACAAATTCTATTTGCTCTACATTGGATTCGTTAACTAAAAAATTGAAATTATGAGGTAACAATATTCTATCGGCATTACTTACAAACCGCTTATCATCTACATCGATCCAATGATCAGGATTTGTACCATCGGTATATTGGATAGCCTCCCGAACTGTACCTCCAAAATCAATTAATGCCCCCATTTCATAGGTTATTCCGTTTTGTGGTGTGTTTACTTTATTTGAAATTGGTAACGACTTATAAGAACCTTCATCAAATTCTTCTTTATCCTTGTTAGTGAAATAATAAATAGATGGTAGTGTAGGTCGTAAGCCAATATTAGTAACACTTTTAAAAAAAGATGCTTGTGGTTTTATAGAAAATGTAAAATTTAAATCATTCTTCAGTGCTATACGAGGTTTATACAACGTATCGCCAGCTTTGTTTTCAACTTTTATCTCAGTTCCCACTATAAATCCAAGAGACGTTTTTGCTATAAGCAATTTATACTCGCTCATCCTTTTTTTGGTATCTCCGACTGGTTCTATAGAAAATAGGTCCTTGATATCATAAATATTGCTAGAAAGTTTCTTTGAAATAAGTTCGTCTTTCTCGGTTTTGTTTCTATCAAAAAAAGAAATACTCTTTACAGGCGAGGGCTCAAATTTTACAGTTGTCAAGAAATAATCGTGCAAGATCACAACCTCAAATAACCTTTTAAAAATGATTGTACTTCCCATGGTAACTATTTATATCTCTTATCAGCTATCTGTTCTAATTTCTTCTATTATAGGCGCAATTACTTTGGTATCTTCTTGGATTTTCACTAATCTGATTTTATACATAGCAAAAGGCACCTGCTTGCCCCCTAGCGAGCCCCATAAATGGTTGATTTGCTCGAATGTTAAAGTGTATAACTCTACATTAAGTCTTAAATCATCTTTTATCTCTTGCAGTATATTAGTATCATTAGAAATGGTTGTAAATGGGGAGTTCTTTATGGTAAAATTCTTCTTGGTCTGAAAAAATTGAATCACCAAGGAAAGTCTATGTAATGCAAACTCATATGCATCCTGCAGATCTTGACCAAGAGTGGAAGATATCAATATATACAAGTTTAAAAAAACAGGGGGCTCTACATATTTTATCCCATTGGGTGTTTTTAAGGCATTACTCCTATTTTTTAAGGTACTCTCTTCTTCGGTGTTTACTAAAGTGATCACTAGCTTATTACTCAAATCACTTGAGTTTTCGCTTTCCATCAAAGCGATATTGTGTAGGATGATATCATCCTGAGTGATAGAATCTCCCGGTCTTTTATTACGAAAGACATACTCACTCAGTTCATCCCTTAATAATTTTAAGGCTAAACCGATCATAAAAACTAATACTAATATGACAAGTAATTTTTGGGGTATTGATCAAAATTACTTGAAGCAAAAACTGCTAATAAAACTTGACGATTCCTGTTTTCAACAATGAAAAACTATAAATCTTGCTCTATCAAAATTTCTAAAAATTTCTAAGGAAAGCAATCCCTAAAAATGGGGATTTATTCTTATAAAAATCTTGTTAACACGCAGTTAATTAAATTATAAATCCAACACTTTAGACGCTTCTTTGATCAGTTGAGCGGTGTTTTTTACCTGAAATTTTTGTATCAAGTGTTTGCGATGAGAAACAGCTGTATGATTACTAATAAAAAGTTTGTCTGCTATTTGCTTTGAAGAAAAGCCATTTGCTATCAATTTTAGAACTTCTTCTTCTCTTGAAGATATTCCGGCACATTGATTTCTGAAAAAATTATAGTTTCTTCGTCCGCCATGCCTTGTTAAACAACGTTCTATCTCTTCTTGGTCTGATACATCAAAAAGATAGTTAAGAGCCAATTTTTGTCCCTTTAATCTGAATTCTAAAATTTCGTGTTTTATATACCTTTTTTCTTCTTCTGAATTGCGTACATGATATTCTAAAGTAAGCTTATCTTTTGCAAAAGGCTTCGAGAAGTAATTATCTATTTTATCTTTTGTATAGTGAAGTTCTCTGGAAGGAATTATGGAATATAAAAAATTCCACCCTCCGCAAATTAATTGTTGGGTATTGTAACCGGTTACGCTTTCAAAAACTTTGTTGCAGTATAAAAATCTATTTTCTCTAATTAGATAAATTGCTATTATCAAGTTCTTTGACAACTCACAAGTATCAAAAATTTTTGACATTTTGGCGACAAATGTTGACTCCTCCTCGTACGGGAGAGGCATAGTTTTAGAGTAAAGGTTCATAAGAGTAAAATTGTTTAGTGTGAAATAAATTGGTTTTAATTGCTGTTATAAAGTTGGAAATTTATTTCATTAAATACAAGCATATTAACAGGGGTTTTGCCTTATTTTTAGAGGGGTTATTTCCCTATAATTTAGAATTTTATTGCCTCTTTATTTTACATAACACTATAAAACTTGACGAAATAAAAAAGCTTCAGAAATATCTGAAGCTCTTACTGTAATCTTTTCTATATATTAGGTCAATAAATGAATTGAATATTGTTCTTTGTTATTATTTTATGAAGTCACGGCAACCACTTGTTGTTGTTCTAGTTCTTTTTTGGTCAAGTCACGAGTTAACCAACCACTTCTACCTGCAGTCGCAATAGCATAGGGAGTGATCCAAAATAATGTGAATGCATAAAAGATGCTATACGAATAGGCCCAATATGCTTCTGACACATTATGCTTTTTGGCATAAAACAAAGCTTGTATACTTGAAAAAACCAGTATACTGGCCAATGTTGATACCAGGAATAAAAGTGGATAGGTAGAAATAAAAAATACCATTAATAATATCCCAGGATAGGCCATTATCATTTTTAACCATTGGTTTAGCAGTAATATCCTGGTACCTCTTTTAGATCCTTCCCTAAAGTTTGTAAAAGCAAATTTACTCATTGCAATATTTTCTCTAACATTACTTCTTTCCCAACGAATAAACATTTTGGATAAGTTTTTATAGCGCTCTGGAATATTTGTATATACGTATGCATTGCGCTGAAAAAATACTTTGTATCCTTGTTTTAAGATCATATTGGTCATAGCTCGATCCTCGCCAATTTTTGAAACTTGCCCTAAAAAGGTTTGGTTAATCCAAGCTTCACGACAAGTAAAAACGGCTTCTCTACGATACGCAGATAATGCACCTGGCGTGCATAATACCGAGCCTAATTTGCTTTGTGCAGAACGTATAAACTCAAAACTAAAAGCAAAACTTACATTTAGCATACGAGGTATAAAAGCCTTTTCTTTATTTAAAACAAGTACATTTCCGGCAACAGCACCACATTCTTTATTAACAACAAAAGGACTAGCCATACTGCGTATTGTATCTTTTTTTACTATAGAATCACTATCTACGGTAATGAAAACTTCTCCTGTGCCCAGGTTGAACCCGCGATACAAAGCATGTCTTTTACCTTGGTTTTCTGGTTGTTGATAAATTGAAATGCGATCTCCTAATTGCGCTTTTGCTTTTTTCATCCATTGCCATGTATCATCTTTACTACCATCATCTATAGAAATTATCTGAATTTTATCTTCTGGATAATCGTTTTGGGCAATACTCAACAAAGTTTTGTATACCAATTCTCCTTCATTATAGGCGGGTACAATTACCGTACATAAAGGCAATTCTTCATCGTTTACCGATTCGATTACTTTATATTGTAGATATAAAAACAATATGTAGCCCAAGAAACTAAGTTTAATAAGGAGTAGTGACATTCCTAGTATCATTAAAGCCAGCCCCCAACTCGTATTCATTCTTTGCAAGTAAATTTCTTCAAAATAGGGTTGTAGGAAATAGAATAATGATACTGCACCAAATAGTAACAAAAATGTCCCTATTAAAATGAATGACGATGATGAATTTGAAATAAACTTTTTTAAACGATTAAAATGATTTTGGATACCGATTGGTTTTTCCAGAGATTCAGAAAATGTTGATTGCTTCATTTAGTTTTTTCTTAGATACTCTACGAAACCAAACAATTTTGATACCACTATAAAATCGTTTGAATACCAGCTATTTAAATAATTTTTATAAATTTTGATATGGGGAAATTTTACACATATGTGTGTAATCACACCCACAGCTAGATACTCAGACTTTTTGAGCAAAGTCTAATTGTTTGAACGCTTTTATGCAATCAAAAACCGAAGCCCTATCAAAAGACCCCGGTTGTTATGGTCGAAAAAAAATCTAATCAATTAACTCTTTCTTCTTTTGCCCAATGCTTCCATAAGTTGTGGTTGATCTTCTAGTGCAATATCGGCTACGGCATAAAAATCACGCATCCAGTCGTCGATCTTGGCAAAGGCCATTCTTTTTTGCTGGGTAGCATCTTGCGACTCCCCCACTTCTTTTATGTATTCTGCTCTTTTATCTTCTACATTTTTTACCTGTTTGATACTTTTATCAATGACCTTTTGGGTTACTCTGAGGGTTTCCAGTTTTTGTTGTAGCTGTTGATCTTGTTGTAGTTCACTATAAAATTTGCGAATCACATCCATTTTAAGATCATAATTTTGAGGAATGCGCCCAAGTAAGTTTAATCGCTTTAGCATTTCTGGTTCTTTCCTGAAAATTACTTTGGCTTTTTTACGGTGATTTTTATAAAGTTCATCCAACTTTTGGTTTTGACTTTTAAAGTTGGCTGAAGCCTGCGTGGTCTCATCATCTTCTTGCTTTTTATGGTCATAGACCTTTTGGGTATCTGCCAGTAGTTGTTCTCCTTCCCTTATTTTATGGGCATCATATCCCAATTCTGCCATTTCTGATGCAATAATAGGTTGATTCTTGGCATTTTCTAGCGCTACTCTGTATCCTTCCAGAATAGTTGCCTCGGCTTTTCTTAGTGGTTTCATACTTTTTATATTTATTGTTTTTATGTTCGATGATTTATGATTTATATTTTACAGTTGTATTGGTTAATGAGCTATTCAACCCGTATATTCAATGTTACGACCGTATACTCGACTCTTTAACCGGTATAATAGGCTACTCACTCGGTATAATTGATGTTTTTATGGTATAATGGACTTCTCACCTGGTATAATTCATGTTTTTATGGTTTAATAGCCTTCTCACTCGGTATAATGAACTCCTCACCCAGTATAATCTATAGTTTTATAGTATAATGGATAGTTTTATTGGTATACCTGGCACTTTTATAGTCTAATCGATATTTCCTTGACAATACTGCACTATGAAATTGTTCTGATGGTTTCATTTAATAGTATTTTCTTCTTTTTTTGTTTGACAGGTGTAAGTATATGTGGTAAGAGTCTCATTTTTTGAAACTGGGAGAAAAAAAAATACCAAAACACAAAAAAGAGACAGTTTGAAAAGTAGCTTCCTATTTTAATAATACCAGTTTCAAAAAATGAAACTGGATTGTTTTATTTTTAAAGTTATGAGCAGAAAATATAAATTTCATAATAAATCGGGGCTGTATTTTATACGTTTTGCTACGGTGTACTGGGTTGATGTATTTACACGTCAATTATACTTCTCTGTTTTAGAAGATAACTTAATTTTTTGTAGAAAAGAAAAGGGTATGGAGATATATGCTAATCTAAAGGATCGCTCGGATATGATAGCGCATTCTATGGATAAAAACATTTACATGAAACAATCCACTTGGTCAACATCTAAACTCCTATTAAATACATTAGAATTCGTTTAAATTCAGTAACTTTGTTCATTGAATGAAAGAGATTTTCCAAAAAATATCGGCCATTTTGATGTCTGCGATCATCCTGTTGTCTACAATATCATTTACTGTGGACGCACATTATTGTGGCGATGATTTGGTGGATTTAGCTTTCTATAAAGAGGCCAAATCTTGTGGTATGGAGCAAATAAAGTCTACCAAAGATTGTGGTGATAAAGTGGAAAAAAAATCGTGCTGTACAGATAAGCAAATAGTTTTAGAAGGTCAGGATGATTTAAAAGACAATACTATAAAACTCTCTTTTGAGCAACAAGTCTTTATCATAAGTTATGCCTATTCTTATCATAACCTCTTTCAGAATTTAGATGCTTCGATTACTTCATTTATAGGGCATCCTCCCCCCTTACTCGATAAAGACTATCAAGTCCTTTACGAGACTTTTTTAATTTGATGTATTAGATATTTAAAGTGAGCCCTGCAAAAAAATTGCCTTGGGCATAACGTGCTGTATCCACTTTTCAGCTTGTCTTACAAGAAATATCTAATACGTTACATAATGCTGAACAAAGCAATAAAATTCTTAATCGAAAATAAATTGGTAGCATTGCTACTCCTAATCTTGTTTATAGGTTGGGGTATTGTACATGCTCCTTTTAAATGGGATGTTGGTTTTTTACCAAGCAATCCCATTACAGTTGATGCTATCCCAGATATAGGAGAAAACCAGCAGATCGTGTTTACCAGGTGGGCCGGTCGTTCTCCTCAAGATATCGAAAACCAAATCACTTACCCTTTGACCTCTTCGTTATTAGGTGTTCCTGGAGTAAAAACTATTCGAAGCTCCTCGATGTTTGGTTTTTCAAGCATTTACATCATTTTTGAAGAGGATACAGAGTTCTATTGGTCAAGAAGTCGTATTCTTGAAAAGCTAAACTCCCTCCCTCCAGGGCTTTTACCTAGCGGTGTTGTCCCTTCACTTGGACCTGATGCCACAGGGTTGGGCCAAATTTTTTGGTATACACTTGAGGGACGTGACAAAGATGGTAACGTAACCGGAGGTTGGGACCTTCACGAACTAAGAAGTATACAGGATTACTATGTAAAATACTCCCTTTCCTCTGCAAGTGGTGTTTCTGAGGTAGCTTCTATTGGGGGATTTGTCCAAGAATATCAAATTGATGTCGACCCCGAATTAATGCGCCAATACAACATTAGCCTTCATCATATCGTAAAAGCAGTAAAGCAATCCAATCAAGATATAGGCGCACAGACCCTCGAAATCAACCAGGCAGAATACCTGGTGCGTGGTTTAGGGTATATAAAATCGATAGCAGATATAGAAAACGCAGTAGTTGATTCTGAAAATTATACGGCTATTCGTGTTAAAGATGTAGCAAGGGTAGGTTTAGGTCCCGCTACACGTCGTGGATTATTGGATAAAGAAGGAGCTGAAGTTGTAGGTGCCGTTGTGGTAGCTCGATATGGAGCCAATCCGTTGGAAGTCATCAACAATGTTAAAGATCAGATAGCCGCACTCTCATCCGGATTACCAACAAAAGAATTAGCCGATGGAAGAATCTCTCAGGTGACTATTGTTCCTTTTTATGATAGGACTGAATTGATACAGGAAACTTTGGGAACACTTAATGAAGCACTAACTCTTGAAATTCTAATCACGATACTGGTGATCATCATAATGGTATTTAACTTACGGGCTTCTATTCTAATTTCAGGATTGTTACCTGTAGCCGTTTTGATGGTATTCATTTCAATGAAATTATTTGGGGTCGACGCCAATATTGTTGCTCTATCGGGTATTGCTATTGCGATAGGAACAATGGTAGACGTTGGTATTATCCTTTCTGAAAACATCATTAGACATCTTGACAACAACAAAGAAAAACCTGAGCATTCCCAACTACCAGTAAACAATGTGGTATACAATGCAACCACAGAAGTTTCTGGGGCAATCCTCACGGCTATCCTAACTACAATTATCAGTTTTGTACCTGTCTTTACAATGGTTGGTGCCGAAGGGAAACTGTTCCGCCCCTTGGCTTTTACCAAAACTATGGCATTAACCGCCTCTATTATAGTAGCTCTTTTTTTAATACCACCTTTTGCTGCCTATTTCTTCAAAAAGCAAAGCGTAAAGAGTTTGTACAGATATGTTTTAAACGGAATCATGATTGCATTAGGTCTTGCAGCGATTGGATATGGTTATTGGTTAGGATCGGTTTTAATAGGTTTTGGACTCTTGGCTATAGCATCCCTTAGAGATATACTTTCGAGAAAGGAATATAATTTAGGAGCTATCCTAATCTCAGCTTTGGCAATTCTTGTTTTGTTGGCTATACATTGGAGACCTTTAGGCTTTGACCGCAGTATTGTGATGAACTTACTTTTTGTAGGAACTATCGGCTTTGGGATATTAGGTGCTTTTTGGGTGTTCAGAATGTACTATACACGAATGCTACGATGGGCGCTACAGAACAAATTTCTTTTTCTTTCTATACCAACTATACTGGTAATTTGTGGTGTACTTATTATGCACAATACAGGTAAAGAATTTATGCCTTCGCTCAATGAAGGTTCTTTTCTATTAATGCCCACTTCATTACCTCATTCTGGTGTAGAAGAAAACAAACGTGTGTTGCAACAACTGGATATGGCCGTAGCCAGTATTCCTGAAATCAAAACCGTAGTAGGGAAAGCAGGGCGTACAGAATCAGCACTCGATCCAGCCCCGTTATCGATGTACGAGAATGTAATTCAATACCATTCTGAATATGAATTGGATACAGAGGGCAAACCACAACGTTTTAAAATCAATGAAGATGGTTATTTTGAATTAAAAAATGGAAAAGTAGTAGCCAATCCCAATATTGAGCACAAAAATGAGGTTATAAATGTTAAAAACAATATTTCAGACCCTTACCGTATTGACCGAAATCAATTAATTGAAGATGAAGATGGAGAATACTTCCGAAATTGGCGACCCGAAATTCAGTCTCCAGATGATATTTGGAATGAAATTGTAAGAGTAACCAAACTTCCAGGGGTGACATCTGCACCTAAATTACAACCTATTGAAACCCGAATGATAATGCTACAAACAGGGATGAGGGCTCCTATGGGGATTAAGGTGAAGGGTCAAAATCTAAATGAAATTGAGGCCTTTGGCCTAGAATTAGAAGACATCTTAAAAACTGCAAAAGGTGTAAAGAAACAAGCAGTTTTTGCAGACCGAATCGTAGGAAAACCTTATTTACTTATCGATATAGCACGAGAAAAACTGGCGCGTTACGGCATTACGATTGCAGATGTACAACAAGTAATTTCAATCGCTATTGGAGGGATGCCACTGACCCAAACCGTTGAAGGCAGGGAACGATATGCGGTTCGGGTACGTTATCCAAGAGAGCTACGGAGCAACGCAGATGATCTAAAAAATGTTTATGTCCCTGTTTCTAAAGGAAGTCCAGTACCTCTAAGTGAATTTGTTTCTATTCGTTATGAACAAGGCCCTCAGGTTATTAAAAGTGAAGATACCTTTTTGGTCGGCTATGTATTGTTTGATAAGTTGGATGACTTTGCAGAAATCGATGTAGTCAAAAATGCACAGGTGGCTATTCAAGCTAAGATAGATAGCGGTGAACTTACCGTTCCCAAAGGAATCAACTACGTCTTTACCGGAACCTATGAACATCAACTACGAGCAGAAAAGACGTTGTCTGTGGTTGTACCACTGGCCCTTATTGTCATTTTTTTGATTCTGTATTTTCAGTTTAGGAGTGTAACTACTTCACTTATGGTGTTTACCGGTATTGCGGTTGCCTTTGCCGGTGGATTCATCATGATTTGGCTGTATGGGCAGGATTGGTTTTTTAATTTCAGTGTATTTGGCGAAAACTTGCGTGACCTCTTTCAAATGCACACTATCAATCTGAGTGTAGCCATTTGGGTTGGTTTCATTGCACTTTTTGGTATTGCCACCGACGATGGTGTAATAATGGCTACATACTTAACCCAGACTTTTGATAGAAATAATCCAATAGACTTAAAAGAAATTCATGATGCTGTGGTAGAGGCGGGCGAAAAACGTATTCGCCCTTGTTTGATGACCACCGCAACCACTATTTTGGCATTACTTCCTATCTTGACATCTACAGGACGCGGTAGTGATATCATGATACCTATGGCTATCCCAAGTTTTGGAGGGATGCTCATTGCGCTTATTACTCTCTTTGTGGTACCGGTATTATTCAGTTGGCAAAAAGAAGTTCGACTTCAAAAAAAGGAATCAATATGAGATTTAAGAGACACATACAGCACTTCGTAATTTTTAGTTTTTCACTTTTCATTTTTCACTTCAGTAGTGCACAGCAATTGCAATCCTACATAAACGAAGCGCATACAAATAATCCAAATATTCAGGCATATGAGCTTCGTTATAATATTGCTCAAGAAAAGGTGACCGAAGCCAATTGGCTACCTAATACCGAATTTGCAGCAGGATATTTTATCAGTGAACCCGAGACAAGAACTGGGGCGCAGGTGGCAAGGTTTTCGGTGAAACAAATGCTGCCCTGGTTTGGTACCGTTTCCGTGCGACAGGACTATGCTACTGCAATGGCTGAAGCCGACTATGTGGACTATATTATTGCCAAAAGAAAACTGACTCTTGCTGTATCAAAGTCTTATTACCAATTGTACAGCTTGAAAGCCAAACAAAAGGTACTGAACGGGAATATTCGACTGCTCAAAACTTATAAAACCTTGGCGTTGACCTCTATTGAAGTGGGTAAAGCTAGTGCAGTAGATGTATTACAATTACAAATACGCCAAAATGAATTGCAACAACATATTGAAGTACTAAAGGAACAGATCTTGGCAGAAAAAGTAAAGTTTAATAGCTTATTAAGTCGAGATACAAGTCTTGCTATTGATTTGATACCTGAAATGTTTATCCCGAACAATGACCCCATTATATCAGATAGTTTGCAGCTGAATCCAGAATTGCTGCGTTTTGATAAAATGTACGAATCTATTACCCAGGTGGAATTACTGAATCAAAAAGAGGGCGCACCAATGCTCGGATTTGGATTAGACTATGTTCCCGTTCAAGAGCGATCGGATATAAGCTTTAGTGACAACGGAAAGGACATTGTAATGCCAATGGTTTCTGTTTCTATTCCCATTTTTAATAAAAAATATACTTCAAGAACCAAGCAAAATGAGTTGCGCAAACAGGAGGTCACGCTTCAAAAACAAGAGCGTTTACATCTCTTGGAGTCCGCTTTCGCGAAAGCAGTATCACAACGAAACCAAGCCCGTATTACGTATACCACTCAATCCAAAAATCTCAAACAAGCAAAAGATGCAGAGCAAATCCTGATCAAAAATTATGAAACAGGAACTATAGATTTTAATGACGTCCTTGATATTCAGGAATTGCAATTAAAATTTCAACTCAATCAAATTCAATCGGTTACAAGATATTATATTCAATCTGCGATTATAAACTATCTAAGCAATTAATTATGAAATAAGCTATAGTATCAGATCTATAATCACCGAACTAATTAATGGTGATTCCATCTGACAAATGAAAAAACAATAAAAATATAAACAGATGAAACGTATATATAACATACAAGGAATGACGTGTGACGGTTGTCGTAAAAATGTCGAAGAACGATTAGGTAAGTATACAAGAGTAACTAGTGTATCAGTTAATCTCGAAAAAGCCGAAGCGATGATAGCAGCAGATTCCGAAATTTCTTTGGATCAATTGCAAAAATTATTGTCCCCTAAATATATCATTTCAGAAAAAGGAAAAACAGTTGCAAATCTTTTTGATGAAACAATTTCCAAAGATCCCGATTACAACGCTACAAATAAAATGAAGCAGCTACGTCCTCTTTTTATAATCTTTGGATTCATTATAGCTGTTAGTGTTTTATTGAATTACAGGGATTGGAACATGCAAAATATGATGTTGGATTTTATGGGATTGTTTTATGTTGTTTTTGGCTTTTTTAAAATTTTAGATCTAAATGGTTTTCCCGAATCTTTCAGAATGTATGATCCATTGGCAAAAGCAGTTCCTATATACGCCTGGATCTATCCATTTATAGAATTATCATTGGCTCTTTTGTTTTTAATGCGATGGTATGTTCCTATTGCTCTTGTTCTTACGTTACTAATTCTTGGCATTACCACTTATGGTGTAGCTAAAGTACTGTTAGACAAAAAATCAATTAAATGTGCCTGTCTGGGAACCATGATCAAATTGCCTATGACAGAAGCTACTTTAATCGAAAATATGATCATGATTATAATGGCAATTCTAATGTTAATGCAAATAGCTTAGTTATGAATAAAAATGTAATACTATTTAGTTTGGCATCACTACTCGCTGGAGTATTGATCGGATATTTGATTTTTAACACCTCTTCTTTGAATTTGCATGAAAATATGGAGCATATAGCCGATCATCAACTATGGACGTGTTCAATGCATCCACAAATTATGCAACCCGAACCAGGGGATTGTCCTATCTGCGGAATGGATCTTATTCCGGCAGAAGCAAAGGCAGATGGTTTGTCCCCAGAGCAATTTAGAATGACAAATAATGCATTGGCATTGGCAAACATACACACCATGGTCGTGGGAAATAGTCAGGAGAATACCGATAATACTGTTTCGCTTTCTGGGAAAATAGCTATAAATCAAGAGACCGAAGCGGTTCAGGCGAGCCATTTTGATGGAAGAATTGAGCGATTAAATATTAATTATGAAGGCCAGGAAGTGAAAAAAGGTCAACTTCTGGCAACGATTTACTCTCCCGAACTTGTGGCTGCACAGCAAGAATTACTAACCTCAATTTCTTTAAAAGAATCGCAACCTCAACTCTATCAGGCAGTACGCAACAAGCTTAAATTATGGAAACTTTCTGATAACCAAATTAGTCGTATTGAAAGTTCAGGCAAAGTTCAAACCAACTTCCCTATTTATGCTACTGTTTCAGGTACAGTTTCAGAAGTAATGGGTATCGAAGGCAATTATGTAAAAAAAGGACAACCCATTGCCAAAGTAAGTAATTTGAATACTGTGTGGGCAGAATTCGATGCTTACGAAGGTCAATTGTCTCAATTCAAAAAAGGGCAACAAGTTAGCATTACCACCAATGCTTACCCTAATAAAAAATTTGAAGGTGAAGTTTCATTTATTGATCCTGTACTTAATAGCTCGACCAGAACGGTTACTATACGCTCCACTTTAAAGAATCAAAACAACATCTTTAAACCAGGAATGTTTGTGACTGCAAAAATTAAAGCCGTAAATAAATCTCTCGATCAAAAAAAGTTGTATGTTCCCTCTACGGCAGTGATGTGGACTGGCAAACGCTCGCTGGTGTACATAAAAGTAAAGGCAGACGAACCAATTTTTGAGATGCGTGAAGTACTATTGGGTAGTAGAAAAGACGAACAGATTGAAATAAAGTCTGGCCTTAGTGTTGGAGAGGAGATTGTAACTCATGGAACCTTTACTGTAGATGCAGCAGCACAATTGCAAGGTAAAAAAAGTATGATGAACAAAACTGTGAGTAAAACAATGATCGGGAACGAAAGGTATTTAGGAATGCAAGAGAGCAAAAATTCAAACAGTTCGATACCAATGATGAAAATGGAATTGCCCGAAGCCTTTCAAAGAGACTTTAAGGCGATATTTCCTACTTATCTGAATTTGAAAGATGCCTTGGTGGCTAGCGATGCAAAGCTAACCGTAACTAATGCAAAAGCGACTATGGATATTTTGAAAAAACTTGACCTTTCAGGAATGGGTTCTATGGAAAAAACACATTTAAACAAAAGCATCGAGATGTTGGAAGCCATTACCCAAAAAGAAGAGCTAGAAAATCAGCGAAACCATTTTGTGATCCTTAACGAAAATGTGGTCGCTATTGCCAGTAGTTTAAACTCATTAGAAGACACTCTATATGTTCAGCAATGCCCAATGGCCAACAATAATAAAGGTGCCAAATGGATAAGTAAAGATACAGAAATTCGCAACCCCTATTTTGGAGAAGCTATGTTGAAATGTGGTAGTATAATAAACATGTTGAAATAATTTTAAATCTGTTTATTTCTTTTTAAGGCTATACAAGTAAGTATTTTCTGAATTACCGTTTTCAGGTTAGTTTCTCAGACTGAATCCAATGAAAAGAAATAGGAAGCCAATTTTCATTACGATTTTTAACAAATACTTGTTCGTTTTTTGAATACACCCTGATTGTCTGGATGGTTGTTCGCTGAGAGTTTATATTATTTTCCATTAGTTCAACTTTTTTTTGTAACGGTTTCGTCCCATATTAAATATTCCTAATTTTATACCTATTTCGCTGGTAAAACCATTAATACGATCTATAGGACTGTCCACCAATTCTATTTTGCTCGAAAATCGATATTTTATTCCTGCTTCTATCTGTGCATACCTAGAGATATTAAAAAGTACATTTATTCCAGGTTCTACCACAAATACTGCATTAACGAAACAAATCCAGACAGTTATCCATTTGGTTATTTCAGATTGACAGAAGTAGTAAAAACAAGCTACACGTTTACAGAAGATTAGGTTTGGTTGGTTTGATGTCGAGTGTCAGGTTCCTAGGGCCTGGCACTTTTTTTATGTTTTAATAAATGTATTACTACAATTTAGCATCCTATTTCAACAGATAAAACACACCTAATTTCTCAAAAAAGTAGAATGATCTTATTAGTTTTTGAATATTCTAACCCTTCTTAACCTTCTTGCAGCTTAATTTCTTAAAAAAATAAAAAAGCTTTAACCATTCGAATAATGGAGTTCCTGTATTCTTTTTAAAATCCTGTTTATCAAATAAATAAAATGTTTTTTCTGTTCTAGAATCCAAACTTACAGCCAAAAAAATATGTTTTGCGAACTTATATTTTTTAATAATTTTAATCAATTTAGCGAACGTTCGCTTTTTTTATTAAAAACTTTTTTATAATATTGTCCTGTATTTAAGCAACATATTATTAAACAGATATTAGAATTATTAATAAAACAAATACAGTAGGAAAGATGAAATCTCAAGTAAAGACAAAAACATTGATTACTAATTGGGCCATTAATAATACAATAGATTACAACTCGTATCAATACAATGCCCCAAATAATAACTTAAAATAAAGACAGTAACCTTAAAATAAAACTAAAAAATAATATTATGAGTACTTATAATTCAGCTCTTGACGTTGTACGTAGATTAAAAGCTAAGCATGGAAATACATGGGCTACCATAAGTCCAGAAAATGCAGCACGCGTGGCCGTACAAAACAGATTCAAAACAGGATTGGACATAGCAAAATACACAGCATCTATCATGCGTAAAGACATGGCAGAATATGATGCCGATAGTGCTAACTATACACAGTCTTTAGGTTGCTGGCATGGTTTTGTCGCACAACAAAAAATGATTGCGGTAAAAAAACATAAAAAAACAACAAATAAATCATACTTATACCTATCTGGTTGGATGGTAGCAGCACTACGTTCTGAGTTAGGACCATTACCAGATCAGTCAATGCACGAAAAAACTGCAGTGCCTAAACTAATTGAAGAAATATACACTTTCTTACGCCAAGCCGATGCTGTAGAATTAAATGACCTATTTCGTCGTCTAGATGCCGGAGAAGATGTTCAGGAAGAAATCGATAATTTTGAAACGCATGTAGTGCCTATTATTGCAGATATCGATGCAGGTTTTGGTAATGAAGAAGCAACGTATCTTTTGGCTAAAAAAATGATCGAAGCGGGTGCTTGTGCTCTTCAAATCGAAAATCAAGTATCTGATGCTAAGCAATGTGGCCACCAGGATGGTAAAGTAACGGTACCTCATGAAGATTTTATCGCTAAGTTAAATGCACTTCGATATGCTTTCTTAGAATTGGGTGTAGACGAAGGGGTTATTGTTGCCAGAACAGATTCTGAAGGCGCTGGTTTAACACAAAAATTACCAGTATCTCAAGAAGAAGGAGACTTGGCATCGCAGTATATGGACTTTGTAGAGGCTGAAGAAGTTGATCTTAGTAATGTAAATGAAAATGACGTATTATTCAAAAGAGATGGTAAACTGGTTCGCCCGGTAAGACTACCAAATGGCTTATATAAATTTAAAGAAGGATCTAACATAGATCGTGTAGTATTAGATTGTATTACTAGTCTTGAGAATGGTGCCGATTTATTATGGATCGAGACTCCTACTCCAAATGTGAAGCAAATTGCACATATGGTAAATCGAGTTAAAGAGCAAGTGCCGAACGCTAAGCTGGTATATAATAATTCACCATCTTTTAACTGGACAATCAATTTCCGCCAGCAGGCGTATGACCTAATGCTAGAAGCGGGTGAAGACACAACTGGATATAACCGTTCAGAGCTAATGGATGCTAAATATGATGGTACCAAATTAGCGAACAGAGCAGACGAAATGATTAGAAACTTTCAGGCCGATGCTTCTCGCGAAGCTGGTATATTCCACCACCTAATTACATTACCAACCTATCATACTACTGCATTGCATATGAATGATTTGGTTGAAGGGTATTTCGGAGATGAAGGAATGTTGGCTTATGTAGGTTCTGTACAACGTCAAGAAATACGTAAAGGTGTATCATGTGTAAAACACCAACGTATGGCAGGCTCTGACCTGGGAGATGATCATAAGACTTTCTTTGCTGGCGAAAAAGCCTTGAAAGCTGGCGGTGAGAAAAATACGAGTAACCAGTTTGAAACTGCAAAAACTCCAGAACCAGAATTAGTTCTTGACAAATAGATTTTTTATATAACAAAAATCCAGCTCTTATCGAGCTGGATTTTTATTTTTCGGGAAAATCTAAAAATTCTGTACCGCTATATGTCATGTGCTACTTCAATCTACATAAACAACTATATTTGTAGCCAATAAAATTTACTAGCAGGCATTGACTTCCAATTCTAAATAAATGAATAGTATTATAAGTGCAGTGTACTTCATTTACATGACCTTCATGTTATCTACGCATTGCATACCAGCTTGCCGATGGCAGATTTACTATTAGTTCTTTTAACTTTTGAATGTCGACAACTAAAACTCCAAAAAACAACTTTTTCATATCCTAAATTTTTTAATGTTAAACCATACATTTTTGCACACCTTTGATGTGTTTATTAAGGTTATGGTGTTTACTTAAATCTAGTGATATTTCTGCATTATTCGGTTAGTTTTAACAGCTTTTAACCCGGTTTTTAATCATTTTTAAACACTACAATCAAGAAACAGGAATTATAGAGAATCTAAACAGTCTAGTCGGTAATTTTTAAATTATCTCTTGGTTTCACATACACTCGAATATTGACAAAACATACGGCTAAAAACTTTGTATCACATGCATGTATATGGGCATTCCCAACGTAATATTAAAAGGGAATGTTATCGCTAAGGCCATAGGCAAGTATAAACTTGGATTCGCTTTGGGTGCTGCTATTCGCATAGCCGCAGGAACAGCTATATAAGAAGCACTTGCTGCCAGAATGGACAATAAAAACCGGTCTCCTTGATTTGCAAGAAACAAACCAGAGACTTTAGCAACCAGTAAACCATTAAATAATGGAACAATGATTGAAAACAGAAATGCGAACCAGCCTTTTTTGAGCAATGCCCCTATTTTCTCTCCGCTTGTGATTCCCATATCTAAAAGAAACACGGCCAGAAAACCTTTGAAAATATCTGTCGTGAATGGTTTAATCCCTTCAGCTTGTGCATCACTGGCCGTAAAACCAACCACTAGACTTCCTAAAATTAAAAGAACACTTCCATTAGTTATTGCGTGTTTTACAAGTTGAAATAGCTCTTTCGAAGATTTTTTTCCATTAGAATATAAGCGCAATAATAATACTCCAATAATAATAGAGGGCGCTTCCATAAGTGCCATTACGGCAACCATATGCCCTCCAAACGCAATACCTTCCATCTCCAAAAAGCTTACTGCTGTTACAAAAGTTACAGCGCTAACTGAGCCGTAAGCAGCAGCTATAGCTCCAGCATTCTCTGCAGTAAATTTCAATCTTAAAATAAAAAAAGTGTAAACCGGAACTGTAAGAGCCAGTAGGACCCCAGCAACCACAGCATAGGTAATTTCATTACTGTATGTACTATGGGCTAACTCTTGCCCGCCTTTAAAACCAATAGCGAGCAAGAGGTATAAAGAAATAAATTTAGAAGAGTTTTGTGGAATTTTAAGGTCGCTTTTTACCTGAGCAGCGATAATTCCCAACACAAAAAAAAGTAAAGCAGGGTTGGTTAAATTATCAACTAATAAATGTAAATTCATTAGGTGGATTTAGTTAGTTAATTCAATGAATAAGTGTATTAGTCAATAATCTCAATATCTAAAACACCACTTATTCTGACTTTTTTACTTGCCACTCGAGCTTCGTGATATATGGCTTTAAAATCTTCTTTTTCCTTAATGAGTTCAGCTACCCTACTATCGTCATACTGGGTGTTGCTATCCACATTTCCTTCGCACATTGATAATCTATGCAATTTGTGAAAGTTGATTTTTTCTCGGATTAAAGCGTTAATAATATCTGAAGCTTCTGAACAGCTAAAGACACCATCGACTAATTTCACTTTGTGCAAAACTTCTGTTATAACCATAATTATTCTGATTTTGATTTAAAATTGTTTTTTGGATGAAAAACTATAAAAGAAACAAGGCCCAAAATAAATCCAGCTTTTAAAAGCTCTGGAAACATTTCACTTTTAGCCGTATAACTTATAAATACTATAGTAATATAAGTCAAGAAAAAAATTGCTAGTCCTAGTATTCTTAAAACATTAGCAAACCTAGCTTTGTTAATTTTAAAAGTAAGCATCGCTCCATCATTACGTACTTGTATTGCTTTTGAAGGCAATTTAATATTGGTTTCCATAAAAATTGTTTTAACATAATTATTTATACCTGGGTGTAAAAGTAGAAAGCTAAATCCATATGTTTTTATTTATATATGTAATAAAAAACATAAATAAATTTTATATATCCTATAACAGACCTATTTCAAGTATTTCTTGAAACCTTAGATTAAGCCTGTGTTACCATAGTATTGCAGGTCTTGTTTTTGACACTAAATAAGACATCAATTACACATAAGAAAAACAGAATCCATTCCTTTTTAAATAGTAAAAATTATCATAGGCATTTTATGCTTAAACATTTTTGGTAAATAAATTTCCAAAATTCAGAGAGAAATATAGACTATTAAGCATGGCTTAAGTTGATATCAAATCAAATTAATTAGAAGTTTTTCGATTTCTGTGAAGAGTATATCAGAACAACTTATTTATGCTTAAAATTATCATTTTACCATTATGTATTTACCTATACATCAAACCGTTTAATAGCAAATTAATTTTGTTAACCCCAAAATTTAAAAAGCTCTAGGAATACTCTGGAGCTTTTCTTTAGTAGCGGGAGCAGGACTCGAACCTGCGACCTTTGGGTTATGAGCCCGACAAGCTGCGATTTTAACTATTTAATTATCAATTTTTTACAGAATAAAAAGCACACAAAACCATACAAATTATAACATTTCCATTTATAGCATTTCCATCCTTAAAACCATGCTTTAAATTTAAAGTATGGTTTTCTTAAATACATTCACGTTTTCAACTATACAAAACACAATCTAAAACCACACATTTCAGAACAAACCCCAACAAAATAAGATTTTTAATCGGTGCTCTCATTTTTCAGCAATTGTAAAAACAACTACTCAATAACGTATTTGTTCCAACTCTCCCCTCTTCTATCTCATTTTTTAGCTTACTCAACAGTTTTTGATGGCAATTTACAGTTAGAAACTCAAGCCAAAGTAAATGCTATAAATCCTAACATAGCTAGGATAACAGGTAAGATTCAAATATTTGGAGATAATATCACAGATTTAACACCTTTAGCAAATATTACTACTGTTGATGGGAAATAATGTTTTTATATCAGATAATACAATACTGTCATGTCTAAAAGCATTGTCTTCACTTACCTCTATAAGGAAAGATCTTGTAATTCTCAAAAACCCAATGACTATTAGTTTGAGTGGTTTTGAAAATATTTCTCATATTCAGCGTCATATATATCGGAGTTGATGGATGGAAGACAACTCCAGAAGAATATAGGAACAAATTATTAACAGACTTTTGGACCTTGAAAACAGTTTTTAGTATTGACGGACATAATGGAGATTATTTAAGCAATTTAAATACTAGCAATCCAACAAAGCGGGAATAAAACTTTTATTTTGAAGGCTAATTCAAATAATTTTCCAATTGAGAAAACGGAATCTCGAGAAGAGAAAAGCTTTATAAGCTCCCACTTTGTGAATTACAGTTAAAATATTTTTAATAATAATATTGTTATTAATATTCTTGAACGAAGTAACATTTTTCTAGAGGAACTATCTCAAAAAAGTGCTTAAGTTTCTTAAAACCGGGACAAATAGATGAATTATTGTGATATTGAAAATAAAAAGCACCTTCGCCATTATTTTCTTCACCAGAAAATCAAGAAGTGACCCCAAAACAACTTTCCATCTGTGTGCATATCATCGTAGGGGGTAAAAGAGTGGAAATCCGGCTGAAAAGAAGTGTCCATGTTACTTAGTGGGAAAGTACCAAGACTAAGGACAGGAGAAATTCATCCAATGTAATAGGTTAATAGTTGTTTTTTTATCCCATAATTGCCCATCTCAGTCCACTTTTACAAATCATTTATCCTTTTTAATTTCTTTTTGTATAAATGCTCAAGTACAAGGAATCGTCTTGGATGAGAACACAAAAAAGCTTTTAGAGTTTGTTCATGTCTACACTAAAGATTCCTATACACTTACTAACGCAGATAGGAAATTTGAACTTGAAGTTGATGAGGACAGCATCCATTTTAATTTTATCGGTTGTAAAAAAACTACTAGAAACGTAGAAAGAAACAGTACCATTCTTGATACGGTGTATATGAAAAAGTAAGTTTTACGAACTGGATGAAGTAGTTATGACAAATGCTACATTCTCATTGGGGTATTATAAGAATTGGAAAGAACTATCCCTTTGAGTCATATACCGAATCCTTTTTTGTGAGAAGCTCATTAAGTGAAATGACAACATTATAAAATTACAGGATATAAATGATCTTATAAGAAGATAACAGCTTTTGACAACTAAGACAAAACCCATGTCAAAAAATAATATAAAGGTGCGAGTTACCAAAATTCGATTAATGACTAAGAAAATAAGACTGCTTGGCTTCCTTTTATGGCTGTGGTAACATCCCGGAACTGAGCTTGGACATCGACACCTTTGACTATAAGGATGTGGGAATCCCAGTAACGGTGACCCCTACCGCTACCCATACCAATAATTCGGATACAGCAACGGTCCAGGTAACCGTCGAAGCAACCCGGAATTGTAAACTTGGGTCCATTGTGGATTTCAATAGAGTATTTTCTCCCAACGGTGATGGCATTGACGATACTTTGGTGTCATAGGTCTTGAAAAATATGGGAACAACGTGTTGAAAATATACGACCTGATGAGCCAATGGTTGTTGTTAAGTATCCATTATAAGGGCACAGGCGGTGGATGGGATGGGACTCATAAAAACAGATTGGTACCCGTTGGCTCCTTATGTATGTGTTATAGACTACAACGAACCGGGGTTTGATCACGAGACAAAAATGACCCATGTCAATTATTGAACGTTAACGTGAATAAAGATTTTAGCGTATATGGATGGAGCTATAGTAACTAAAAGCTTCATTAATAGGAGCTAATTATACTAAACGGAAGGGATTGGAAAAGTCTGTATATACAACGATAATGCACCACAAGCACCACAGTTCATAAAGTATTCATCCCAATTCTCCCTTATTCTATCCCATTTTTTAGCCTGATCAACACTTTTTTATTGAGATTGACCATAAAGGGTTGAACTTGGTTCCAAAAAAGAGCGGCATTTATAGGTTAAAATAACAAACGTAATCACTTGGAATAAGCATCTATGCTAAATTAAAATTGTCCATGTTTTAAAATACTTAATAAAAATAATCTTGGAAACAAACAATTAAACGATCCATTCATTCAATGAGTCTAGAGAGTTCTAAATAAAAACCATTCTAATTAAAAAATATAGTAAAATGAAAAATAACAAATTATACTTTTTTACGATCATCGTTATATGCTGCATTGGGTCTTATGCCCAACAGGATGTAACATTTACGTTGTACAATTATAACATGAATATCATCAACCCTGCCTATGCGGGGGCAGGAGAAAATTTGGAGTTCACCTCAAACTATAGAGCGCAGTGGGTAGGTCTTGACGGCGCGCCCGAGACTTGGAATTTTTCATTGAGCGGTCCAATGCGCGGAAAAGCAGGGTTAAGCGATAAGGTGGGGCTGGGCCTTTCGGTTACCAACAGTAGTGTGTTCGTACTCAAAGAAACTGATATTTTTGTTGATTTTTCCTACAAACTACAATTAAAGGAAACATTGGACTTGTTTTTGGGGTTCAAAGCGGGAGGCTCTTCCGTTAATATAGATCTGGCAAGTATTGGAATTGATGAGGACCCACTTTTTTCAGAAAATGTAAGTGTGTTCAATCCAAATGTTGGGGTGGGTGCCTATTTAAAGGGAGAACGCTTTTATGTAAACATCTCTGCTCCTGCCCTACTAAAAACAAGAAGATACGAAAAGGAATCAGGCATTGTAACACAGGCCACGGACAAAATGCAATTTTTTATGGGAGCGGGCTATCATTTTCCTTTGAACAAGAATGTGACCTTTACGCCCTTTTTTCTAACCCGGGTAATCAGTGAAGTGCCTTTCTCCATGGATATCAGCGGAACCTTTGACCTGTACGACAAGGCAGAAATTGGTCTTAACTATAGGTTAAAAGAATCCATAAGTGGCGTTGTTTTATTTAAGATGCTAGATAGAATCAAAATAGGGTATGCTTATGATGCTGCTGTGACATCAATAAGTAATTATAGAAGAGGAAACCACGAAGTGATATTAAAGGTTCCACTATTTTTTGAAAAACAATCACAACAAAATCAAGATACGAACATTACGAACATACAGTAGTAATAATAAGCTATGTGCTTATGCATAAATATTACAACGGTTTAAATATATATTGAAAAAGGACAAACAAAGGATATATAATAACACTTATTCGCTTGGATAAGCGCTACTGTGTGGTAAAAAGGTAAAAAGAGGAGAGTATTTAGGTTGGCCCATAAATCTTGCTTATAAAAATTGGTAGGTTAAGTAAGATGTTTTCATACAATAAGGTTTAGGTCTTTACAGGGACAACCTATATACCTCCGAATAACAATAAAATAATAAATACACCCAATACATGGATATGAAAAAAATGACAACTACATACCATTTCTGTTATTCAAAAATTTGAACACCAATTTCCGATTAGGACGAAGCAATCAAAAAATAGTTTTGGCACTAAGATAAGTGTTCATTAAACTGTATTAAAAGTGCAATAAGGTAAAATTAAAACGTCACAAAAAGGTTATCAGTTTGATTCATTTTATTGAAGTAAACTACCTCGGGGCAAGCACACAAGGCATTCGTCGAAAATTATTTTTGGATTTCTAGCAAGTCTAAGAACATTTTAAATCTCGATTATCAAGTAAATGAATGTACGTTTAGAATAGTTGAGAATAACCATATTGAAAACAAAAGAATAGTTATAGGAATACCTTACAATTTATATCACCCTTAAAACCTAATAAAAAATGATATGTATTAAAACCTGTAAGGCATTACTTTTTATGCTACTTACTCTAGCATTTTTATCGTGTAATTCTGATGACGATGCTAATCCTAACCCTAACCCAGAAAATAGTGAAGAAATAAGGGCCACCAAAGAAAAATTAGTTGGAGAATGGCAATTGGTAAGCAGCACTATTGACAATAAAAATGCTTCACCTGAAGAATTTGAATGCTTAAAAAATTCAACCGCTACGTTTAATCAAGATGACACTTATGAATTAACCTTTATAAAACTAGGGAGTAATTCTACAACGCTTTGTAATAGGACTGTTACGCAATCTGGAACCTATACAGTCATTGGTTTGAACAGGGTTACTTTTTTCAATTTTGATTCTGAGATCGAGTTGATTGACGATACTTTACAGATTACCTCAAAAATTACCGATGGTGGTGAGGAACAAGAACAAGTGGATATTTTTATTAGAAATGACAATTCAGAATTAGAGGAAAATCCAGATGAAGAAACGGATAATGTGGAAACAGATGAGACCGATGAGGATAATGGTGACAATACTTTTGATGGAACCGCGGTGATTCAAAAGATATTGGGTAAGTGGCAAATCGACTCTAACCAAGAGTGCCTTCAAGAAAACATGATAGAATTTAAACCTCAAAGTGTTTTTGAATTCATTCAACATAAGGAAACCTTTACTCGTAGGGACCTGTTAAATTATAACGTAAGCGTTAGTTATCCTTTGCCAGAAAGTATTAATGCAACAATTTTCAAAGGAAATGATATGGTTGTTTTTGATACCAGTGCGGCATGTCAATTTATCAAAACGAGTACTTTGGAATATGTGGTAAAAGATGAGAAGACCATAGTACTTAAAAACATATCAGGGGTGCAGCTTTTGTTGGAAGATGATACTACGATTAAGCTCATCTATACCTTTACTGATAGTGATAACAATGAACAGATTAGAGAATTTATTTACAACAAGCTATAAAACAGTTTATTTGATAAAATAATTGATAATATTAAAAAATGGAGCGTTTTTACCTCCATTTTTTAGTATTTGATGTTCTAAAAAGATTGCTAATTAATAATGGTATTACAAACTTCTGGCCGAGGTAATATCCTATATGATTGGATTTCTGTTAATTATACTGTTGTGAAAAAATTCTCATTCGGATATTTTAGCACAAAAGTTATATAGAGTATACTATGTTAGGTCTATTCTTCCCACTCCCAGGATGGCGAATAGTCATCGTCTTTAAATAATTCCCCTAGCCCCTTAAACTGTTTTAGTCGTAGTACCTCATCCGCCTCCATCCCCAAGGCATCCATAATTTTTGCCGGGGACCATCCGTTATTTGATAGGATTTTTACGACTTCGCCTATTCCTCCTATCTGATGTTGCCCCCGTACCCTATTGTGTCGAATTGCGGCTACCATTTGGTTTTTGTCGGATATATTCAATACTACCACAGGAACATTATGATTTAATCTTTCACGCAACTCTTCGTTTGTTTTCATAATACGCCAACGATGATAACCATCTATTAATATATACTGTTCGTTTTTTTCTGGTGCTACCAACAAAGGTTGAGTGATTCCATGATCCAGCATAGAACGAAGTAGTAGGCGTTTTTCAGGGACTGCCATTTTATTGGGATTATAGCTATTTGGTGAAATAGAATTTACAGGCACCCAAAACACTTCTGAAACAGGTTCTCTATGTCGATTGAAAACGGTTTCTAACCGATTGATTAACTGGTTTTTTTGATCCCTGGAAACGATATTACTTCCTTGTATGATCTCTAAAATATCTTGTCTTATACTCTTACTCATGAGGCTGTTTTTTTTGCATATAAGGTCTGGTACGTTTTTTTTGTTTGGCAAAAGCCCAAACTACGGCACCACCAATCGTTCTTGATGATACATTTACATATTCGTCTCCAGGAGGGTATCTTTCCTCTATTTTCTAATTTTAAGTTGCCCTCATCAGGAACTAACTCTAAAGTAAATCCATTATTACTCCACCACCTGAGGAAGGTTTCTATTTTCCCTGCATAATGCTTTCTTGTAATTGGCGGCATAGATTGTAATAAGACATAGGTGTATCTTTTCCAGGTAAGCCCCTCGGGTAACACCACCTTTATTCTGCCTAAAATCACTGTTCTACTATAAAGTGCTCCAAAATTAGCTCCTTGAACTCGTGTGACTATCTTGTTCCAGGTTTCGGGTTCTATCTGCCGATAATAGGCAAGACTCTGGCGTTGGTCATCACCGTAAGGCTGGCAAATACGCATTTTGTGAATGGACATTCCACATAAATAATAGTAATCATATAGTTTATTATACTGTATTTTCTGTTTCCCCACATATCGCCATATGTCTTCGGTTCTCCAATCGTAGATAGGATAAGAGAACACTAAATTATTTGAAGCCTTACTCAGCCAGTTTTTTCCACGCCAACCATGTTTTGTAACAGAAAAGAATCTATTTAAACTTTCATCTGAACGAATCCCTAATAGACAGGTGCACCTTTGGCCGTTTGAAAACCAATTACCCCATTGGTATACAAAATCTTCAAATTCCATTCCATATTTAAAAAAAGGATACTGCCCTAGATTTGATACTACCTGCGGGTGTTGCGGCATTGGGCGAATCCATACGTCAGATTGTTCTGGATCCCAGCAGCGCCAATGGGGTTGAAAAACACTAACCGAGTTTCTAAGATTTAAAGGTAGACAAATCCAATGTAAATTAATTTCTTCTGAATTTAGAGCCACTTCTTCAATATGACGTATTGTGGTATCGTATTGCCCCTCTAAATCGACAAATAATACATCAAGAGGTATTCTATTTTCTGACTTTGCCACTTCGAGTGCCATATGTAACATTACGGTACTGTCTTTTCCACCACTAAAGGCTACGTATACCTTTGGGAACGTATTAAAAATATCTTGCATACGTTTTTTGGCTGCGACATAAACATTATCTTTTTGATAGTTTTTAGGCATTTTTTTATGTAGTGTTAATATTTAATATCATTTACTTCTTTTATGGTTGTTTTCTTTCGTACTACATTTTCAAATTGTTACACTTGTCTGTAAGATATTAGCAATACCTATTAAAAATTTGTATTATTTCCACGATCATTATTTAAAGGCTTTGTTACGTTGATTTTATTACACAAAGTTATTCCATGAACAATGATATTATAAACAATACTGTACATATAAATAGGATGACTACCAAAGCACATAAAGCATATAATTTTTCTTCAAAATGTTTCATTTTAAGATTTTCTATTAGATAGAATTGATCCTGACTTGTTCTAATTCTTAAAAAAACTTCAAGATGAATTAATTCTTATGGATAGTAAGCATTTCTGTTATGCTATATCATCGTGATTAAAATAGATTATATCCTAAATACACATATACACATATGCTCATGTATAGAAAAAATATTAGTAGTGCTATGCGCAATAATATTCTTGTTGTTTTCTTCATATTTTCTATTCGTTTTTTAGCCTGGATATTACTTTTAAAATTTTACAGTCTTTTTCTTTTTTCTCACTATTCCAATTCACCGTATGTTTTTGACTAAATAGTGGCACCGCATTTGAAATGTCTAATTTGTATTTGTTTGCTATTAGCGGTCTAAAACTATTTAAACCATCAATATAAACTCTATTGCCTACTACCTTGTAGAGTTTATCTATATTGATGATCACAGACCTATTTATTCTTAAAAAATTCTTTGGTAAAATTTCTGATATAGATTGGAGTGTTTCTCTTATCAAGTGTTTCCCATTGTTAGCTAGGTATATAGTGATGTAATTACGATCGCTCTCCAAACATAGTACCTCATTCAAATGAAATTTAATCAGAGAATACCCTTCCTTTAAGAAAAAAGTATCTTCTTGAGGCGATATTTTGTCTGCTTCTGATACGCTCTCTAGTGAATTCTCTAGCATACCTGCCAGCTCCTCATTATCTGTAGTGTTTTTTATTAGGGTATTAAAGTCAACAAAAGGTCTAAAAAAAATTCTATATAAATCAATGGTTGCGTTGCCTTCAGGAGTTTTTACCTTTTGTGAAATGTTACTATAAAAAGTTATTTTGTATTTATATTTATGAAATAAGTGATATATAACAATATCATCTCTAAACATATCAAAGAAGTAATAGTCGATTAATATAAAATCGTATTCGTTTTTCTGTTCTGACAACCACATATCTTTCCAAGAGAAAAAAACCGTACTTCTTCTTACACCACTTAACTTTAAATCCTCTAACAAGGATGTGCACTGTGATTTTTCTCTAGCCAAAATCGTCACTTTCTTCGCCATAAAATCTTAAATTTTCTTTTTTGTACTATAAGCTCAAAACCTCATTACTCCTTTTTTAAAACCTTAGTAACTACATATAAAGGTGAAAAATAAGCGTGCCCTTACCTAAGTTGAAAATTGAGGGCTATTATTGGGAGAATACAGATTTAACCTAATCCAACTTAGCACCAAAATAATGACACGCTTATCGTTATTATTTACAAACAAAACTATCTTTATTCTTTATGCAAAAACATGGATAATTATCTATTAAGCATGGATAATTTTATTTTATGTTTTGATAAGGATTGCATTTGTTCATGTAATACTTTAAATTATAATTGATGAGATTAAAAACTTCAGTTTCAGTTTCAGTTTTAATTTCTACGCTAATATTCACCCTATTATCTATTCTTGTAAAAAAATGTGTTTAAGCATGTTAAAATGGGGACTAAAAAAAGGTTTTAAGGGACTTTGCAAAACAGTTTTTCACAAGTATTTACATGTTTTTATGTTAAACATCTATGGTTATCCCCTTTGATAATATAGGTTGAGTCGTTTCGCTGGAAAGGGATTTTAGGATTAAGATGAGAAGAAAGTTACTGGTTCAGTAAAAAAACTATATATTTTAAAGAAAAGAGAAGTAAGGCGGTAAGTAATTGTTAAGCAGCATATATGACCACTACCACCATATTAAAGACATACCCTATATTTTCAAACACTTTGAACCATGCATTACAGGTATGCTTGGTGTCGTGCCTTGTCCCACAAAAAAACGACGAGGACCATTGTTTCAAATCCCCGTCGTTGCTATTAACTCAATAAATCAAAAAAATCACTTTACCCTTATAAGACCAATGGATAAATATGCACGCATGTCATCACTTCATTGAAAATGCTTTTTGTTGAAACAAAGATGAGATTTTAGTACAAGACCAAACTGCAAAATGTGCCCATACCAGCAAAAACAGGGACGAACAAGGCATTAAAAGTGATAGAGACGTAAAAGACATATTTTTTGCACATCGTTTGTTCCTTATTGTTTCCAGTACCGATCATTCTTCTTACCTTACAGAGGTGTATAGCACCTATCTGTTCCATTATCCCAAAAATATTGCATACTATCCCATTTTAAAGAAGATTCAGCACTAATTATTGGATATTCCTCGTATATGTACATTTTTTGTATTTAAAATAATATATAAGAAATCTAAAAAACCTCCATAATGAAAAAGCAACTTCAATTAATAGCATGTACCATCTGTATGGCACTAATGGGCCTCACTGGCTATGGGCAACAATTTACCGCTGACAATATTACATATCAAGTGATTCCCGGTTCCTCTGGTACGGTCGCCATAACGGGCAATACAAATACGGGGGACCTTATCATCCCCGGGAACGTAACCAATGGGGCGGATACCTTTACCGTTACCAGTATTGCTGCCAATACTTTTGTGGCAAACGACTTGACCAAAGTGACCATTCCAGAAAGCATTACCAGTATTGGTGCCAATGCTTTTACCAGTAACCCAGACCTTAAAAAAGTGGTGGCAAAGGGCGCCAATCCTCCCCCATCTCTTAACCCAACTGCATTTGGTGACAGAAGCGAAATAGCCCTGACAGTTCCCGTAGGTAGCATAACTGCTTATGAAGATTTTTTTGGATGGACAGGTTTCAGATCCATCACGGAAGAAGAAATCGCCGGGACCGATGATTTCGAATATGAAATAATAACAAGTACTAATCCCAACACAGTAAGAATCACGGGTTATACCGGTATGGCTACCAGTGTGGACATCCCGGGAACCATAACCGATGGGGGCATTGAGTATACCGTTACCCATATTGGGGATAGGGCTTTTTTTGAAAACGCCTTGACCAGTGTGACCATACCGAACGGTGTGACCCACATCGGAAACGAAGCTTTTAGGGACAGCGGATTATCTGGACATCTTGAAATTCCCGATGGTGTGGAAAGTATCGGGAATGACGCTTTTAATTCAAGAAAAAACGGCGCCAATTTGGGCAGTGTGACCCTACCTAACAGTGTGACCCGTATTGGGCAGCGGGCTTTTACAGGCCACCAGCTGGAAAGTGTGAACATACCGGACAAATTACAGGTTCTTGAGGGGGGTGTTTTTTCTACCAATAGCTTGAACGAGGTTATCATTCCCGAAAGCGTTACCGAAATACAGGGAAGTGCTTTTAATCGCAACGCCTTGGCCAGTGTGACCATACCAAGTAGTGTGACCAGTATTGGGTCAACCGCTTTCGCGAATAACAACGATTTGATGACAGTAGGGGTAGAGAGCTCTACTCCCCCAACTCTTCTCGGAGATGGTGCTCGTGTCTTTGAACAGACGAATGACAAACACTTTCACCAAATAACTGTAATCGTTCCCAGGGATGCCAGAAATAATTATAAAAACGCAGACTCTTGGAATTTATATAGCATTAATGAAGAACTGACCGTTGACGGCATCTTTACCTATCCGCATATTTCCTTTGCGGGCGGGGGTATGCATTATCAGGTAATCTCGGACTTGGATAGAACAGTGAGGGTGATAGGAAGAAGTACCCTCGGCCCACCCGATGTGACCATACCCGAGAAGGTGTTTCATGGGTTTTCCTATACCGTTACCGCTATTGGTAAGAATGCTTTTTTGGATAACGGCTTGACCAGTGTAGAGATTCCTGAAACCGTGACCAGTATTGGAGAAGGTGCTTTTGAGAACAACCAATTGATCACTGTGACCCTCCCTGAAGGGGTTACCAGTATTAAGGAGCGGGCTTTTAAGAACAGCGGATTGACAGGACATCTCGAAATTCCCAACAGTGCGACCGAAATCATAGGTGGTGCTTTTTCGAACAACCAATTGACCAGTGTTGCCATACCAGACAATCTGGAGACTATTGAAATCGGTATTTTTCAAAATAATCTATTGACCGAGGTTACCATTCCCGCCAATGTGAAAAATATTGAGAAAGGTGTTTTTGTCAACAACCTGGAGCTTGTTACGCTTGTGATGAAGAGCCCTAGTCCTATCTCACTCGAGCCTGAAACCTTTGATCATATATACCATACTGAGACTACTACTTTCAGCGCAGATCGTCGCCCCCTAATAGATGTGATCGTTCCCAGAAGTGACCCTCCCGGTAGAAACAAACACGAATACTTAACCAGTAGAGGTTGGGGGGACTATGGTTTTAAATCCATCACGGAAGAAGGAGACATCGGAGAAACCTTTGAAAAGGCAGGTATCACCTATAAAATAACAGAATTCAACCCCAACACGGTCACCATAATAGACAATGAAAATACAGGAGACCTTACCATACCAATGAAGGTAGAAAGACTCGAGAAAGGACCCTTTGCAATTTCTGAGGAAAGACTAGTTGAATATAAGGTTATCGATATTGAGGCCGGTGCTTTTCAGAACAACCAATTGACCCGTGTGATCATTCCCGACAGCCTTGCCAGTATCGGCGCCAATGCTTTTGCTGGCAACCCAGGCCTTGCTACAGTAGAATTGGAGGGAACAGATCCCCCATCAATCGAAGAAAGCACCTTTGCAGACCGTGACCAAATAGATGTGATCGTTCCCAATGGCGCATTCGATAATTATGTACCGGCCTGGAACGATTTTAAATTTAAATCCATCAAAGCAAAAGTAGCTATTGGCGATACCTTTACGGTCGAGCGTGATGCCAACACGGCTGTTATCAAATATGAAGTAACCGCATTCGGCCCTACTAACACAGTTACGGTCATCAATAATGAAGATGACGATCGTAGACTTTTGGAAATATTTGACCCCGTAGCACATGTGGGGCATGAGTTTAAAGTTACCAAAATTGGCGAGCATGCTTTTGCTGACCGAAATATAATCGGCGCTCTTACCATACCGGATGGTGTGGAAAGTATCGAAGAAAGTGCTTTTCAGAACAACCAATTGACCAGTGCGACCCTACCGGAAAGCGTTACCGGTATCGGAGAATCCGCTTTTTCGGGCAACCAATTGACTAATGTAACCCTACCCGATGGTGTGGAAAGCATCGAGGCCTATGCTTTTTCAAACAACGCCTTGAGCAGTATTACCATACCCAACAACGTAACCCGTATCGGGGAGGGTGCTTTTTCCGAGAACGTCTTGAGCAATGTAGACATGCCCGAAAGTATTGAGACCATTGGTCATCGGGCTTTTGCGCTCAATAGTTTGACCCAGGTCAACATCCCGAACGGTGTGACCAGCATTGGGGATGGTGCTTTTCAAGACAACCAATTGACCAGCGTAACCATTCCCGAAAACGTTACTGGTATCGGCGCCAATGCTTTTACCAACAACCCAGGCCTTACCACAGTGGTGTCCAGGGCCTTCGCCCCTCCATCAATCGAAGAAAGTTCCTTTACAAACGCAGACCGTGGCCAAATAGATTTGATCGTTCCCTCGGCTACCCCTCCCGGAAGAATTAGGGCCAACTATGAAGATGTCGGGTGGACAGGGTTCAGGTCTATCAATGAAGGAATCGGACTTTTAATAGACGCACCTACAGAAACAGCTGATTTATCAGCCTTTACGGTCACCTTTCGGTTTGATCAGGATGTGACAGGTTTTACGGTAGATGACATTGATTTTGGCAATGCCACTGCAAACCATTTTACGGGTAGCGGTTCCATATATACCGTGGAGATCACACCAAGGTCCTGTGACGGCACCATTACCATTGATGTCCCCGTGAATGCAGTGGACATGTCCAATGTTACCAATTTTCCGGCTAGCGCAAGTGTAGCCGTAAATGGGAATCCAAACGACTTTGTGGCCATTGCCCGGAATATTATAGTACAGTTGGATGCCAACGGGGGGGCAACCATATCTCCAGAAGATATCAACAATGGTTCTTATGGTTGTGGCGGTTCCCCGAACTTAAGCCTGGATATAGATAGTTTTGATTGTGACGATGTGGGTACCCCGGTAACGGTCACTCTTACCGCTGCCCAAGGCGACCAAACCGCAACGGCAACTGCCATGGTGACCGTGTTCGGCAATTGTGGGTCTGATTCGGGTTCACCTCTTACAGATTTCAATAGCGGGTTTTCTCCCAACGGCGATGGCATTGCCGATTCCCTGGTGATCGAAGGTCTTGAACAATATGGGAACAACGTAGTCAAGATATACAACCTGAGCCAACGCTTGCTGTTCAGCGCCCATTATGGCGGACCCGGTGATGCCTGGGATGGCACCCATAAAGGCAGTCGGGTGCCCGTGGGTTCCTATGTATGTATCATAGACTATAACGAACCAGAACTGGGCCACGAAACAAAGATGATCTATGTCAATTATTAATCATCTTTCTGCTTCTCTAATGGTAGGTAGTAATAACAAGAGAAATAAAGCGGCTTTTTAAAAAGGAAGTAGACGTTTCAACAGATATGTCCCAAAAAACAATTGGGTTTGCTAAACTTGAAAAATTATGAGCTAATATATTGTAGTTATACAACAAGCTTGAATATTTATGTGTCTATATATCAAAAAAGGAGCATCAATTAAAATGCTCCTTTTCTAATTATGGTAAATGCTATTATTTCGAAGCCAAAATATCTACCTTTTGAATAGCTGTGGCTTTAAAGTCGTTCAACAAACTAGGAGCATTTTCCATCAGTGCAGCAGCTATTTTACCATTTAGATGGGCCTCCCTTCCAGAGTCCTTGGCAAAAGTATCAAATATAGCATACGTTGTATCATCTAATTTAAAAGCATACCATGACAATGTCTCGGGCTCATCGGCTACCAGTTGCTCTCCTGTCTTTAGAAAATTTTCTACAGCCTCAGATTTTCCTGCTTGGGCATTCATAATAACCAACAACCCCTTTTTTTGAGTTCCTGGTTTATGGTTAGAAGCAATCACATTAACCGGCTGAATACTCACTTTTACATCAAAACTTTCTAATAAATTATCAGCATGAGCTAATAATGCTATTGCAACCTCACCGGTTAAATGCTCTTGTCTACCTCCTTCAACCTCAAAAGTATCATATATCGCAAAAGTGCTGTCGTCTATCTGCAAAGCAAACCAGGATACCGTTTCAGGCTCTTGAAGTACTAGTGGTAATCCACTAAGTAAAAAATCTTTAACTTCCTTTTCTTTACCAGCTTTAGCTTTCATAGTTACTAATAGTCCAATCGTTTCTTTCTTTCTGTGTTTCATAATAGTATGGTGTTTTGATTTAGAAAATTATTGAATTGAAAATCCCAGAATGAAGACCGGGACCAGTATCTTTGATAGCATTTTCGTTTTCAATAATTTATCATTTTGTTACTGTGCAAATTTGTAACTAGTCTAGAGATTATGGAATGGACATCTGTAACTTAAACATGGACAATTTTACAAAAACAACGACACGCATACCTAGTGCAGATGATCACAAAACCTATCTGCCAAAGAATCGTGGTGGCGCATAAAAAATGAAATGAAGCAAACATTAACAAACTACACCCAGGAAGGGCTTTCAAGGAATATGAAGCAAGACTATTTTATGAACAAAGAAACAAAACCACTTTTTTGTTCAGAACTTTGATCTTACATATCCTTAATAAACGAGCTACACCCCCAGGAAGAACCTCAATTAAAAATATATCAAGACTTTCAATTTCAAATTATTTCAACTGCAATGTATACTAAAATCACTCCAGAAATAATTTTGTAAAGTCCCATAAAATTCCTTTTCAGTCCCAGTTTCAATTCATTTCAACACTTTATTTATCAAATCTGCAAAATAAGTGGAATTTTAGTTTTCAAATAAATACCAAAACAACTGTTTAATTTGAAAAAATGAAAAATTTGGAAAGTTTAGAAGTTCAAGAACTATCTCTAAAAGATAGTAGAATACTAATGGAGGCCTTTTGAGAATTAGTTCTCCCTACGGTTTTAACTGTAGGACTTTTTATGGCGGGATATACTATTGGGCCAAGGATTATGTTAAAATATAAAAATTTTAGAAAAGTTAAACAAAAAAGCTACTATTATCCTTTGGTCTTGGGTTATAGCTGTATCTCTTTTTTTATCATCTAGCTTTTAGGTCAAAAAAAATAGATTCGTGTACTGCCTAATCTTCGTAAAGTTTATTTGATAATAAAGAATCAAAAATGTAATTCAATGCAAACCTGTTATGGGAAAATAAAGTAACAATGAAAAAAAAGACATTACCAAAATATTACATGAACGAAAGAAGTATCCAGGAAACCAAAAGAACGGGAAAACAACATATGATGGAGCGTTTGGAAAATGGGAACTCGGTACTGGTAGTGGTTACCAACTATGTTCCGTTGACATTTGCAAGATCTCTAAATGACTACTAACATCATGGAAGGTCTGAGTCAAAATGTTTTAGCCCCTGGTATCCTTATAATTTTGATGATATTAATAATTTTAATTGTGTCGGCATTGATAAGTTGGAATATCAAATGGGTGATCAAGCAATCTATCAATGTTTTAAAAAAGATAAAGGAGGAGTTGAGCAATAAGCACAGCGAATAGTTACCAAAAGAGTCTAATGTAATAGGTAGTTTTTTAATTTTTTAAATATAGGAGTGGTAGTTGTAACATTCTGCCTCTCCGACCAATAAAATCCAATCACTTTCATTATTGGATTTTTTGTTTATGACGCTTCATAATGTCATTTTTGGAAGGTATCATCAACTAAAAAAACGCTCGCGCGAGCATGTTGCTCGTGCTGTCAAAGTTGTATCGTCCTAAAAAAAGTTTACAAACTGTAACGGTATTTCAGGACAAGACAATATTTTTTATCTGATAATCTGTTACGTATTCTTCTTTTATAATTCTATTTACTCTTTCAGCTATTGCATTTTCTATAGGATCTCTATTCTCTGTCATACTGATGGCAATATTGTTTTCTTGCAATAGTTTGACGTATTGATTACTACAATATTGTGTGCCTCTATCCTAATGATGTATAAGATGTAGGTTATTCTTAGTTTTTATAGTTAAACTTTCTATTGCCATTTATAATGCTTGAATGATTGCTAATATTTGTAAATGGTTTGCTAAATGATATCCGATGATTTTTCTAGAATAAGCATTCGTAATTAGACTTATACAAACAAAGCTGTTTTTCTATTTTCCAATAGGTGATATCGCTTACCCATAATTGGTTTGAAGCATTGGGGATAAAATTTTTAACAAGATTCGAATATTTTTTAAATCTATGCAATGAATTTGTAATGATCGTTTGTCTTTTTTTACGTCTTATTAACAGGTTATGCGCCAATAAAACATCAAATAACCGATCTCTTCCTATTTTCTTTGATTGATCTACAAGAAAGAGTTGTAGAAGTTTATATAACTTTCTTGTACCCATATGTTGATGATATTTTCTAATTTTTATACTTCACAGACAATTAGTTCATCTTCGAGGGAGAGTTGTTCTTTGTACCAAAAATGTTGATAATACGCTTGGCGAGTAATACCAAGTAATCGGCAAAATCTGCCTAAATTCACCTTTGGATAAATAACTTTTATCAATTGTTAGCTCCTTAACTCTTACATCAAGGTAATCCTGTATAACAAGAGAATACGTGACAATAAGTTTCCTTCCGAAACAGTCTTGATCAGTTTGGAGCAGGTAAATAATATACAAACTATGTAACCCATTTTGACAAATTTGGTCATATGGGTTTTGACGGCAGTACTTATTCACTTTCAAAATCACAATAATTATTCTTTTTGTCCCGATTTTAACAAACTTCAGCACTTTTATTGAGATAGTTCCTGTAGAAAAATGTCCTTTGACTTTGAAATACTCAATTACAATATTCTTTTAAGGATATATTTTAATCGCAATTCACAAAGTAGGGGCTTATAAAGCTTTTCTCTTCTTGAGATTTCTTTGTTCTCAATTAGAAAATTATTTGAGTTAGCCTTCAAAATAAAAGTTTTACTCCTGCTTTGTTGGATTGCAATACTAACTCGTTAAAAAATAACTTATGATAACTAAAAGATTTTGGATAACACTATTGTTTTGTCTAGGACTTTTCAATTCAGTACTGGCTCAAGAAAAGAAAATTTCCGGTATAGTCACCGATCAAAACGGACTGCCTTTACCAGGAGTAGCAGTGATTATAGAAGGGACTAAACGAGGAACCTCTACCGATTTTGACGGAAACTATTACATAAGCGTAAACGTAGGTCAGACCCTGCTATTCAGCTATTTCGGGCAAATGGACGAGAGAAAAAAGATAGGATCCCAAAATGTAATAAACGTTACAATGAAGGAAGATACAGAAACCTTGGAGGAGGTTGTTGTAACGGGATATTCTGCCCAAAAGCGGTCCGATATTACAGGCTCCGTCGTCAAGGTAGACGCAGAAAAACTGGAGCAGGTGATCGTCTCTTCGGTTGACCAGGCATTGCAAGGCAACGTATCCGGGGTATCGGTATCGGCCATTTCTGGAACACCTGGTTCCACGTCCAACATAAGAATAAGAGGAATTAGTTCTATAACCGCAGGCAACGAGCCTCTTTACGTCATTGATGGGGTACCGGTAAACAATGGGAACGCCAGTTCCAGTGACAATTATTCGAGGATATCTACATTGGCAGCCCTTGACCAGAACAATATCGAGTCCATCACCGTTCTCAAGGATGCCTCCGCTACCGCACAATATGGAGCAAGAGGCTCGAACGGGGTCATTGTTATAACTACGAAAAAGGGAAAACAGGGAAAGACCAAGTTCAGTGTCAATATGAGCTATGGTTTTCAGAACGATGCAGTTGAAGGAGCAGTACCGCTCACCGCAGCCAATAGGTTAGAGCTCTATTCAGAGGCGTTGTTCAACGATGGCAGGTACCCCACAAAGGAGAGTGCAGAACGCGCACTCTTGGAGGGACCCTATAAGGAGTGGAACGAGGCTGGAAGGCCAGAGGCTCACTGGGACGAGGCCGTAAGGAACAAGGATGCCGTGGTGCAGCAGTTGGGCATATCGGCATCCGGTGGTGGAGAAGATCACACCTTTTTTGGTTCTCTTGGATATTTCAACCAAGAGGCCACCGTTATAGGGGTGGGTTTTGAGAGGATATCTGGTTCTCTTAACCTTACGAAGGACCTCACACCGAAGATAAAGTTCTCCTCCAACAATTCGGGTACCTATTCTCTACAAAACGCGTTCCTTGAGCGGAGTGCATTCTTTGAGAGCCCAAGGTCGGCAAAGTTCTTTCTTTCGCCCTTGTTATTACCCTACAACGAGGATGGCAGTTTCAACCAATTTGGTGGATCCCTACCCAACCCATTGTACCTGGTCCAGCACAACATAGCCAACCAAAATATCATGAGGATCATCTCCAACAATTCCCTTAACTGGCAGCTCACCGAGAATCTATCATTCGGCTCCACCTTCAATGTGGACTACCAGGGGTATAATTTCAGATTGTATTCCAATAGGAACTATGGCTATAGCGTTCCCAATTCAGGTGATGCGGCGCAGTTCAGCAGGTCTAATGTGTTCTATGTGTTCCAGAACTACTTTGATTATAGGTTGGAGTTCTCTGAAGCACACAGGATGGACTTTAAGGTATTGCAGGAATATCAGAGCAACAGGAGCTATTTCCTTGGTGGTGCGGGTGAGAACTTTGCCGCCGATGGCCTGTTCTTTCTTGACAACGTGGGGACGCCTACAAGTGTCAACTCCAGCTTTTTCGATTGGTACGTTGGTTCCTACCTTGGTCTTTTGAAATATTCGGCTTTTGACCGGAAATATATCCTTGATCTCTCCTATAGACGTGAGGGAAACTCAAGGTTCCCCTCCAAATCCAGATGGGGCCAGTTCTGGTCTGTTGGGGGCGCATGGAATATCTTCAGAGAGGATCTCATTGCCGACATCGAGGAAATAGACAACCTGAGACTCAGGGCATCTTATGGTGTGACCGGTAATGCCAACATAGAACTCAACCAGTACCAGGCTCTTTTCGGCTACAGTATTGATTATGGCGGGGAGGGCGCACAGTCACTGTCTACCTTTGGGAACGACAATCTTACATGGGAGACATCGCATACCTTCGATATAGGAGTGGACTTCGGATTCTTTGACAATTTTTTCAGTGGCAGTATTGGTTACTTCAAAAGAACCTCATCAGACCTGTTACTCGATGTGCCACTGTCACAGACCACGGGTTTCGCATCACAGGTACAGAACATCGGGGAGCTCACCAATACAGGTATCGAGGTGGATTTTAATTTTAACATCGTCAACACGAACAACTGGAAATTAAACCTTGGGGGAAACTTCTCAACGGTCAACAACGAGGTGACCAAGCTTCCGGTGGACAACAATGGTAAGGAAAGGGAGATAACGACCACCACTACGAATATAGCCACCGGCCATCCCGTTCGGGAATGGTTTATGCCCACATGGGCGGGAGTAAATCCCGAGACCGGCAATGAGGAATGGTTCGTCAATGGTGTGGACGGGGAGACCACCACGGTGTTCAACGAGGCTGAGGCGGTATTCCAGGGTGGTAATGCCGTTCCCACGTTCACGGCGGGGCTTAATCTCAACTTTTCCTATAAGGGCTTTTTTATAAATGCACAGGGTTATTATGCGGGCGGTCATAAGATATATGAGGGGTGGCACCGCTACCTAAATCAGCCCAACGGTTATACAATAACCACCTTCAATGGCTATACCTCTCTGTTGGACAGGTGGCAGAAGCCGGGAGACGTTGCCCGAAACGGGAAGTTCACCACGGCATTCGAGCCATGGGAAAGGCATTCGAAATTCCTGTTTGACGGGGACTTCTTCAGGCTGCGTGCCCTTACGCTGGGCTATGATATGCCATCGGAATTGATGGACGATATCGGAATGGGTTCGGTACGCATCTATGTCAGGGGCAATAACCTTCTCACATGGGTAAAGGACGAAAACCTTGTCTTCGACCCTGAGGTGGACCTAAACGGTGAAACCGGATTGGAGACCCCACCGGTCAAGACAGTTGCATTTGGTGTAAATATTACTTTTTAAAAATGAAAGAGATGAAAAAAATCAGTTATTCACTATTTACATTGGTCTTGCTCCTTTTGGGGGCATGTTCAACAGACTCGCTAGACCCTACCTTATCACAGTCCAGGTCTGTGGAGGACGGTATAGTGAACGTGGACAATCTCCACGGTATCCTCAAAGGTGCGCACAACATTATGTCGGCTGCAGGTTATTACGGACGTGACCTCATAGTAAACAATGAGGTGCGCTCAGACAACTGCTTCTCCAATGGTAACTCGGGCAGGTTCTCTACGCAAGCGGAATATCTCTATAACGAGAACACGGACTATATCTGGAACAATGCCTATAACTTACTGGCTAACGTCAACGTTATTATAGGGGCGAACCTATCCTCCTTGGATGGTAATCAGGAACAAGGGCGGCACATACAGGGACAGGCAATGGTGCTAAGGGCATTGGCCCACTATGACCTTTTGAGGGTGTTTGGGCAACAGCATACCAAGAGCGGTGGTTCCCTTGGAGTTCCCATTGTTACAACCTTCAATGGTGATGACCTGTTCCCGAAAAGAAGTTCCATAGATGAGGTCAAGGCGGCCATTTACGATGATCTGGAAACGGCGTATGGGATGATGGATACATCTTTTGATACCTCCAAAACCATTGTCTCCAAATATGTTGCCAAGGCACTCGAGGCAAGGGTAGCTATATATTTTGGCGACTGGGACAGGGCATTAACGGCCTCCGAGGTTGTCATCGATTCCGGCATGTACGGCATTATCGGGGCTGATGCGTTCGTGAACAGTTGGACCGGCCCGGGTACTGTCAACGTTATCTTTGAGCTTGCCTATAGCAATGCCGATAACCTCGGGCCGGATGCGATATCCAACATCTATAGGTTCCCAGGGGATGCCCCAGGGGGTTACGGAGATGTACAGGTGGTATCAGACCTAATCGAACTTTATGAAGAAAACGATGTAAGGAGGGATATCCTTGGTTATCAGGATTCAGGCACAAGGCTCAGGAACATGAAAAAATATCCCGATACGGCTACAGGAACGGACAACATCCCGCTCTTCAGGTACGAGGAGGTCATATTGAACTATGCAGAGGCGCTCTTTGAGACGGGTGGAAACGCACTAGCACAGTTGAACCTTATCACGGCCAACAGGGGCGCGTCAGCTTATGTTACCGTTACCAAGGAAGATATCCTTAAAGAACGTAGGAAAGAGCTTATGTTCGAGGGTTTTAGATTCGATGACCTTACGAGGACGGGCATGGATATCGAGATATTGGGCTCTTTGGAAAATTCTTTGGGCAAGGTGGAATATCCAAGTAATCTATTGGCGTATCCCATCCCACTGAGTGAGATTAACGCAAATTCCAATGTGGTACAGAATGCGGGCTATTAAAACGTAAGAAGATTTAGTTTAAGTGTTTTTAGGTTACTTTTGGTTAACTGGAGAGACCATCCCTTTGGTGGTCTTTTCGGTTTCAATTGAATCCTGAACTTGTTGCAAGTTTCCTGCAAAATTTTCTTCCCGTTGTTGTTTAATAATGGCGTTGTAAATACTTCAACTATTTTTTATGGCTCTCTTATATTTTTCTACTGCTTCCATAGAAAACTTCAACTTCAGGTAGTCCTTTCCGAAATTGTTCTTGACCTCATTCATTTACCTGTTCAAGTACATCGTCAAATCCTTTTTGAGCATTTCCATTTTGTCCTCCAGCCTGTTATATAGAATTTTTGGAATGGTGATTTCTTCTGTACATTCCCCTTGTTCGCTTTCATTTTCAAATTTCTTTTTCACAAAATCAAAGTCATCCTCAAAATCACTCTACTGCTGTTTAATTTCAAATTGCTCTTGAAATGAAGATTGCAACATGGCTACTGTTGGTCGGATTCTGCTCTTAGGAGTGAGCGTACAGGAATTATAGGAAGAACACATTTCTTGAACTAATGAATTGTTAACTTTTAAATTCTGATCCCTGACAGTAATCGAATCTTATGCCCTTACTACCATTGTAATATGGTATTGTTTTGCTACTGGCTGATAGTTTGCAGTTTATGGTTAATTGTTTTTTGGATAGTATTTATTAAAATTTTAATTGACCTTATCAAAAATTGATGTTGTTGTGTTAAAACTTAAAACTTTTTGACTATACTATGAGCTATTTTGACCTTCTGGAGGGCCATTTTAACCTTCTGGAGGGCCATTTTGACGAAGTGTTAGACTTTCATAGACTGAAATTGAGTCCATCTTGCCTAAATTTTAACTTCTTAGGTCTAATGTTAGACCATTAAGACTCAATTTTTAACTCCTAAGGGGTATATTCGAGCGTATTGAGCTTAATAGCAGGCCTTTTTGGCCCAACAGAAGGTCTTTTTAGTAAAACCGGTTAATTACCGCAAATAAATGGTCAAAACCGACACACTATTTATTGTGTGTTTTCTTCAGCTTTTGGCTGGCTCTTGGTGCGATTAAAGAATTGTTTAAGTTCGGCTACTTTTTCTGTAAATCCTGGTTTTCCAGCTCCTTTACTGTATTGTGAATATGCATAGTCATTAAGTGCATCGCGATAATTGTCATGATCATGCAGTATTTTGGTACTTTCAAGACGATAGGCGATACTCCCTATGCGACCCAATAAATACTCTGCAAATGCACGTGCTTTATAATCGCTTTCAAATTCCTGCCAATCTACATCGGGTGAACTTAAACCTGCACTATGCCTGCGATAATCCCAAACCTTATTTACAAATAATTTGTTTCTTTCATTAATGGCTTTGTAATCCTGGCGTTCTTTTTCGGTTAGAGCAGATAGTTTATCAATAAAAATAGCTTCTAATTTTGATACTAGATTTTCTGCCTCTAGCTGCTCTTCATGGGTCAATTGATCTTGAATGATGTTTCTCATATTTTTAAAATAATTTTATTGGATAAAGAAAAATCTGTTTATCGAAAAAATCAAAAAAATGCACTGAAGTCCATAAGAAGGGGGATGAAGCATAAAACATTCGGGACAAAAGTAAAGTCCCTGTTTATGCGCTAGGGTGAAGCAAGCCCGTTATCATGATTCTTAGGTATTAAAATGTGATTCCGGTTATAATTTCCTTAATGGAGGGTGTTGAAGTTGTTTCAGGTGTTATTATTGAAAACTTTTAAAATCGCATTTCCACCTTTCTTCGTCCCACTTTAAATCAGTTTCAGCACTTTTTTTGGAATAATTTAGATCAAAAGTTGATATTTGAAATAATGCAGATTTTAATAAAAAAAATAAATTATGACGGGTAATTTAATCACATTATCAAATACGGAAAAGTACTTTTTAAGATTATCGGTTCTTAATTTCGATGATCAATATATTGCAGATTTTCTCTCCCTTAGAAAGGAGGATTTAAGTTATGTAAGAGGTACACTAAAAAAGAAATTTAAGACGAAAGATTGGGTTGCTTTAATTCGACAAGCATTCAAACTTGGCATATTGAAAAAACAGGATTATGTTGATTCAACAGTAGAAAAAATAGCATTAGGATATGCATCAAAAATTATAAAGGATTTTAAAAACATATCTTATGGATATAAATTTTCTCAAGACACATTGCTTGATTTCGATAATACAGTAACATCTACTTTAAAACAGATGATAATTACTTCAAAATGATGCATACGTTATCAAAACTACTTAATGATAAGGAATTAACCTATTTGAGTTTAACATTTCAAGGGTTAGATAAAGAAGCTATAGCCAAAGAGTTGCAGTTTAATGATAATAAAAGTAAAAGGCATAGCTATATGAAAAACCGGATTTTTGATAAACTTTCTGTTAATAATTGGCACAATGCCTTTAGAAGAGCTTTTAATTTACAATTGCTTGATAGACAGGATTTTTTGGTGATTGATATCCAAAAAGAAGCTTCAACGATTTCTACAAAGATCACAGAAATTTTAAATTCTACAGAAATTGATGATAAAGAAAAGGAGCTCGTGATTTATTTAGCCTTATTATCCTTTCAAATTAAGATTGAATATAGTTATTTGTTTAAGGAGAAGGAATAATAATGACTAACTCTAAACAATACAAGAGATTAGGATTATAGGGTTTTGCTGATAAGATGATCTAAAATTTAATCCTTGAGTAATTATACTAATTTACAGCGGAGTTACCATTGGGTTTATCATACTCCCATATAAAGATTAGTGCTATTCAAATATGATAAAAATAGATCTTCAAAAGCTCCAGAAAAGTTTTTACAAAACTATACAGGAGTCCTGCAAACTGATAGATACAAAGTTTATCAAAATCTAAAGACATTTGGAGAAATAACACTACTATCGTGTATGGCACATGCATGCTAGACGCTATTTTGAAAAAGCACTTGATAATGATAAATCAAGAGCCAGTTATGTATTAAGAAATCTATTACAGCTCTGAGCGACTGCAAATACTACCACTTCGTTACTTTATGTAATTTAACCATAGCTATGTGATAGTGAAATCGAAAAAAAAGTCGGTGTTTAGAGTATCTCAAAGCTTCATTAAGAAGTTTCAATGCATAATCCGGGTTTAAGCTTCTATTAAATACTCATAATATAATCTTCAAGAGATTCTTCTATAGTAAGCTTCAATTTTTTTCTTAATCTGTGACGAGCTTTTTTAACTCCTTCTGTAGATATATTAAGAAATGTACTTATTTCTTTTGAAGAAAGGTTTAGTCTTAACAAGCAAATAAGTCTTAGCTCTTTTGAAGTAATAGAGGGAAACCTGTCTTTTATTTCTTTGTAAAAACCCTGATGGCTTTCTTCAAAAAGTTCTCTAAAAAGCCTCCAATTTTGATCTTCTTTTTTATCAAAATTTATAACCTGTAACACCTTACGATACTCATATATATTTGCATCTTGTGCATTGCATAAGTCTGTTACTTTTTCTTTAACGTTATTAAGGGTATTATTTTTTTTTAGCAAATGGAGTGTATTGGTGGTTAACTCTTTATTTTTTCGTTCCACTATTTCCTCCAATTTTTGTTTTTGTTTATTTTTTTTTCTTAATATCTTCCCACCTACAAGCAAAAAAGCTATACAAACTAACCCCAAAATCATTAATGCAACAATTTGTTTTCGTTTCGTTTTAGTGCTTTTTTCGAATTGCTCAATCTTTAAGTCTTTTTCATTGGCTTCATATTGAGCGCTCAGTTCGTAAACCAGCGTTTTATTTTCTAGCTCTTGTATAGAATCTTTCAACATTGCCAATTTTTTAAAATATTCAAGAGCAACAATATTATTGTTTTTTTCTTCTGCAGCAAGCGCCAATAGATGATAGGCATCCATTTTTGCTCGTAAAAAACCATTTTTACGTGTATGTTTTAATGCCTTTTGTGCATAAAAGACTGCTGAGTCCGTTTTTTTTTGCTTTAGAAAAAGTGTGCCCATAGAAATATAGGTGTACGCTTTCCCTAGCTTGTACATTTTTTTATTGGAATTCAATTCCAGTACGGCTTTTTTTTGATAGTAGGTAGCTTTATCGAGCTGATTTAAATCGTAATAGATCTCACTTAACATGGATAATACATAACAACTATTAGATATTGGATATTTGTTTTTATAAATTTCTAATGCTTTTTCATAGTGTTTAATGGCATTATCATAATCTTTTAATTCTTTGTAACACCATCCTAAACTTTGATGATTAACTAAAATGAATTTAAAATTACCCATTTCTTGAAAGCCTGATAAAGACGAGTTCAAATAAGGTAAAGCTTTTCTATATTCTTTTTTTATCGATAAAATATCCCCTAATTGATAGTTTGAATGTGTTATTCCCGTTGTAATGTTAAGTTGTTTATAGATTTTTATTGAGGCTAAGTATTTCTTAGTCGCTACGCTTAGCCGTCCCAATCTTTTATAAGCAACCGCCAAAGTTTGCAGCGATTTTGCATAAGAGAGAGAATCATTCTTTTTCAAAAACAACGCTCCAGATTTCTCTAGTACACTGATTCCTTCATGATAATTTCCTGAATAAACGTGGGTAGCAGCAATTTGATGCAGTGCAGAAGCCTGTTCCCAAATATGATTTGATTTTTTACTAACCTGTAACGCTTTCTCAAAATATTTTAGAGCAGTATCATACTCATTCTGATAAAGGTAAACCTTACCCAAAGAATTGTATGAACCAGCTATTCCTCTAGGGTTATTATTTTGTTGTGAAATAGCTAGCGCCTTCATTATATAATCCTCTGCCAATAAGGGTTTTGATATAGCATATTCGACTCCTATATCATTAAAGGCTATTGCTAAGGTTGTATCTGCTACTGATTTTTGATGTATAATTTGTAAAAGGCTATCCACTACTCTTTTATTTTGTGCATTTACAAACACACAAACAAAAAAAAGCCAAAGAGATACGAAGGTTTTAAGAAACATTTTTACATTTTTTTCAATCAAGTTAAATTTTGTTTATTTATGACATTCATGGGAAATAAAGTAAGGTATTAACTCCACCTCTTTGTTTTATATTGTTTTAATACCGTTTCAGTACTTGAAATTCATCATAGGTTAAAAGCCATTTGCCATTTATTTTCTCCTATTTTTCTTGATAAATAATGCCTTTCCCAATATTCATACTCCGGTCTGCAGATAAAAATGCAGTTGTTTTATTAACGACTTCAATGCTTACATTAGTATAAATTAAATTAGTGGCACCAGAAGAGATGAAAGGCTTCCAAAATCCAGAAATTTCTGAAGACCCCTTTTTAATTCCAAAAGGCATAGCTCTCACTAGTACATTTCTATCATATCCTTTTACGCAAGCTACGGCATTTCCTGCATTAAAATTCATAATCCAATTTTTACTGGCATTTAATACTTCTAATGCTACCTCGTGATGGAATGTAGTTATATCTCCTATAAAAGATGGTTTAATTTGGGTTTTTTCGGTATTCGATTTTGTCCACAAGAGGTTAAATATATCATCAATACGGCCGCTGTAATTACTGTTTTAATACGTTTTATTGTCTTTATATTTTAATTTAATACAAAGGAAGAAGTATTTAAGAATAATTATTTGTGACTTTTGGCACAACAGAAAAAACTATTTTAAAATTTGAATTTCTTTTTGTCTTAGGATGGGTTGAACCCTATGTCAATAGTTTAAAAGATTTAAAATCAATACTATTGATATAGATATTACTGAACTCATCCTCACTTTTTCTATTTCCTAAATGTATAGTTTTTTTTCATTTTAACGTACTGTCCCCCCTTTGTCCACCCCCTATTTTTGCAAAAGGTAAACATGATCAATATGTTTGTTACCATGGTCTAAATACCTAAAAAATAAAGGGCTTTTTTAAAAAAAGGCAAAAACTAATTGAGGAATATTCCTGATAGTAAATGGCATAATACTTTTAGTGTATTGTTAGTGCAGATGATGCTACGCCTTTTATTAGAACATCAGTGCAAAATCAGTTTTTAATCAACTAAGCCTGTAAAAATCTGATTATCAATAAGTCTTATTTCGAACTCACGTTAAATTGAAACCAACTCTTAAAGTAAACATTAAAATCAAACAAAATGATCCGTATTAAAACCTACAAATCAATTCTATGTATTCTGTTGTCTCTAACTCTTTTTTCTTGTGATTCTGATAACGATTCTAATCCAGAAAACAATGAGCAAGTTTCTCAGAATACAATGGTCACTAAAGAAAAATTAGTTGGAGATTGGATATTAGTAAGCAGTATTATCGACAATGAAAATGTTTCACCATCTGAATTCGAATGCTTAAAAAAATCAACGGCTACTTTCAATCAAGACGACACCTATGAAGTAACTTTTTTAAAACTAGGGAGTAATTCTACAAATCTTTGTTCTAGAACAGTTACACAATCCGGGACCTATACAGTTGTTGGTTTGAACAGTGTCACTTTTTTTAACTTTGATTCTGAAATCAAGTTGATTGACGATACTTTACAGATTACTTCCAAAGTTACTAATGATAATGAAGAACAAGATCAAATTGATATTTTTATTAGAAGTGACAATTCAGAATTAGAGGAAAATCCAGATGAAGAAACGGATAATGTGGAAACAGATGAGACAGATGAGGATAATGGTGACAATACTTTTGATGGAACCGCGGTGATTCAAAAGATATTGGGCAAGTGGCAAATCGACTCAGACCAAGAGTGCCTTCAAAAAAACACCATAGAATTTAAATCCCAAAACGTTTTTGAATTTATTCAACATAAGGAAACCTTTAGTCGTAGAGATTTGTTAGACTATAATGTAAGTGTGAGTTATCCTTTGCCAGAAAGTATTGAGGCAACAATTATCAAAGGAAATAGCACGGTTGTTTTTGATACCAGTGCAGAATGTCAATTTATCAAAACCAGTACTCTAGAGTATATAGTAAAAGATGAGAAAACTATAGCCCTTAAAAATAACCCTAGGGTCAAATTTGTATTAGAAGATAGCACTACTATTAAGCTTGTCCATACATTCACTGATAGTGGTAATAATGAACAAATTAGAGAATTTATTTACAAAAAGCTATAAAGAGACCAGAACAGTTTATTTGGTAAAAGTAATAAACACTAAAAAATGAGGCTATCTAAAAAGTAGTTTCACGATTTCAAATCGTACTTGTCGAAGTTTTTAAACTGTTGATTTTCAATTTGCCTTCGACCGGCTCAGACTGACAAACTTGAATTTTAATATTTTTTTAGACAACCTTTTTTTGGATTGATTTTAAAAAACAAGTTTTAATAATTTCTAAAAATATCATAGAAACTTAAACCTACTTCAAGGTGTAATAGGATTTTTAAAGCATAAAGTAGGTTACACATTGCAGAAATTGATAAGGAAAAGAAGCTGGTCATCTGTTGGGTATTATTGTCCTGTCAAATTGAAATTGAATATTAAAACCAAAGAATGATATTGTAATTAATGCTATACCATATTCATAATTTAGGTATTACAAGGTTTGAGCATTAGTTAGATGTAATGAATACTAAATACTATTAAATAGGGCTAGTGTTTTTCATTATTCTTCACTTTGTGGAAACTCGCCTCTAGTGTATTAACAAAATACAGAAATGTTTTAATAATGGTTTAACGAGATTACGAAAATTTAGATGTATCGTAAAACGTTGAAAATTAAAGCAACATTCTGAGATTAATCTAAAACCTCAAGTTAAGAACTCTAAAAACCTATATAGAAAATGGAAAGACTCAAGGATGTTCTGACAAGAACTAAAACAAAAATAGACACTGCGTTTAGGAATATTACGTTTCCTGAACCAAATTGGCTTGAATCCACAAATGAGGCTATGTATTACATGCTAAATTTGGGAGATGGGGGAAAAAGAATAAGGCCAGCCATTGTTTTTGCAATATCAGAGGGGTTTAATGGTAATAAACAGCAAGCCTTTGAATTTGCCAAAGCAGTAGAATTTATTCATACCTATACCCTAATTATCGACGATATTCAAGACAATGATGTTATTAGAAGAAATGCACCCACTTGTCATATAAAATATGATGTCAACACAGCTACCTTGGCCGCCTCAAGACTCTTTGAGGAGGGATTGTATCCATTTCATAAGTATTGTCAGGACATAGAACTTTTTCGAACATTAAATAATCAACTACATAAAGGTCAATGTGCAGATTTAAATGCCGAATCATGGGCAGAAGATATGATATCATTAAAGCACTTGCAATTTATACACTCGGGTAAAACAAGCGCTTTACTACAAATAGCCATTTTAGGAGGGTGTATTTCTTGCAAATTATCAGAACAAAAAATAAACAAACTATTGGATTATGGATATTATTTAGGTCTTGCATTTCAAGCAAAAGACGATATCCTTAGTAAAACCGAAACCACAGAATCCTTGGGCAAACCAGCAGGAGAACAAGCCGATGAAAATAAGCTAACCTATCCTTCCCTTTTTGGTTCTGTAGAAAATGCTCAAATCGAAGCCAACAAATTGGCAGAAAAGGCTATCGCTAATTTAAACGAATTTGAAAACGATAGCGTAGCGGTTTTAGAAGAACTTGTAAGATTTATAGTGCAGAGGAGTCGCTAATATCATTTCGAAAGTAAACACACACCTTACGTATTGTTTTCCAGCATAAAAAAGCTAAGGTGAATTCCTCGTCAAATGTTTCACCAATAAATCAAAATAACATGAAAGAAGTTTTAACCCCAGAACTTATTACCAGTTTACAAGAATTATCACAAACATTAGATCGGTATGACACGATTATTTTTGACCTGGGCGATGTCCTTTTACATTGGGATTCTGTTCACTTTACCTCAGAAACAAAAGGAATAGATGATGTACGAAAAATGGTCAAACACCCTGTTTGGCAGGATTTAGAAAAAGGCTTGATTAATCAAGAATTTGCGCTTACGGCACTTAGTTGCGAGTTGGAAACTCCTTGCGGTAAGCTAAAAGAAATGCTTGAGTTAAGTATAGCTAGTTTAAAAGTAAATCCGCTCATGGTAGAGATGCTAAGAGTGTTACATAAAAAGGATAAGCAAATTTATTGCCTGTCTAACGTAGATTTAGAATCTTTTTCTTACTTATATAGGCATTTTGATTTTTGGAAATATTTTGATGAGATATACGTGTCAGCTTTGTTACAGCTTAGAAAACCTAACCCAGATATTTTTCAATACCTTATTTCTAGTGCTTCGATAGACACCAAAAGCACCATCTTTATAGATGATAAATCAGAAAACCTGCAGGAAGCAGCGAACTTTGGAATTAGCACCTTAAAATATAATAAAGATAACTTTGAATATACCGCCATAGAAAGTGGCTGGCCTATACCCCTTAAAAGTATAACCCCAGAAGTACATAAAAAGAAGACATTAGGAGAAACCTATTTAAACCTTAGGCTACGTAAATTTCCTTTTTGCAAGAGTTTTGTGAGTAATAATGTACAATTAATAGGAGGCGAAGATTTTTCTAAAGAGATATTTTCTACAGCGGTTATTTTACATTCGTATACATCACTTCCCAATGATATTATAGCATCCATGTGCCAGGAGATACTTAACCATGATGGGCAAAACAAGCTACGTTGGTGTTTTTATAAAAATGAGGCTAGACCAGAAGATTTCCCAGACGATTTAGATACTACATCTATGGTGTTATCTTTTCTATTAAACCATAACAAGCTCAATAGAGAGGAGATTATACCTGTGGTAGAACAAATGATAGCTAATAGAAATGAAGAAGGTATTATCCAGGTGTATTTTGATGACAATAGACCAAGAATAGATGCTATAGTTGCTATTAATGTATTGTATTTGATGCACCAAATAGGGTACGGAGAAAGAAACGAGTTAAAAGAAACTGAGATATTTGTATTCGATTTTTTAGTTAGTAAAGAATACCTTAAAGGTACACGATATTACCCTGCCCCAGATGTCTTTTTATTTTTTCTTTCTAGATTAGTAGTTGATTTCCCTGATACATTTGAGAAATTTCAAAAGCCACTCACAGAAACGCTTATAGCCCGTGTAAATTGTTCAACGTTCCCATTAGAAAGAGCATTAAGAATCATTGCGTTAAAAAAACTTGGCATTGTGAATAGAGTAGATTTTTTAAAATTATTGGACACACAATTAGCAGATGGAGGCTGGCCGGTGTATGGGCTTTTTATAGCACCAAGGTCTAATACATATTTCGGAAGTAGAGAGCTTAGTACGGCATTTGCCTTAGAAGCGTTACATATATTGAGTTAAAACCAAGCTAAGTTTTATTTATGGTACAAACTATTATTAATAAGCAAAACAATGAATTAGCGTTTAGGTTAGAACAGTTCTGTAACCTAGATCAGTTTGAACATTTACAAAGAAAAAATTATTACTCTATTATTCTGTTAAGGGGTAATAGTTTTACTTTGAAAGTAGATTTCTCAGAATATCAACTCAAGGAAAATCATATCATTTGCTTGTCACCTTATCAACCATTTACGTTGAGTTCGGAAGAAGAATGCTCGGGATTTATATTAAATTTTCATCCCGATTTTTTTTGTACCTACCGCCATCAAAATGAAATAGAAACAGAAGGGGTGCTTTTTGGTAATTTTCATGGCTTACCTTTTTTTAAAATAACAGAAGAGTTTTTGTTTTTTAGCCTTATGGAGCAAATTTCAAGAGAAATGAGTAAAGATTCGATTGCGCAACATGAAGTATTGGTGGCTTTTTTAAAAGTATTTCTTATTGAAGCTGTAAGGCAGAAAAAGAAATTCGATAAAGATTCAGTGCTTAAATTTACAGATAGACAATCTGAAATCTTGCAAAATTTGGTAGATGCTATAGAAAGTAATTATGCCAGATTACATTCCCCGCAAGAATATGCAGATATGTTATGTGTAAGTTCTAGAACTTTGGCAGGAATAGTAAAAAAATATTTAAATCAAACCCTAACCTCTTTAATAACTCATAGAATTGTAGTAGCAGCCAAGAGAGAGTTATATTTAACCTCTAAACCAGTAAAGCAAATAGCAGCCAATTTGGGGTATGAAGATGAATTTTATTTTAGCAGATTTTTTAAAAAGAAAGTAGGTGTTTCACCAGGTATTTACCGAAAGACAGTTGGGTTTGCTAAACTTGAAAAAAAGTAAGCCAACCCTCTTTCGGTTATACAACAAGTGTAAACACTTATATGTCTATATATCAAAAAAAGGAACATCCAATTAAAGTGCTCCTTTTCTAATTATGATAAACACTATCTTGAAGCCAAATAGCAAATGGCCACTGTAACGTTAAAATGCTTCAGTACAATAAACCCATTTCTATAAAAGCGGCGGTCATTTCCCCCTTTTTAGATGAGTCATACTTAGTCATAATACCATTCATTAATTTCTAGTTATAGCATACCCGCACATGATGCTAGTATTGTTAAACTAAGATATCCTGATGCCTAACTTGCACTTGAAGGGAGGGGTAATTATAATTGGAAAACAAAAAAAAGTGACACTATAAAAAGGCAAGAACTTGCAAGCCATATAGTGATTTCAATTGCGTACTTGTCAAAACACCAGGTATCCTAGTTAGGGTAAACAAACAAACTCAATTTGAGAAAATTTTACCGCTTTGTAGCGTTTAAAAGCTTCTACAGTATAGAATTAGTTTATTATCTTTTGCTGTTTTTTTCATTTACTTCTTTCATCTTTATGCTTTATTTATAATTATTCTCTTAACTACTCTGGCTCCTGTTTTGGTTTCTATTTCCAGTATATACATACCACTATATAAGTCACTTACATCTATTTTCAAGGTAAGCGAGGAATACAATTGAACACCAAGCGTATTGTATATATTTACTTGCTGCAACCCTTCACCTTCGGATAATTGAATATGAATTTTATCTTGTGCTGGGTTGGGATAGACTGTAAAATCGCAGAGCTTATTTGTATTATTAAAAGGCTGCACCACATTTACTGCGATGGACTCAGAATGTACAAACCAGTCATCACGATGTTGTTGATAAAAAATTCTATCACTTAAGGGAACTATTAAGTTCTTTTCCCCTCGGTAACCATCTACAAACCCATCACTATTACTTGTAAAAGTTCTCGTCTTAACTTCAAAAATGAGGGGACCGGTGCCCCCTACTACCACTGTGGTAAGATCTGGATGATCTGAAAAAGACCAAAACCCCACACCTTCCATTTTTTTTGGTATAGTTACCCGCTCTAATTGATTCCAACCAAAAGCATTACGCCCAATACTTCTCACACTGTTGGGTATGATAACGCTCTCCACCAATTCTGTTTTTTGAAAAGCACTTGTCCCAATATGGGTTAACGTATATTCCATACCATTACTAACCACTTTTTCAGGAATGCTTACACTGGTAGCTGTACCTAGATAGTCCACAACCATTACTTCAGTTGAAGAGATAATTCCATATCTAATATCGCCAACAGTAAAGCTTTGTCCATAAGTTACCATCAGTAAAAGCAAATAAAAAGTAATGAGACTCCATTTACTTTTAAATGGCAACTGGTTTTTCATAACTTCTTTGGCATTCATTTTTGGTACATTTTTATTAATTAACAGCATCATCCTTACGAATAAATGCTACTCATCTGCACTAATACAGTTAACAGTTGGTATATTATTTTCTATTTAACTGGTTTTATTAGATGGTATGTAAGTTGCTCCTCAAACTCCCCAACTCTTACTTATTTACTTAATTAAACATCTATTTATTTTTCAATAAACAAGAATGCTATCGAAGCAACCTACCCTATCCAATTTAACATACCATCTTTAACCTCTATATTTAAATGTTTTCACTTATATTAGAATGCTCTTTATACATGTATACATGCATATATATCTCATATTTAGTATTGTGTGCTTTGCTTTCTTATCACCGTCTTTTTCATAGGCACCCATAAGAGTAATTATACCTTCATTACTTATTTATTTACTTATTAAAAATCCTTGATAGGTATACATCGATTATACCTTGATTACTTCTACTATAAGCGTTCATTGTGAGCCCCTCGAAAAAAGCATAGTGAGATACAATTTTGACTTAAAAGTGTAAATCCTGATTGTTTTTTCATATTTTTTGCTTTTATACATTTTTCAGGAAATCGCAATGTAAATTAGGTTTAATACCCCAAATAAAAGGACGACCATCTGTGCAAACACAATCAAGTACAGCAGCAGATATGATAATTTCATTATGCTAACTGGTTTTTGCAACGCTTTGAACAATGTCATCGTAAATACATCTTTTTTTACCATCTTTTTTTCCATTTTTTTAGAATTCATTTTTATATTCTGTATATTACATTTAGTGTCTTACAGGCCATTCACCGATTTCAATCCAAACCCAAAACAAATTCCAATTATTATATTACTACTATATTAAAGTGAGACCGAAAGGAATTGAGGAAGCAATCTATATATCCACCATATAAAAATATTTTTAACTTCTATATTTAAATATTTGTATACCTCCATACATTGGAACTCTTTTCAAATTTATACACACGCATATAGCTTATTATAGGTACTTGTTTATTCTTATTTTCCATTTTTTCGAAGGCCCCTATAAGGGTAATAGTATTGTCATTACTCAAGTTCATACTATTAAAACCTGATAGATTATACCCCGCTATTCTATCATCTATATCTACACCTTTTTGCACCCAGCTATTAGATGTATTGCGGTAAGTCTTCACATATACATACCTCTTCTCTTTACCCTTATTATACGAAGCTATTGAAATGGCATCACCATTATTTGATAAGCTAATATTCCATCCTGAAAAATTACCTGTTGGTAACCCAACGATGTCTTGACCTATTTGCTCCCAAAGTCCTGATACGTTTTGATAAACACTTACGTAACCACCCGCTGAAATCCCACCCTGGTGAGCTCCTATAGCAACCTTTTGACCATCACTTGACAAACTCACACTTGTTCCGAAAAAATCTTTTGCTGCTTTTCCATTTATATCTTCACCTACCTGGGACCATTTTCCCGATTCATTGCTATACACACGTACCTGGCCCGAATATTTACCATTATCACTGTTAAGTATTGCTCCTATGGCCAGTGTAGTACCATCTTGAGATAAGCTTACACTATAGCCAGACCAATCCCCTTGCATTTCGCCATCAATATCTTCTCCTACTTGCTCCCAAACTCCTGCATTACTTTTATACACGCGTACATGCCCTGAATTTTTACCGTTACGTCCATTGTTATTTTTAGCTCCAATAGCCACCATAGTACCGTTTCCTGATAAGCTCACACTATAACCTGACCAATCTCCTATTGCCTCGCCGTTGATATCATTCCCTATTTGACTCCAGGTCCCCGAGTTTTTTTTGTATATACGGACACATCCTGATTGCAAACCATTGTTACTGGCTTGATATGTTCCTACAGCCAAGACTGTTTCATCATCAGATAAACTCACACTGTAACTTGACAAATGAACTAGCGATTTGTTTGTATTTACAGCTATTTGAGACTGAGCATAGCTAGCTAAACTCAAAATCCAAAAAAGAATAGTAGTATGTTTCTGCGATTGTATCAATTCTTGTTAATTTTAAAACGAAGATTCATTGTATTTAGCTACCTCAATAAAAAAAGTGCTGAAGTATGTTAAAATGGGGACTAAAAATTTGTTTTATGGGACTTTAAAAACTTTTTTGAGCAGTTTTAATGGATTTTGAGATAGCTTATTTAGTATTGATTTTCTTTAATGAGATTGCCATAATTTGATTCTGCGCATACAGGCTAGGGTATCAGGAAAAAAATAGTGAGGATTATATAATCTGCCCAGATCGCTACAAGGCCAGTAGAAAGACCCTTATGGATAGTTTTATCAAAAGGATTTAGTCATTTTTTTATAAATAACTGAATACGGGAAGAGAACTTCATTTCAAATGTTTAAGAAAAACATATCTTACATATATGGATATCGTTATTTAAGGGAGCTACGAATACTTTGTCTTCTTGCATTACCGATGAAATGCTACAAAAGCATTATTTGGATAAAAACTGTGCTTTTGTACTCAAAATCGAAAACCTTTAGAGAAATTCCCCTCATAAACCAAAATAGCCCCTTGAGAAATCAAGAGGTTACACTTGTAGCGGGAGCAGGACTCGAACCTGCGACCTTTGGGTTATGAGGACAGATTAAAAAGACTATAAAGCTCTGTATTAAACAGTTTTACTTTTTTTTTAAAGCATACAAATCAATGAATTTAATAACAAATCCGTACTAAAAAACCATGCTCTGAAATCTTAAATTTTAATACTTTTTTCCTATAATAATATCAAATAGTACCAAAACTGTGATTTATGTAACATTCAACTCTTATTATATAACCTCTTATCCATTAATTATAAAGATCTTTATCTGAACAATTTACACTTTGTTGTTTCAAAATTCGAACGATGAAGAATTTATATTGAGATTTGTTATACAGTTTCTTTTCAAAGAAAAGACTATAGTAAAAAATAATTCTTAGAGCGAATTAGGCATTATACAAGACAATCCATTGAATCATTTTTCTGTTTCCTTTTATTAGTAATTTACTAATAAAACTTTAGGTTCCGGCGATTATTTATGTCCTCATATAATCACCGGAATTTAAAGAAACTCAACAATTCAGGGATAAGACTAGAAGGATCAAATCTTATTGAATGGGGGTATTAAAAAATTATACTATAATAAACATGAAACTTGATAATAAGGTAATCGGTAAATACAAAATAGGAGATACAGTATTCACTAAAATAAATCCCAATATTTCCCTAATCGTTCGGAGATATATTGGTGGGGTTTATTACTGCGGATTTCAAAATGACCCCGATAGATGGGAATTAGGTTTGACCGCCAGAGCATTGATAGGAAGTTAAACTCTTTCTGAAATCCATTTTTTATCTTAAATCACACAAATTATGAAAACATCAGCAATTGTCTACTGCGAAAATGAATTTGGCAAATTGGATGGTAAAATAGCAAACGGTCTTGTCCGGCATTCTGACAAGTATAAAATCGTTGGTATTATTGATAGCACAAAATCAGGTCTTGATGCAGGAGAATATTTAGATGGAATCAAAAATGAAATACCAATATTCCAGAATTTTAATCAAGCTATCGAAATGTTGGATAGTATTCCAGAATATTTTATCTACGGAATTGCTCCTCTCCAGCCCTTACTTAGTGATGAAGAGAGAAAAATTATTTACACTGCTATTAAAGCTGGGATGCATATTGTAAGTGGACTTCCTGAGTTTCTATCAGATAATGAAGTTTGTATTCGTCTCTCAAAAAAATATAATGTATCTATTTTTGATGTAAGAAAACCACCCCCTAAAGAAAATCTTCACCTCTTTACAGGCAAAATAAGAAATGTTCAAACACCAATAATAAAGATATCCGGAACAGATTGCGCAGTTGGCAAGCGAACCACTGCACTTAAATTGGTAGAAGCGCTGAAAAATGGAGGTTTGAACGCCATCTTTATAACTACAGGCCAAACAGGAATACTTCAAGGTTCAAAATATGGTATTGCCATAGATGTTCTAAGTTCTGGCTTTGCTACAGGAGAAGTAGAAAATGCTATTCTAGAAGCAATTAAAGAACAACCCGATATTATCGTAGTAGAGGGACAAGGAGCACTTAGTCATCCGGCATTTACCTCTTCAAGTGCAATCCTCCGAGGTGCTATGCCAAAGGCTATTATCCTTCAGCATCCGCCAAAAAGGCGCACCAGGTGTGATTTTCCAGATATTCTAATGCCAACACTTGAGAGTGAAATAAAAATGTTAGAAACCTTCTCTGGGTCCAAGGTAATTGCAATAACAATCAATCATGAAGATATGAATGACCAAGAAGTTGAAAATATAACAAAGGCTTATGAAGAAAAATATCAATTACCTGTTACTGATGTCCTAAAAAACGACTGTAGTAAGCTGGTAGAAAAACTTCAAGAAATATTTCCTGATTTAATTCGTGTCAATCCATTACTATGTCAACCCCAAGAATAGATATTAATCTTAGCAAAATTGCTCATAATGCTAAGGTTTTAAGCTCTGTTTTTCGGTCAAAAGGCATAGACATAATTGCAGTTACAAAAGGAGTTTGCGCAGATCCTCATATCGCTAATATTTTGGTGAAGAGCGGAGTTAAAATTCTTGCTGACTCCAGAATATCAAATATCAAAAAAATGCGTATTGCTGGAGTCAAAGCAAATTTCCTGTTGATTAGAACCCCAATGATCAGTCAAACAGAATCAATAGTATTAGATACTGATATGAGTTTAAATTCGGAGTTATCTGTAATAAAAAAACTTTCAGAATTTGCTATCCTACACGGTAAGATCCATAAAATCATACTCATGGTAGAATTAGGGGATTTACGGGAAGGTATATTACCATCACAATTAGAAAATACTATCAAAAAGGTACTGGCTCTAAAGGGTATTAAACTTGAAGGTATAGGTACAAACCTTGCCTGTTTTTCGGGAGTTAAGCCTACTACAGAAAAAATGGACACATTATCTGCTATTGCTATTAATATTGAGAAAAAGTTTAACATAAAGCTATCTATCATCTCAGGAGGGAACTCAGCTAATTATAATTGGTTTAATACTACAAAAGATGTAGGCAGGATTAATAATTTGAGACTTGGAGAGTCTATATTTTTAGGTTATGAACCTTTAACCGGAAAGCCAATTCCAAAACTTTATCAAGACGCTTTTATGTTGGTAGCTGAAGTCATCGAATTGAAAAACAAAGGATCAGTGCCCAATGGCGAAATCGGTTTGGATGCCTTTGGTAACAAACCAAAATTCAAAGACCAGGGTATGATAAATCGAGCTATACTAGCCATGGGTGTTCAAGATGTAATGGTGACTGGGTTAACTCCTAAATTAGATATCGAAATTCTAGGAGCAGGTGGTGATCACATTATTATCAATGCCAAAAAAGAGAAATTAAAAGTTGGCAGTGATGTATCATTTACATTGAAGTATGGAGCATTAGCTACAGCAATGAATTCATCCTATATTTTTAAAAATATTATCAGGCCTATAAGCGCGGCAGCGTATTGTGCCATAGTAGAAGAAAAAGACAGGTTGCACAAAAAGAAAACCGCAATGATGACTGTAGAGGAGGATAACTCGCCATTGATAAGTCTTCAGGATTCAGACTTTAATCTAATATTCGAAAAGTCCATGCAAAAAAACTATCGTTATTTGGTTAGAAAAGAAGTATATAAAAAAATAGGGCGAATTAGTAAACTTCTGAACGATCAGGGTAAAAAACTAATTATTAGATCAGTGTGGAGATCATTTGAGCACCAGCAAAAATTAAGGGAGGAAAGAGCAAAATTTATTAAAAAGAAAAATCCGGAAAAAACCGTAGAAGAAATTAATGAAATAGTGTCGAACTTCATTGCGCCAAGAATGCAATCTACCCATGCAACTGGAGGTGCTGTTGATGCTCTGATTTATGATTTGCGTGGGGAATGCGTGCTTGATTTTGGTACTAACGATGGATTACATATTGATTTAAATGAAAAATGTTATCCTAAACATCCTGATATTAGTAAAAAAGCAAAGAAAAATCGAAAGCTTCTCATGAAACTTTTCGAAGATGAAGATTTTGTATGTGACCACAAAGAGTATTGGCATTTTGATTATGGCAATATTGCCTGGGCGGTTGAAAAAAATAAGGAATATGCTCATTTTGGTATTTTAGAAACACCGGATATACAATCAACTGTTTTTCAACATCCTGATAAAACGCTTTTTTATCTTTAGGTTTATTTATTAATCTTCAAATTCTCGCATGGCTCATCATTGTAGTTAAAAACTAAACTTGTAAGATCTTTTTATATGACTTCTAAATTGACTGGTCGAATAATACCAAAGATGTTTGATTCTTTAATAAAAAAAAAAGTAATACCTTCCATAGAGACTTCTGTTCCGGAATCCTTTCCGAATAACACAAGATCTCCAACCTTTACAATCATAGGCTCATCTTTTTTACCCTTTCCAATTGCCAGTATGATTCCTTTTTGAGATTTTTGATTGCTATTAATAGTATCAGAGATGACAATCCCTTCCTCAGATTTTTCCTCTGCTACGTCCACCTTTATCAATACCCAGTCCATAAGAAGTTGTATTTTAAATTTACCAATCATTTTTTTTATTTATTTACTTCCATTAAGTGGTCGTTTATGTGGTTGTGCTGGCAGATTTATAATTGTTTCCTGATCTAGTGAGATACTTTTTTTCATTTCCATGTCAGTTGTTGGAATAAAGTTAAAATCTATACTATTAGTATTATTTATTACTTGATCTGCTGTCAAAGCTTCTTCCAAGATATGTAATATAGATTCATCTACTTTTTCATCAAATTTCCGGGCAAATAAATTTTCTTCTTGCATTAAAAAGTCAAAATCAGATTCTGTTAAGGTTTTTGGTTTCAACTTTACATCTCCATCAGCTATCCATATAACAGCTCTTTTATCATTGTTTACAACGATTTCTTTAAATGACGTATTCATAAGTACGGTCTGAAAAAATGATTTATCAGCATTTGGTATATTATGATAGAAATCTTCAAATTTTTTAACTTCAGGGCTATGACAGATAAATTCGCAACATGCTCTGGTCAAGATCATCCATTGTTCGCCAACAAGCGGAATCACATTTTTCATAAAAGATCTTTTAAAGGGTATGCCTGGGAAACCAATATCAACGCCTTGAAAATAGTTTTCAATGCGGTTCAGCGTATCAGAGCGCACTCTAACTTGACTGGCTATTTTCATGAAGTTTTTCCCTCTATTCCTGTGCAAAAAATCAAGAATAGCATCTTGGGATTTCAAAGGAAAATCCTGATCGCTTAGATTAATAAAAAAATCCCATTTCAGGCAACGGTTTAGGAGATATTCCATCCCATTAAGTTGAGATTGAACCATATTATATTTTCCTATGTCTATGGTTGTACTTTTCAAGAAATAAGAGTTAGAATAATCTGCCAAAAAAGTTTTAATACCTTCTTTTATATTGATGTCAGTTTTTTGATTGATATGAATTAAGTAATGATTTTCAGGATGATAAATAGCTTTAAACAATCTCTTAAACTGTTGGGGAAAACCGTGAACCATAATAAAGTAAGCAATCTTTGGCCTTCTTTCTAAAATCCTAAAATGAAAGCTTTGAGCTTTTGTTATATCTAATCGCTGTGTCATTTAGCATGCGTATTATTTTAGTACTCAACTTTTGTCTTAATAAATATGATTATAAAAGCTCTCTTTCAAAAAACACAACTTCTTTTTTCTCTGGGTCCTCAGCAAATTTGCAATAGTATATTCGCCGGTAATATAACCGTACAATCAATTTAACTTCAGGATTTACTTTGGCATAAACAGTATCTCCCGGTTTGAATTTACTTTCTTGCTTTTCCATATACTTTGTTTTCAAATTTTAGATACTTACATCTTCATAACCACTTTTAATGATGATCGATATCATTTTAAATCGTTTATTTGCTATTACTATATTTCTAGTATGAGCAGGAATAATAATTGCGTGACCTGTTTCAACGATGTTTGATTCTTCATTGATAATAATCTCGGCTTCTCCATCTATAATTTGAATAAGATTGTCAAAAGCAGAAGTTTTAGAAGTCAATGCTTCTCCACTATCAAATGATGATATGGCTACGGTTCCTGTTTTTTTCTTTAGAATTGCTTTCATCACTACAGATCCAGGCACATAATCAATGGTGTCAACCAATTTGTGCTTAAAGGATTTTTCTAATTCTTGATTTTTCATAAATGATATTATAGAAGATTAATGTTAAACTAGAATACAGTAGCTAAGATTTGTTAGTACTATTTATTCCTCACTCCTTCTCTCTTTTCTTTTTGCAGCTTTTGCAGCTCTCTTTTCTTTCAAACTTTTTGCCGGAGCTTTTTTACCTGACTTAGATTTACCTTCTTTTCCTTTTGACATGATTTTCTGTTTTTAGATTATTAATACCCCTTCACGTATAAAAAGGAGTTTGATACGTATACAAAAATCAGTTAATTAATACTTTAATGTATTACACTCGTTTAGGCCTACATTACATATATCACACATTTAAAGGTTTTTTATAAAACAGATTGTACGCTAAAGATTTGGAATTTCACCACCTTCTTTATCAAACCTTTTTTATGGATTGATTAATATCAAAGGCTCTATATCATCATATAATTATTTTAACTTTTTCGCTACATCACTTACTCCGATGAAAGGTATAGCGCCAGCACCTGTTACCTTTGGTAAGATTCCATTCCATTTTTCTATGGCTTTAAGGTTTGCTTCTATTTTTCTCAGTTCGATTAGGTCGGGTGAAATATTCATTTTTTGTAAACGCAATGCCTCTGCTTCTGCTTTCGCAGCGGTGATTGTTTGTTCTGCTTCTACTTTTATGCGATCCAAATCTCGCTTTGCCTTTAATGCATTTTGTTCTGCAGTTTGTTTAGCTTCAATAGCATCAGTAAAAGTTTGAGAAAAGCTGAAAGAGATAATAGAGAAAGCATCAACCGATATATTTGACGCAAGCAATCTTGATGTGAGCGCCTGTTGCATTTCGGTACTGACCGCCGGTCTTTTGGTAATTAATTCTTCTGCAGTATATCTTGCTGAAACAGCTTTCATTACCTCTTGAATGGCTGGATCAATAATACGCTCTTTAAATTCTACTCCAATGGTTTGGTAAACTAAATTTGCTTTCTCTGGTATAATATGATAATTCAAGGCCACTGATAAATCTACATCTTGAAGATCAGAGGAAGAAGAAGCAGCATCAGTCATCGCTTTTTGGATCTTTACATCTATCAAAGTAACTGTTTGTGCTATAGGTATTTTAAAATGAATCCCTTCTCCTAGTACTACATCTTGAACTGCACCAAAATTCTGAACAATTCCTCTTTCACCTGCCCCCACCTGAGCCCACGGTTTAAATACTATCAATACAATGAGTATTACTACTACAATGAGCAATCTCCTCCATTTACTATTTTTCAATGTCTCTGTTATGTTGTTTATATCTTGATCATCCATTTTGCTTTTATTTTACTACAAAAATGGGATAATTGAATATACTTTGTGTTATACTACACTAAGTACATATTACATATATCGCACATTCTCAAATATCAATACAGCAAAAGATTATTTAGTATAAAAATAACTTTCAACATGCATATTTCTAGCAAAAATAGATCACCTTTATGGTTATGAATAAAAAAATAATTTTATCTATGGGTTTACCTATTAGGATAAGAAATGTGACTGGTAAAACAGCTATCATTGAGCTTAATGCAGGGGATTTTGTGATATGTAAGTATCAAAACAATATATCTGTTTATCTAAATGATGCAAAATTGAAAAAGTGGTATCCTGTAAGTTTGTATAAAAGATTGGTTTATATGCTTAAGATCTGGTTAACAGGATATAATTGGTTATAAATCTTCCAGATTTTGTTTACGTTTTTCTTTCAGTTTTTTATAAAAAGTAGGCGTTAAACCTGTGATTTTTTTAAATTGATTAGATAAGTGTGCCGTACTGCTATAGTGTAGTTTATAAGAGATCTCGGTAAGATTTAGTTCATCATAAATAAGCAATTCTTTAACTCTTTCAATTTTATGGATAATAATGAATTGTTGAATGGTAATTCCTTTCACTTCTGAAAATATATTTGCTAAATATGTATAATTATAACCAACTTTTTCACTTATATAATCGGAATAATTGACTTTGGGCAATTCATCTGTGTAATGAATCATTTCGATAATAACATTTCTGATTTTTTCAATTAGAATACTCTTTTTACTTTCCATCAATTCTAAGCCAGATTTACTTAGATTTTTCTTCAGTTCGAGGCGTTGGTCTTTGGTTATATCTTCCAAGAGTTCAACAACTCCCAATTCTAAAACAACATAATGCAATCCAAGTTTTTTTAACTCTTCTTTGACCATCAGTTTGCATCGTAAACTAACCATGTATTTTATGAATAGTTTTGTACTCATATTTATAAACGTTTATATGTAAGGTATTTATTTATACGTTAGGAATTAGGGTTTTATATCATTCTCGAAGATGTTGTCCCGGTACAAGCTTTTGTAAGCGCAATATGGTTAACACTTCTCTACTCTTTTTTTTCTCAATAATTATATCCTTAGTAAACGAGATGATAAAATTTTCTCCAATATGTTTATCCGTATGTAATGGATATTTCTCAAGTATAACAGACAGCACTTCATTAAAAACCAATATCTCATCAAATCCAGATACGGTTTTACAACAAAACGAATAACCATTCTCAACACGCCCAAGAAAGACCCCTTCTATTTTTTTTATTTGGCTTGTTCCTTGGGAAGGGAATATGGCCAATGAGATAAGAGATATAAAGAATAGCATTGTACGTATCATTATCTTAATGTCTTTAAAAGGTAGTTTAACTGTTCGTTTTATGGGATAGAACAATACCTTAATTTTATATGCCCAGGGCGTTGTTGATCAAAAGCGGTTAGTTATACACCTGGTTGACTGTTAATATCCTCTTTACATTTCAGTATCACCATAATTTGGATGGGGTTTTGGTATTACATTTTTATCATCCCCAATTATTTCTCGGATATCAATTTCTATTCCCCTTGAAATTGTAGTAATCGGGACGTCATTTCTGGTTCCTTCAAAAGGGTTTTCCGACACATCGCCTACCTTTTCCATAAGCATGAACACCCATGATATAACGACACTGATCGGAACGGTCATCCAAACAAAATTTTCAACAATGAGGCGATTCATAAAACATCTATTTTCATGATTGCCTAAATTGAGGCCAATTTCATGAAATTCATGCATCATTCCAAACGGTAGGAGAATCATGAAAATCCATATAAAAAACAAGTTTAGCGTCGCAAATTGCCTTGGATATGGAAAGTTTTTAATTCTTTCGACCTTGCCTTGTAAGGTAAATAGTTCACCAATGATATTGTTGAACTCCATGTGTCGGAAGTCATCAATCAATCCTTCTAATTTTAATTCTTTAAAATGCTTAGATTGCATATTGAGGCAGGCTACTTGTTTATTTGTCATGCTCAACACAAATTCTTTTTCATCTTCATTTAAATATCCATGAAGTTCTTCTTGTAGCGTCAGCTCGTGTTCTTTTACTTCTATCGTTTTCATGTGCTCTTTACCTGACTTACTACCTACAAGGGTTTCCCAAGGCTTTTTGATTCTAAGAGCATACCTAAGAGAAGTCATCCAAGCTATATGGCGCATGATAATAACCTTCTTTATATTAAAAAATTCTTTATCGGTTCTCTCTACTCTGACAAATTCATTGGTAATGAAGTCATTGACCATAGTTGCTAATAATCTTGAAGTATTTACAATACCTCCATATATCTTTCGGGCTTCCCAAAGTCTTTCGTAAGAAGCATTGTTTTTAAATCCGGTTATGAATGCGAGAGATGTGCCTATAAGTCCAATGGGAAGCCAAGGCAGATATAACCATTTTAACCCAACAACATCATACAGTATCACCGGTACAATGGACATTAAGAAAAAAAAATAAATATATTTTCTCGTCCATAGGAGTACTATTTTTAAGGAGTAAACAGGTTTTATATACATACTCTATTTTTATTTACAGCTAAGCGAATGTGAACTTTGACCACATAAGTAAAGTACGTGTATGATTTGGCACTACGATTCTACCATGCATCAAACTCGTTTAAAATGCTCAATTAATGGTCGTCAATTTAGAAAGCATGTCGTGTTCTTTTTACACCACTCGATAGGACTTCATACTGAATTTTGCTGCCGTGATAGAAACTTCTATGGTCATATTTCATCTTATCTGACTTTAGTTTGTTATTTCAATATTAACTAACCCTTTTTTCAATTTCGGGCACTTCCATCCATACCAGTCTGGAGGTCAGACATAAAAAACCATCTTCAACAGATGGCTTTTCAACATTTTTAGAGCTACAGGACTTGTTATTTAATCAATTCAACATTGACTGCGTTCATTCCCTTTTCACCTCTTTCCATCGTAAATTTTACGTTATCGTTCTCACGAATTTCGTCTATAATACCGCTTTGGTGTACAAAAATATCCTCGTCGGAATCTTTGAGTTTAATAAAGCCAAATCCTTTGGCACTATTGAAAAATTTTACTGTTCCTTCTTTCATTACTTTGTATTTATTATTTATTATTCTATTTAATGTTTGTTTTATAATATTCATTGTTCTTTAATTTATTGTCTTAAAATTCTATCCTTATTCTATAGGCATAATTTGCATTTTTCCAACTTTCACAAAATTCTAATATGGTCTATAATGCTGAAAAAAATGTTCTTTTTGTATGATAGAGTATTTATTCCATATTCATTAGCTGTATTGGCAACAATACCAATATTAATACGCAAAAAAACACCGTAAGCATTACGATAGTTTTAAAGGTCATGCTGTTATTTGCATGCTTGTCGATTCTATTTGTTTTGAAATAATTGTTCACCCTGTTTCTCAATGTTTTTGAAAACTCAGAGTTTGTTATTTTTGAAAATTTTAGATTTTTGATACTATCAACTTTTTGTTTTAAGCCGGTCCTCTTATAATTCGGAAACCACGTATAAATGTAATAGATGGAGAAACAAACAGGAAGATCCAATTGTAAAGACTTGTTCTACATTGAAAACAATACTCGAACCGATGTTGTTATACTTAATATTTAACTTAAAATTGTTTTTTGCACTATTGCCGAGAAAAAAAGAGAGCAAGAAAAGAATATTGAATTTGAAAAAACAAGATTTAATTGAAGCTTTACGAATTTTATCATTGCAAAGATACCTTTAATTTAGGTATTATCTTCAAATCATATGTTAAATATTGATTCTTAAAAAGAGGGTTATTATATTGTAAGACAAGATAAATGCTTCCGGACACATCCGTCGGCTTGTCAAATTTAGTAATATAGTTTGATCATTTAAACTCAAAACCTTACTTCATATAAAGGTCAAAAAAACAATCTAAGTTTATCTGCAGAAGAAGAATTCCAAAAATAAGAATAGTAAAATATATTACATATGTAAAGTTCAAAAACAAAAATATTAATAACAAATCAAGAAACAGAACAACAAAACAAATTGATAAACAATAACTTAAATCCTGTAGTACCTTAATTTAAGATGAGATCAATTTTAGATCTAAAAAGTGACATAAACCATGCTCTATTGTTAAAAAACAGTGTTTCACAACTAGGAAAAGAGGCTAAAAACAAAAATAACCATCTCGATATGAGATGGTTACTAGTAGCGGGAGCAGGACTCGAACCTGCGACCTTCGGGTTATGAGGGCGAATATCTTCAAAGCAAAGTGCTGATTATCAATTATTTACATTTTTAAAAATTGTAAAAACGTGAAAAAACAGTAAAAAAAACCCCACCAGAACCCCCCACCTGAATTATTTAATTTTACGATGACTTTTACCATATTTCTAAATGTATCATAGAGGCTAAAAGTAGATATTCTTCTCGATCTGATTTTCCATCTGCAAAAGCTAAGTTCTATAAACTAACAAAATGTACCACATTTTGTTGATGTTCTTCCTCAGTCATATACTAGAAGTATTAATCTTTCTCTATTAAATACCGATACTCCTCAAAATCAAATTTTCCCTGAAAAATTCTTATTGATTTTTGAATCAATTCCAAGGCTCTTTCCTCAGAACATCCTAATCCAATTGCATACCGATGAATGAGTTTCATTTCTTGTTGATCCACAAAATCGTCGGCAAAAATCATTTTAAAAAGATCAAACAGATGTTGTAACCGTTCCTCTTTCGAACTTACTGCTACTAGAGTATATTGTTTTGGATTTTTAATTACTTCAGAATATTGTTCTTCATTAATATCAAGTTTATCCGCAAATTTAGAAAGTAGTTCCTTTTCTTCATTATTGAGTTCTCCATCTATAAATGCCATGTTCGCGATGCTCGCAAAGTGAGCCAAATTACTTTTTTGAATACCTGATTCATAAATTTCTGAGATTGACATAACTAATATATTTTAAGTATACTTTTTAGACACAAAATCATGTTCGGGGTCACATTTTTAATTATATTTAGTTTATCGTTAATAATATCTATTATGGATTCTTTTGAAGACCTATTTTCAATACCGGAGGAGAAAAAATCAAGTATTGTACTGAAAGAAGCTAAAGGCTTAACTGATGAAGAATTGATTGCAAGAATTAAAGAATCAAAAAATCAACTCCTATTCGGAGTTTTATATGAAAGGTTTAGTAAAAAAGTCTATAGTAAATGCTATGACTTTTTAAAGAATGAAGATGAGGCGGAAGATCTTTCTCAGGATATTTTTATGAAATTATATACAAAACTTGAGGGATTTCAAGGCAGAGCAAAATTTTCTACTTGGCTATATGCTTTTACCTATAATTTCTGTATAAATTTTTTGAACAGAGATAAAAATAAAAAACTAACCACCTTCTCAGAAAAATTAAAAAACAAGGATTATCAAATAGCATCTGAAGAATTAGAGTTAGATGAAGATTTTTTTGAAATCAAATTATCTAAACTGGAAAAAGCTTTGGAAATGATTGCACCAGAAGATAAAGCACTTCTTATGCTTAAATATCACGATAATATACCCGTAAAAGAACTTCAAAACTTGTTTAATATTAATGAAAGTGCTTTAAAAATGAGGTTGAAACGTGCTCGGATAAAGGCCGTTAAAGCACATGACAAATTAACTTAGAATTTACTCTATCTAAAATCATATTCTAATTTTCTTATAGCAAATATTTTTATCGTCCTTAACAAATGAATCCCTCTCTCCTACCCATTTAAAAAGGTAAAAGGGAAGATAAAATACCTGACGTTTTAGATTCCAATTTCACATTCTCCTAGGCTGATGTTTCCTGTTCATTAGTGTCAGGAGTTATGAAACTTAAATCTCCAGGCTCTTCGTCTTCTTTTAAAATTTGAATTCCTTTTTGAAGTACATAAGAATTGGGTAACGTAATGTCCTGACCATTATCGGTAATCATGAAAAAATAGAATCCAGTAATATCTTTTACTCTTCCTGTTAAGTTAAAATCTTTTTCCAGAATACGTATTCTTTGCCCAATACGGACCGGATGACTAAAAAATAAGATAACACTGGCTGTAAGATTGGATAAAATAGACCATTGTGCAAAAAAGCCAACACCCAAAACTGCAAGTACCGAAGAAATAAAAACTGCGAATTGTTTATGATCTACACCCCAAATAATTGCAAGTATAGATATCATAATGATGTAAGCTAATAGATAAATTAAGTTGAGAATTATTTTTCTACGGTTTACCTCTATAGATTTTATAAAACTAAATCTGCGAATAGCTCTTTTGGTTAACAATAGCACTATTACCATAATGCCTAATAATACCAATGTGTAGAGAATTTCTGATTGATATGCCAACATAAAAAATGGTTGTAAAAAGTTTTTCTTCAAAATTACTTTAATTCTGGAAGAATCAGAAGAGGTACTGGACTATTAAAACTAATTTTATCTACAACATCTTCCTCCATCAATTTTTGAAAGAAATTTTGTTTATGATGGACTAATGCAATCAAATCACTTTCGGTTTGCATGGCAAAATCTCTTAAAGCTTCGGTTTCTGAATTTTCAACATCGATCTTACAAAAGATATGATCAAGATTTTGAAACAAACTCTTTAAAATTTCCTTGTTAGCATTTTGCTTATCTGTAAGATACTCTTCTGCCATTATTCTGGCAATATTAATTTTGGCTCCCTTTGATGCAGTGATTTCAATTAAAGGCGCTAATTCGTTTTGATGGAAAGTTCTCTTAAAATTAGTCGAAAATGCAACTATTGAAGGTGTTTTAGGAACATAGCTTTGAGGTACCACGATTACCGGACATCTATTTATTCCATTAATTACTTTTACTGTATTGCTCCCCAAAAAAATTTCTTTGGCCCCTTTGGCGCCTTTAGTTCCCATAACGATATAATCTATTTCTTTTGAAGCGGAAACACTGTTAATTGCTTTCAAAAGGGTGTCAGGGACAGAAATAGCCTTAAATTCATGATTAGAATGGTCATTATTCTTGATAAGTTTCTTCAAAAGAGCCTCTAATTCATGTTCAGATTCATCCGACATTTCGCCTAAAATAGCATCATTATATTCTTCGCTTAACATTACCGAACGATTACTAACATAAACATTCAACAAGAAAAAAGTACATTCTTCATTATTGAAAAGTACACGGGCATATTCTAATGCGTTTAAAGCATTATCCGAGAAGTCAATTGGAACTAATATTCTTTTCATTTTCAAACATTAATTAAGCCTATTAAAGATACAAAATTCAATTCTTGAAATATCAATAACAAATATATAATCCTTATGACACAAAGAAACGTGTAAGGTCACCTTTATAAGCAAACCTGAAAAAGTATTCTTGCGTAAAGAATAAGCTTATAGCGCAATGAATTTCAAAGATTTATGTAGATTTTTATTCAAAAATGTGACCTAAGAAATATTAATGTGTCAAATAATAAAAGTTGAAAGAAGTTGAAGCCATTAATAACCCCAAATGCTTATGAAAAAAATAAAAGATGATGTAAAAGGCGTGAAAGGAAAAAGTACGAACTCCTTTAAACCACACTCAGATGTAACTCCGATTAATGAGGTAAAAAAACAATTCGATCTTTTTGATAAAATTATATATAGTACTGATTTATTTTATCTTAACATCATGCGTAAATTAAAAAAGTATTCTGATATAATTTGGTCTATCATTATCTTATTGTTTGTCTGTTATCTCGTCATTTGGTTGATCAAAAACTTTTAAAAAAACACTTATGCCGAGCTATCAAAAAGTTTGGTTTTTTTATTTCTGAATTTCATAATTGTTATTCAAAAAAAGCTACATTTAATGGTCTTAAAACAAACCATTTTTTGATGCTGTCAATTTCCTCATTAGATCCTATTATAACACTTGTAGCTGTACTTGCTGTATTTGTAATTGCCGTTAGTATGATCCTTAGAAAATTTAAGCAAACTTACATAATAGGATATATTTTAGTTGGCGTAATTCTTGGTGAACATGGTTTAAACGCCATAAAGGATGCAGCTTCAATTCATCTCTTGGGAGAGTTAGGCGTTATTCTATTGTTGTTTTTTATTGGTATGGAAATTAACCTTATTGATTTCTTAAAACGATGGAAACTTGCAGTTATAGGAACGCTTTCTCAAATTACCATTAGTGTTGTTTTGGTATTAGGTATAGGGTATTATTATGATTGGAATTTTGCGCGTTCTGTGGTTATTGGTTTTGTGATTGCCTTGAGTAGCTCAGCTGTGGTCATTAAACTTTTACAAGATAAGAATCTTATAGATACTAAAGTTGGCAAGAACGTCCTAAGTATTTTGTTGGCTCAAGATGTTGCCTTAGTACCACTTTTAATCATTATTTCTCAATTAGGAGGAAAATCAGAGTCAACAGAAAATATTGTACTAATGATCGTTGGAGCGATTTTAATTGTAATTATTCTAGTATACATCTATATAAAAGGAACTATTGTGTTACCCTTTTCTAAAAAAATATACCGCGATCATGAGCTACAGGTATTTATGGCTATATTTTTATGTTTCGGATGTGCTTTAGCCACATCTTTTTTTGGAATATCTGCTGCTTTAGGAGCTTTTGTTGGAGGCATGATCATTAATGCTGCTCGGGCAACACATTGGATTCACGATACTTTGCATTCTTTTAGGATATTGTTCGTCTCCTTCTTTTTTATTAGTGTAGGTTTACAAATTGATCTGACATTTATCTATCAAAATTTACTAACAATTTCTATTACGATTTTTGTGGTTTATATTACTAACCATTTATTAAACTCCCTCATTCTTCGAGTATTTTCGTGTAACTGGAAAGAAGCCATTTTAGGAGGTGCATTACTAGCTCAAATAGGTGAATTAAGCTTCCTATTAAGTTCTACTGCTTTTAGCCTGGGAATTATCGAAAATTTTGGATATAACTTTACAATCAGTTTGATTTCGTTGACCCTGGTAGTTAGTCCTTTTTGGATAGGGGTTACAGAAAAAATTATCAAAAAATAGCAAAGTTCAAATTGAAGATTTCTTAAGGCTAAATGACTTCATTTAGTGAAAATAAAAATTATTGAATTAATGTGACGTACTGTAAAATTTGGTGTCTTACAGTATAGCTTTAAAGACTTGATTTTTTTAACATTTAAAAATTAACAAAAAAAAGTTGTTTAATTCATTTTTTTGTTATGTTTGCTTTAAGAATAAGTTCATAAATAGAACGCATTGCCTAAATAAAATGAAATCTTTTTTCAGATTCGGGCTTAGGAGGATAATGAGGTCTACTCCAAAAGCTGCCCTAGGGATAGGGAACCGAATTCTCAGGCTGACTTCTAAAAAGTATACAATTGCACTTCAGTTTTTAGAACGAATCTCCTTCGTTCCTCATACTATTTCTATTATTCGTATATGAGAATAGATTGATATGAATGACTTATAGTCATTTGCCATACCAATTTATATTTTTTTCCCAATCTCGCAATATGGAATAATCCATAGGATGTTCAGGCTCTGTATATGTCTATGTGCTTCTATTGATGAGTTTCTTTTGCAATACAAAATCAAATAGATGAAAACCAAATATATCGATCTTATCGATCAAACCTTTTATTTTCCTCAGGAAGAATTTAACCTGGAAAATAACCAGTTACAATTTCATGGCATCAACCTAATGGCATTGATTGCGCAATATGGAGCACCTTTAAAATTTACATATCTACCCAAAATATCTGAAAACATTAATAGAGCAAAAGGATGGTTTGATAAAGCTATCAAAACCAATAATTATGCAGGTAATTATAACTATTGCTATTGTACTAAAAGTTCTCACTTTCAACACGTATTAAATGAAGCATTAAAAAATGATATTCATATAGAAACTTCTTCTGCTTTTGATATTGATATTGTTGAAAATCTAAAAGCTCAAGGTAAAATCAATGATGACACCTATGTGATCTGTAACGGCTTTAAAAGAGATCAGTACATTCAAAACATTGCGAGATTAATCAATAATGGGCATCAAAATTGTATCCCTATTATTGATAATTATGAAGAATTGTCACTGTTGAGCGATACTATTGAAGGTAAATTTCAAGTAGGGATTCGTATTGCTTCTGAAGAAGAACCAAAGTTTGAGTTTTACACTTCTCGTCTGGGAATAGGATATCGCAATATCGTTCCATTTTACAACGATCAAATTAAAGTAAACCCCAAGGTAGAATTAAAGATGTTACACTTCTTTATTAACACAGGAATTCGTGATACTGCCTATTATTGGAATGAATTGCTAAAATGCCTTAAAGTATATATCAATCTCAAAAAAATATGTCCATCATTGGACAGCCTGAACATTGGAGGCGGTTTCCCAATCAAAAACTCATTAGCATTTAATTATGACTATGAGTATATGATTAATGAGATTGTTAACCAGATCCAGATTGCTTGCGAAGAAGCTAGAGTTGATGTTCCTAATATATTCACAGAATTTGGAAGCTTTACTGTGGGTGAAAGTGGTGGAGCTATCTATGAGGTATTGTATCAAAAACAGCAAAATGACCGTGAAAAATGGAATATGATCAATTCATCATTCATAACTACCTTACCTGATACCTGGGCTATTAATAAACGGTTTATAATGTTGGCAGTAAATAGATGGAATGATGAGTATGAGCGCGTATTATTGGGTGGTCTTACATGTGATAGTGATGACTATTATAACTCTGAGCAGCATATGAATGCCATTTATCTACCTAAGTATAAAAAAGAAAAACCACTCTATATAGGATTTTTTAACACGGGGGCTTATCAGGAAACCATCGGAGGATATGGTGGCTTACAGCATTGCCTAATCCCACAACCTAAACATATTATTATTGACCAGGATGAAGAGGGTAATTTGAGTACTTCTGTTTTTGCAGAACAACAAACTTCTGAACAGTTGTTATCCATTCTTGGTTATCAAAAACAAGATCAAAAAATCCATAAACCTCTTGAAAGTCAAGAACAAGAATTAATAACCGATTTTTAAAACCACTTTTAATTATTTTCAAAATGAAAACTAGTAACACATACGCCGGTATTCCAGAAAAATATGCAGGCTATGACAAATCACAAGTAGTATTAATCCCGGTTCCTTATGATGGTACCAGTACCTGGGGTAAAGGAGCAGACAAAGGCCCTGAAGCATTTTTACACGCTTCAGAAAATATGGAACTATATGATATTGAAACTGATAGCGAAGTATACACAAGAGGAATACATTTAACAACCCCTATCACAGTTAATGATACTCCGGAAGCTATGGTAGAAGAAGTGTACAACACTGCCAAAAATCATATTAAGAGAAACAAGTTTGTAACCTTATTTGGCGGTGAACATTCTATCTCTATTGGATCGATTAGAGCCTTTGATGAGTGTTTTAATAATCTTACTGTCTTGCAGATCGATGCACACGCAGATCTTAGAAAAGAATATAATGGTTCAAAGTATAACCACGCTTGTGCAATGTATGAAGCTAATGAAAGTACGTATTTGATTCAAGTAGGTATTCGAAGTATGGATGCTTCAGAAAACTTAGTAATGAATGATGATCAGGTATTCTTTGCGCACGAAATGGCAAATGATGATTATTGGGTGGACAATGTGATCGATCTAATGACCGACAATGTATATATCACCTTTGATTTGGATGCTTTTGATCCATCGATATTACCAGCAACCGGAACTCCGGAACCCGGTGGACTATTATGGTATGAAACGCTAGAATTCTTAAGAAAAGTATTTGCCGAGAAAAATGTTGTGGGATTTGACATTGTTGAACTATGTCCTAACACAACTAGTAAAGCATCCGATTTTGCAGCTGCTAAACTATACTACAAAATGTTGAGCTATAAGTTTGAAGATAGTGAAGAAACGCTGGATGATGAAGATGACATCAGTGAAAATGAAACTTTAAAAAAATTTAAGTCAAATTACGAAGAATACGATGAAAGATAAAGGCGAAATCTCAAAATTCATTGAAAAATATTTTCTTCATTTTAATGCGGCTACTCTGGTAGATGCAGTAAAAGGATATGAGTCACAATTAGCAAATGGCGGAAAAATGTTGGTTTCTCTTGCTGGTGCTATGAGTACTGCAGAGCTTGGAAAAATCTTTGCCGAAATGATTCGTCAGAATAAAGTACATATTATTTCGTGTACAGGTGCAAACCTCGAAGAAGATATTATGAACCTGGTTGCTCATAGTCATTATGAAAGAGTACCCAATTATAGGGATTTGACTCCACAACAGGAATGGGAATTATTAGAAAAAGGATTAAACCGAGTAACTGACACCTGTATTCCAGAAGAAGAAGCTTTTAGAAGGTTACAAAAACATATTTTCAAAATTTGGAAAGATGCTGAAGAAGCCGGAGAGCGCTTTTTTCCACACGAATTTATGTATAAGTTATTGCTTTCGGGAGTACTTGAACAATACTATGAAATTGATATTAAGGATTCTTGGATGTATGCTGCAGCTAAAGCTAATTTGCCTATGGTCGTACCCGGATGGGAAGATAGTACAATGGGGAACATTTTTGCCAGCTATGTAATGAAAGGTGAACTGAAAGCCAGTACAATGAAATCGGGTATTGAGTATATGACATTTCTTGCTGATTGGTACACTGATAATTCGGAAAATGGTATAGGATTCTTTCAGATTGGAGGTGGTATCGCAGGTGATTTTCCTATTTGTGTAGTACCAATGTTGTATCAGGATATGAAACGAACTGATACTCCGTTTTGGAATTATTTCTGCCAAATAAGTGACTCAACCACAAGTTATGGGTCTTATTCTGGTGCAGTACCTAATGAAAAGATTACTTGGGGTAAACTGGATATTGATACTCCAAAATTTGTAATAGAAAGTGATGCAACCATTGTAGCTCCTTTAATATTTGGCTACCTATTAGATATGTAAAATGAAAACACAACGAAACGCACATTTAAAAAAAGTAATTGTCGATTACAAGAAGCTAAACAATAACATTCTAGACCTATTAGTGGACAAATATCCCGATGGATATGATGAAGAAGATATCATCACTTTTAGAAACGCCCAAAACGAAATAGTAGAATGTGTAGAAGTAAAAACTGAAGACACACTATACCTGGTAAAAGTTAGTAAACGTTTGGTGACTGCGATGGAAGATCATGAGGATACTAACAACAATGATGATGAAAAGGAACAGGATATACCTGAGGAATCTAATATTGATGACGATTAAACCAAAAGACAATGAAAAAGGCTGAATTTCATCTAGCACTTCCCTGCGAAGACCTGGAAAAAACTAAAGACTTTTACACCTATAAATTGGGTGCAAAATTAGGAAGAGATACTGATAACTGGGCGGACATCAATCTGTATGGAAATCAAATTACATTTACCAAAGCAGGAGATTTTAATTTCGATTTCAAGAATTATCGCTTAGGTGATCAAATATTACCGTCCTTTCACTTTGGGGTAATTATTGATGTAGAAACCTGGGGAAAATTATATTCTCGCTTGTTTGCTATGGATCTTGAAGTTACTACAGAAGTAACCTTTTTTCAAAACAAAGTTGGAGAACATCTTTCCTTCTTTGTAAAAGACCCTAATGGGTATATGGTAGAGTTTAAAAGTTTTAAAGATCACGGAGAGATATTCACCGTTTAATTAAATGAAGACAAAAGCATATGCGGTACAAATTGCCGATGTAATTTCTATACGCAACTGTAAAAACAATTTTAAGGCAAAACTGTTATTCTCTGATACTGATGAACTGTTTTACGAGCTGTATCAGGGACAATACATCTATATTTTCAAATATGGAGTAATCAGTTTTTATAATCTAAGCAGGGAAGATATCAAGGAGGTTTGTGCAGAAATTTTGCAATATGGCAAGAATCCTATTCCAGAAGAAGTCTCAGAATACATTGAGATTATGATCGGTGGAAATGTAAATAAGGTGTCCTTTGGAAAAGTATCATTAAAAGAGTTTGACGTAGAGTCTTTGCGATTGATAATGCTTAATGTTTCTCAATCTGTTGCACTAGATAAGTATGCAAACATTTCAGAACAGATTTTGGAAGACACCAAATCGCATACCTCCTATCTAGAAGAAAAAGGAAGGTTAGACATTAGCGGTAAAAAACTCAAAAAATATATCGGTCGGGTATTAAATATCAAAAACAGAATCTCAGAGAACTTATACATTTTTGATTCGCCTGATGTGACTTGGGATGATGAAAGGCTGAACAAATTAGATCAGGATTTGAAAAGAGCATTCGATTTAAAGGATCGCTATCGAAGTATACATGATCAAATAGAAATTATTAAAGAAAATCTAGAGCTTTTTAAGGATATCATGTTCCATAGACAAAGTAGCACACTCGAATGGATCATTATTATCCTGATCCTTGTAGAAGTGGTAGATCTTTTTATTCAAAAATTAACATAGTAAAGAAATTAATTCAGTGATTGAAACTACAGTAAATAACGAACTAAAAGTAATCGGAAGTGAGGAATGGTGTGCCTTTGAAGAATTTGGTATTCCAGCAATCAAAGCAAGAGTAGATTCTGGGGCAAAAACCTCTTCTATTCAAGCAAACAATATCAAACTTATTCATAAAGGAACCGATGAATGGGTACGCTTCGAAGTAAACCCTATTCAAGATAATAGAAGTATTGTGATTCGATGTGAAACCAAACTTCATGATAAAAGAGTGGTAAAAAGCTCATCTGGGATTGCAGAACAACGTTTTGTGATCAAAACACCTGTTACCATAGGTGAGTTAACCTTTGATATAGAACTTACCCTAGCTAATAGAGATGCTATGGAATTCAGAATGTTGTTAGGGCGTGAAGCATTAATGGATAGATATATTGTAAACCCATCTATCAGTTTTGCACAACAAAATTTTTCGGATGATGAAATTAAAATAAAATATAAACCATTCCTTAAGGAAAAATCAGGATTAAAAATTGCATTGTTGGCCAGTAATCCTAATCTATATAGCAATAAGCGTATACTAGAAGCTGGTATTGCCCGAGGTCACGAAATGGTATTTCTTAATGTTGAGCAAGCTTATATGAAGCTAGATGCTGCAGAACCAGAAATACGTTACCGTGGGGGAAACATTATTGATGAATTTGATGCGATTATCCCAAGAATAAAACCTTCGATGACTTTTTATGCCTGTGCTTTAATCCGACAATTCGATTCTATGGGTGCTTATTGTTTGAATACGGCAGAAGCAATTGCACAATCAAGAGATAAACTATTGGCTACTCAACTTTTTGCTAAAAATGATATCCATATCCCTATTACCGGATTTGCAAAATCTCCTTTAGACACTAAAGACCTCATTAAAATGGTCAACGGAGCGCCATTAATCATCAAACTTTTAGAAAGTACTCAGGGAAAAGGTGTAGTACTTGCAGAGACTAATAAAGCAGCAGAGAGTGTAATTAATGCCTTTAAAAGCGTACAAACCAACATTTTGGTACAGGAATTTATTAAAGAAGCTAATGGACAGGATATCCGATGTTTTGTGGTGAACGGCAAAGTGGTAGCATCTATGCAACGACAGGCAGCCAAAGGAGAATTTAGAGCGAATATTCATCAGGGAGGTTCTGCATCTAAAATTAAAATCACCGCAGAAGAGCGAAAACTGGCAATCAAAGCAGCCAAAATATTGAATTTACCAGTCGCTGGAGTAGATATTATTAGATCTAACAAAGGTCCTCTTTTATTAGAAGTAAATTCATCTCCTGGGCTCGAGGGTATCGAAAATGCAACTGGATTAGACATTGCTAATATTATGATAGAGGCTATCGAAAAAAAATTAAAATTTAAAAGATGATACATCCCAATACAGAAATACGGTTCATAAGTGATGAAGTTGGTTATGGTGTAGTAGCTAAAGAATTAATTCCTAAGGGAACAATCACTTGGGTATTAGATAAGTTTGATCGTGAGTTTACCCCTGATCAATATGAAGCATTAGAACCTATTTATAAGAACATTTTAGAAACGTATGCTTATAAAAACAATCTGGGTAATCTGGTATTATGTTGGGATAATGGACGTTTTGTGAATCATAGTTTTAATGCCAATTGCCTTACCACTGCTTATAATTTTGAGTTGGCTGTACGAGATATTCATCCAGGAGAACAGCTAACTGATGATTATGGATATCTCAATATTGATACGCCTTTTAGGGGAATTGATGAAGGAACCCGAAGAAAAATTGTGTATCCAGATGATTTATTGAAATATCATAAATCTTGGGATAAAAAATTAATAAAAGCTTTTAAATACATATCAAAAGTAAAACAACCTTTGATTGGATTGTTGGATGAAGAAATATGGCAATTAGCAGTGCAAATTGAAAAAGGAGGAAAAGAAATGGAATCCATATTAAAAAATTACCATTACAAAGTTTAGTGGCAACGAAACAAATTAACCGCCTATGAAAATCAAAAAACACAAACAGAAATCAAGATTGATAGTGTGTCAAGGAGATGAACTATTGGTATTCCAAAAAATAAGCAACAAACTAGAATATGGGCTGGTCGGCGGGTTTTTAAAAAAAGGAGAAACTCCCGAAAATGGTCTTATTAGAGAAACCTACGAAGAGACAGGTGTGCAACTTTCAGAGCAGGATCTGGACTACTATGATTCTTTAACTCTTGATTGTGGTAATAATCAAAAACTCTCTAAACACTATTTTGTTTGTAAAGATGCAAACAAATCATTTTTACTCAATGAGCCTGATAAGTTTATGAAAATTGAATGGGTATACTGGAAAGACACATTGGGATACCTGGGCAAATCAGACCGAAAAGTGGTAAAGTCACTTTTCAAACCTTGTAAGATTAATTATTAAAATGAATGCATATGAACGGTGTTATTATTAATCAGAATGTGGAGTACGGGGTATTTAAGAAATACTTTGATGGGTACTATCTATTTTTAATGGATAATGGAGAAACTATAGTTTTTGAAGAAGTTGCTCCTATTGTTATTAAAAAATTTGACCTTAAATCCGAAGTTTTTAAAGGTGCAACTTTTGAAATAACTTATTCAGAATATGTCCAAAATGATGATGAAGATTTTGTGTCTTTCAAAATTGAAAAATTAGAACTAGCTTAAATTTAAAAAACTTAAATAATTGATGTGACCCCATAAACAAAAATGTGTCATAAGTAAAGAAAATAACATAAGCAACCAATCACGTGTAAGTATCTAAGAGATGATTTACTAAAAGCACCAGACTTGAAGTGATAACAATCTGGTTTTTTAAAATAAAGTAAAACTTAAATCTTACATATCATGAAAAATTCAAAAAATGTAGTATTCGTTCTAATTGCATTATTTTTTTGCACCCTAACCGTAAAAGCGCAGACATCAGATGAAGAAACAGAAACCATCACTGGAGTATTTGATGGTTTTGATGGGGAGCACTTCACTTTTAATTATACCAATGAAGAAGATGAAGAGGATGTAGTACTATTCGCTAAAGCTAATTCCGAAGTTCTTAAGAAGTTTAATCTAAGTAATGAGAAGTTTATGGGTAAAACTTTTAACATCACTTTCATTACAGAAACCGAAACAGATGTCGATGAAGATGGTGATGAGCAAGAATATGATGTTAGAACCATTGTTGATTTGGAGTTGTTAGATTAAATCTAAAATAATCTTAGCGATGAAAATAGCAGACAAAATATTAATACTTCTCATAATCTTTTCGCTGACCTTGTTTTCCTGTGGAGAAACTAAAAAAGAGGAGCCTTCAGTAACACTAAGAACTGAAAAAGTGGCTCCTCAGTCTGAAGAAGATACAGATGAAGAAAATATAGAATCTGAAGAAGAGTATGATTCAAACAACGAAGAGAGTGAAATCGAAGAATCTGAAGAAGAAACCGATTCACTTTCAATAGAGGAATAATTCAAGCTCAACTAGTGATTAAAAGCACTCAAAGGGCTAAAAAACCGTGAGTGCTTTTTTATTCATCCTATTAGAGCAAATAATTCAACACTTTTCTAAAATAATACAAACGTGAAAGACAAAATAGAAACTTTTATGGAAGAAGTAAGGGCTCGAAACACACACGAACCAGAGTTCTTACAAGCAGTACAAGAAGTTGCAGAGACGGTGATCCCTTTTATAGCATCCCAAGAAATCTATGATGGTAAAAATATTTTACTTAGAATGGTAGAGCCAGAAAGAGCAATTACTTTTAGAGTACCTTGGGTAGATGGCAGAGGTGAAATTCAGGTAAATCGTGGCTATCGTATTCAAATGAACTCTGCCATTGGACCCTACAAAGGTGGGCTACGCTTCCACCCTACTGTAAATATGAGTATTCTTAAGTTTTTAGCTTTTGAACAAGTATTTAAAAACAGCCTTACTACCCTACCAATGGGTGGTGGAAAAGGAGGTTCCGATTTTGATCCTAAGGGAAAATCTGATAATGAAATTATGCGCTTTTGCCATAGTTTTATGAGTGAACTTTATAGACATATTGGTCCAAATACAGATGTTCCCGCGGGAGATATAGGTGTGGGTAGTCGCGAAATAGGTTATTTATTTGGGATGTATCGTAAAGTAAAAAATGAGTTTACCGGGGTTCTTACTGGTAAAGGCTTAAGTTGGGGAGGATCTCTAATTCGTCCTGAAGCTACAGGTTATGGTACAGTCTATTTTGCACAAAGTATGTTGGCAACCAAAAAAGAAACAGTAAAAGGAAAAACCGTTGCTATTTCCGGATCGGGTAACGTAGCACAATATGCGGCAGAAAAAGTAATCCAGTTGGGAGGAAAAGTGGTTACACTATCTGATTCTTCAGGATATATTTATGATCAAGATGGTATTGATCAAGAAAAATTAAAATATGTAATGCACCTCAAAAATGTGGTTAGAGGTAGAATCAGGGAGTATGAAAAGAAGTACCCATCTGCTAAATTCTATGAAGGTCAGACACCTTGGGAGGCCCCTTGCGATATTGCCTTACCTTGCGCAACCCAGAACGAACTAAATGATGAAGATGCAAAAGTCCTTATCAAAAATGGTTGTATTTGTGTGAGTGAGGGTGCAAATATGCCTAGTACTCCAGAAGCTATTGCTGAGTTTCACAAAGCGAAAATACTCTTTGCGCCGGGAAAAGCATCCAATGCTGGGGGTGTGGCAACCTCAGGATTGGAAATGACACAAAACTCCTTGCGTTTTAATTGGACACGAGATGAAGTCGATCAAAAACTACAGCAAATTATGTCTAATATCCATAAATCTTGTTTGGAATATGGCACTGAAGACAATGGTTATGTAGATTATGTAAAGGGTGCAAATATTGCAGGTTTTGTAAAAGTTGCGGATGCGATGTTGGCTCAGGGAGTGGTTTAGAAAATAACGAGCCCCAATTCAATTGACATCTTAAATCACAACCGATTAATTTGTTAAACCAAACGAAACCGCTTTTTACGGCGGTTTCGTATTTTTATACATCTTTCATCAAAATAAGAATTAATGATGCCAGAACAATTACAAAATGAAGAGTTTTATCAAAAACTTGCCCATCTTTTTTATGCCGTTGCGATGGCAGACAAGAAGATGGTGATTGAAGAAAAGCGTAAGATTGTATTATATGTTGAAAAATACTGGTCGCATTCTTTCAATAAAAATGAAAGTAAAGATGTGATTTATGAAACTATGCGGGAATTAATTAGACAACAAACAACTTCTGAAGATGCGTTTGAAGTTTTTAAAACTTATTACCAAAACAGATCGAATGATTTTTCGGATGACTTATGCCAAAAAATAATGGAAGCTGCAGATGCCATTGCTACTTCCTTTTCTAAAAGAAATAAATCTGAGCTGGTTTTACTTACCAAACTTCATAACTTGTTATTTAATGGTTTTGATAATAGATTAAATTAGTTTCTAGATGAATCAAAAACAGTACATATCCGTATTAATGTTACTAATAGCTGGTTTATCCATTTCTGCTCAAACAAATACATATGACATTATTTCTAAAAAAGATACACTTGGTACATTAAAAGTTTCAAAATTAAAGGAAGGAGAAAACCTGGTATACAATTACCATGTAGACATGAAAGTAAAGTTGCTGGTTAATCTACATATGAAATACACTATTAAGGCTATGTATGATCAAAATCAATTAACCTACGCCAGTGTTAACAATTTTATAAATGGGAAATCTCATCACTCGTCTAGTATTAAATGGCTAGACTCTATTTATGAACTCAATACAAAAGGTAAAAAACAACGAAAACTTACTGAAAAGATTCGTTACAGTGGTATTCGGCTTTTCTTTGATGAGCCCGGTAGTATTAAAAAAGTTTTTTCAGAATATACCGGACATAATGGAAGCATCAACAAAATTGGTGCTGGTATTTATGAACTTACTTTGCATAGTGGTAAGAAAAATAAATATTTCTATAGTAACGGTGAATTGGTAAAAGCGAATATCCATAACTCGCTTATTCATTTTGATTTGGTATTAAGAAAATAGTGTACTAATCAAAACTTTTAAAAATTATTCCAGAATAATAAGATTAAATCCAGAAATATGAACAAGCATCATAAAATCATCATTGCCGGAGCAGGCGGTATAGCAGAAGCTGTAGGACTTATTTTGGCAGAATGGAGTACGGCTACACCAGCTATTTTTATTGGAAACAGAACTATAGATAAGGCACAAAAAGTGGCAAAATGGATAGAAGAAAGTTCCACAAAACCTTGTTCCATAAAAACATTTCATCTTGCTGAAAAGGGTATTACAAAAGAAATGAAAACTATATTTGAAGAGTGTGACATCCTGTTGGATTGTCTTCCAGGTGGGTTGGCACCAAAAATGGCCCAATTCGCTAAAGACCATCAATTGCATTATGCAAATCTTACCGAGTATGTTGATGAAACCAATGAAATAATTTCCCTTGCAAAGAATGCTAAAACCGGGTTCATTCTTCAAACAGGGTTGGCTCCAGGGTATATTGACGTGTTAGCTAACAAACTTTTTCAAGATTTTTGTAAAGATTTCAAAGTAGAAAAGGTGGATACTTTGGAGTTTAAAGTAGGCGCTCTCACTGATCACGCAGTTTCTCCACATTATTATGGGTTTACCTGGAGTCCTGTTGGAGTCGCAACCGAATATATAAAAGATGCTATCGTCATACGAGATTATAAAAAAACTACACTTCCTTCCCTATCAGAACGAGCTAAGATCATTATTGACGGAATTACTTATGAAGAAGATCTTACTTCTGGCGGAGCAGCAGATTTGCCAGATGCATTATCAGGTAAGGTACGCTTGCTTGATTATAAAACAATACGCTATCCCGGGCATTATGAATGGATACAAAATCAGGTAGAAAGTATTGGTAAGGGAAAAGACATTGTTAGAACGCTACAGAAAAATATGGAACAACATATACCACATATTGAAGATGACCAGATCATATTGTATGCTGCGGTACAGGGGTATGATGTTGATGGGGTTTTACACAGAAGGGAGGTTTCCAGAAAAATTCTTCCAAAAAAAGTTGGTAAACACCAACTAAGGGCAATCCAGGTAACGACAGCAGTACCATTGATACAATCCGCACAATTGTTACTTGAATCGTCTTATACTGGAGTTATATTACAAAGCCAAATAGATCCTAATAGATTTTTGATGGGAGATTACATTACTCCTGTTTATGGAAAAATATAGATACCTTACAAAAAGGATTATTCCTTATCAGTATGACAGAGTTTTAAATTATAACCACTTTCTACGCTTAAAATAAATAAGCAGTCCTATAAAAACGACAACAAGAACAGCCCAAAATATATAATATCCATATTTGTATTTCAGCTCAGGGATGTTTTCAAAATTCATTCCATAGATACCCGCCAAAAACGTTAATGGAATAAAGATGGTAGCAATAATGGTAAGTACTTTCATTACCTCATTCATCTTATTGCTAATGGTAGTCATATACATATCCATTAATCCCCAAATCATATCTCGATAAATCTCAACATTTTCAGATACTTGAATGATATGATCATATAAGTCTCTAAGGTAGAATTGTGTTTTTTTCGCTATTAACTCATGTTCACTTTTCTCTAATCGATTTACCACTTCACGCAATGGAAATACCGCCCTTCTTATTTTTAGGATTTCTCTCTTTAAACTTTGAATATCATAGGTAATGTCCTCATTAGGTTTTTCTTCAAAAAGTTCATCTTCTAACTCTTCGATCTTGTCCCCCATCGCCTCAATTAAGTTGAAGTAATTATCTACCACAGCATCCATCAAAGCATAAAGTAGATAATCCGATCCCATAGATCGAATCCTTCCTTTATTATTTCTTATCCGATTTCGAATCGAATCAAAAACATCTCCATCTGATTCCTGGAACGATATGACAAAACCATCACCTAAAACAAAACTAATATGTTCAATAGCTAGTTTTTCATCCTGATCAAAATATAGCATCTTTAATACCACAAAGAAGTAGTTTTCATACTCGTCAATTTTAGGGCGCTGTTGTGTATTTGCTATGTCCTCTAGGATCAATGGATGTAAATTGCAATATCCCCCGATTTTCTCAATAGCCTCAGTATTGTTAAGCCCATTTATATTGATCCAAGTAATAGGTTTTGAATCAATAAAAGAATAGGCATCTTCAATATGATCTAATTCCTTTTCCTCAAAGAAAGTTTTATCATAATCAAAGACTTCAATGTATAAATCACTTGAAGTTTTTTTACCTACATAAACAACTGAACCGGGAGCTAATCCAAGAGTCTTTTTAACGGATGAATGTGTCGTTTCTTCCATAAATATTGCTGTTATTCATCCCTACAATGTAATATATTAACAGTACCTTTACAAGAGATGTTAGTATGAATTAATTATGGAAAAAATTAAACCACTTTTTGATAATCCAATTCTTATTAAACTCATTTATGTTATCTTACTTTTTGTAGTTATATTCTTTGCCGTCAGAATCATAAGAAAAACCACGTTACAACTTATTAAAGACAACTCTTCAAAGTATCGAATTAAAAAACTCATCAATTTTCTAGGATACCTGTTTTTTGCATTCGGAATACTATTAATTTTTAACGCTCAACTTTCTGGTATTGGAACAGCACTAGGTGTTGCTGGAGCTGGTATTGCTTTTGCACTTCAAGAAGTGATTGTTAGTATTGCAGGATATATCGCAATTTTTACCAGTAATTTTTACCGGGTTGGAGATCGCGTACAGCTCGGTGGTATTAAAGGAGACGTAATAGATGTGGGAATGTTAAGAACTACTTTAATGCAGGTTGGAGATTGGGTAGACGGAGACTTGTATAATGGTAAGATGGTTAGAGTAGCTAATAGCTTTGTTTTTAAAGAGCCTGTGTATAATTATTCTGGGGATTTTCCATTTTTGTGGGATGAGATAAAAATTCCTATCAAAACCATCGGAGACTACACCTATGCAAAAGAATTGTTCTTCAAAATTCTTAAGGAAGAAGTCGGTGATTATGCTAATTCATCTCAAAAGGCTTGGGACAAAATGATAGGTAAATACAGCATTGAAAATGCACGTGTACAACCGATGATTAGTATGTCCTTTAATGAAAACTGGATAACTTTTACGCTACGATATGTAGTGGATTATCAGTCCAGAAGAAGCACTAAATCTTTCCTTTACGATAAAATATTGACAGCCATCAAAGAATCTAAAGGAAAAATTGAAGTTGCTTCTGCTGCGATAGAAATTACTGCTTTTCCAAAATAAAAAGAGGCTGAAAAGGGGGATTCCAGCCTCAAACAATCCGCTATTTTAGGGGGATTGTGTCATCACATCAATCAAAAAACTTCTATTTATTCTAAATCAAATTTTAGGTTTTAGTTCTAAAACTATTCACAAAACTCGGCATCACAAGCTTCATCTTTTCTTTGCAGAGATGAAAAATAATTATCATCAAATAACTCTGCAGCATCATCAATAGCGGACTTCTTTATCAAATATAACGTGTCATCGATTTCCAATTTTATCATTTCAATATCTTCATTTGCAGCGCAAGCAAAAGTCATTACATCACTATTTGCAAATCCATTAGGATAGGCTGCAACTATTTTGGATACTAACTCTGGTGTTAGATATCTAAAATCTACTTTTACTTTTTCCATGTCGAATTATTTAATGTTTTATTATTTGACACCTTTTCGAACTAAAAGTCACATGTCTCCGATAAATTTTAGACTTTCAATTTTGAAAAGTATCAAAGACTAAATTTTCCATATGGATAGTTTAATATTATTTTTTATAATCCTAAATCTTGTCCCTAATATCTTCGATAAAACTTTGCTCAAATTAGATTACCTACAAAAGGTATATTAACTAGTAAAATATGTTCCCAAAGTCAAAACAGAAATTTCCGGTACACGATTTTACCCAGAAAAAACGAATCAAGCCTAATAGTAGATCAACCTAATTTTTCGTATAAACACATCTTTTTGATCATATTTTACAAAAATCCCCCCACCCAATCCCCCCACCAATATTAAATAAGTTGACTCAAACCCCTAACAAAAACAATATAATCAACTGGATAACAAATACTTAAAACCACATACAAGAATACAACTTTAGTATGCGACCTTCGGGTAGAGAAAATAAAAGTCGCACTATTTTTAGAGTAAAAAAGGTCTATTTTAAGAGAATTTATGTAAAAAAATAAAAGCTAAAACATTAAATATCAATGTTTTAGCTTTTTTTAGTAGCGGGAACAGGACTCGAACCTGTGACCTTCGGGTTATGAGCCCGACGAGCTGCCTACTGCTCTATCCCGCGCTATTGGACGGCAAATATACAACCATTTTTATTTTATACAACACTATTTTCATTAAAAAATCACAAAAAGATTTCAAGTAACTTCAAATCAGCGTAATAAAAATTATTGTTCGATACTTATTGCTTCAAAACTTATTAATTGTTGCGCTTCAAACCTTGGATGCAGCTCAATGGGATTACAACACACCTCACAATCCTCTACATACACCTGGTACGTTACAGAAGGATCTAACAACATCGAGATCTCCTCCCAACAGTATGGGCATTGAAAAAAGTGTTCGAACATATTTTCTTAAAACTCTATATTTAATAACTGCCCGGTAAGCTGTAGCAATTGTAGCTCGGCAATTTTTGCATCGTATTTTGCTCCGTTCAAATTTGTTTCTGCAGAAATCAAATTAATCTGCGCCTGTCTAAACTCTATAGAGGTAATTTGCCCTAGCTTAAAACGTTCCTGAGAGCGATCAAAGTTGTTTTGGTTGGTAATAACGTTTTGTTGCTGGATTTTGTAAACACTTAATCGGTTTTTATAATCCCCAAAGGCATTTGCAATATCACGTTCAACCTCTTTAGTGATTTGAGCTTTGGCAATTTCCTGGTTGTCTAATGCTATTTTTGAATTTTTGACCCTGGTTATCGTTCCGCCTCCATCAAAAAGATTCCAGGTAAGACTCACTCCTCCGCTTAACGTATAGGTATCGGCAACATTTCCAGGGAAGAATGCAGATGGTGGGTTTCGGTTTTCATTCCAGCCATACGAACCATTAAGGCCTACCGTGGGCAGGTAACCTGATTTACTTACCTTGATATCATACTCACTAATGCGAATATTACTTTCATTCTGTAACAAGGTGACATTATTTTCGGCAGCCTCTTCAAGATATCCGTCTAATATTAGTTTGGGGATAAACTTTATTATAGTATCTACTTCAAATCCTTTCTCAAGATCATCTGCAAGAATAACATTAAGATCTCGTTTGGTATTTATTAATTGCTGTTTGGTATTTAGTAAATTAATACTATCGTTGGCCACATCTACCTGGGCATTTAAAACATTCAACTTTGTATTTTGCCCATATTCAAACTGGTAATTGGCTCTGGATACTCTTTCTCTCGAAATACGAAGTGTTTCTTCAAGGATCTCAACATTTTCAGATAATCTGGCAATCTCATAGTAGACCGTAAACAACTGCAAAATTGTATTTTCAATCGTTTCTCGAGCTTGTAACTCTGTTAGGTTGTATTGTTCCTTGAGTCTTTTATAATTGTAATACCGCCCTAACCCATCAAACAATGTATAATTGAGGCTTAAAGAGGCATTATAACGTTGTGTTTCGGCATCTTCTATTTCGATATCTGGTCTGGGTTCTCCTGTATTTGGATCTATTGCTCCTTGAAACCCCGTATTACTGGTCTGTGATTGATAATCTGCACCGGCATTGGTTGTTAATGATGGTAAATAGCCAGAGTTAAGGATATTTTTGTTGTTTTTGGCAACTTCAATGTTATTGGTTGCTACTAATATTCCAAAGTTATTTTCTAGTGTTAATCGTACGGCTTCTTCTTTTGTTAATTTCTGAGCAGTTACATTTCCCGAAATTACCAATAGAAATAAGCTGAAAACAACTGCATAACTATACCTGCAATTCGGGTTGCTGCTCATGTTCTTCTTTTTGTTCTTTTATAGCGCGTTCTACCTCTTCTTTTGTGATTTTATTTCCGGTGATCAACCACTTCGTACCTACTTTAAAATTATTGCTAAAAGATAAAAATAGCGGCAACATTAATAGTGTAAGTACCGTGGCGAATCCAATACCATAAGCAATTGAAATGGCCATTGGTTTTAAGAATTGTGCTTGTCGGCTTTTCTCCAACAATAAAGGAGCCAATCCAGCAATCGTGGTTAAGGAAGTAAGAAATATAGCTCTAAAACGCGATCGGCCTGCTTCATACAAAGCATCGTTAAATGTAAGTCCTTGCCTGAGGAAGCTATTAAATTTCTCGATAAGTACCAGCCCATCATTTACCATAATTCCTATCAATGCTATAATTCCTAAAGCTGATAAAATGTTTACAGGAAACCCATGTATATAATGCCCCCAGGCTACAGCAGTCAAGCTAAAAGGAATGAGTAATAGCAACAACAAGGGTTGGCTATAACTTCTAAATGTGAATGCAATTGTTACATAAATCAAGAAAAATATAATCGGAAAAACGATTCCTGCAGACTTTGAAATTTTTGATGCCTCTCGATTTTGCCCTTCAAAAGAAGCTGTGATCGTTGGGTATTTGGCTTGCAATTCAGGCATTACTATGGTTCTAATCTCGTTAAGAATATCGGTAGCACTCTGACTGGGATCTTTAAGGTCTGAAGAGATCTGAATTTCCCGCCTTCCTTCAAGGTGGTTAATGGCTACGTCTCCCCTTTGGATAGTGTAATTGGCTATTTCTTTTAAAGGAATTCTTTCTCCTGATGGTGTAGCAATTCGCATTTCATCCAGATCATTAATTGAAGATCTATTCTCTCGATCATAGCGTACCCAAACCCTGATTTCATCTTGTCCTCGTTGAAAACGTTGCGCTTGTACCCCAAAAAAGCCAGATCGTACTTGATTCATCACACTACGCAAATCTAACCCTAATAAATAAGCATTTTCTTTAAGTTCGAGTCGTATTTCTTTAATTCCTGCAGGATCATTATCGGCTACATCTTTTAATCTTGGATCATCCTCTAAAATCTTTTTTAGCTCCACCTTGGCGGCCTTAAGTTCCTGGATATTATTACTAAGTAAAGAAACTGAAACGGGACTACCCCCAAAGTTTCCTCCTGATCCAAAAATTAATCGCTCTGTCCCAAACACGGGACCCACTTTTTCGCGCAAGCGGTTAGCCACAAGTCCCGAATTAACCTCGTCTGGACGCTGCTCCCCTGGTAACATATTAATACTTAAAGACGCGTTAGAAGAAGAGTTTAAATTCTTTATAATGTTCACAAACAACTCTTTTCCTGCATATTCTTCGTCTTTCAAAAACTCTTTGGTTAATTCTTTATTAACGATCCATGCTTTTTCTTCTATAAATGAAATGATAGAATCGGTCACTTTTTCATTGGTCCCGTTAGGCATCCCCAAGTCTACCGATACCGTATCACTAGCTATTCTTGGAAAAAGTGTAACTCCAATAATTCCTCCGCCAATAGAACCGATGGTCAGAATTAGAGCCGCCGCAAAAATACCAAAAGTGAGTACTTTATTTCGAATGGTAAACAGCAAGGCCGGACTATAAATCTTATCGCGTAACCATCTCATAACTCTGTCTCCAAATTCATTGATACGCCTCATTTTTGAAAAGAATCTACCAATACCCGTTTTGGGGGTATTGTTCTTAGGCTTTAATGCTTTTGAATGTGCTAAATGTGCAGGAAGAATGATTAATGCTTCTACCAACGAAACAACAAGGGTAAGAATTACAATGGTAGAAACCTCTCCAAAATACTCTCCTATTCTTCCATCCAGGAACAAAAATGTTGAAAAGGCCAAAACTGTAGTTAAAATTGCCGAAACTATAGGCGGAATCACCTCCATAGTACCATCAACAGCTGCTTGTACCGGACTTTTACCTTTTTCGTAATGCTGATAAATATTTTCGGCAATAACGATCCCGTCATCTACCAGGATCCCGATTACGATAATCATTCCAAAAAGTGACAATACATTGATGGTAACATCAAATTGTCCGGCAAAAATAAACATTCCCAAAAATGCTACGGGCAACCCAAATGCCACCCAAAAGGCAAGTCGGGTATTAAGGAACAAGGATAAAAACGCCAATACCAGAATCATACCAATAATAGCATTTTCGGTTAGTAGTGCGGTACGTTGATTAAGGGTAATCGATAAATCCCGAACCACATTAAGCTGTACATTATTATATTTCTGGTTAAATTCTTCAATATATACTTTTACTTTATCTGCAGAAGAGATTAAATCTTCACTGTTAGTACTGGTTACAGTGACATTCACAGATAGATCATTATTAAAGTAGGAAGCATTAGGTGTTTCTGAAAAACGATCGCGAACCTGTGCCACGTCTTTAAGTCGTATTGCTTTACCTGTAGCATCTGCCCGCACAATAAGATTTGACAGCTCATTACCATAATAGGATCGATTATTGGCTCGAATCAGGTATTCTTCGGCATTGGTCTTAATGTTACCTCCGGTAACCAAAATATTAGCATTACCCACTGCTTGAGAAACTTCATTAAAAGTAAGGTCATAAGCCAGTAAGCTATTCTCGTCTACAGCAATTTCAATTTCTTCTTCTGGATACCCTGTAATAGCTATCTGAGAAATCCCTTCGATAGCACGTAAATCATTTTCTATTTGCCTTCCTATTTGCTTTAATGTCGCCAAGGGAATCGCATCACCACTCACAGCAAAACTTATCGTTTGTCGTACTTCTTCTCGTTTTGCCACAACCAATGGTTCCATTCCGATCGGATATGAAGGTACTCGGTCCACCGCATTTTTTACTTCCAAAAGCATAAAGTCGATGTTCTTATCTTTTGTAATCTCTACGGTAATGGTTCCACTATTTTCTCTTGAAGTAGAGGTAACACGTTCTATACCGTCTAGCCCTTTAAGGTTATCTTCAATCTTAAGAACAACTCCTTCTTCTATTTCTTGTGGCGAGGCTCCGGGATACGTAACATTAATATTTATCGTTTTGGAATCTACCAACGGAAAAAATGAAGACCTTAAGGACAACGCCCCCACGATCCCAAAGACAAAAAATGCGATAACAATTACGTTAACAGCCACATGATACTTAATAAAATACTCTATTATTTTTCTCATCATTGAACGGCATTACGGTTAACCTTGTTTGAAGGCGCACTTCTTTTTGTACCGTATACAGAAACTAGCATACCTGCATATGCTCCCGGGACGCTTTTTGACAGAATTATAGTTTGATCGGGCACACCTTTAAGCACTACTTTTTTATCCGAAAAATAAACTGGATTTACATCAACCACATCAAGAATACTATCTCGCACTACAAAGATTTTATTTCCTTCCTGAAGCAAACTCCTGTCAATTTCGATTGCATTTTCTTCTTTCTTGGCATCCAAATTTGCTTCTAGATACATCCCTTCTTTTAATGAAGGTTCTTTTACCTCGATAAAGGCAGTGATCGTTTGGGTTGCTTGATCTACTCTACCATTAATTCGGGTAACGGTACCTGTAAAATTTTTAGTGTTATTAAGATTAGAAAGCGCTACCGGTTTACCCACTTTCAAAAGGTCTCCGTACTCCTTTCCCACTGCAACCTCCATCTCATAAACATCGGTATCTATATATTCTCCTAATTTCTGACCCTGACGAATTAATGTTCCTTCGTTTACAAGAGCTTCGGTAAGTACTCCATCAAATGGTGCAGAAATCGTATATTTTGCCAGGCGCTGCTCCAGGTTTTTCACATTATAATATGAGGTGTAAATGTTTCTCCCGGTAATGAAGTATTTTTCTTTATCAGAAGATGTTTCAGGTAGTTTTGGAGTAGCTTTGTTCATATCAAAACTAGTAAGATAGGCTTGCCATTTATCATAAATCTCGGGATAATCCAATCTTAGGTCTGGCATTATTGCCGTAATCTGATTGTACAAATTACTCTTGGCAGATTGCACACTTGCATAATATTCTGAAGCGTCAATTCGAATTAATGATTGCCCTTTGCGATAGGTTTGACCTGTTTTAAAAAGTTTGGCCCCACCTTTAAAAATCCCTTGTACTTCGGCATACAATTCTAATCTTCTTTTTGCGGTAAGGTTACCATTTGCAGAAATTTGTATAGGGACTGTTTGATTTTGAATGGTATCTACAAAAACCGTCTTAATCACTTTTGCTGGTCTTGGTTTTGGTCTGGTTTTGCTATCGATTATTTTTCCGGCCAAAAAAACAGCACCGACTATTAACAATAATCCAAGAACAGAAAGTATTATTTTTCTCATAGGGCTTTTTTTTGTTTAAGCTTTATTACACAAAAGCTACACAAAACTATCAACAACCGATCTAGGTTGCAGTTAAAGAACTCATAAAAATTAACACTACTTGCTTACTAATATACCAAAACAAAAAAAACATCTACAAAGCAGATGTTTTTTTGGATAAAATTTATCTATTATTTTATTTTTCAGCAAGATCAGCAATCTTTGCTTTAATCTTTTTAAGAGCAGTAATTAATGTCTCTATTTCCTCTTCATTCAAGCTTTCTTGCACTGCGGGAATCAAGTCATACATAATTGGTTGCACTTTTTGAATTACTTCCTTTCCATACTCTGTCAAGAAAATTCTATTAACTCTTCTATCATTTTCATCACTTTTACGTTCGACCAGGTTTTTACTTTCCATGGTATTCACCAATCGAGTCATCGAGGTTTTATCTCTGTGTGTAATAAAAGCTAAATCATTTTGGGGTTGTCCATCGTTTACATTTAATCGTTTAAGTACGCTCCATTGCTCTTTTGAAAGATCCAATCCATTTTCGCCAAAAGCTTTTTGAACCAAAAATCCAAAATCGTAGTGAATCTTACCTACCCATGATAATGCATGAGCGTTTAAATCGATGGCTTTTGTATTATTCATAAATACTGTTGTTTAATTTTCAGATACAAAAATATCTATAAAAATCTAGTTGTACCTGCAACTAACGATAAAAATATCGTAAAAGTATCATGAGGTTCCTAACTTAACTTTAAGGTAACAAAGGGCACTTTTAAGGATTTTTAATTAAGGAGTTTCCTAAATAAGAATATCCTAATTTTCTATGCTTAAAACAACAAATTCCTTAAAAAATGATGCTGTAATTTACTAGTTTGTAATTACCTCTATTTCTTCCTGAATTGTCTCCCAGTTTTGCATTAAGGTATCCAACTCATCTTTTTTTGCCTGATAGGAATCAAAAAAGTTGGGTTGCGCTATGGTTTGATCATAATTTATAGCCAATTCTGTATCTATCTCTTTGATTTCTTTTTCGAGTTTATTGATTTTCGCTTCGAGATTACTAAGTTTATTATTTAAAGATTTTAGCTTTTTTTGATTCTCATAGGATTGTTTTGCCGTTTCTTTCGTTTCAGAAACTTGTTTTTCTTGTTTATCCTTTTTTTCGATATCTCTTAGGTCATTTATTCTTCTTTCCTCTAAATAGAAATCTATATCACCCAGATACTCTTTAATCTTTTTATTCTTAAACTCGTAAACAGTGTTGCTAAGGCCCTGTAAAAAATCTCTATCATGAGATACCAGGATAAGAGTTCCTTCGAAACTTTTAAGAGCCTCTTTAAGCACATTTTTGGATTTTATATCCAAGTGATTCGTTGGCTCATCCATCACCAAAACATTAAAGGGCTGCAAAAGCATTTTACATAGTGCCAATCGATTACGTTCTCCTCCCGATAGCACCTTTACCTTTTTGTCCACCTCGTCACCTCTAAATAAAAAGGCACCCAACATATCTCGAACTTTACTTCGTGTTTTTTCGTTGGCTGCATTAATCATCGTATCATGAACGGTTAATTCTCCATCTAAATATTCGGACTGATTTTGAGCAAAATATCCAATCTGCACGTTATGGCCTAACTTGAAATCACCTTCGTGCTTTATTTCATTTACAATGATTTTTGCTAAGGTTGACTTACCTTGACCATTTTGACCTACAAAGGCTATCTTGGATCCACGTTCGACCAATAAGTCAATATCCTTCAAAACCTCTTTGTCCCCATAATTCTTTCCAACACCTTCGGCCTCTATGATCACTTTTCCTGGCTGAATACTTACTGGAAACTTGATGTTCATAACAGCGTTATCATCCTCATCAACCTCAATTCTATCAATCTTGTCCAATTTTTTTATTAGTGACTGCGCCATTGAAGCTTTACTGGCTTTGGCCCTGAACTTTTCTATTAGCTTTTCTGTCTGTTCAATCTGTTTGGATTGATTTTTTTGTGCAGCCAATTGTTGCTCTCTAATTTCTTTACGAAGTACCAGATATTTGGAATAAGGCTTATTGTAATCATAAATACGGCCAAGCGAAATCTCGATTGTCCTATTGGTTACATTATCCAAAAACATTTTATCATGCGAAACAATAACAACGACCCCTGGATATGTTTTTAAGAAATTTTCTAGCCAAATAATGGACTCTATATCAAGATGGTTTGTTGGCTCATCGAGCAATAAAACATCATTCTTCTGTAATAAAAGCTTGGCAAGTTCGATACGCATTCGCCATCCACCCGAAAAAGTATCGGTTAACTTATTAAAATCATCTCTAACAAACCCAAGACCTTGTAATACTCTTTCGGTCTCTCCTTGATAGTTGTACCCGCCAATGATTTCATAATGATGTGTAAGATCACTTAAATCGGCTATCAATTGATTGTAGCCTTCACTTTCATAATCCGTTCTTTCTGCAAGTTCTTTATTGATTACATCTATTTGATGTTCTACTTTTTTAATTTCTATAAAAGCCTCATGTGCTTCTTGCAGCACTGTTCGGCCTTGCACAAAATCTATATCTTGCTTTAAGAACCCTATTTTTACTTCTTTATCCATAGCAATTTGACCTGAATCTGGCTCCTGCTCTTTAGATAAAATTTTAAGCATCGTAGATTTCCCTGCTCCATTTTTCCCAACGAGACCAACGCGGTCTCCAGCACTAAGCATAAAGCTTATTTCTTCAAAAAGAAATTCTCCTCCAAAGGAAATCGACAAGTTATGTATGTTTAACATCTGCTTTTGAATATTTTGTGCAAAGATGATTAAATTTGTGTTAGCATAAAAATCACATATGAACTTATTGAAAGGGACTAAAATTTATAGCATTTTTACTGGTTCTTGTCCAGTATGCCAAAGCGAAAGTATGTACAAGGAATCGAATCCTTATAAGCTAGGAGAGACTCTTAAAATGAACGAGAGGTGCAGCCATTGCAATACCAAATACAAGATAGAACCTTCGTTCTTTTATGGTGCGATGTATGTAAGTTATGCCGTTGGAATTGCCTTTGCGGTTGCTGCTTTTGCAATTTCTAACCTTATTCTTGGATTTAACCTTATGAATACATTTCTATCAATAGTAGCTACACTTGTTGTATTCTTACCTATTATACTGAGGTTATCTAGAAATATTTGGATTAATTTCTTTATGCATTACAACAAAGAAAAGAGCTTATCATAGTTTCTCAAAACGTTTAATGTTGTACTCTTTGTTCAAAGGCTTCTTATTTTCGATAAGGTTATAGAGGTGTTGTGCAACTGTTGGACCTATAAGTATCCCCCTGCTTCCTAAACCATTTAAAATATGAATATTTATAAATTCGGGATGCGTTCCTACTAATGGCCTTCTATCACGCACTGTAGGCCTAATGCCTGCTACTTGATCTATTACTTCATATTTGGCTTTTAAGAAACTATCTAATTTGTTTTCTATCTCTTTTTTTGCCTGTTCTGTTGTACCCGGAGATTTATCTTGATTGTTATAGGTTGCCCCTACTTTGTAGGTGTCATTCCCAAGAGGAATAATAAAAACAGAGGATTTTACCGCTTCTTCCAATTTTAAAGCTTCAGACTTAATTATAATATACTCTCCTTTATTTCCTACTAAAGGTAAATAGTTAAAAAAAGGATTGTTTTTAACTCCAAAACCTTCAGCAAAAATTATATGCTTTGCCTTTACATTTTTATATTCTACAAAATCGGGTTTAACAAGCAACTGATCATGGTTAAACGATTCATTTGCCAAACGTTTTTTTTGATCAATATAGTTTAAATACAAGGACAACATCTTTTTAAGATCCACTTTCCCTGTATGTTTCACTCTCCCAAATTGATAGGGAACATCTAGCGCTTTATTAGTATTTTCAATTAATTCTGGTAAAAGAAACTGATCTAATATTGGTTTATCACAAGCTTCAAACCATGTATTTTGCTCTTCGATAGAGTTAAACCTTCTTACTATAGAAAGGTCTTTAACGAAAGATTCCTGCAGTCTTGTTTCTATACGCCTATAAAACGGAAGTGCTTTTTGAAGCTGCTCGTTAGCACTCCAAGCCGGAGTAAAACGTTTTAAAATTACGGGATTATAAAGTCCCCCGGCAACTCTTGAAGATCTCTGAGAGTTGTTCTCAAAAACAAGATAGGATTTGTTATTATCTTCTAGTTGTTCAACAAATGACAATCCAGCTAAACCGAATCCTACAATAATATAATCTATCATAGTTCAAAAATAAGAAAACGCCCAACTATAGTTGGGCGTTTTCTATATAACTTATTTAGATATAGAAGTATTTAGTAACTCCACATATCCATTTCAAAATTTCGAATACTCTCTTTAATTCTTTCACTTTCCAGAAGTTGCATCAAGGCATTATCCACAATATAATCTTTTATCTCGCGGTCACCTTGTTCATTATCTTCTTTATAGATAATCGAATTAAATCGTCTTGCATTTAATATATGATCTAGTGTAAATGGCATAGAGGTGTTTCTTCTGTTAAATGCCGATGCATTATGAAGAATCTCTCTCACGTCTTGATACCAAACCCAAAATAATGCTACCATATCTGGCTCATCATCATCGATAAAGTTAACATCGGGAGCAACAGGTGCTATACCAAGCAATCTATATCTTAGCTCTCCCTGACGTTTGTCAAAATACCAATATCCTCTAATCTTATACTCTGCAATATCTGCTGATGTAATATCTCTTCTGTTAATATACTGAGGGTCTACAGTTTCTCCAGCATTGTACTGCTCATATCCTAAATCTGTAGTGTCTATCTTAGACATTGTAGATTGAAGATCTTCGAAAGTACGAGTCTCTGTAAAATATGAATCTGAATAAATATTCTTGATCTTTCCGTTTTTGATATTTGCTACCAAAACATCATACAAAGAACGACGATTTACACCAATGTTATTTGTATCAATAGGATAATACAATGGGAAATTTATACGTTCATCAAGATCAATAGTTTCCCAAGTAGTCTTTGCCCATAACACATCACGTTTATCAACATAGGCATACTCCAAAGGGTGATCGTTATCATATAAGATCTGTTCCTGGGTCTTTTTTCCGATATCACTAGGCTGATCAGCATTTAAAACATTGATTTGCCCGTATGAAATCATCGAAATGAATAGACCAAAAACGGTTAATACAAAATTTCTCAAATTCATAACTAAATAAGTTTTTAATTCGTTAACTCAACAATAACAGGAGATATTTTCTTTAACTTATATCCAGCATTAGTAGTTAACTGTGCTTTTATATCAATAATTTGTACCGAAGAACCTCTTTTTGCCTTACGTAAAGCAGATTTAGCTTTTGAATCTAGTCTTCCTCCACGTACACTAACAGTAGGTTGTCCTTCTACTTTAAATTTAAATCCAGTAACTTTTAATTTGATATCGAAATCAAAATCAGGTAAGATTGCTCCAATAGATGAAATGTTTAATGCATTTCTTGCCATTTTTATAGATCCATCTTCACCTCTTACAGTTCCAACTGGTCTTGGAATATCTTTGATTCTGAACTTCTTACTATCACTTACGGTAGTACCATTTGCAAGTTTACCGCTTACTTTAATACTTACTTCACGAGCTCTTACGGTAGTTACATTCATCATATATCTACCAGCTCCTCCAGTTTTTCTTAATCCAGGAGCAGAAGCATTAACGTTAGGCACACCAGGAATAGAAATTGTCATCGGGTTGTTTACACCACGATATACAACATTCATCTTATCTGCAGATATTACAGCAGAATTTGGTCTTGGGATTACGGTATAAGAACTTTTAATAGGAATCTTCACAATAGAATCCCCTTCTTTAAATTCAAGTTCACCTTCTATGTTTCTTTCTCCAACATTTCCAGCTGGGAAATCAAGCATAATTTGACCGTTTTGAATTTCTGTCTGCTCTTTTTTGTTAACCATTACCTTGGTAGGTTTCAAAGTAGCATCAAAACGTCCTAAAACGATTCTACCTTTAAACTTCTCTCCACTAAAGAAAGCGGTTTTATCTGCAACTACAATTGCCTCATAGTTACTAAATGAAAGTTCTGAAGCTTGCTGCCCTGCTAATAACGCAGAAAGCACTTTACTTTCGGTAGTTTTTACATCAGCTTGCATTTGCGTAAGCTTTGTAAGAGAAGCTACCAATGGGAAACCTTCAAAATTATAGTTTAACCATTTTTTGTTTACTCCAGATCTGTCTTTTACATCACTAGTAGAGAATGTTTTTTCAACATCGTTTGCAACAGAAGCATCAACTTCTTTTACTTCTTTAATTGCTGCCGAAACTCCATCTCTATACTTAGCTATATTATCAAGAAATGTCTGAGCTTCTGCAGATGTTTTTCCACCTTTAAAAAACTTCTCATCAAGAGTTGTAGACTTATCCATAGTTTCATAATCCGTAGGATCGCTCAAATCTTGAGTAATTTCTGTTTTAAGTTGATCTATATAAGCATTAAATTCATTAGAAAGTGTACTAATTTGATCAGCTTTTTCTTTAAGCGGGGTATATTTCTCTGGTTGTTCTGAAACTTTTTCAGCCAGACCAGCCATAAATGAATTATTACGCTCTGTAGAGATAACATTAGATTCTGCCAACTTTTCGTTCATCAAACCGAAAGCTGATAGTACCTCTTTTGACATGTTTAATGCCATCATTGCGATGAAAACCAGATACATCAGGTTAATCATCTTCTGCCTTGGGGACAATTTTCCTCCTGCCATTCTTCTTAAATTTTGGTAGTTATTATTAAAATACTAATTACTGTTAACTTCTGTTCATTGCAGTTAACATACCACCATATACTCCATTAAGTGAAGAAAGGTTACTAGCAAGGCTCTTCATTTGCTCTTGAAGTGCAGTAGCATTATCAGCAATAGCTTGATTAGCTTCAGCTTGCTTTGCAGAAGATTCTAACTGTACTTTATATAAACTATTTAAAGATTCTAGGTGAGAAGCTGCATTAGCCATCTCTTCGCTATATTTCTTAGTACCTTGAATAGCATCTACTGTAGGGGAAATATTTTTTGCTGCTCCTTCAAAGTTACGGATGCTTTCACCAAGGCTGCTCATTAAACTAGAATCTACTCTAGCTTCTTTAAGCATATCGTCTAATTTTTTAGACAATAATCCTTCTGGAGTTTCGTCTTTCTTCTTATCTCTTTTATTTCCTCCTGCTAATTCGGGGTAAACAAGAGACCAATCTAAATCATCATCTACAGGTTCGAATGCAGAAACAGTAAATACAAATGCTTCTGTAACAAGACCTATAATAAGCATTTCATTACCAAATGGCCAGTGCATAATTTTGAAAAGTGCACCAAGGATAACTACGGCCGCTCCTAGACCGTATACCATGTTCATTAATTTTTTGCTTGCTTTTGAATTTGCCATAATAAATTTGTTTTGTTTTTTAAATCTAAATGTTAAAAAAAGGGTTAGTAATTAAGTTGATAGAATTTTGGGACTTAGTTTTGCTGATTCTGCGTATTATCTTCTCCAGTAGCGTCAGTACCCATATAGTCCTGAACAGTTCTAAATCCGATATAGCTTCGAGCAGAATCTGCGTATTCATAATCTCTAGTGCTCACTTGTAGGAAATAAGCAACATCTTTCCATGATCCTCCACGTACTACTTTACGTTTATTCTCATCATCATTGACATTTGGGTTCATTGATGATACATAATCGTATGCTGATGGATCATAAGAAGACTGTACCCACTCAGAAACATTACCCGCCATGTTATAAAGATTATAATCATTAGGGTCAAATGTTCTGGCTTCTACGGTATATAAGAAATTATCTGCTGCATAGTTTCCTCTAAGAGGTTTAAAGTTCGCCAAGAAACAACCTCTGTCGTTCAAAGCATAAGGTCCACCCCAAGGGTAGGTAGCTGATTCTAGACCTCCTCTTGCGGCGTACTCCCATTCTGCCTCGGTAGGTAGTCTAAAATAGTTCACAAACTCTTTACCTTTTTTCTTTTGAAAGGTATTTTTTTCAATAGTTCTCCATCGACAGAAGGCTTTTGCTTGTTCCCAAGAAACACCTACTACCGGGTAGTCATCGTAAGCACTATGCCAGAAATAGTCATTATGCATAGGCTCATTATATGAGTAACTAAAGTCTTTAATCCAAACTGTAGTATCTGGATATACTTCGATTACTTCTTCTTTAACGAAGTCTTTTCTTCTTCCTTTTTTGGCACGTGCGGCTGCTTGAATATCCATCCAAGTAAATCTAAACTTAAATTTACTTACATCCAACGTACGTCTTCCGTTATATGATTCCTCTAATGGAATATACAATGTATCCATAACTTCGGCATAGAACTCATCTGGATAATCTTCGATATCCCATTCAATATCTATATCCTTATTAAGTCCTCTACCTTCATAACCAGTAGTACCTGTACCACTATAGTTATCGTACATATATTTTTCGTAAACCGACATGTTCTCTGTGTCCGCATCTAAGAATGCATATTCACCAATACCATCATCACCAGGAGCCTTACCTAGCTCATCTGCCATAATAGCCAGCTTCATTCGAACTGTTGAATCTCGAACCCAATTTACAAACTGTCTATACTCACTATTGGTAATTTCGGTCTCGTCCATATAGAAAGAACGAACGGTAACCATCTTTGTTGGTGCATTTGACAATGCAGCTTTGTCATCATCTGATTTACCCATAATAAAAGACCCTCCGGGGATAAGCGCCATTCCATATGGTTTTTGCGGGTGCCATTTTTTTCCTTGTGCTCCTACAAGTTCACCGCGGCTTCCTTTGCCACAACTGTAGAGCAATGCTAAAATAGCAAAGAGTGATACAAATTTCTTCATAACGTGTTTTAGGTTAAGATCTTCTAGATTTAAGGACGTAAACCTATTTATTTATTTCCAGAAAAACAATTTTTTTCTAAAAAAAACCTTAAATCCGCCTAATAAAAATGTTAAACTTCGTTTTTTCGTTTTGCCTTATACCATCTTTCAGGTATTTCTTGATTACAAGCACGCTCATAATCGTTGTATGTGCAAGGTAATAACGTATGTCTTTTCAATTTATTATTACCAGATGAAATAAATGGTATTTCTATCCACCATCTTCCTGTTTTTGCACTCTTATAAAAAGATAAAATTTCATCTTCTACAGGCACATTATAATGTAACGTACTTTTTTGGTTCTTTATATCTAATTCATTCGACCTATAATTATACCCTTCAATAAAATACCAAATAATTTGAGCCATCAGCATTGACGTCATTTCTTCTCCTTTAAAGTTTTTAAATTCGTAAATCCCAAAACTTTTCACTTTGTCACTAATTCCAGCATATCTCGAAATTGCACAAATCTCTCTTCCATCAAAACCGTTTGGAGACTTGGTGATACCATTAATGCTATTAGAATTCATAACACCAAGATCAATAGAAACAATATCCGCATCTCTCATGATTGGTTCTACAATTGTAACATCAGAAATAACCTCACCCAATCGATAAGCATCAAAATATAATTTTTCGATCAGGTCAATTTCTTCCTGGGCATTAAAATAGGTCTGATATCCTATATTACTGTAATTAAATAGATTGTAAGGTTGCTCGACGATAATTTTACCTACAAAAGAAGTATTGGTTATTGGTTCGGCAGAATTTCCAAGATCGAATTTACTATCAACATTGGCCAAATTCACCATTCGCTCTAAAATATCAAAAGATCGATACTGGGCATATACAAGATCTTGACTACCTCCTATAATTATAGGTATAATATTTTTTTGCAATAATGTGGAAAGAACTTCCTGGACCAAATAATAGGTATCACTAACTTCGTTTCCTGGCACAATATCTCCCAGATCTACTATTGAGGCATCCCAATTACCAGGGTAAAGCTCATATAAAGATTTACGAACGTTATCAAAATTTAATTTCTCACCCAGAAAATTAATATCGTTTCTATTTTCCTGCACTCCAAGAATCGCGATATTAATTTTTGCGAGTTCTGGAACTCCACTATCCGCCGTATGTATTATAATCTGTTTTCCTAATGAATGATCTGAAAGCAGTTCGGTATGGGCAGCTACCAAATCGCTAACTGGGGCAAGAAATTCGAAAGACATGTATTATTTCTTTTTGGTAGTGGTTTTCTTTTTAGTAGTTTTTTTCTTGGGAGCGTTTTTCTCGATAAGATCTTTCACCTTTTCCAAAGTCAATTTTGAAGCATCTACTGTTTTAGGTAATTCGATTTTAACTTTACCTTTAATAATATTACTTCGACCCCATCTTGCTTTTTCAACGCGTATACCCTCTTCTTCCCAGTTATGAATAACCTTGTCAATTTCTTTTTGCTTCTTCTCCTCTATTAATGTAACAATATCATTCTCTGAAAGATTATCAAAGTCATACTTCTTATTTACATTAATAAACATGTTGTTCCATTTAATAAAAGGACCGAATCTTCCTTTCCCTTTTTGAACAGGAAGATTTTCATATATATATATAGGAGCATCTGCTTTTTCTTTTTCATCGATAAGCTCTTGTGCTCTTTCTAAAGTTATACTTAGTGGATCTTCACCTTTGGCTAGAGAAACAAATTTATCACCAAATCGAACATAAGGACCAAATCTTCCATTGTTTACAACAAGCGTCTCTCCTTTATATACACCAAGTTCTTTTGGTAGTTGAAAAAGATCCATTGCTTCTTCAAAAGTTATTCCACTCAGCGTTTGGCCAGGAGGTAGGCTGGCAAATTTTGGTTTATCTTCATCATCGGCAGTTCCAATCTGTACCATTGGGCCAAATTTACCTAATCGTACACTTACTACTTTGCCCGTCGCCGGATCTTCACCAAGAATACGCTCACCAACTTCACGTTCTGCATTTTGCGCTACATCTTCTACTTTTGGGTGAAACTCTTCGTAAAATTCTTTCATGACATGCGTCCAATCTTCTTGACCTTCAGCAATTTCATCAAAGTCCTGTTCTACTTTTGCTGTAAAATTATAATCAAGGATCGAAGAAAAGTGATTCACAAGAAAATCATTTACAACCATCCCTACATCTGTAGGAATTAATTTTCCTTTATCGCTGCCTACTTTTTCAGAAAGTTTTTTCTCTTTTACCGCATCACCTGCAAGTACCATCTGAATATAATTACGCGACTCACCTTCTTTAGAACCTTTTTCTACATAATTTCTATTTTGAATTGTAGAAATGGTAGGCGCATAAGTCGAAGGTCGTCCTATACCAAGTTCTTCAAGTTTCTTTACCAAAGAAGCCTCGGTATAGCGACTTGGCGCTCTTGTAAATCTTTCGGTAGCAGTTATATAATTATTAAACAAGGATTCATTCACTTTCATTGCAGGAAGGATTCCTTCTTGTTCTTCATCTTCATCATCATTTCCTTCAAGATACACTTTTAAAAATCCTTCAAACTTGATAACCTCCCCATTGGCAGTAAACTGTTCATTATGAGAATTGGCATCAATCTTTACATTGGTTCTTTCCAATCGAGCATCACTCATTTGCGAAGCAATGGCGCGTTTCCATATCAACTCATATAAACGTTGCTGATCATAATCTGCATTAACTGTATGTCTAGAAAAATCGGTTGGACGAATGGCTTCGTGAGCTTCTTGCGCTCCTTTGGACTTACCTTTATATTGTCTAGGGTTGCTAAAATCTTCTCCATATGCTGATACAATTTCAGCTTTTGCCCCATTTTGAGCTTCAACAGAAAGGTTTACACTATCGGTTCTCATATAAGTAATTAACCCGGCCTCGTATAAACGTTGCGCCATGGTCATAGTTTTACTTACAGAAAAATACAATTTTCGCGATGCTTCCTGCTGTAATGTTGATGTTGTAAAAGGTGGTGCTGGCGATTTTTTTGCAGGTTTTGTGGAAAGATCTGCAACTTTAAAGTTTGCGCCAATATTTTTATTCAAAAAGGCCTCGGCTTCTTCTTTAGTCTTAAAGTTTTTTGGAAGCTTTGCTTTGAAAGACTTCCCTGCTTGATTAGAAAATTCTGCATCAATTCTGTACGAAGCTACTGGTTTGAAATCAATTATCTCTCTTTCACGCTCTACAATTAATCGCACAGAAACAGATTGCACTCTACCTGCAGAAAGCCCTCCTTTTACTTTGCGCCAAAGCACAGGAGACAACTCATAACCCACCAAACGATCCAGCACACGTCTCGCCTGTTGGGCATTTACAAGATTGTAATCTATAGTACGTGGATTTTCTATTGCTTTAAGAATTGCATTTTTGGTAATCTCATGAAAAACAATTCTTTTGGTTTTATCTTTATCAAGCTTTAATGTTTCTGCCAGGTGCCACGCAATGGCTTCCCCCTCGCGGTCCTCATCACTTGCAAGCCATACCATTTCTGCATTCTTAGAAAGATCTTTCAGCTTTTTTACTACATCCTTTTTGTCTTTTGAGACAATATATTTGGGTTTAAACCCTCCATCGACATCAACTCCCAATTCTTTTGCAGGCAAATCTGCAATATGCCCAAAACTGGATGCTACTGTATAATCTTTTCCAAGAAATTTCTCTATTGTTTTGGCCTTTGCTGGCGACTCCACAATCACTAAATTCTTAGCCATAGTCCTTTTATTTCTGACCACAAAAGTATATCAAAAAAATGATATCCAGATTCTTTCTTAAAAAATTAGTCAAAAAAAAACCTGCGATACCGCAGGTTTTTTGATTTTTATTTTACAAATAATGTTTCGTCATTTCCTGGTTCATCTTCAAAACCTATGGTATTTTTATACATATAATATACAGGCATATAAACAAAAGATGCCGTAAAAAATATCCCAACAAAACACAAGAGCATTCCCACAATTTGAGATAAAATAGAAGAAAGAAGAATTAAACCAAATGCTGCAAGCCATATCTTGTTCCCTAACTTAAAACTTCCTTTTATAAGATCATTTACACTCAGATCCGGGTTGAATGCGAATATAACCCCTAATAACTGCAACGGTACCATCACATAAAAAATAGGAAGGTAACAAAGTAATGCGGCCAACAAGGCAATACCAAATGTTGCAATTGCCAAAGTAAATATCTTTCCCAAATACTTACCTTTTAAAAACATAAAGTATGAAGAGGTTTCAGGAAGACCAAGATCTGCTTGTTTACACACTCTATAATAATGCGCCGTAATTCCAAATTGAAGTGCAGTAGCTATCATTGAAATAACCAAAACCAAAACAACAAACAAAATGGTAATACCTATCGATAATTCTTCTGCTGGATAGTCTCCATAACTATCATAACTACTTTCATACCCCGCTAAGCCGGCCAAAGCAAAAATCGGAATATACATTATAAAAATTAAAGGAAGCATTACAAGTAAGGTGATAAGCAGATGCACAAAACCCTGCACCCAAACTTTCTTAAAAAGATCAAAACTTTTACTAAATACATCTCCAAAATCTAGTGGAGCACTTTTTTCTATTTTTTCGAATAGCTGATTAGCCAACATAGGTTTATTTTTTTGGTTGTAATGCTCAAATATAGATTTTTTTAAAAAATAAAACCCTGACACTTTGTCACAAATCGTATTAAAAAGTATCTTTGCACATTATTTGACCTCGAATCGTTAAGGAATTATTTTATGGAGAAGATCATTGATGAAAATAAACAAGGACAACCTCTTGTTCTTGATCAAAACAAAGAAAACAATCGTAAACTTTTTATAGAAAGCTATGGTTGTCAAATGAATTTTAGCGATAGTGAAATCGTAGCTTCGATTTTGGCCAAAGAAGGTTTTAACACTACTCAAAATCTTGAGGATGCCGATTTGGTGCTCGTAAACACTTGTTCTATCCGTGAAAAAGCAGAGCAAACTGTACGAAAACGTCTTGAAAAATACAATGCCGTAAAAAAAGTCAATCCAGGTATGAAAGTAGGCGTACTGGGTTGTATGGCAGAACGTTTAAAAAGCAAGTTTCTTGAAGAAGAAAAGATTGTAGACCTTGTTGTTGGTCCAGATGCTTACAAAGATTTACCCAACCTCATTGAAGAAGTCGATGCCGGTCGCAATGCAGTAAACGTAATTCTTTCTAAAGAAGAAACCTACGGTGACATCTCCCCTGTTCGATTACAAAGTAATGGTGTTTCCGCTTTTGTTTCGATTACCAGAGGTTGCGACAACATGTGTACATTTTGTGTAGTACCATTTACTCGAGGAAGAGAACGTAGTCGTGACCCTCAAAGTATTTTAGAAGAAATCGATCAACTAGTAACTCAAAATTTTAAAGAAATAACTCTTTTAGGTCAAAATGTAGATAGTTATCTATGGTATGGTGGTGGGTTAAAAAAGGATTTTGACAAAGCAAGTGATTTTCAAAAAGCTACTGCAGTTAATTTTGCGAAGCTTTTGGATATGGTAGCTCAAAAGCACCCTAAGCTTAGGCTTCGTTTTACTACTTCTAATCCACAGGACATGACTTTGGATGTGATCAACGTAATGGCCAAACATAAAAATATCTGTAAGTACATTCACCTACCGATCCAAAGTGGTAGTGATCGAATCTTAAAAGAAATGAATCGTTTGCATACACGCCAGGAATATTTTGATCTTATCGATAACATCAAAAGAATTATTCCTGATTGTGCCATTTCACAGGATATCATAACAGGTTTCCCTACAGAAACTGAACAAGATCATAAAGACACTTTATCCTTGATGGAATATGTGAAGTACGATTATGGGTTTATGTTTGCATACTCAGAAAGACCAGGAACATTAGCAGAACGTAAAATGGAAGATGACGTTCCTGAAGATGTTAAGAAAAGACGACTTGCTGAAGTTATCGAATTACAGCGCAAACATAGCGAATACCGCCATCAGGCATTTGTTGGGCAGACTGTAGAAGTTTTAATCGAGAAAGCATCAAAAAAATCTGATGCACACTGGAGCGGTAGAACCACTCAAAATACCGTTGCCGTTTTCCCGAAAGGAGATTATAAACTTGGAGACTTCGTAATGGTACAAATCGATGAATGCACAAGTGCGACCTTACTAGGAAAAGCTGTTGGCTATTCAGAAAATAATTAAACAACAAACCATACTAACCATAGGTATAAACAAATGGAATCAGTTCAAGCCATAAAACAACGATTTGGGATTATAGGAAACGATCCTAAACTTAACCGGGCAGTAGAAAAAGCTATCCAGGTAGCTCCTACAGATATTTCGGTTTTGGTAACCGGAGAAAGTGGTGTTGGTAAAGAAAGTATTCCTAAAATTATACATTCCCTATCACATCGTAAACATGGGAAATACATCGCTGTTAACTGTGGTGCAATCCCAGAGGGGACTATAGACAGTGAGCTTTTTGGTCATGAAAAAGGGGCATTTACGGGTGCCACACAAACCCGTAACGGATACTTTGAGGTGGCAAGTGGCGGTACAATTTTTTTGGATGAAGTCGGAGAACTTCCTTTAACTACTCAAGTACGTTTATTACGAGTTCTCGAAAATGGGGAATTCATAAAAGTAGGATCCTCAAAGGTTCAAAAAACTGATGTGCGCATTGTTGCTGCCACCAATGTTAATATGTTTGAAGCCATTAAAAAAGGGAAGTTCAGAGAAGACTTGTATTATCGTTTAAGTACAGTCGAAATTCTTTTACCACCACTTAGAGATCGTGAAGGGGATATTCATTTGCTATTCAGGAAATTTGCTTCAGATTTTGCAACAAAATACAAAATGCCCACTATCCGTTTAACAGATGACGCAGTTGCTTTGCTTGAAAAGTATCATTGGAGTGGGAATATTAGACAATTACGTAACATTGCCGAGCAAATTTCAGTCCTTGAACAAGACAGGAGTATTTCTGCGGTAACACTGCATGGGTATTTACCCAACATGGGAAGTAATTTACCCGCTGTGGTTTCTTCAGACAAAAAAGAAAGTGATTTCAGTAATGAAAGAGAGATTCTATACAAGGTTCTCTTTGACATGAAAAGTGACTTGAATGATCTCAAGAAATTAACTATGGAACTAATGCAAAGTGGTAACACGCAACAGGTTCAAAAAGATAACGAAGGGTTGATTCGAAAAATTTATCGAGAAGATGAAGAAGATGAGGGGAGATTTGAAGAACCTATAGCACCTGCCGAAGTTTTACAAATACCTTCTCCTGCAATACAAAAAGAAGAGGATAAATATCATTTTGCCGAAGAAATCGAAGAAGAAGAAACACTATCGCTACAGGACAAAGAACTTGAACTGATTAAAAAATCACTTGAGCGGCACAGGGGCAAGCGTAAAGCAGCCGCAGAAGAACTAGGAATCAGTGAACGTACATTATACAGAAAAATTAAGCAATATGATTTGTAAAAATCTGTAGATCAGATAATAACGACAGCTTAAAAAGCATAACATTTATAGCAATACTTAATGAAAAACGTAAAAAATTTAATAATTGGTGTATTAACACTCCTACTTGTTCAAGGTTGTGGAATTTATTCCTTTAGTGGAACTAATATTTCTCCGGACACCAAAACCTTCCAAGTAAATTTTTTTCAAAACCAATCCCCGCGAATTTTTCCTGGGGTTGATCAAGTATTTACTAACCAATTACAAGATTTGATCTTAAATCAAACCAATCTTGACTTGGTTACCTCTGGTGGAGATATCGTTTATGAAGGAGAAATTGTACAGGATTATGTAGCTCCTAATACCGCTACTTCAGATATTACTGCAGCCCAAAACCGTTTAACTCTTGCTGTAAATATGAGGTTTTACGATTCCAAGGACCCTAGTCAGGATCTTGAGCAACGTTTTACATTTTTCTTTGATTATCCAGCATCATCATCAGAAAATAATGTTAGAGATGAGGCTTTGCAGGTTATTTTTGAACGAATAACACAAGACATTTTTAATGCCACCCTAGCCAGATGGTAAATGATAAGATTATAAATTGAACACCAAGGAACTAACATATCTTCTACAAAACCCTGCACAAATTACAAAAGAGCAGGCCAAGTCTCTGGAAAAACTCTCCAGAGAATTTCCCTATTTTCAATCTATAAAACCCCTGGTACTCAAAACACTTAAACAACAGGAAAACTTCAGATATAATCAAGAATTAAAAGTTACTGCAGCATATACTACCGATCGCAGTGTTTTATTTGATTTTATAACTTCAGATCATTTCAAAAAAGAAGAAGATAAGCTAGAACCAAAACAAAAAAACAAATCTGACATTGACGTTGTTGACCCAAAGGAAATAAAGGTACTTCCGAGAATGGACATAGATGACGCTGTGCGAATGAAGATTGAAGAAGCCGAAGACGTGTTGGACCCGGCTTTATTTTCGGCAAGGAGAGAAGAAAGCACTCTTAAACAACTTGAAATTGCCGAAGAATCTTTAAAAAACGATTCTGAAGAAAGCCAAAAATCCCCAGAGAAAGAAAAAACCCCTGAGGAAATATTACAAATTGACAAACCACTGGACTTCAATAAAACAGAAACACATTCTTTTGCAGAGTGGTTAAAACTAACCTCGGTACAACCTCTGGACGAGGAAAAGAAAGAAAAAAAGAACGATTCATCCTTAAAAACTGATGAGGAAACACCAAAAAGGCCCTTGCATCAAAAAGACAAATTCGAATTAATAGACGAATTTATAGCCAATAACCCCAAAATTCCGCCAGTTTCAAAAAATGCTCCTAAACGCAATCTGGCAAAGGAAAATATGGTCTCTAATGATGAGTTAATGACCGAAACTTTGGCCAGAGTATATCTTGCTCAAAAAAACTATAAAAAAGCAATTCAAGCTTATAACATATTAATTTTGAAAAATCCCGAAAAAAGTGGTTTCTTTGCAGACCAAATTCGAGCGATAAAGAAATTACAAGAAAATAAATAACAATATAATGACAACGTTTTCAATCTTTTTAGTACTAATCGTTATCGTATCATTTTTACTTGTGGTAGTGATTATGGTGCAGAACCCAAAAGGAGGTGGATTATCCTCTTCTTTCGGTGGTGGCGGAACACAACAACTTGGTGGTGTAAAAAAGACAACCGACTTTTTGGATAAGAGTACCTGGACCCTTGCCACTTTATTATTGGCATTGATCCTACTATCAAATATTGATCTTATGGATGAAGGTACCGCTCAAGATTCAAAGGTAGATACCGAAAATGTACAACTTGACACCCCTCCTGCAGCACCAGCCGCAGAAGAAGAAACTCAAGAATAACATTTATCGAAAAATAATTACTAAAATGCCGACTATATGACAAGTCGGCATTTTTTGTTTCAATTTGTCAGTAACATGCTACTGGCACAATTTCTGAAATATACAGCATCGAATATTTCATTTTAATTTTATAATAAAAACTAATCATAATGGGATTAAATATTAAACCTCTTTCAGACCGTGTGGTAGTAGAACCACTTCCAGCTGAAACACAAACAGCATCTGGATTATACATTCCTGATTCTGCTCAGGAAAAACAACAAAAAGGTAAGGTTGCTGCTGTAGGTGGCGGTAAAAAAGACCATGAAATGACCGTAAAAGTTGGAGACACTGTTCTTTATGGTAAATATTCTGGTACCGAGTTGAAATTAGATGGAAAAGATTATTTAATCATGCGCGAGGACGATATCCTGGCTATTGTTTAATAATCTATTTTAAAAAACACAAATCAGTTTAAACTTTAATTCAAAGGTTTTCTGCAAATGCAGAAATAAAAAAATAAAAAATAAATTATGGCAAAAGATATAAAATTTGACATAGAGGCACGTGACGGAATCAAACGTGGCGTTGATGCATTAGCCAATGCAGTAAAGGTAACTTTGGGCCCTAAAGGTCGTAATGTAATTATCAGCAAATCTTTTGGCGCTCCTACAGTAACCAAAGACGGTGTTTCTGTAGCCAAAGAGGTTGAATTAGAAGATGCTCTTGAAAACATGGGAGCACAGATGGTAAAAGAAGTAGCTTCAAAAACCAACGATCTTGCAGGTGACGGTACTACTACTGCCACAGTTCTGGCTCAGGCAATCGTAAAAGAAGGACTTAAAAATGTTGCAGCGGGTGCTAATCCAATGGATCTAAAACGTGGTATCGACAAAGCTGTAACAGCAATTACTACTGATCTGGAAAAACAAACCAAAGAAGTAGGAGATTCTTCAGATAAAATCAAACAAGTTGCTGCCATTTCAGCAAACAACGATGAAACTATCGGAGATTTGATTGCACAGGCTTTCGAAAAAGTAGGTAAAGAAGGTGTTATTACTGTTGAAGAAGCTAAAGGAACAGAAACTCATGTTGACATCGTAGAAGGAATGCAGTTTGACAGAGGATACCTTTCTCCTTATTTCGTTACCAATAGCGAAAAAATGACTACAGAGCTAGAGAATCCATACATCTTGTTATTTGACAAGAAAATCTCTGCAATGAAGGATCTATTACCTGTTCTTGAGCCGGTGGCGCAAACAGGAAAGCCTCTTTTGATTATTGCCGAAGATGTAGATGGTGAAGCATTAGCTACTTTGGTAGTAAACAAACTACGTGGTGCATTAAAAATAGCAGCTGTAAAAGCTCCTGGTTTTGGTGATAGGCGTAAGGCAATGCTTGAAGATATTGCCATATTAACTGGAGGTACCGTAATCTCTGAAGAAAGAGGATTTACTTTAGAAAACGCTACAATCGAACACTTAGGCACTGCAGAAAAAGTTGCTATTGATAAAGACAATACTACCGTTGTAAATGGCGCTGGTGAAGAAGAATTGATCAAAAACAGAGTTAATCAAATCAAAGCTCAGATCGAAACTACTACTTCAGATTATGACAAGGAAAAACTTCAAGAAAGATTGGCAAAATTAGCTGGTGGTGTAGCTGTACTTTATGTAGGTGCCGCTTCTGAAGTTGAAATGAAAGAAAAGAAAGACCGCGTCGATGACGCACTTCATGCAACTCGTGCTGCTGTAGAAGAAGGAATCGTTGCCGGTGGTGGTGTAGCATTGGTAAGATCAAAATCAGTACTTGAAAAAGTAAACACTGAAAATGCCGATGAAGCTACAGGTGTGCAGATTGTAAACCGTGCTATCGAGGCCCCGTTAAGAACTATTGTTGAAAATGCAGGAGGAGAAGGCTCTGTAGTAATCTCTAAAGTTCTTGAAGGAAAAGACAACTTTGGTTATGATGCAAAATCTGAAGCGTATGTAGATATGCTTAAAGCCGGAATCATCGATCCTAAAAAAGTAACGCGTATCGCTCTTGAAAATGCAGCATCTGTATCTGGTATGATCCTTACTACAGAGTGTGCATTAATCGACATCAAAGAGGAAGCTCCAGCAGGAGGTGCAATGCCACCAATGGGCGGAGGTATGCCAGGAATGATGTAAGTCGCATCGCATAGCGATAGCGAAATTATTTAGCTTGTTTGTGAAGTAAAGCCCCTGAACAGGCTTGTGAGATATAAAAACCCATTTTGAGATTTTCAAAATGGGTTTTGCTTTAATTTTTCTTCTAGAAACAACAAAAACCAGTAGCCTACATTAAGAATACGTCTTCACTATATCTTCTACCAATTTTGAAGTTCTCTTGTATTTCTCTTTTGCAATTAATCTTTTTGGAGGAGCCATTCTCACATCGCAATCTTTCAAGGAACAAGATTCACAAGTCACTCCCACTTTTACTTTAGGAATTTTAGAATCACTTACAAAGCTGATCTTCTTCTCGAGCGCGGGTGATATCAAAAAACCTATCCCTATACTACGATAGTAATCTTTTCTGAATGGGTCCTTGGTAGCCGAAGTAAATACCAAATATTGTTGACCCGAATCGGCATAATCAGAAATCTGAATATCAAAAGCATACTCCAAATCATCATTTGCCGTACGTTGCAATGTTTTTATGGCCATCCAGCGCCTACAATAATGCTCATTAATTTCATTGGCATGAGGTTGTTGCTGATGCGTGATATGTAGTTCTTTGACCAGATTAAATTTTTCTACGCCTTTTTTATGTGTAAACCTTAAAAAGAAAACATTTTGCATTCCAAAATCCTTGGGCAAGACATTGGTTAGTCGTTGATAAAATGATTCTGGAGAGGCATTGTACAGGTTCATAATTTTATGAAAAGCTTTCTCTGAGAATCGTTTCATAGCAAACAATTCTTTTAAATGGTCCCTAAGATGATTTTTGGGAATGATTAGAGCTCCTGCGAAGTACGAAGCATAAAAATTATGCAGTACCTCTTCAAAGTTATCATATCGTATCCAAGAAAAAGTATAAGGTCTTTCTGTTATTTCCAAATATTGATACCCCAACTCTTTGGCATAAATAAAAGTCTTTTGTGCCTCATCTACCCTATCTGACAATAACAAAGTCTTTGTTGTTGGAACAAACACACATCGTAAATTATCCAATTCTTCTTCTTTAGGAATTCCCGCTTCATTGATTGTATAACCATATTCCTCCTTCAAAATTTCTTCTAACTCTGAAGAAGTAATTTTTCCATCAAGACTTAACTGATACGTATTTGCGCAACGTATAACTTTATCTTCCAAATCTTTAAAGAAATTATTATGTGCCTCTTGATAGGATCTCAGGGAAGCCAAGTAAAACCCTTCTCTACTCATATTGTAGTGTTGGGCAATCTCTATAATTGTACTAATAAATGCATTTACTTTTGAGGGAGCATTCGCAATAATATCAATAAGATCACTTTGTTGTATTCCGAATAATTCAAGAGGTATCTCATCTAGTATACCCGATTGTAAAATCTCTCCAATAGGAGCCAAATTTTTATCAAGTTTTAAGGAGACTAATTGGTCATAAGGCACCTCTAGCGTCTCGGCAAGCTTGATAATTTTATCTGTTTTAGGGTATTTTTTTCCCTTTTCAATTTCATTTAAATACGACTTTGATAATCCACTAAGTTTAGACAAGCCAAAAAGTGACAAATCCTTTTCTGTTCGTATCTGTTTGATTTTCAATCCAAAAATCAATCTAATATATTCTTCTGCTATTGCCATAAAGCCAAAAATAACAATTTTTGCGTAACCAAAGAAAAAAGAAAAAATTCACATTTAGCGAACGTTCGCTTGTTTTATAAAAAACTTTTTTTTAATATTGTTCACTCAAAACGATATAGTTATGGAAATACAGACAAACCTTAGTCAGAAAATTAGCTTCTCAAAAGAAGTTAGAAACTACCATCCGGAAATTTTAACCGATGGCGCGCTGACTTTTTTAGAGGCTTTACAAGATCGTTTTAACGATAGACGTTTAACACTTCTAAAAAATCGTGAGTGTCAGCAACAGTTGTTTGATCTGGGAACGTATCCTTCTTTTCCAGAAAACACTAAAGAGATTCGTAATAGCGAGTGGTCGGCTGCACCGATTCCCTCAGACCTTCAAGATCGTAGGGTCGAGATTACAGGACCTGTAGACAGAAAAATGGTCATTAATGCTTTAAATTCTGGAGCCAAAACTTTTATGGCCGATTTTGAAGACAGTAATGCTCCTCTTTGGGAAAACTGTCTACAGGGACAAAAAAACTTAAAGGATGCCGTCAATAAAACTATTTCGTTCTATAATCCAAAAAAGGATAAAACTTATCAACTCAAAGAAAAGATTGCCACATTAATAGTGCGCCCAAGAGGACTACACCTTAATGAAAAGCACCTTTTGATAAAAGGCCAGGAAATGAGTGCTTCGTTATTTGATTTTGCGTTGTATTTATTCCATAACAATGAACAATTAAAAGAAAATGGAACGGGGGCTTATTATTACCTACCCAAATTGGAACACTTCACAGAAGCGATATGGTGGAATGATGTAATTGATTTTTCTGAAGAGTACTTAGGCATAGAACACGGAAGTGTTAAGGTTACTGTTCTTGTTGAAACGATAACCGCGAGTTTCCAACTGGATGAAATTATTTATGCCTTAAAAGATCACATTGTTGGCCTTAACTGCGGAAGATGGGATTACATCTTTAGTTATATCAAAAAACTAAGAAATCATGAAGGCTTTGTAGTACCAGATCGTGCTCAGGTAACAATGACAAGTCCTTTTATGGATGCTTATAGCAAGCTTGTAATTCAACGATGTCACAAAAGAAACGTCCTTGCCATAGGCGGAATGGCTGCGCAAATTCCGATCAAAGATGATGAGGAACGCAATGCTGCCGCTTTTGCAAAAGTAAAAGCCGATAAAGAGCGTGAAGTAAAGAATGGTCATGATGGTACTTGGGTAGCGCATCCAGGGCTTGTGAAATTAGCCATGCAGGTTTTTGATACACATATGCCAACTGCAAACCAAATGCACATAAAGCGTAATGATATAACTATTACCGAAGAAGATCTTCTTGCAATTCCACAAGGAACCATAACGCAAAAAGGAATTCAGGAAAATATTAATGTTGGGATTCATTATATCGCCAATTGGCTTAGTGGGAATGGAGCCGTAGCACTATACAATCTAATGGAAGATGCAGCAACTGCTGAAATAAGCCGTACTCAAGTATGGCAATGGTTAAAAAATGAAGTTGCTCTTGAAGATGGCAGAACATTAAACCAAGAACTTTTTGATGCATTGTTCGAAAATGAATTAAAAATTATCAAAAAACAAGTAGGAGAGACACTTTTTGAAACTCCTAATTATCAAAATGCCATCTCAACTTTTAAAGAACTCGTGGTTTCTGAAGAGTTTGAAGAATTCTTAACCACAATGGCATACCAATATTTATAAACTGAAGCACTCAAGGTTTGTAGAAACTACATTTTTGAAGTGATACAGGATACAACAACAGCTAGCAAGCTTTTCAATAGTAGTATGGAGGGTTGTACAGAAGTTGAGCAGTTCTAATTTTTTCCGATTTTATAATTGTGCTCAAAAGCGGCATTCATCAAGGTGAGTGTCGCTTTTTTTATGCTACTGTTAAAATCGTTTAAATACAATAAAATATTTCTTTAGATTTGGCCTTTCAAAACAAATCACATTTATTGATGGAAGTTACTCAGGACATTTCTAAAAAAAACTCTTGGAACGCAATTACATTAATTTCTTTTAGATTCTTTTTTGCTTATTTATTTCTAAACATTTTTCCTTTCCCTTTGTATTATGTCGGAAGTATCGTTGGTGTTGATGATTTGTTTTCTTTTTATTACGATTGGTTTCAAGAGCTAACCGTGTGGACAGGAAAAGTTGTTTTAGGTATTGATTACGAAATGCCAACGGGTCCCAATGGTAGTGGTGATACTACTACAGATTATGTTTTTCAATTTGTTGTTGTTATGATTGCCATTTTTACGACAATTATATGGAGTTTTATAGATCGTAGAAGACAATCTTACAACAGAACCTTTCTTTATCTAAGAACTTTCGTTCGCTATTATGTTGCCTTTACTATGTTTTCTTATGGCTTTTATAAAGTGATCCCTCTTCAATTTTCAGAATTAAGCAATTTCGATTTGATAAAAACGGTAGGTAATCAATCACCTATGGGCTTAATGTGGAATTTCATGGAATATAGTGATACTTATACTCGATTTTCAGGTTTTGCAGAGGTTATAGCCGGCACATTACTTCTTTATAGAAGAACCATAGTTCTTGGATCAATTCTTACCATTGCAGTTATGTTTAATGTATTCATGATGAATATGAGTTATGATATTCCTGTAAAATTATACAGTGGATTGCTTACCATTATGGGAATTTTCTTATTAGCTCCGGATATTAAAAGAACCTTAGACTTTTTTATTCTAAATAAAGCTGTTAATCCAAAAATATTCTTACCCTATACTACCCAGGAAAAAGCTAAAAAAGCAATAAACATATTGAAAATAATAACAGTTTTATTTTTGTTCTATTATAATATCAATGATGCGATTGAGGGAGAAAAAGAATGGGGCAAAAAAGCTCCAAAGCCAGCACTATATGGAATTTATGAAGTAGGGAATTTTATAAAAAATGGAGACACTATACCTCCATTAACTACTGATACTATTAGGTGGAAACGCTTTATTATTGGTAAAAGGTCTTTAGGAATACAAACTATGGATGAAAAAATCAAATACTTCCAAGAGAAAACTGACACCATCGCAAAAACATTACAAATTACCAATAGAAAAGACAGTACAGATGTGCAGAACTTCACTTACAAATTTAATGATAGCCTATATACTTTTCAAGGTATTTACAAAAGTGACACCCTTAAAATTCAACTTAAAAAGAAAGAACGAAAAGATTTTTTATTGATAAGTCGGGGGTTTCATTGGATTAATGAATACCCTTTTAACCGATAATTTACTCACACTCCCAAGTAAAATTAGATATTTTATACTTCAGACTGCTTTTATAGTTATAATGCCACCACTCTGTTCGTATAGTCCTAAAACCATGTTTATTCATTGTTTCACGAAGTAGTTTACGATTTTTAATTACAGATTCTGGTAGCTCTCTATAAGCATGATGTGCCTCTTTTCCGAAATGATCAAAATTGGTCCCCATATCAACCTCAGAACCATCCAACTTTACCAAAGTAATATCTACTGCAGCACCTTTATTATGAATTGATCCCCCTTTGGGATCTGCCACATACCCAGGATTTGGAAAAATTTTCCACATTTTCTTTTGTACACTATGTGGTCTATAACAATCAAAAAATTTAATCTTATATCCAAGCTTCATAAAATCCATATTAGCTTCAATTAGAGCCTCTGCAACTTCATCTCTCACATAACACTTTGCGCACGAATAAACCTTTTCTTTCAGGAAATTATCCTGCGTAGCATATTTCATATCCAACACAAAATCCTGAGATATATTTTCAATATTCACAAAGCCAATGCCTTGCTCCTGGTTCATTAATTCCTTATTATCACCAGACATAGATTCTATAGAATCTCGTTTTCTAAATAAGCTCTGTTCAACCTTATCTCCTCGTAATCTTAGTGCTTTTGATTTTTCTAAAAGAGCAGCTGTATTACTACTATGAATCTCTACAGATTCACTACAAGAAAAAAATATTGCTAAAAAAACAGACAGGAGTAATTTTCTAATAACCATAGGCTTTTTTGTTTTATTCCAACTACACTACTATCAGGTTCTTCAAAATAAATCCTCCCTCAAAGATTATAGTATTTGTAAACCAGATATCTTCTAAAGATAGTTAATATTTATATTATGTTATTTTATAAGGCTAAATATGACGGTGATTCGGGACATCAATACGCGATAAGCTTACCAGCTCATTATTTAATTGTTTCCTTTACATTACCACATTTAAGCATTTTATTTCCGAAATATGGATTTCTTATTTCTTCGGAATCCGATAACCAATACCCACCCGAGCCATCAAATGCCATAGGGCAATATTGTTTATACACTTCTCCCGATATAATATTGGCATTGCTCACTATATTATCAATTTCATCGGTAATTGTGACAAAAAAATCTCTCTGTTTTTGGAGATCTTTGGTTAAAGAAATAAGTTTCGAAGTAGCTTTTAACTGCTTATACTCTTCAGTATCCTCAAGAGTTTCCTCTAACTTTTTAGATGTGCTTCTCACCACTTCGATATCAGAATTAACCAAACCTGCTTTTATCTCAAGATACATAGCATAAACTTGCTGAATATTTTTATCAGAAAATTCTACTTCTGAATGGGAATCTGTGCTATTAAGATCTGCATTATCAACCTCTTGCTTTTTATCTTTACCACAGGAAATAACTATTAATAAAATAGTCACAAAAATCAACTTGTATAAATTTCTATATGCTTTCAAAACCTTATTCGAATTATGTTATTGCTTATATGTTCAACTTATTAGAACCCCAAAAGTACTTTATATATAAAACAATTAAAACAGATGTTTTCCTTTTTCTGACATTTTTTAACAAAACTATACCATAAAGAATATCTTATTTTTCTAATTATTTTAGATATTTTTGCCGGAAAAATTGTTGGAATGCTATTAGAAAATTTAAAACCCAAAGTAATTACTATCCTCAACAACAATGAATTGTCGGTCACAGACAGGCTTCATGAAGTTTGTATACTTTTAAAAGAAAATGTTTCTTATTACGATTGGGTAGGGTTTTATTTCAAAAATGGAGACAAAGAAGAATTAAAGTTACGCACCTATGCTGGACTGGAAACGGATCATGAGATCATTCCATTTGGTAAAGGAATTTGCGGACAAGTAGCGCTGTCCAATGAGAACTTTGTAGTTCCTGATGTAAAGGCTCAAGATAATTACATTGCATGCAGTATTGACGTAAAATCTGAAATCGTAATTCCATTATTCAAAGATGGCAAAAACATTGGGCAGATTGATATTGATTCTGATACTGCAGACCCTTTTACAGAAAAAGATGAAAGATTTCTTGAGTTTATAAACCAAGAAGTAGCAAAAATCCTTTAATTAAATTTCTTTCTGTTAAATTATCTCATTTACTTTATAAATAATTGTAACTAATAAAGTTGAACAAATTTTAAAGCATCATACTTTATTAATGAAATATAACTTGTTATAAAAAATCAAATACATAAATTTGTCACTTATAACATTTTAGAGTTAAAACGTCTTATTATAAAAAGAAATGAAGATACTGGTAACAGGTGGATTGGGATTTATAGGGTCTCACACCGTTGTAGAATTACAAAATGAAGGGTTTGAAGTGGTTATTATCGATAACTGTTCCAATTCGTCTCCAGAGGTGCTTGATGGTATTACTAAAGTTACTGGGAAAAAACCTATTTTAGAGAAATTTGACTTAAGAGAAAAGAAGAAAGTACAAGATTTTTTTACACAACATAATGACATCAACGGTGTAATTCATTTTGCAGCCTCAAAAGCTGTAGGTGAAAGTGTAGAAAACCCATTATTGTACTATGAAAATAATATATCTACTCTAGTTTATATCTTGCAGCAATTAGAAAGCAAACCGTCGTCCAATTTTATTTTTAGTTCTTCATGTACGGTTTACGGACAAGCAGATGAACTACCCATAACGGAAAATGCTCCTGTAAAACCAGCCGAATCACCATACGGAAATACAAAACAGATAGGTGAAGAAATCATAAGAGACACTTGTAAAGTTAAATCTAATTTAAAAGCAATATCCTTGCGATATTTTAACCCGATTGGCGCTCATCCCACTGCTGAAATTGGTGAACTACCTATAGGGGTCCCTCAAAATCTTGTGCCCTTTATTACACAAACAGCTATAGGTCTAAGAGAGCAGCTTTCGGTATTCGGAAATGATTATCCAACATCAGACGGGACATGTGTAAGAGATTACATCCACGTTGTTGATTTGGCCAAAGCTCATGTCGTCGCCCTTAAACGATTACTAGAAAATAAAAACACTTTGAATTACGAAGTTTTTAATGTTGGAACCGGAAAAGGAAGCACGGTTCTTGAAGTCATTCAATCTTTTGAGAAAGTTTCTAGTCAAAAACTCAATTATCAAATCGTTGGAAGAAGAGAAGGGGATATAACCGCTGCATATGCTGATACCCAAAAAGCTAACAATGAACTAGGATGGAAAGCATCAAGTAGTTTGGATGACTCACTTAGTTCTGCCTGGAAATGGGAGCAAAAAGTAAGAAACTAAAAACGTTAATCGTCCAAAATATAATGCATAAAAAAACCTGAAGAAATCTTCAGGTTTTTTTATTTTTATTTTCTTTCTATTCTAATAGAATTTAGCTCTTTTGTCTTCTATTTCTGCAGCTTCTTTTAGCGCTTCAAAGACTTTGGAATTTACTAACCCTACTTGAGATTTAGACGCTTGTGAAGCATAGCTTAAATACGTATCCAACCCACTTGCAGGAGTACTTTTTGTTACTTCTATCACATAAACACCATTATTACCTACAATTGGAGTAGAAACCTTCCCTTGTTCGATGGCAAATGCTGCTCCAACAACTTTTGGCTCTGTCCCGGCCCCACTTATAGTTGGCGTTTTCATATTTAAGGCCGACGCAACTTTCACAGTCTGAGCTGCATTTTTAGCAATATCCTCAAGAGAACTTCCCGAAATTTTACTTTTTAGCATTTCAACTTTCTTTTCTTTTACAAGAATTGGCTTGACCCTTATACTTGCATCTTTAGCATTCATAGTTCCCTTTGATGCTCTAGCTGTTAATTGAACAACAGCATATCCATCAGGCAAATCAAAACGCTTAATTGCTCCTGTCTCGGTATCTTCATTGAATGCCCATTGTACTATAGATCTTTGACCTCCAATGCCAGGTATATTTTCATCTAACTCTTTGATCTTATTTACAGGACGAGATAATAACTCTTTCTCTTTTGCAACCTCTTCGAAACCTTTTTCTTTTGCGGCTATCTGAAATTTGGTAGTTTCTGTAAAGATTGTGTTTATTGTTTTTTCACTTGGTTCTATTTTCTGAGCCACAGTAGCTACTTTTATAGCTTTTTGCTCATTCTTTTGATCTTCGATACTAATAATATGATACCCAAACTGTGTTTCTACAATTCCTTGATCACCCGTTTTATTTTCAAAACAATAATTATTAAAAGCTGGCACCATAGCTCCCGGCACAAAGTATCCTAAATCTCCTCCCTTATCCTTGTTTGAGCTATCTGCAGAGAACTGCGTTGCCAAATCAGAAAATTTGGTCTTATCTCCTTTAATAACTGTAAGAATACTATCAGCCAAAGTTTTCGCTTCTTCTTTGGTTCGTGTTAAATCTCCCGCTGTACGCAAACCTTGCCAAGCAACAAGAATATGACTTGCCTTTACAGAATCAGGCATTTGTTTTTGAGCAATCACTTTAGACAATTTAATATACTCTCCATCTTTATAAGGTCCAAAAACCTCTCCTATAGACATATTATAAATAGTATCTGCTACCGTTGCAGGGAGATCCTTTTTAAATTTAAAGTTGTTATCATACTTCAGCACAGAATTTTGATTAACAAATTCTTCAGCATTTTCAGTATTTCTAAATCCTTTTACAGAATCATTAGTCTTTGAGGTCTCAACAAACTCAACTTTATCTTCAAGTAAACCAGCTATTTCTGAGGTAATTTCTTTTTCATCTTCTGCACTTGGTTCTTCTTTAAACAAAACGTAGCGAATATTTCTAGATGCATCTGCCTCATATTGATCTGCATGTTTATCTATGTAAGATTGAATTTCTGCATCAGTCACAGTTACTTCTGTATCTTGAATGCTAGAAAACGGAAGCTGAACATATTTGATGTTAACATTATCGTTTTCCATCTTATAAGCTAGCTCACCTTCTTTCAAGGTCGCTCCTACTCCAGCTTTGATCATATTTAAATATATATCCTCTCTGGCACCTTTACTTACATTTTCTTCAAAACTCAACCATTGCTGATATTGTTGGGGAGAAGTAGCTTTAATATTCGCAACATACTCCTGCATTTTTGCTTTGTCAAAAACTCCTGCTTCATTCTGAAAAGTAGGATTATTAGCCAAAGATTCTGCCAATAATTGATTTACTTGATCTTCACCTACTTTAATTCCTAACTCCTCAAACTGCTCTTCAAAAACAGCTTGACGAACTTCTTGGTTCCAAACATAATTTACCGCTTGTATACTGGATCCACTAGCTCCAAAATTTCTAGAAGCATTCTCCACCTTTTGAGCAAACTCTGTTCTGTCGATATCTTTCCCATTAATCGTAGCGATCGTGTTTTCGGCTCTTTGAGAAATCGCCCCTCCATTACGGATTAAGTCAGCAAGCACGAAAGAAAAGAGTGCTAGTGCAATAATCACAATTAAAAAAACGGAACGTTGTCTGATTTTATTTAAAACTGCCATGGTGTATTAAAAATTTATTCGAAATATAGTGGGCGAAAATACCATTTTATTGTAATAATACCAATTAAAGATTAAAGAAATAAACGTTTGTTTTTATCTCGAAAATTAAATACCGATACAGAAACAATTTGAATTGGTAATTGGGTGGTAAATATCCTTCTTAAAAGGACAAAAAAACAAGTTATTCTACTTCTACTACTTCGAGCTTTACGATGTCGATTTTGGTGTTGGAAGTTTCAACAATTTTTATTTTAAATCCGTCGATTAAGACTTCTTCTTCTTGTTGAGGAATTTCTTCGGTATGATTAACGATCATACCTCCAAGAGTTTCGTAGTTCTCTCCTTCGGGAAGATTTAACTTATAAGTTTCATTGATATAATCTACTTCTATTCTAGCCGAGAAGCGATAACTGGTTTCAGTAAGTTGTTCTTCTATTAATTCGACAGAATCGTGTTCATCTTCTATCTCTCCAAAAAGTTCTTCAACTATATCTTCGACCGTAATAATCCCACTAGTTCCTCCATATTCATCAATAACCACGGCCATGCTTTTATGTTTCTTGGTTAAAAGATTAAGAACATCTTTTACATACATTGTTTCGGGAACAAACACCACTGGAAGCAATATCGAACGTAATGATTTGGGTTTTTTGAACAACTCAAAAGAGTGCACATACCCTATAATATCATCAATAGCACCATTGTATACAATTATTTTTGAAAGCCCGGTATCGATAAAGAGTTTACTCACTTCTTCAATAGATTGAGATTTTTCGACAGCAACGATTTCGGTTCTCGGAATCATAACTTCCCTGGATTTCACATCTGAAAAATCTAACGCATTCTGAAAAATTTGAATCTCGCTATCAATTTCATCATGCTCCTCAACTGTTTCCATTTGCTCACTAATATAATCCCCCAATTCAGTTTTGGTAAAAGCCAATTGAACCTGATCACCATCGGTTTTGAAAAATCTTTTTAAAACAAAATCTGAGACCCAGATCACAAATGAAGAAATGGGCGAAAATATGACGTAAAAAACATAAGCCGGAAAAGAAAATGCTTTCAACAACGTATTTGAATATATCTGAAAAAAAACTTTGGGTAAAAACTCGGCTGTTATCAAAATAATACCCGTAGTAAAAATAGTATGTGTAAGCAGTTTTAAATCCGTAAGGAAATAATCCAGCAACCAAAATGACGACGGAAGAAACGAACTTAATACACTAACCAACACCTCGCCCATATAAAAACCATAAACAACCAGGGCAATATTATTACCAACAAGCATTGTAGCTATAAACTTTGATGGTTTTTTGGTTAAGCGAGTAAGAATATTAGATATAAAGCCGCCTTGCTTTTTTTCTATTTCAATATGAATTTTGTTGGAAGATACATATGCTATTTCCATTCCCGAAAAGAATGCAGAAAGAAGAAGAGATAACACAATAACAAGAAGGCTTAATTCCATTGACTATTCTTTGTTATTGGCCTCAAATCGTTTTCTAAATTTTCTTTTAAAGAAATACATAAAAACAGCAGCAACAGCAAAAAAAAGATATAGATAACTTCTTCCCCCTTCTTGTCCCCACTCTACATATGCTTGGTATACAAAAAAAAGCATTATTGCCAAATAGGCATACTCAAAAAATCTAAACACTTTCATCATTATACTTAATTACTCCTTGATAAATATCACTCCATCATTAATTCTTGAATTCAAGATAGTAAAATCTTGATTAGCATCAAAGCCATCGGCTTCATTAACATCTCCTCCCGGCAAATAGCTTTTATACGGCTTATCTGTAAAAATCCAACTAATATTTTGATCCCAATATAGTTGCTGTGCTTGTAAGTGTGTACTATCGGCGGTTTTAATATCCACATTACCGCGCATATCTATTAAACCTGTTTGCTGATAGGATATTGCATAATCTGCAGTAATCTTACTCACTTTTCCTTCTTTGTCTATCACGTCGAGAACAATTCCTTCTGGGAATTCGTGATAACCAAAAGACCTATGTGTAAAATCCAGAATTCGCTTTGCATTAAGCACAGCAGTAAGGCGTCCAGAATCGGTATATTTAAGATTTACATCAAAAGCTTCTCCAATCGGAGAGTCTTCGGATATCAAATAATTTTGATTACTACCAACATCTGACTGGCATGAAAAAAACAATGTCACAGCAAAAGCTGTGACAAAGTTTACTATCATATAATAATTTTTGTTTCGCATTATAGCTTTGGAACTCTTACAGTTTCACCAATCCAACATCCTATAGAAACTGAAGTAACACCAGGATTATTGAAAATGTCTGTTTTTGAAGGAGCCTTTGCTTTATAATTTGCAGCAGTTTTATTGGCTGTAGATTTTAAACTAGGATCTACTTTTCCTGCTCTTCTTGCATAGCCTTCAGCTAACCAGTATACTGCTCTTTTACTAAATACATCGGTTCCACAAGCATTAGCACTACTAGCCACCATACTAGCAATTCTTAAATAAGCCGTACCCATTGAAGGTTTGTATTTTAAAGCTTTTCTGTAATATCCTCTTGCTTTTCCTTTGCTTCCCTGCTTCTTAAGAACTTCTCCAATTCTAAAATATACTTTAGCTTTTTCACTACCCTTTTCCTCCATTTCAGCAGCTTGATTAAAATACTTTAATGCAACACTTGTCTTCTTATCTTTTAATGCAAGAATACCCAAATAATAAGCAGTCTTTGCAGAAGGCTCTAATTTATGCTGAGACTCAACCAACTTAAAGAATAAAGGATCATCAGTACATTCTTTAGCATAAAGTCTTCTTGAAGCACTCTTTATCCACTTTATATCCTCTTTTTTAGCTTCAAATTGACCGTTATAAAGAGGTATTAAATTAGTACAATCTGCCCTTGCTCCTAATTTTTGGTTAATACCAGCTTTTACTTTGCTAAAAGCAGCCAGATTAATTCCAGCATTTTTAAGTTTTCTTTTCTCTTTTGAAGTAAGAGCAGTACCTGACTCTTCTTTTTCAGTAAGTTCAGAAATCGTCTTAGCCTTAGAACTTTCCTCTTCTTCTATCTTCTCGGTAACATCATCATACAGATCAAAAACTTCCTGAAGCTCTTTCTTTCCTTCGTCATGTAGATCTACAAATAGAGAAAAGTAGGTATATAATTTCTTTGCTCCATTAAAATTCTTCTTATCCTCTGTATACGCCTTGTGAAATTCTGCAAATTGAGCATCTTTTGTTCCGATCTTATTATCAAACATAAGCTGACCAATATTGGAGTGCATATCGCCAATTTTTGTTTTTCCAGGAAAATACTGAAAACGTTCTTTTTCCAATGTAATAATTTCTTTCGCGATTGCGGTTTTCTTTCCTGCTGATGCTTTCTTCAATTTTGCCTTAAGTAATTTTGCCCCAAATTGATAGGTAGCAACACTATATGTTGGACATTCTTTTCTTACTTTCCATAAAGGCTCTTCAGCCGCCTGGTAATTTTTTACTTTAGCATGCTCATAGGCAATTGATGCCGTTGTAGCACAATCGGTAGCTTGTGCACTAATTTTTGAGGCACCTATAACTAATCCTGCTGCTATTGTAAATAAAAATTTGGTATTCATAGCTGTAAAATAGTATTAATTAAATTTTATTTTTCTAAACCATCTATCATTTAATGATAAACTTATAGAGACATTCATAAAGTCTTCCCTTACTAATCCAAAATCTTTTGTTCCACGTTGGCCATACTCAAAACCAATGTTTGCATTTGAGAATAATCTACCAACTGGTAGTCCTACTCCAAAAGATATGCCAAACTCGTCAATCGATTGGTTATTAATATTCAATCCTGTTTCTTCATAACGAAATCCCGCTCTATATACAACTCGACTAAAATAGCTTGTTAACGAGTTATATTTAGGAATGTAAAAACCTCCTATTTTAAATTTAGAAGCATCACTGTATGCAGCGTCTTCTCCTGTAAATACGGCTTCGGTATAATCACCTGAATCTGTATAAATATATTCGGCCCCAACAAACCACTTTTTGGGCTTTCCTATTCCTGTTCCTACTTTTAACTCTGCCGGAAGATCAATATTATCTTCTCCTAAATCTGTTTCTCGTCTATCAAACACTGCTTCGGAACCATTTGTTCCGATTAATATCGTTGATTCCTCTCTTGAACTTTCTGCAGAAAGTGAGAACGATGGTGTTGAAACAACAGATGCATGCCATTCTAACTGCTCTGATATCATTGTTTTATAAACCAATCCCAAAGATAAGCTAAAAGACGATAAATTTGAACTAGTAATTCTTCTAGTATCGAATTGCCTATCAGGTCTTCTTAATATTGATTTATTTTCAATATTTCCAAAGTTATAATTAAAATCCAAACCAACACTTAGATTCTTGTTAACTTTCAGGCCTGCAGACAAAAACACTTTATTCAAACCTCCGGTTCCTGTGAATTCTTCCTCTCTATCATTTTCATCAATAGATCGAAGCTGAAATCCAACAGACGTTTTAGGAATTACTCCAAATCCAAATCCAAATTTACCTGCCGGAATTCCTATAGCCAAGTAGTCCAAAGAAGCATTATCCCCCGAAGAAGACTCTGTTTGATTACTAATTTCAAAACTATTATAAGAAGTACCAACAGTATAAGCTGTTAATCTTAATTCTCCAAAGGAAGCGGGGTTCTGAAGATTTAAATGAATACTATCTGTAAAAACACTCAATCCTCCCATCGATCTATTTTCTACCGTTCCTTTGAACTTCTGTATCCCTAATCCATAAAAAGAATACGGAGACGAGGTTCCCTCTTGAGCATTAGACACAAGTGCAACAAGCACTAACATAGCTACTAAAATCTTCTTTATCATCTACTGTTATTAAAAGCTAAAATGTAGTTTAATCCCTCCAATAAAAAATTGGAAGTGGCAAATATGCTATTTTTTAATCTTTTAGACAAAAAATGTGCATCTCCTCCGGTTAAAATAACTGTTAAACCAGGATAAATGTTGCAATATTCTTTAATTAGTCCGTCAATTTCGTTTAAAACACCATTTACAACACCAGAATGTATTGCTTCTTCTGTACTATTACCAATTGTTTTTTTGGGTTCTTTTATTTCTAATAATGGTAATTTTGCTGTAAAGTTATGAAGGCTTTCATACCGCATTTTTAAACCCGGTGAAATTGCTCCTCCAAGATATTCTTCTCTTTGATTTTTAAAATCAAAAGTAATACAAGTACCCGCGTCAATGACCAAGACATCTTTTTTTGGAAATTGATAAACTGCTGCAGCAACAAGAGCTAGCCTATCAATTCCTAATGTAGTAGGTGTTGCATACAAATTCTCAAATGGCATTTTGACTATGTGATCCAGAAATACTGTTTTGAATTTTTTTTTAATACTTTTCACAAAATCGTCAGACAGATTAGAAACAGCAGAAACTATGGCATCGGTAATCAAGGGATACTCATTTTGCAGAATGCTTACAGTTTTTTCAAAATCAGATTGTTCTATAACACATTTGTGTACAATTTTTGATTTATCAAAAACTCCAATTTTTATATATGTATTACCTACATCGATTACAAGATTCATGCTTATTTTAATATCTGGCAAAAGTACAAAACGATTTTTTTAATTTTTTCTTTTGAGTATTAAAAAAAGCGTTCTATATTTGCATCCGCTTACAGCAGGTGCCTTAGCTCAGTTGGTAGAGCAAAGGACTGAAAATCCTTGTGTCCCTGGTTCGATTCCTGGAGGCACCACCTCAAAAAAAAACCCGAACAAATTGTTCGGGTTTTTTGTTTTGTCTTGAAGATTTATATCATTTCCAATAATTATTGGCCTTAGAGACTGTTTGAAAGTTTAGTGCGACTACGTGAGATGCCGCAGTAAGGCTAGAAGCATTATTAGCATAATCAGTTCGGAGTTTTTTAAGCACTTCTATATCAGGTTGGGTATATTTTACACCCATACGAGAAAGTTTTATTGCAAGTTCAAAACCTTCTTGAGGTGTTTTGACAATTAGGCTTTCTAACCATATTTCTTTTTGTTCCATTTCATTTATTTTTTTGACACTTAACTTATAATAGATTTAAAGCAACGATAGCTACACTTACAGTAACGCTGGTAATAAGCAAGTTAAAGCTAATCTTTGGCTTTTGCTGGGATAAAATTGCTCCGTTATAAAACATGCACAAAATTGTTATCAAAAACAGTTGCAACATCTGAATTACTTCGTTTCCATTCATCAAAATAAACATGGCAGCCACAGATCCTAAACAACTTTGACCTATAATTGCAATGGGTGAATAGCCTATAATTCCGTTTGAGTACTCTTCTAAATACTTTTGATAAATTTTCATAGATTTATTTTTTTGAAGCTGATATTATTTTTCATATTCAATTTCAGATTAACACCTGCTTTTCTCAGGTTTGTTTTTCCAGATAGTTAAATACTGATTAGTAGCCATTTTTCTAGCTGCACCCTTTGCTCGTTGGGCTATTTCACCTTCAAATAGTGCATCTATAGTGCTAAACCATAATTGTAACCACTTACCAAAATGAATCTGACTCATATTATAGTTAAGATTTCTATCTACGTTTTTGTGCGCCTTCCCAGGGTTACCTTTAAAACAAGGAGTCCCAAATAGTGCTGTTACCCAAAAATCTGTAAGTTTCTCTAAATGCAATGGCCATTGTTGTTCTTCAATGTGCCTGTTAAATATTGGACCAAGCATCTCATCTTTTCTTATTGTTTTATAGAATTCAGACACCAACGAAAAGACATCTTTCCTATCTCTTATATCTTTCATTTCTATTCTTGCCATATTTTTATATCAGATAGTTTTCTATTATTTTTTTGCCTTACAGTTGATGGACTACATTTTTAACCCTTTGTGCAGTATCTAAATGCGAAATTGACAATCGGATTATACAGTTTTCTAGACAGGTCAAATCATGTGATATGTTTTCGTCTAAAGCGATCAAATCTCCTTTCTGAAGGCGTTTCTTTTCTCCTCGAATACCAAAATCTATTAGCCCTTCAAAGATTTCGATTACTATAGGATATGGAGCCTTATGTTCTTCCATTTTTTGCCCTTTTCTCATTACAATTCTAATTTCTTTTCGACCCTTATTCTTTAATAAAACTGTTATAGCGGGTTTACCTTCTTTGTAAATAATATCATTTGTAAGAGATGCTGTTTCCATAATTTTAGTTTGGTATTTTTTATTGATTAAGTTTTTATAAAAGACAAAAAGATCTTTTTATCTTTTATGTTTTTAAATTTTTTCACCTTTTCAATATTGCCAAATCGGCATTCATATCTGCTGCAAGGGATCTTAATGAGTTATTTTCAAGCATATTTCTCAGATCATTTCTAATAGCCACGAACTTATTGTGTAATGGGCAAGGAGACTTCGCATCACATTGTTTTAATCCCAATCCGCAACCTGTATAAATTGAATCTCCATCTAACACACTTACCACTTCACTTAGTTTAGTATCCATTTTATGATCTTCAATTACAAATCCACCATAAGGTCCTTTTATTGACTTCACAATGTTATTTTTTGTAAGCTGTTGCAAAACCTTTGCCGTAAACGCCTGTGGAGAATCTATTTCCTCGGAAACAGTTGTCAAACTTACTTTATTGTTTTTGGTGGTTTGTTGAGCAATAAATATCACTGCCCTAAGGCCATATTCACAAGATTTTGAAAACATACTTGGATTATCTGTGTACAAATATATATAATTTTTATAAAGGACAAAAATATCCTTTATAAAAATATAATCATTTATACCGGTAGAATGATCTTTTACTTATGCTCCAATAGGTTCCGTTACTGTCGAAACTGGCCATTTAATGGCCGTACCGCATTCTCCTTCTTCAGAACAAGTAATAGTTACAGCTGGTACTGTTAACTGTACAGGAGCACCTCCTTTTATAGAAGCTAAACTTTCTAATTTTGCTATGGTAATTTTTTCAAGTATAAGCTTCTTTTCACCTTGGTTAGTATTCATTAATGAATTATTAAATTTTATATCAATTTTCAAAACATGGTTGAGAATGAATCCCTATCGGATCAGTTAGAGTAGAGCAATTTGTGTGCGTTTCAACACACTTTGGATCAAGAAAAGTTTTCAAACCCTGTTCTCCTCCATTAATTAATTCAAGGTTTTCCAACTTGGCAATTTTGATCTTTTCGAAAATCAAAATATATTTTCTATGATTTCTTTTCATTTTGGTACTTCTAAATTACCCCTACTATAATTAATTTTCCCCAACAGGATCTGTTAATGTGGAGTTGCAAGACCCAAGCAAAAAACAACTGAATCCATGTTTTATAGTAATATCAAGATCTTGACCGCCTATTATATTTTTGGAGCTTTGCAATTTGGCAATCTCAATTTTTTCAAGACTTAGTCTTTTTTTATTTGTTTTCATATCCCTAAAATTTTAAAAGTAAGTATACTAAGGTAATATAATCATCAATATAAAGTTTAGCTAAAATCAAAAAACTTTTGTTTCAATAGATATAGATCTAATTACTAATTATTGAGTTGTTTAATAAAATATGACGGATAAATACCCGTCTTTTTGTAAAAAGCCGAAGAAAATGATTGTGCATTTTTAAACCCTACTTCTTCAGCGATAGCTTTTATGGTGTAAGAACGCAACGATTTATTATTTGTAAGTTCGTTTACGGCAAAATCAACTCTCAAATTATTCAAGTAATTAGCAAAATTAATATTCTTATACACGTTTATAATCTTGGATAAATAAGCACTATTAGTATTCAATTCTTTGGCCAAAGAATTGAGCGTATAATGTCTTTTCGAAAATTGATAAGATTTTTCGAAAGCATATAATTTTTTTAGAATGTTTTGCACTACATCTTCAGGAATATCTATTTCCTCTTTATTCTTACTTAGAGTAGATTCACCTATCAATTCTAATTCATTTTTCGCTTTACCATTCTGTTTTTCCAATAAGGCTTCAAATCTCTTTTTGTTAATATAACTTCTTCTGAATCCATACCCGGCTAAAATCCCTATAAGGCTTAAAAAAAGAATCAAAATAACAATTGTATTTTCCTTTAAGAATTTTTCTCTTTCTAATTGATCTATCAAATCCTGTTTTTCCTCAATTAGCTCAGCTGTGTCATAACGTTCATTGATATTTTTGGTAAGATACAATTGATTCGCATCTTGTATACTGTCTAACCTTAATAAGGTATTTATATAATTTATTTGTTGCTGCGAATCTCCTTTTGATTTATAATATTTAATTAAATAATCGTATGTATTCATTAACTCTGGAATAATGTATTCTGTCTCAGAGAGTATGGTATCTACACTTTTAAAATATGAAATACTAAGTTCTGTTTTTCCTAGATCTTGATACGAGCGTGCGATATAGTAATCGCAAGTGGCAACCCTTATTTTCACCTCATCTTTTTGTTGAATTATTTTCTTGCCTTTTTTAAGACTATCTATAGCTCTAGTATAATTTTTTGACAAGTATTGATGGATTCCCGAAGTTACGAGGATATATGAATACAAAAGGATATCACCGGTATTAAGAGTTTCTTGAATTCCCTTATCAATGTATTTTTTGGCTAGATCTAGCTCTTTACTATGAATATAAGCATCGGCTAGTGCAAAAAGTCCTCTATTATAATTATCTGAAGTTTTATAATTGGGATTATCCTCTAAAAACTTCACATATTCTACAAAAATACCTTTGGCATCCTCACGTTCACCTGCTGCATTCTTCAATAACGCAATATTAAATTTTATAGATCTGTATAAATATTCATTTCCATTTTTTTTGGCATATTCTGACGCTGTTAAGTAAAATTCTAAAGCTTGTTCGTGATTTCCTTTAAAATAAGAATCGTTTCCTTTTTGTAAATACCCATGAGAAGGATATCTACTATACCCTTTATCTGTCGTAATATCAATCAAACTATCGGCATAAGCCACCCTATATTCGCTACTCAACCTTGACAAAAAATAATAGGCATTTGCCATTAACAATGTATCTTTTACATCCTTAGCTTTTTGTAAAGACCGCAACGCAATTTGAAGTTTTAATGTATCTGTAGTCTGTTTAGCAATTTCTGCTTCCAAGGCTTCAAAATTTACATCCTCGTTTTCTTTTTCTGCAGGACGTGATTGTCCATAAGATTGTTCTAAAAAGAACATCAAAAACAGAAATACACTTAACAACAAATTCCTTAAAAACATTAAAATAATTTTATAGATTTCTCAACAAATACATTATGCCTTATTGATACTGCTATCCATATAATCCAAAACAGATAATAAATATAAGAGCATATGCAGTCTAAAAAAGCAACAATAGAACCTGCTTCTACCTTAGGACTTCAAGTTATAATAATTTATCCTAACATTGAAGATGTATTTTGCTTATCTACTGATGTTATCAGACTTAAATGAACACCTCATTTTTATTAATCTACAGTTGAAATTTATAAATCTCAAGAATATTGTCTTGCATATCCATAGTGATTCATGTTAGTTTTGGAAAAATAGTCGGTTGGGTATATCAGAAAATTTATTATTAAAACGGGAAGAAGCTTTTTATGGGGAGAAATAGAATCAAAATTATGATTCTGTAAAAAAGCCTATTCTTTTACAACCCGAACAATTTGTTCGGGTTTATTTTTTTGTTAATCCCTAAGGATATACTTGTAATTACTAAGAAGTTACTATTTTTGCTCTGCAAATTTTTACTATGACCTATTTAAAAGCCCTTCTTATTACAACATGTCTGGTTTTATTGGCTCAAACCTCCTATTCTCAAGAGTTAGCATCAGAAGATCAAAAGAAACCACAAGATACAATTACCCCCAAAGAGTCTCAAAAAGAGATGACGCGATGGCAAATGATTAAACATGATGGATTATCTGTATATGGTGGTGTAAAACATGTGTATACGGGTCCACTAAGATGGAAAGGCAAAGATTGGTTAACTTTTGGAGGAATAATGGCTGGAAACGCTTTACTTCTTGCTGTAGATGAGCCCGCTGATGAAGTTTTCACAAAACAAGGTGATGGGGTTCCTGATCTCATAAAAGAAGCTGGTTTCAGATTTGGAAAACCTCTATTAAATTATGGTTTGACAACGAGCGTTTATACACTTGGGCTTATCACAAAAAATGAAAAAATAAGAAGAACCGGTGTTCTACTTATTGCATCAGCAACGGCTGGAGGGTTACTTCAAACACTAGGAAAAACCGCAGTGGGTCGTGCTCGCCCATTAGAGGGTGAGGGAAACTTAAGTTTTAGATTTTGGTCTAGTGCTGCAGGGTATCACTCGTTCCCCTCTGGGCATGCTATTCTTGCTTTTACCACAGCGCATGCATTTGCCAAACAATTTGACAATTTATGGGTAAAGGGCGGAATTTATGCTCTTGGGATGATTACTCCTGTGTCAAGATTATGGGACGGTGCCCATTGGTTGACCGATGTAACTCTTGGTCTAGTAATGAGTGTTTTTATTGTAGACAGCGTAGATAATTACTTAAAAAAAGATAACCGCTATGCCTATGGGAATAAGAAAAGTAAAATTAGATGGAATCTTAGAATTGGAGCGGGACAAATAGGCGTTATAGGCCGGTTCTAGTACTTGCCTTTAGTCAAATTCTTTTTGATAATAGGTAGCTGCATCTTGCAACAATAAATCGAGATATTGATTTTCTAATTTTAATCTGATCTCATCCCATTGTAGATATTTTATAAGATCTTCTTCAATTATAGATCTGTATCTATGCACACTACCTATGTCAAAGTATAATCTTCCTGTTCGTCGTACAAAGAAATCAGCCAAGCTATTTACCATTTCATGATGAACTCCATACCAAAGTTCTGCTCGAATTAATCTTTCGTCGATAGCATCATTAAGAAAATAGTTGATTTTATCAATAATGACATCGGTTTGTTTTCCGTAGGTAGAAACCAGATACCAACCGTAATAAGGATCTTCTATTTTTAAATCTTTAAGTTGTTGCGTAATTTGATTTACATAAATGTTTACATCACGACTATCCTTAAGAGGGTTACTGGTTAATTGAATTTGTTGTGTATGCGACTTAGAAAAACTTTCTCTTCGTTTACTACTCATTGTCTTCAAAACAGTATCAATAACCCGTTGTGCCATTTTTCGATATCCTGTGAGCTTACCCCCAGCAATCGAAACTAACCCAGTTTTGGATATAAAAATCTCATCTTTTCTGGATAACTCTGAAGGGTCCTTACCATCTTCATGAATCAAAGGCCTTAATCCTGCCCAATTAGATTCAATATCTTCTTCTTTAAGGCTTAAACCAGGAAACATATGATTCACAGCTTTAAGAAGATACGCAGCATCATCCTGTGTGGCTACAACTCGATTCAGATTCGAGTTATAATTAGTATCAGTGGTACCCACATATGTTGCTCTACCTCTTGGAATAGCAAAAATCATTCTTCCATCGGGTACATCAAAGTAAATGGATTGAGTAAGAGGGAATCGCTCTCTTGAAAAAACCAAATGCACTCCTTTGGTTAAATGCAAATGTTTATTATTCATTGAGTGATCCTTTTCCCGTAATAAATCTACCCATGGACCTGCTGCCGACACAAAATTTCTGGACTTTATGGTAAACGTTTTTTGTGTATTATGATCCAAGCACTGAAGGCTCTTGATTTTACCATTTTCATCATAATTAAAAGAAGTCATCTCACAATAGTTAATACTATTGGCCCCATAAGAAGCGGCTTTTTTTAGCAATTCTATAGTAAGCCTGGCATCATCGGTTCTGTATTCGGCATAATATCCTCCTCCTGTAAGGCCTTCTTTACCAAGTAAAGGTTCTTTGGCCATCGTTTCTTCTACACTGAGCATTTTTCGCTTATCATCTCCCTCGACATTAGCCAAAAAATCATATACTTTTAATCCGATTGAGGCCATAAATTTCCCATAAGTACCTCCTTCTACGAGTGGTAATAACATTTTTTCTGGCACTACCAAATGTGGCGCCAGTTTATGCACAGTTGCCCGCTCACTTCCTGATTCTTTTACCAGTCCTATTTCCATTTGTTTTAGATATCGCAATCCTCCGTGGATAAGTTTTGTCGATTTATTACTGGTGCCCGAGGCAAAATCATTTTTCTCGACCAAACATACCTTTAACCCTCTTGAAGCAGCATCAAGAGCAATTCCTGCTCCTGTAACTCCTCCTCCAATAATTACTAGGTCGTATTTTTCACTTTTTACACGTGCCAATTGTGCATCTCTATCCAAAACCGAAAACCGTATTGGCCCATCTTCTTTAACGGCAAGCATATTTTTGTTTACAGTTTTGGTGCGGGCTACAGCTTGTTGCCATCCTGTGTATTTTCGATTGCGCTCGTGCTCTGTAATTTGTGGTTTAAAAATAGTGTCTACTGCCCTAATTTTTGCAATATCCTTTTTTGTCCAAACACCAGCCTTGATACCAGCCAAAAAGGCAGCTCCCATTGCTGTAACCTCAAGCATTTTTGGACGATCTACAGATACCTTTAAAATATCAGATTGAAACTGCATGAGATAATTATTGGCCGAGGCTCCACCATCCACCTTAAGCTCTTTCATTTGTTTTCCACTATCTTCAACCATTGCTTCTAGTACATCCCTGGTTTGATAGGCCAATGCTTCAATAGTAGCTTTTATAATTTCATTTTTTCCAGAATCCAAAGTAAGACCGTATATCGCTCCTTTTGCTTCCATATCCCAATGGGGTGCTCCCAAACCTGCAAAAGCAGGCACTACATATAAATCTTCAGAAGACTTTGTAGATTTACATATTGCCTCAGTATCGGCAGCATTATTGATCACTTGCAATTTATCACGAAGCCATTGTACCGATGCCCCGCCAACAAAAACACTTCCTTCAAGAGCATATTTAATATTATCTTCTGGCAAACTACAACACAAAGTGGTTAACAACCCATTTTTGGATTCATATGGTTTTTTGCCCGTATTTAGTAACATAAAACAACCCGTCCCATAAGTATTTTTGGCTATTCCCGATTTATAACCCCCTTGCCCAAATAAAGAGGCCTGTTGATCCCCAGCCACCCCATAGATAGGTATATCATGTCCTTTGTAATTAATAGTTCCAAAATCTGAAGATGAATATTGCACAGTTGGGAGAATCGATTCTGGAACCTCAAGAGCTTCTAATAGTTTTGCATCCCAATCAAGTTCTATAATATTATACATCATGGTTCGAGATGCATTAGAATGATCTGTTACATGTTTTACTCCGTTTGTAAATTTCCAGATGAGCCAGGTATCTATAGTCCCGAACAATAAATCCCCATTTAACGCTTTTTCTTTTGCCCCTTCAACATTATCCAAAATCCATTTCAATTTGGTGCCAGAAAAATACGAATCTATTACCAAGCCTGTATTTTTGGACACATAGTCACTTAATCCCCTTGATTTAAGATTTTCACAAATTTTTGTTGTCCTTTTATCAAGCCAAACTATAGCATTATAGATTGGTTTTCCTGTATTTTTATCCCAAACAACGGTAGTTTCACGTTGATTTGTGATTCCTACACTACTAATATCCTGGAATGAGATATTCGTTTTTTCAAGGACCTCTTCAAAAACTTCCTGTTGATGAATAAAGATTTCTTCTGGGTCGTGTTCTACCCATCCGGATTTAGGATAATGTTGAGTTAATTCTTTCTGAGAAATACCACAAATCTCTCCCTGGTTATCAAAAATAATGGCTCTTGTACTGGTTGTCCCCTGATCGAATGCGATGATATATTTTTTATTCATATTTGAAAATTTGACACCAACTCAACAAAATTAAATTCCTATAAAAATTGCTAAAAATCGGATTATAATTCAAAAAAAGCGTTGTTTATATACAAATATCCAAAGTATTAACACAACAGAAAAGATAATCTATAACAAAATGAAATGTAACCGTTTGTATTATTTTTTATCTATAACATTCCTTGTTTCATTCATTTTTTTCGAAGAAAAACATCAAACCACCCGAAACTTTTTTGTTGATATGCAGTTGTTTACTACTTATTTTTTAAAGGAAGGTAAACTTCTGCTTTCCATTGGCTGTCATTTCCATCCTGCATTGGATTATTATAAAAAATTTCTAGCGGTTCATTTTCTACTACAATTTTATTTACTCTTGCATATTCCAATAAAACGAACCATGCTTCATAACTAGTTCTATAATTGCCATAATATGTTGCTTTCAAAGCATTTTGAGTCTCGGCCCTAGTAAGATTTATTATGGAGTTAACAGGAAGTGAATCTTTAAGAATGATAGGGACCCCAAAATCCATTTGTAGCTCATCTGTATCTAGATTCCAGTTATTAATTTTGACAAAAGGATACCCTTTTCTGTCTACATTTCCCGAAACAAGCTTGGGGTATAAATAGCTATTTTGAGACATCATTTCATGGGCCTTTCTGGATCGCTTAGTTTTTGATGAAATAGATAAAAAATCCATTGCAGGTATTTGGGTCTCACCTTCAACAATTATTTTAAATGTATCTGTATATTTTCTTAGTGTTTTTCGAAGCTGAATTAAATCTTTCTTAACTAATTTTACTACAGGGGACGACCCTATAATTACTTGAAGTTTATTTTTTATAGAATGATCTTTTGAAATGACCCCGACTTTAATTTTTGTGACTGTATCGTTAACACTTTTAAAATTCCAGTCTAGAAACACAATTTCATCATTAAGAACTACCTCCTGGGTTAGATTGATATCGCCAAGATTCTGATTAAGGCTCTGTGATTTTTGAGTATTGGATTTTATATTTTTTACTTGATGATATACTCCGATTGGTGCTAAATTGGCCTTGAAACTGATCTCATAATCATATTTCTTAACAAATAGATACCAAATAGATATTAGAAGCAGAGCGGCTAAAATGCCAATTATCACTCTTTTCATTAAATGATTAATTTTAATGAAGGTATTAATTATTAACAGACATTTGAAGCTTGCTTACAACAAACTTTCCCAATTCTCGTCCTTGTTCAAGACCTAAATCTATTGCAGCTCGGTAATGAATACCTCCATACAATCTACTAATCGCAGCTTCACTTGCCGCCTGATTAAACGATGTAAAAGAACGAATTGGTAAGCCGTATCTTAATTCGGTATCATCATTAAATGCAAAATTATCTCCAAAAATGTCGGTAAGTACTGTAGAGGCTGCTCCCGACACCACCGAATGCCCACTGGTGTACTCGGGAAATGGAGGAGTTTGCAATACAGGTTCCCAATTTTCGTCGATATGCTGATTGATTAACGTTTCTGGTCTAATAAGGTTGCTTCGATATTTTTCGTCCCAACAGCTTATGAAAGCATCGGCAATTGCAATACTCGTTTTGGTATACGCATAAACAGTTTTGCTAAAATCTGCATTCACCTTTTTGCTTGCTATTTTGCAAATACCTATCCAGTGTGCCCCAGGTGTAATTTTTTTGGTTGCAAACATTAAGTGCCCCTTATGCGTGGATACATATGGATTACAATCCCAAAATTGTGCAATCTCTAGTTTCTCTGATTTCTCTCCTTCCTTTTTGATCTCAACACCTACCTCGTATGTTTCTGTAAGTTCTTTATAAAACTGAGAATCTTTTTCAAGAGAAAAATCGGGATGTCTTGATGGCGTAAACTGCGAAGCAGAATCAATAATGGATGGTCTAATTTCTCTCCAATGTGGTTCGATACCATCCATATAATCTGGGGGCGTAGGTTGCCAACGAGCTGGATCCTCTGTATTTACCGAAAACTTTGGCATGGTTCGAGTTTGAGCATAATTATCGGTTGCTAACCAGTCTTTTACATGATTTGCTACCAATATCCCATAATTCTTAGAATCGTTAAAACTTTCTTCGTTAACAATTTTCCAAGAGTTATATAAACTATCTCGATAGATCTCTACTTTATCTTCAGAAAAAACAAGTTCTTTACCCACCTCTAGATATGCCACAAGAGCTGCAACTTCAAGATTTATATTTTTGGTAGTATCAATTACAGGAACGGGAGTGAGTTTGTGGACCTGGCCTGATAATGCTTTATAATCGGCATTGCCCTGACAAAGGACTTCGTAGGCGGCAATATTAGGATAATTATAAATCCTACTGGCAACTGGAGGAGAAAAGATATCGTGCACCATCACCTCTGTTATTTTATCCACCGCCTGATGATAATTATCCGGTGTAATTTTTATTTCTTGCTTTTCTTTTTGACACGAAGACAACACTACCAAAAGCAGGAAAACAAACACTACTCCAGCATGTCTTGGAGCCATTCTTCGTAATAAAGAAACTTTAATTTTATTTATTGAGTTCATAGATTTCAACTTTTCCATTATTTATAGTAATCAATAAGTACTCCTTATTATCAAAATTAATAATATTTAGTCCTCTTACCGACTTTTGAGTTAGGTTAATGTTTAAATTATTAGCATCAATCACCAAAGAATCGTTTTGAAGAATTGCCCCGGCAAAACCATCAAATCGACCGTGGTAAGGAATTACACCGAAGTAATTGCCTGCCAAAAACACTTCTTGGACTCCATCTCCATCAAAATCATGCTGTAACATTTTGGTAATAGGAGCTACTTGAAGCATCTCTTCAAAAGGGACAAAAATAAAACTTCCTTCTTCATTTTTGAGATACCCCGAGGCTAACTCATCAACTTTAAACACGACTGATTTGTTCAGAGCATCATTACCCAAAACTTTTTCAACAGCGCTACCGGCAAACGAGTTGTATGTTGTAAATTTTTTACGAAGATAATTTAACTGTCCAGATAACTCATCTAGACCCAAAACGGTATAATATTTCCCGTCTTTGGCCATAGCTAATATTGTTTCGGTTTTTTGATTATTATCAAAATCTGAATAATACATCTTCAAGGGATACTTTGCAGAAGCTTCAAATTTGGTGTTTAGCCCAAAGTTCCCAAGTAAATAATCCGTATCGCCATCATGATCAATATCGAATTCTTGTATGGTCTGCCAAAGACCATTACGCTTTTCTTTTAAAATTGAATTGGTCACCTCAATAAGTTCACCTTCATTATTTTTAAAAAAACGTGGCGACATCCATTCGCCAATCACAATTAGATCCTTTATCTGATCCCCATCGAAATCGCTCCAAACAGCATCGGTCACCATTCCAATATTTTTGATGGCCGCATTTTCTTTAACACTAAAGTTTCCTTTATCATTTAGTAATACATAAGAATTAGGAATCTTCCCAAAATCGTTAGAAACGGCATACCCACCAATAAAAACATCTAAATCTCCGTCTTGATCAATATCATAAGGTTTAATTACCGATTCATGCTCAAAAAGCTTAGGAAAATTTCCTTTGACTAATCCCAAATTCGAATTAAGATATAATCGATCGACCAACTCTTTCGAATTACCATAGAATTCTCCTCCCGAGGAAGACACTAAAAGATCATTTTTTTTATCCTGATCAAAGTCTTCAATAATTGCGACTACATCTTCCTTGGTTCTATCTTTTACCAATGCGTTTATCTCTTGTAATTCAAAACCATCAGATGTTTGAAAAAACAATTTGGAAGTTTCATTTTTTGAGTTTCCAAAGAAAACATCTTCTTTTCCATCTCCATTAAGATCACCTATTGCCGTTGCGGGCCCTTTATCAGAAATTTTATACGGAATTAATTTTTGCCTATTAAAATCGGTATAATTATTTTCTTTATGTTCATAATATAACCCCGGCAAGCTGTCTTTTTTTGTGAACCATCCTTTTGATTTTGGAAACAGTTTTTCATAATCTACCTTATTTCTTTTATGAAGTAATCTAATAGATAATGTCTGATTCGTTGGTATATTTTCTGCAATTTGTATCGTATTATCGGGCCAAATAATTTTTAAGGAATCTACCAAATTCGCATTTCCGTATCCAAAATGAATAATTGCTTCCGAAGAAGATTGAAAACCTTTTGACACGAATAATTGTTTGTACTGCGGTATTCCGTTATGATAGGATATTACTTTGGTTCCGATACCAAAGGGATTTTGATCTTTATAAATAAACTTGAGCTTCAAATAGTTTGAGGTAGCATTTGTTTTATTCTTATAAAAAATAACTGGAGCATTTATCGTATTTGTTACAATATCAATATCACCATCGTTGTCAAAATCTGCATAAGCACTTCCGGTAGACGCGTTTAGATCTTTGGGTAACCAAGTCCCGGATTGATTGGTGAACTTAATCCCTTTGCCTCCAGAAAATATATAATTTTGAACCAATCCAGAAGGCATTATATCTAATGCTTTTTGATCTACCAGTTTGGATTTGTTCAACTGTGCCTGAATTTTTTCGTTTGAGATATATTTAATATAATCCAGATCATTAGGTCTTTTAGGTATTCCGTTCGAAATAAAAACATCCTGTTTCCCGTCTTGGTTATAATCGGCAAATAGTGGGCTCCAGCTCCAATCTGTTGCAGCGATATCACTAAACAAGGCTGTTTCGATGAAATATTCGCCTTTTTGATTTATCTGAAGCATGTTTCTGGCATATTGGTAATGATAACCTAATCGATTAATTCGCATAGCGAGCATATCCACGGTTTCATCTCCGGCAGAAGCTTTTAGTACTTTTTCTTCTTCCGGGGTCATATCCAAGGTTAAAATATCAGGATATCCATCATGATTGATATCGGCAACATCACTCCCCATCGAAAAGCGACTTATGTGGCCAAATTTTTTCTTTAACTCTTCGGTAAAAGTTCCATTTCCATTGTTTATGTAGTAATAATCATCTTCATGAAAATCATTACTTACATAGATATCTACAAAACCGTCATTATTAAAATCGGAAGTTGCTATCCCAAGGCCATATCCATTTCCTCCTCCAAAAACCCCTGCTTCTTTACTTACATCAACAAATTTGTTTCCGTCATTACGCAGTAATTTGTCTCCGCTCTCATAACTTCTTTTGTTTCTTAAAGAAGCCTTCCCAAAAGAATTTTGTGTATGAATAGCGTGATTTAAGAGATACATATCTAAGTCCCCATCATTGTCATAATCAAAAAAACTTGCCGAAGTGGTATAATTTTGAAAATTCAAACCATACTGGGCGGCTTTTTCAGTAAATGTACCATCGCCATTATTTAGAAATAGTTCATTAGCTCCTTCTAATCCTCGAATTCCGACTACGGCACAAACATAAATATCCAAAAAACCATCACCATTAATATCGGCCATTACGGTTCCCGTATTCCAATCAGAATTTCCAGCTACACCAGCTTTTTGGGTTATATCCTCAAACTCGAAATTTCCCTTATTAAGATAAAGTTTGTTTTCACCTTGATTCGAGGTGAAAAATACATCCACCAGATCATCATTATTAATATCGCCAACGGCTACTCCTGCTCCATTATAGAAGTATAAATAATCCAGAATATTCATCTTTTCAGTAGGGACAAGATCGTTCTGAAAAGTAACTCTAGTGATTTCTGAAGGAACTTTTTCGAACAATTCTCCCTGGAGCACATTTTGTTTCTCGCACCCTATTAAAAGAATCAATCCAACAACGCGTATGCCTATATTTTTGATCATCATTTTTATTCTTACTTAATTGAGTTTACAAAACGGGGTATGGAATGCATTTAATAATAGGGTTACCCATTTAAATCTCAATTATTTGTATTTCATATAATTAAAAACATCCATTCCCAACCCTTCTTTTAAAGGAAGGGAACTTATTAAGTCTGTCATAGCCTCTCTTGGAAGAAGGGTTGGGGAGATATCTCTATACAATTTGGGGTCCAAGTGGGCACCTCTATTTAACTAATTTCAAACCTCATCCAAACATCGACGAAATGCACTCAATCAACTTCTAGTCCTATCCAAGCATCAACCAAACTCATTCAACTAATTCCTAATCTTATCCAAGCATCGACCAAGTGTATTCAATCAACTTCTAACCTTATTCAAGCATCGACCAAACTCATTCAACTAACTTCTAACCTTATCCAAGCATCGACCAAGTGTATTCAATCAACTTCTAACCTTATTCAAGCATTAACCAAATGCATTCAACTAACTTATAACTTTATTTAAGTATCGACAAAGCGCATTCAATTAATTTTAATCCTTTACATCATTAATACGTTACTTCTTTAACTTAAAAATCTTAGGTGCAAGATTATTAATGCCCGTGATCAAATACTTCTGACCTGATTTATTTTTAATCCACCTCATTTTTCTAACCTCACCTTCAACGAGAAATCCCGAAGATTTTTGGTTCACATAATTTCCATTTTGATCACTTAGCAAAACTGTACCTCTACTAGCATCCAATCTAGAGAACTGGGGTTTAAAACTGAAATTATTACCAGCAAGGATAAGATCTAAAACCCCGTCATTATTTAAATCTTCAGTTTCTATATCACAAACACAAGATAACTGGGCACATTGCGGGAGTTCCTTTATTTCAAAATTTCCTTTACCATTATTGTAGGCTATAAAACTTGAAAAATTGTTTACACTTTTTACGGTAGTCTTTTTCAATACTTCTGAAGAAAACAACTCATCTATAGATTTTTTTGCATACTCGGCATACTTAAGATTTTGTTTTTTTAGGGAATTAATCTGACCTGTGATTTCATTTTTAAGATGGATAGGTACATCTTTTCCATTTATAGTTTGCGTGACTATCTGTTCTATGGTTCCATTATTATCAAAATCATTAATATACATTTTCATCGGCTCTATGGTAGTAGCAGTATAGATTGCATTTAAGCCTCTATTCCCAAAAACCAAATCGATATCATTATCATTATCGAGGTCTTTGGCCTTGACCGTATTAAACCAGCCGGAATGGTCATCTAGATTAGAGGGCAATATGCTTAACTTCCCATGATTGTTTTTAAAGATTTTTGGAGACATCCATTCTCCTACTACAATCAAATCTTTCTTGTTGTCTCCATCTATATCATGCCAGATAGCATCAGCAACCATGCCTACCTTTGTGATTTCGGGCGCTTTTTGAGCTGAAACATCTTTAAAATTACCTTTCCCATCATTTTCTAAAAGGAAACTTTGTGGTGAAACTCCAAAAGTACCTACTATCCCCTGGCTCCCAACAAAAATATCTATGTCTCCATCCTGATCATAATCATGTGCAGCCAATACTGAAATATTGGTATTTGTTGGTTTTATGATATTTCCTCTTGTAAAATTTCCTTTTCCATCATTGGCATAATATCTTACTCCTGTTCTTGCTCCTTTAAAGTTCCCTCCTGAGCCAATAACCAAATCCAGATCTTTATCGTTATCAATATCTTCAAAAATGGCAACAACATCCTCAAAAATTTCTTCGGTTTCAAAAGTAGTTGGTTGTAATTTTCCAGATGAAGTTTGCAAATAAAGTTTTCCTTTTTGTTTGTATGCACCTCCTATAAAAACATCATCATTTCCATCATTATTTACATCACCAATAGCCAGAGCGGGCCCCTCTTTGGATTGCATTTTGTAGATTAATCCTTCATAATCAAAATCTATATAAGGATCTTCTTTATGAGCATGGATATTATGTTCTATTTGTTCAAAATATTGCTTCTTGGCTGTAGCTTTGTTTATATGTATCGATGTTGCTTCTTCTTGATTTAATGTTACCGAAGTATTTGGCTCAACTTTTTGGACTACAATCATTTTTTTATCAGGAAAAATAACACGCAATGAATCTATAGTTATAGTTTTACCCAATCCTATGGTCATAACATAATCAATAGACGACTGAAAACCACGAGTAGGTATTAATTCTTGTCTAAGAATTTGATCCTGAGAAAAAATCTCTACTACACTACCAATTCCGAAGGTATTTTTATCTGTTCCTTTTATTTTAATTTTCAAATAGTTGTTTTCTTCTTTTTCGCTATTGTTTTTATATACCGAAACTGGCATATTAAAGTTGTTTACTATTAAATCCAGATCGCCGTCGTTATCAAGATCTCCATAAGCCGATCCATTTGAAAAAGTTGGTTCATCAAAGCCCCAATCTCTTGTTGTATTAGAGAAAGTAAGATCCTTATTGTTTTTAAAAGCATAATTAGGAATAGGTGTAGAGGGCATTTTGCTTATTATTGAATCTACTTCTTCTTTTTTTCCGGTTAATACCATGTTTTGGATGATATCATTGGCAAAGAAGTTCATAAAATCCTGGTTGGTAAGATCATGATAAATACCATTGCTTACATAAATATCGCGATACCCATCATTATCCATATCAAAAAGTAATGCTCCCCAGCTCCAATCTGTTTTGGCTACCCCACTATAAAAGGCTATTTCAGAGAATGAGTCATCACCATTATTAAGCTGTAATGAGTTTTGCATATATTGATTATAGAAGTCTCTACTTTTCTTTAATCTATATACATCGTAACTTTCAAAAGAACTTGTTTCTTTAAGACGTTGGTCATCTTCTGGCAACATATCGGTTACAAAAATCTCGGGGAAACCGTCATTATTGATATCGGCCATATCGGCCCCCATAGAAGAAATACTTAAATGTTGAACCCAATCTTTAATTTCTTCAGAAAAAGTACCGTCACCCTTATTGATATACAAATAGTCTCTTTCATAAAAGTCATTAGAAACGTAAATATCTGGGAGTAGATCTTTATTAACATCACCAATAGTTACCCCCAATCCAAAACCGATAAGACTTCCATAGATCCCAGCCGATTCACTTACATCTATAAAAACTCCATTATCATTCCTAAGTAATTTATCTCCACCTCCTTTCAAGATATCTGGGATATTCCAATCATTGGCCCTTAAGTTTCTTTTGTTCACATAACCAAGGCTACTTACCGGTATAAAACTATTGTTGAGAAGATATACATCGAGATCACCATCTTGATCATAATCAAAAAAAGCAGCATGTGTTGTAAATCCGCTATCTGCAAGATTATACTGTGATGCGTTTTCAGTAAAAGTTAAATCCCCATTATTGATAAAAAGTTCATTCTTTTGATCATCCCCTTTAACATTACCGGCATTACACACATAAATATCTAATAAACCATCGGCATTAATATCAACCATTACTACCCCGGTAGACCATGCATTTTTTCCAGTAGTTTTGGAAGATATTGAGATATCTTCGAATTGAAAATTACCCTTATTAAGGTATAGTTTATTCTCTTTTTGATTTGCAGTAAGATATATATCTGGTAAACCATCGTTATTGATATCACCAATAGCTACTCCTCCACCATTATAAAAGTTTCTGTAGGTAAAAATATTGAAGTCCTTGGTGTTATGTACACTATTAATGAAATCGATATGGGTTTCCTCTGAAGTCAATTTGGTAAACAAAGTGGTTTCAGGCTCTGTATTTTTTTCTTTAAGTGGTTTCTTATTACAAGAAATAAAAATCGCTAATATGAGACTCCCAAATATAAACTTGTTCATGTTATTCCTTTATTTTTTTACTATTTGAAGGCTATCATTATTGACTCCGAACAATAAATATTCCTGATCCTTTATTTTAATTTTTTCTATAGATCTTACCGCTCCTTGTATACCAAAATCTGATTTTGTATTCTTTTCAAAACCTCCATTGCGATCATTTAGTAAAACTACACCTTTGGATGCATCTAATCTACTTAATTGCGTGTTGATTTCATAAGTATTACCTCCTAGAATTATATCTGGATATTGATCATCATTTATGTCATCTACCAAAACATCATGTACCGAAGAAATCTGTGCTTGCCATGATAATCTTTGTGCCTTAAAGTTTAATTTCCCTGTGTTTTCAAAATATGTTGTCTCCAGGGTATAGACTTTTTTTATTTCCGATTGTTTAATCTTTGACTCTGAAAAGTAATCTTCGAACTCAGCTTTAGCAAAAGAAGCATATGACAAAAACTTTTTATTTAATTGCGGTATTTGTTTTACCAATTCATCTTTGGTAGTTATTGGAGTTTCTTTTCCTTTATAGAAATAAGTAACAATAGGATCGATTTTACCATTATCATCAAAATCATTCAGGTACAACGTAATGGGTTCTTTTTCTGACGCTTTTAGTCTTGTATTTGCACCCCAGTTTCCTGCTACGATATCTAAATCTCCGTCTTTATCCATATCATGGACCGAAACTGCGTTCCACCAACCATTTGTATTTTCTAAAGAAGGAATATGCTCTTTCCTAAAATTACCTTCACCATCATTGATCATGATTGTGATAGGCATATAATGTCCTACCAAAATCAAATCCTCAAAAGTATCCTGATTAATATCTATAAAAACGGCATCGTAAACCATACCAATGGTTGTTAACTCTTTTGACGCAACCTTTTTAAAGTAACCTTTACCATCATTTTCAAAAAGATAATTTTCTGGAGCCACCCCATATTTCCCCGGTTCGGCATTACTACCTACAAAAACATCAATATCTCCATCATGATCTATATCAGACGAAATAACTACCGAAGCATTTATCGACTCTTTTGAAAAAGCTGTTTCTTCTTTTATAAATACACCATTATTATTTTTAAATAAAGCCGGAGTGCTTTGATAATCAGGATAACTCTCGTTCCCACCATAAACCGTTACCACATCCAAATCTCCATCGAGGTCTGCATCAAAAAAGCATTGATCGATATCCTCATATTGTTTATTCAGTTCAAATTCTGGTTGTTCTTTTTTAGCAAATTTTCCACTTTGTTCCTGTAAAAAAAGTGACGCAGACTTAAACCTTCCTCCCGGGATAAATATATCTTCTAGACCATCTTTATTAATATCTAAAACTGAAATATGTGGTCCTTCATTAGAACATGCATAAGGCGCAAGGGGTTCTATATTGAAATCTTTTGTTTCATAGTCCTGATGTTTAAATTGTATTGCTCCTATTGCGGTTTTTAAATTAACAACTGTATCCTTCCTATTTACAATCTGTGCATTGTCTTCTCGAATATCAATAACCAATAATTGGTTTGCCTTTACATTTTTTCTTAGAGAACCCTGTCCACCAGGCCATTGAATTTTAATAGAGTCAATGGTATTTTGATTTCCGAATCCAAAATGCACTATTGAAGAAACGGATGACAAGTAGCCTCTGGTTCGATAAACTTCAGCTATTTGCACTTTATCTTGATTATACACAAATACTTTAGCTCCGATAGCATCAGTATTGTTTTCTGGTCCTTTAAGTTTGAGTTGTATGTAGTTATTTTGGTCCTTGGTAAGTGCAGATCTATTTTCATATATAAAAGCTTCCTGGTTGATATTATTGGTAACGATATCCAAATCTCCATCATTATCCAAATCTGCATATATAGCTCCGTTACTATAAGAAGGCATATTTTCTAGCCACGTATTTGAAACATCATTAAAGGTTAGATCCTTATTGTTTTGATAAAAGTAATTGGTCGTTTTCTTACTTGGCAATTCGTTGATTAATGCCAAATCCTCTTTGGTCATTCCTTTTTCAATTCGTTTTTGAATGTTTTCATTTGCTATAAAATTTATGAAATCCATATCATTGGTAGCTCCTTTTATTCCATTTGAAATGAAGATATCCTTATACCCATCGTTATCGTAATCGGCAATAAGTGGCGCCCAACTCCATTCTGTAGCGGCAATACCCGAATAAAAAGCTATTTCGCTGAACTGATTGTTTCCTCTATTAAGTTGTAAAGCATTTTGCATGTATTGCGGTTGGTAACCATTTTTGAGATATTGATTATAAATAGGAAAACTATGCTCAGTCCCCGAAGATTTATAGGTTACGGCGTCCTCTGGAAGCATATCTAATGACAAAATATCGGTAAGTCCATCATTATTGATGTCTGCTATATCTACTCCCATCGAAAAATGAGAGGTATGCTGAATACTATGTTGAGAGGTAACAATCTCTTTGAATGTTCCATTTTTTTGATTGATATACAGATAATCGTTTTCAAAAAAATCATTTCCCACATAAATATCCGGATAACCATCATTATTAATATCGCTGGTTGAAACTCCTAACCCATAACCAATTGCGCCTTGAAAAATTCCTGCATACCGGGTAACATCTACGTATTTACCATTGCGGTTTTGATATAATCGATCTCCGGCAAGTGCATCTATCTGTTTTCGTTTAGAACCTTTACCATAGGTCCTGTTAGGATGAACAGAATGATTTAATAAATACATATCAAGATCTCCATCCAGATCATAATCAAAAAAAATTGTTTGGGTAGAAAGGCTAGAAATATCTAAGTTATAAGTTGAAGCATCCTCTTTAAATTTTGGAACCCCCTTGTGATCTACCCCTTGATTTATAAATAGCTTATTTTTTCCTTTAATTTCTCTATAGTGACCAACCTTGCACACATAAATATCCAATAAACCATCGTTATTAATATCTACAACAGTTACCCCCGTAGACCAACCTTTGTTATCCTTAAGTATACCAGGTGTTACATCTTTAAAACGTAATCCTTTTTGATTTAGATATAGTTTATTCTCTCCTTGATTAGAGACAAAAAAAAGGTCCTCAAATTCATCATTATTAAAGTCGCCAACAGCAATTCCAGCGCCATTATAATAATACAAATATCTTAAGATATTTAGTTCTGGAGTCTCCAATAATGTATTTGTAAATGACACCCCTGTGTGAGTACTTGGGAGGATTGAAAAATGCATTATTTTTTGTTCCTTTTTACAAGAAACAAAACATGCAAGAATGCCTATCCAAATGATAATATATCTAAAGTAACTTGTCAACCTTATGCTTATTTTATTAAAATGATAAATTAGTAGAGCCCTCCAAAAATAGAAGGGCTCTACACAAACAATCTTAGCTTACTATATTACATTAATAACCAGGGTTTTGACTTAAATTTGGATTAGATAATAATGCAGTTGCTGGAATCGGGAATAAAGCTCTAAAATCATCTGTATTGATTTTCAAGTCCCATGCATCTGCAAATTTTCCAAATCTTATCAGGTCATTACGTCTCCAAAATTCTTTATATAATTCTCTACCTCTTTCATCGATTAGATCTTGTTCGGTTAATGCACCTAAGTTACTGGCATTACGAATTGTTCTTAGATCATTAACCATTGTAAGAGGGTCTCCACTACCGGTACCTCCTCTAAAAATAGCTTCTGCTTTCATTAAATGCGCATCTGCATATCTAAAGATAATTTGATGTCCTGCGAAAGCACCATTTTCTGGGTGATACTTAATCGTACGAATTCCTGTGCGCTCATTATTACCAGCCAAACCAGGAAATTGTTTTTCAAATGCTAAAGGATTACCTGGTCGATCGGTCAATGGGTTACCATTTTCATCATACTGTTGCCCAATTAAGAATCCAAATCCAATCCCTAAGTTTGATCCATCGGTTGGCACATAACCTCTTCTTTCCTCCTGTCCACTACCTGGAATATTGGTGTTTGGATCTCCTTCAAACAAGTCGTAAAACTCTGCTAGAGTAGACCACCCATTCCATCCTCCACCTGTATTATCTGAAGAATTTTGGTTGTAATGTAATCCATTCCACATTCTGTTACCAACACTAGAGATGGTAAAAAAGATTGTCTCGGTATCAACATCGGGTTTGAAAATATCAAAATATCCTGATTGCAATGCATACCCATCTGCCGTAATTTCATCAACTAGCTCAACAACTCGAGTCATATCGGCTGCTGCTGGCATTCCAGACCCTAGATAAATATGTTTATTAAGGTATAATTTTGCCAGTAAAAAATTTGCTGCAGCTTGGGTAGGCCTTAAGTTTTCATCACTTGGGCCACGCGCTGGCAAGTTTGGTAATGCAGAATTCAAATCATTCAGAATAAACTCATAAGCTTCAGGACGCGTCATTACCATAGGATTAACCTCGGGGCCATCTCCTGGGGTTCTAAATGGTGCAACACCATACATGTCCATTACCCAAAACATAGCATACGCACGTATAAACTGCGCTTCAGCTTTTTCGGCAGCGGTTGCATTGGTGGTCCGGTCATCCACTATCTGACTCGCTCTAAAAACCAACTGATTCAGATTATTCCAGTTGTTTAAGACATAAGGATGTTGGTCATCCCAAGTGTGCTCATGTAATTTTCTCCATATTCCATTATCTCCCCAGTCAGTACCCCTCGTAGGCACTAACAACTCATCTGTAGTCACTTCATTTAACGCATATAAATCTTGTTGATTTTCAACAATTCCTTTTAAATCTCCAGAATATAAATTCTCAATAAAAGGTCCGGGTTCTTCAATTCCGGTAAATTCAGTTTCAGAATCAGCAATTGAAGAATCTGATTCTTCAATTTCCAGATCTGTACAAGAAACCACTAGTAGCATCGACAACACTAGCAGTAAACTTGATTTAAAATGTTCTTTTTTCATAATTCTTTTTTTTAAAATGTCGCATTTAATCCAAATGTATATGTTCTCGGTCTTGGGAAAGCTGTATAATCTATCCCTGCCGTAGGTAAGTTGTTCAAAAGATTATTACTTGTTGTCGTTGGAGCCGTACTCACCTCAGGATCCAAACCGCTATAATCAGTTATTACAAATAGGTTTTGACCTGTGGCATACAACCTCATTGACTTAAAAACTCCATCTCCTTTTAAAGGGACATTATAACCTATTGTTGCATTTTGTAATCTTATAAAGTCTCCTTTTTCCAAGAAACGAGTAGATACATCTGCTGCATTGGTCCCCGCTTCTCCGTTTCCTATAACATCTGTGGTTACATTACGACCTCCTTGAATACTTCCCGCAGTAAAAAAGGCATTTTGTGTATTGTTATATATATAATGGCCTAACTGACCGGCAAAGAAAACAGAGGCATCCCAATTCTTGTAATTGAAACTTGTAGAAATACCTAAGTTAAAATCTGGCAATGCACTTTTTCCAACCAATACCTGTAAATCATCATTTGCAGTAATAGATTGGCCATTGGCATCAAAGCCTTGAAACTCTCTTAAAAAGTACGAAAATAAAGGCTCTCCTTCTGTTAAAATTTGCGAAAAAGCTCCTGTAAGCCCTTGTCCAAATATTGTCCCTGCATTAAATACTCCATCAAAATCTTGTAGTTCATTTTTGTTATATGCAATATTGAATCCAAAATTCCAAGTCATGTCTTCTTGTTGAATTATGTCATAATTAATCGCAAATTCTACCCCTTCATTGATAACACTACCATCTACATTGGTAAATGTAAAAGGTTGTGCAGCAGGTTGTGCAGATTGCACTTGTAACAAAAGATCCTGTGTGTCTTTTCTATACACATCTATACTACCATTTAATCTGTCATTCATAAAACCAAAGTCAATACCAATATTTAATTGAGAGGTTTCTTCCCACTTTAAATCAGGATTTTCGAAGGACACATCACTTGTTCCCGGAACTACAACTTCTCCTCCGTTTTCTATACTTGGAGCTACGAATCTTTCTCGACGAATAAAATTACCAAAACCTAATCCATCCTGATTACCTGTAATACCGTATCCCAACCTTAGCTTAAGAGTAGAAAAAGCATCTGGTGCAAAGTCTTCCTGATCAATTTTCCAGGCAAATGCACCTGATGGGAAATAACCGTATTTATTATTTTCTCCAAATCGAGAAGAACCATCTGCTCTCATTGTTGCAGTTAAGATATACTTATCTTGAATAGAATAGACTGCTCTTACAAAGTAAGATTGTAACTCATCTGTGAAATCAAAGGTGTCTCCTGTTATTGTTCTGGCAATTAAGCCATTTGGCGCTGTAAAAGGAACTCTTCCTTCGACTGTTGGCACAATTCTATTAATAAAAGCCCCTTCAATTGTTCCTCCTCCGTCTCTAATCTTATCAGAAACAATATATTGTTGATAAGGGCCATCAATATTAGCTTCAATATCATTGGCAGAATTTTCTAATCCTTCTATCATGTCATCCAAATTCGTTTCCAAGAAACCAAAAGCACCTATATTTCTACCCTTTCTTGCAAAATCTTGAAATGAATATCCTCCTAAAACCGAAAATGTGGAGTTCTCAAACTGTTTTTCATAGTTTACAGTAAATTCTAATAACCTGTTAGTGACATCAATATCATTTACTGTAGCTCTACCATTACCTGGTGTACCATTTTGTAAACCTTGAATATTTCCAGAAATAGCACTACCCCTTGTAGATTCTGAATCATCATAACCTAAATTAAGTTTTGCAGACAACCCTTCTATTATTTCATACTCCAAAGAACCATTTATTAGAACTCTATTGGTCTTTGTTTCATTTTGGCTGTTAACCAATAGACTTAGCGGGTTAACTTCTGATCCTCCTGCACTAAAGCTTGGGTTTGCTGGCCAAGTAGGGTTTGCAATATAAGCCATCCCCAACAAATCTCCTTGAAAACCTGCATCAGCACCAATTGGTGGTGATTCATCATTAACCCTAGAAATTGTCCCCTGTATGTTTACTTTAAGTTTTTCATCAAAAAAACGATGCGTTGCATTAATACGTCCTGTTATCCTTTCTAACGAACTTTTTTCAACAACACCAAATTGCTTACCATATCCAAAAGAAGCTCTAACATTACCATTAGTATAACTTTGCGCATAGGACAAATTTTGATTTTGAGAAGCGGCTCTCCTTGTAATAACATCCTGCCAGTCTGTATCTGATCCAAAATCCTGAGCTGCAACATCTCCTCCAAATTCTTGAATCGCCGCTAGGTATTGCTCTCTATTCAACAAATCGAATTCCTCTGCGGGTGCAGCTATACTAAGATTTGATGAGAATTCGAAAGTAGGTTTTGAAGAACCTCGACCGCTTTTGGTCGTTATAATTACTACCCCATTGGCTCCCCTAGAACCATAAATAGCGGTTGCAGATGCATCTTTCAGGATACTTACACTCTCTATATCATTTGGACTAATAAAATTTAGTGGGTTTCTAGAAGCACTAGATCCTACACCAATGTCACTACCACTTGCCCCGGTTTCATCACCTGCCAGCGGAACTCCATCTACAACAAATAAGGGATTATTGTTAGATCGAACAGAACTTGTACCACGAATTCTTAAATTAATGCCTGCTCCAGGTTCCCCACTAGTTTGGGTAATCTGAACCCCGGCTGTCTTACCTTGAATTAACTGTTCAGGAGATGCAATTACACCTTGATTAAAATCATCTGAACTTACAACGGCAACCGCACCTGTAGCATCTTTGACAGATTGCGTACCATATCCAATTACTACAACGGCCTCTAACTCTGCGGCATCTTCTTGCATTGTTACATTAATTGTAGTTCTACCATTAACAGGAATTTCCTGAGCTTTGAAACCTACATAACTAAAAACAATTATTGCATCTTCTGCAACATTATCAAGTGTGTAGTTCCCATCAAAATCAGTAACGGCCCCATTGCTGGTTCCCCTTACAAGAACATTTACTCCCGGAATTGGCCCTCCAGCATCAGAAACCACCCCCGAAACTGTGATTTGCGAATACAACATACTCCCCGATAAAAATACCAGCAAGAATATGAGTTTCTTAAGTATCATACTTTTCATAATATAGAGTTTGATTTAAATTTGAATTGTTTCGTTGTTTTTATGTTTTTTTAATAAAAGTGCATTTTTGTTATATTAGATAAGTAACACTGGGACATCCAAGTCTTTTTACCACATTTTGACTAATTCTGTAACTATAAAACCAAAAGTTACAAAAAAAATGGATGCCCCAATTGTTACACCTTCGAGAAGTTTTTCAATAAAACTCCTCCGCTAACAAACAAAAACTAATAAGTTCACTTTCTTTAATAATCATTTTTGTGTTTTATAAAGTTTTAAATATTAATCGAGCCGAATAATTATTCCTTGATATGGCTGAAGACATATTTGATTGTCTTCAACATCTAGTTCTGTATAATTATTTATTATTATATGTTCTATACTTGGCTTATCTTCCATAATAAAAGATGCGTCTTTTTCGCTGAAATTAAGTGCAACTATAATTCTTTGCTTTCCAAATTGCTTTTTATATATATAAAGATTAGGGTTCTCAAATTCCAGCTCTTCAAAATCACCATATACAAAAACATCATTTTCTTTTCTAACTTTTAGTAAGTCTCTGTAAAAGTTAAGAATTGAATTTGGATCACTCTCTTGTCTTCTTACGTTAATCGAATTATAGTTAGGATTAGATCGCAACCAAGGTTCGGTAATAGAAAAGCCTCCGTTTATCTCATCACTCCACTGTATTGGGGTTCTGGCATTATCTCTCCCTTCTTTATTAATCATATCCAGAGCCATTTCTTCAGAATATTTTTTGGTCTCTATATTTTCTTCATAGAAATTGAGGGATTGAACATCTTTCACCTCTTCAATAGAATTCAGTTTGATATTAGTCATACCAATTTCATCACCTTGATATATGTTTAACGTTCCATTTTGAGTCGCCTGCATTATAAAGAGCATTTTTGCCGATTCCAGCCAATATTCCTTATCATTACCAAATCGAGATACCATACGTGCAAAGTCATGATTTCCCATTGCGTTGGCCAACCAGCCTTTTTCATGTACTGCATCTCTCCATTTCTTAAAAATACGTTTCATGTTTACTAAATCGAAGGGAGAAACCTCTTCGAATTTGCCATTAACAATAGTACATTCCAAAATGTCAAAATGATATAACATATCAAGCTCCTTACGGTCATAATTTATATACAAACCCGCATTATCATGGTTAATACCTACTCCTTCTGCTAGTGAAAATGCATCATATTGACTTACTACCTTTTCATTCATCTCTTTCAAGTATTGATGTAGTGTTGGACCATTTGCATATACATCTTCTATTATCTTTCTAAAACCAACATTTGGCGCATCGGGATATCCTTCTCTTTTAGAAATCAACGGAATCACATCCATCCTAAACCCATCTACTCCTTTATCAAGCCAAAACCTCATAGCATTGTAAATCTCTTCTCGTACTTTGGGGTTTTCCCAATTTAGATCTGGTTGTTTTCGAGTAAAAAGATGTAGATAATACTCTCCAGATGCCTCATCATATTCCCATGCACTGCCTCCAAAGAAGGACTTCCAATTGTTAGGAGGCCCACCATTTGCAGATGGTTTCCTCCAATGAAAATAATCTCTATATGGACTATTCTTGGATTTCTTTGCATGTTCAAACCACTCATGCTCGTCTGAACAGTGATTTGCTACCAAATCCAAAATCAAACGCATTCCTTTCTCATGCGTTTTCTCAAGCAGTTCATCAAAATCATCCATAGAACCAAATTCTGGCATAATCGAACAATAATCGCTTATATCATATCCATTATCATCATTTGGCGAACTAAAAATTGGACTTAACCACAGTATATCCACATTAAGCTTTTGCAGATAGTCCAATTTTTCTATAATACCTCTTAAATCACCAATACCGTCATTATTACTATCATTAAAACTACGCGGATAAATTTGATAAATAGTTCCTTTTTTAAACCAAGATAGCTCCACTAATCAACTCATTAAATTTTAAACAATAATTCTATTTGTAACTTTTACTTGTACTTTAAAGTGTTTCTATATTACTACATACCACAAAACATCATCATTACATTTAGTTTAAAAAAATTGTTAAAATCTAAAAGTATTTTCACTTCATTCAGTTTTATTTTGATAAAACTACAACAATATTGGTATAGAATTTTAAACACCCAAATCTTTACATTATATATACAAAACGCTTTTTGTTATATAATGTTAAAATATAAGGTTTTGAATTTCAGATATTTAAACAAAACTTTATTAATTTCTTAACTAAATAAAAATTAAGAAAAGAGTCTTATAAGTATAGATTTTATAAAGACAGCTGTTTCTTATCTTTTTACAAAAAATTAACATTAAAATCCTTTAGAATATGGGATTATAAAGTTTAGAACATCATGTGCCATTGCATTTTTTATTCTAAATTAGCATAGTCATAATTTCACTTGAAAGCTCGAGATGTTTGGGGAAAGACTTTCGCTTAAAAAACAATTTTAGTAGGTATATGTATAAAGTATTCTCTTATCATTTATGACTATTACAAATTACTAAACTATTAAGGGAATTGAAAAGCGATATTTTAATTTAAAAAAATGCAAACGTTTGTATTATTAAATTTTTAGCAAAAATGATGTTTTAATAATAATTTTTTAACGAAATTATAATGACTTTTAAAAAAAGAAGGGTAAAACTTGAGGATATTGCCAGAAAACTTAATATTTCTATTGCGACTGTTTCGAGAGCTTTGGATAAAAATCCAAGGGTTAAGTTAAGCACTCAAGAAAAAGTTTTTAAGACAGCAGAAGCAATGGGATATATGCCAAATCAAATTGCAAAAAGTTTAAGTTCGGGCAAGACAAACATCATTGGTGTTATTATTCCAAGGTATGATGAACCCTTTTTTATAGAAGTATGTAGAGGTATTGATCATTATGCCCGAGAACACAATTATAAAATTCTAATAAGCTCTTCCAGAAATTCATTCGAATTTGAACGTGAAAATCTAAGTTCTTTTGAAAAAGGAATTGTTGATGGGATTATTCTTTCCCCCACACACGAAACAGAGACTTTTGTTCATATTAAAAGTATTATTAAAAAAGGTATCCCAGTGGTTCTTTTTGATAATATACGTGAAGAAGTCCGTGGAGCAGATCATGTTATTATAGAGGATGACAAAGCTTCATTTTCTGCCGTCGAATTTCTTATCAAAAAAGGAAAAAAAAGAATTTCATTTATTGGAGGCATTAGAGAAAAGAAAGTATTCCAAGACCGTTTTAAAGGTTATTTGGATGCCATGAAAAAATATAACATCCCGGTATATGACGATCTAATCTTACATTGTGAGTCGTTGGATAGAGAATATGAAGATGTAGAAATACAAAATTTCTTTAATAAAATTACCGCACCACCAGACGCTGTCTTTACTTGTACAGATAATTATGGTCTGCTAACCATGAAAAATCTTCTACGGCTTGGATATAAGATACCCGAAGATATTTCTGTGATTGGTTTTGGTGATCTTGGGTTAGGAGAAGTATTTGTTCCTTCATTAACGTGTATTGCGCAGCCCAGTTTTGAAATGGGTCAAAAAGTAGCAGAACTATTGATTGATCAATTTAATGAACCAAATGATGTTAATCATCGAAAAAAGGTAATAAAACTAAAAACCGAATTAGTGCTAAGGGACAGTACAACTTAATAAGAAAAATACTTCTTTAAGTTTGTCACAAAATCTTATTGTCAAAAAACAGTATATTTGATAAGAACTCGAAGTTTTTGATTCTGAGCGAGTTTCCATACTGTTTTTTCACAACAAATCATTTTACTGTCATGATCGCAAAGGTTTTTAAAAGCACTTTAATCGTTGTAACTCTACTGTTTTTTATGACCCAATCTCTTTCTTCTCAAAAAGCAGGATGGGAGATTACAACTACTAGTTCTCAAAATTACACGGGTATTGCTGCTGCAAATGGCAGAATCGGCATCTTGCCCTCCTCTAAAATTTTTAGAACCGACAAAATAATCTTAAATAATGTTTATGACAAAGAGTCTCCTCTTGGGGTTAGTAAAATTCTACTAGGAATGAATTTTGGTAACCTTGATATGTATATCAATGATGAAAAACTTGACAATACCAATATCAGTAATTGGCAGCAAACTATTGATATGAAAGAAGCCAGGTTCACCACTTCTTTTACTTATAAAAATATCGCACAAATATCTTATAGTATATATGCCCTTCGTAACGTTCCCTATGCTGGATATATAGATTTTGAAGTAAAGGCGCTAAATGAAATTACTATAGAGGTGATCGGAAAAATTCAAACACCTGAAGAGTATAAAAATCCCATTAGCACATTCAGAGTTTTGAAAGATCTGGAAACTACAATGCCTATATTACAAACGGTTGCAAAAAGTAGGTTCAACAAACATACTGTGGCCACTTCTTCCACGTTCATTTGGCATAATATTAATTCTACCAGAGAAAATCAAAGGCCAGAATTAACACATAAAAAAATTAGTGAATACGATAACCAATTGTCGTTCAAAAAAAGTATCAAAGCCAAAGAAAGTTATGAATTTGCATGGACAGCTGCGCAATGTACTACACAGGATTTTTATGATCCACAAACAGAAAGTGAACGTTTTGTAATCTTTAACTTGTTAACCCCAAAAAACAATCTGTTATCACAACATAAAAAACTATGGGATAATCTTTGGAAAGGAGATATCATAGTAGAAGGAGATCTGCCGTCACAATTAGATATACGGCTGGCGCTCTATCATTTATATGCTTTTTCGAGAGCGGATTCTAATCTAAGTATCGCACCTATGGGGTTAAGTTCCCAAGGATATAATGGTCATATTTTTTGGGATACCGAACTCTGGATGTACCCGCCATTGTTAATTCTTAATCAAGATATTGCACGCTCTTTGGTAAACTATAGATCCGATAGATTGAATATTGCCAAAAAGAAAGCTATCAATTTTGGATATAAAGGAGCTATGTTTCCCTGGGAAAGTGATGACACTGGAGAAGAAGCTACTCCCGCCTGGGCTCTTACCGGAACATTTGAACATCATATTACTGCAGATGTTGGAATAGCTTTTTGGAACTACTACAGGGTTACAAAAGACAAAAAGTGGTTAGAAGAAAGAGGTTACCCTTTATTAAAAGAAGTGGCTAATTATTGGGTTAGTCGTAGTACATTAAATAATAACGGCTCTTATTCTATCAAAAATGTAGTGGGCGCCAATGAATTTGCTCCAAATGTAGATAATAACGCATTTACCAATGGCTCTGCCATCACCTGTCTTCGATTTGCTACACTTGCTGCAAAAGAATTAAATATCACCCCAGACCAAAACTGGAACAAAGTAGCAGATAACATAGTGATTCATAAATTTGAAGACGGCACCACAAAAGAACACAGCAATTATAAAGGGGAACGAATAAAACAAGCCGATGTAAATTTATTGGCCTACCCATTGGATATCGTTAATGACATAACAACTATTAAAAAAGATTTGAAGTATTACGAACCAAAGCTTGCAAAAGAAGGTCCTGCAATGGCACAAAGTGTGTTTGCTGTGATCTATGCCCGATTAGGGGATGCAGATAATGCCTTTAGACTTTTTAAAAGAAGTTATGAACCCAACAAACGACCTCCTTTTGGGGCATTAGCAGAAGCCGCTACAAGCAACAACCCATATTTTGCAACTGGAGCCGGAGGCATGCTTCAAACTGTGATTTTTGGCTTTGCAGGATTGCATATTACTAATGAGGGAATAGTTCAAAAAAAACCTATTCTACCCAAAACCTGGAAAAAACTAATTATTACTGGCGTTGGCCCAGAAAAAAAAACCTATACGGTCGAGTAATTCTAATTTGTAGAATCTCTAACAATCAAAGATGTTTTGATTATCTCTGTTTTAGTTTTGTAATTTTCGGTAAAGTTATCGAGTTGATTTACCAAAATTTGAGCAGCCCTTGCACCTAAATCTTCGGCGTGTTGAGAAACCGTTGTTAATTTTGGATATGAATGTTTTGACAAAAGACCATCGGTAAATCCAATTACCGAAATATCTTCAGGTATCTTGTATCCCAATTTTAAGGACATATTAATAGTTACTGCTGCCGCCGTTTCATCTAATCCCAAAACTGCATCAATATCATTGGTTTTCAGGAAATTTTCTATTTCATTCTCAAAACTTTCTGAATCTCCCAAGGACAATTCTACCAATGAAACCCCATTATTTTGTGCAGTTACTTCTTTTACCCCTTCTAATCTTAACTTAGCTACGCTTAAATCTCCTATGGTCTTAATTACTGCAATTTTTCTACACCCCGTATCAACAAGATATTGAATTGCATTCTTTGAAGCTACTTTATCATCGACAATGACCTTATCACATTCGATTTCTTCGCTTACCCTGTCAAACATTACGATAGGAACATTATCTCTCTTTAAAGCCTGATAATGATCAAACTTATTTAACACCTGTGTTTCTTGACTTAATGCTACTATAAAACCATCGACACTACTATAATTTAGCATTTCTACATATTCTACTTCTTTACTATATGATTCGTTGGTAATACAGGTGACGATTTTATATCCGCTTTTTGAAGCTTCTTGCTCTATCCCAAATAATGCTTTAGCAAAGAAATGATTAAGAATTTCGGGCAAAACAACGCCAATTGTTTTTGTCTTACTACTCTTTAAACTTACAGCCAAGGCATTAGGTTTATAATTATAAAAGTCGGCCAATTCGTGAACCCGATTTATCGTTTTTTGACTAATCTCGGGGTCGTTTTTCAATGATTTAGAAACCGTAGAAATCGATAAGTTTAACTCCTTAGCGAGCTGTTTTAGTGTAACCTTTTTCCTCATAACCGTAAATTTGGCATTCCATTATTTTAGACTAATAAGAATATTTGTCAAATTATCTTTGGAGTCTAAATTAAGCTTTTTTCTTAATCTATGCCTGCTTACGTCTACACTTTGTGAACTTATTCCAAGTAATGGTGCAATTTCTTTTGATGAAAGATTCATTTTAAGGTATGCACACAATCTTAAATCTTTAGAAGTTAGATTGGGATAGCTCTTGGATAATTTTTCATAAAACTCTTGATGAGATTTATCAAAATTGATCTCAAACAACTTACTTTCTTTATCGGTTATATAATATTCTACCAGCCTAAGAAGTTCATTATATTTGTTGGTTGGTAATTTTTGCTCTGAAGATCTTTGGATCTTAACAATTCTGTCTCTTATTTTTTTGAGAATCTTGTTTTTATTAAGATTGACATATGCAATTTGTGTAAGTTCCCTGCTCTTTGCCTTTATTTCGTCTTGTAATTTCGAATTATTAAGTTCAATAATTTTACGTTCCTGTTCTAATTTTTGTGATCTATGTTTTTCTTCTTGCTTTTTAAGTTTTTCGGCTTTTTGTTCCAGCAACATTGTTTCCTGTTTTCTCATCTTATAACGATTGAAGGAAACCATCGCCATTATCAATCCAAAAAACAGGAGGATATATAAAAAATATGCCCATGAAGTTCGATAGATAGGTGGATTTATAACAAAACTTAATGATGCCTCTTTAATTTTGCCATTATACTTGGCTCTCATATCAAAAACGTAACTACCTTCTTTGATATTAAATAGAGTTTGTTCAGTTTTTGTAGTCCAATTGCTCCATTCTTGATCATTAAATTTGGTTTGATACAAAATCTCATTCGCATAAACAGGAAGAGAATAATTTATTTTAAGGTCGTTGTCTGAAAAAGGTATCTCAGAACCTTCAAAATACAATTTAGAACTATTTACAGAGGTAAAGTCCCTTACCAGCAAATCGTTTTCTGAATTTTCAGATGTCGTCTTTTGATTTTTATAATACATTGAATATCCATTGAAAACAGGTATTATTTCATGCTCCTTGTCCAAAGCAAAAATATTTAATACCCCTGGTATCAACTGATCTTTCAATTCATGAAATTCAACTAAACCATTTTCACCCTCTATCGTAACGTTATTATCATCTACATACCAAATTTCTTTATTTCTTTTAAAAATCCTGGGAGCATCTCCTTTCTGTTTTCCAATTTTAACAATATCAAAAGCATCTTTTTTGTAGTTATAGGTATATGAATTAAAGTTCGAGGTGATAACGATTTTATTATCAACTTTTGACATCGACAGGGTTTGTCCCGCAAAGTCCTTTAAAGGATAAAACGCCTTTTTTTCAAGTGATTTCGTCTTATAATTTAATTCAAACCTAAACACCCCTTCAGACCGTAAAGCGACCCATATATTGTTATTAAGATCTACTTCAAGATATCTTGCAGATTTTTCAAAGCCATTTAACCTATTAGCATTCCAATTTCCATTATCATTTTGGTACAAAGAAACTCCATTATAATTACCAGAAACAATAAATGGAGCTTGTTGGTATGGCTCTTTAATTTTCTTAAAATTCCAAGCTCCTAAATCTTCTCCCAACCTAATAAGCGTTTTCCCTTTTACCAAATAAGCTCCTTTGTCGTGACCAACAAAAATGTCTTCATCAACTTTTTCGATATTCCAAACCTGACCATTAAGTAGTAGCTCAAATTCTGTATTGACCGAGGTATTATCTGTAACATAAAAACCTTGATTAGTCCCCAAATAAGTATGGTTCTTCTTTTTAAATACTGCATAGGTGGTACCCAGTTCACCATAATAATCATAAAAATAAGTAAGAGGGGAATTCAATTTTACATAATCTATCCCATAATCCAATCCTAACCACAAGTTATCTTCTTTATCTTGATAGATCGATAAAATTGTGTTGTTTTGAAGACCGCTTTTTTTATTAATGTTAAACGTTTCGCCTGTTTCGGGGTTTAATACATAAAGGCCATTTGATACTGTCCCCAATGCGATTTGACCATCTCTAAGCTTGGAAAAAGAAAAAATCTGCGCTTTCTTAATCTTTTCAATATTTGGAAAATCTAACGGGATAAGTTTTTCGTTATCAACTTCAAACAATCCCTGGGTATCTGTAATGACAACCAATTTGTCTTTTATAGAAGTTATACCGATAATGTGTTCATTAAGGTTTTGATCGCTAGCGACAGGCAATAAATTGGTTTGATCTAAGACAAAAACTCCATACTTAAGATCATTTACAAATAACTTGTCATTAACTACATAACTCCATTTAAAGCGATAAGGAGCGGGAATCTTGGTAATAAGATTACCATGGTTAACATATAAGTTTCTGAAAGTTTGAAAAACCACCTCATTTTTGATGTAATGCGTTCTCCAATATTCTTCAAGATGTGCCACAACATCTTTGTTATTGGTTGTAAGTGACACTACCTCGTAATCGCTATATTTTTTATTAATTAAAAGACCACATTGTCCATCGGCACCAAAATAAATGGAATCTTTATTCTTAACAAATAAGCTTCTATTTATTACATCAAAACCAGTTCCTGTAGATTTCCATTGTGTCCCATCGAAAATTAAAATTTGATCTCCGTTGGCCACATAAATAAGGCCATTATTATCTTGATCAATATCCCAAGATTGAGCATTAAAACCCATTTCTTTGGTATCGTAGTGGGTTATATGTGGCAATGCCTTACTGATTATCGACTGCGCAAAGCCATAATAACCCAAAAAAATCAAGAATAAAAATCGATACATTTCAACGAGAATTAATAGACGAAGACGTATAAAGATACCATAAAAATCTTAACATTTTATTTTAAACTTCTATTCAAAACTTGAAACTTGCATTAGATTACTACGATTGTCACTGCACATCTATTTGGTAAAAGAAAAACCTTTTTCAAGTTTGGTATTAGAACTTCCTCCTATAAAAATTTTAAAATCACCAGGCTCTGCTTCCCATTTTTTATTGGCGGTATAAAACTGAATCGTTTCTTGGGTAATCACAAAAGAAACCTCTTTACTTTGTCCGGGTTCTAATTCAATCAATTCAAAACCTTTTAGTTCTTTTATAGGCCTGGTAAGACTTCCTATTAAATCTTGAATATACAATTGCACTACTTCTTTCCCTTTTCTTTTTCCTGTATTAGTAACTGTTACTGAAACCGTAATTTCTTCACCTGAGGAAAAAGAATCCTCACTTATTTTAAAGTCTTTATATTGAAATGTTGTGTAACTTAATCCATGGCCAAATGGGAACAATGGGTCGTTTTTTTCGTCTGTGTAATGCGACCAAAACACCATGCCATCTTTATTCAAAGGTCTTCCGGTGTTTTTTGCATTATAATAAATAGGTACTTGACCTACATGACGAGGAAATGAAACCGGTAACTTTCCAGAAGGATTATAATCCCCAAACAAAACATCTGCTATTGCATTTCCTGATTCTGAACCTAAATGCCAGGTCTCCAGAATTGCCGGAGCTTTTTCTGCAATATTTGTAATTGCAAGGGGACGACCATTCATCAATGTCACTACAATGTTCTTATTTACTTCCCAAACCGCGTCAAAAAGTTTTTGTTGTGGTATGGTAAGCTCAATATTTACTTGACTTCGTCCCTCTCCAGACTGAAAAGCTTCTTCGCCAATTGCCATCACCACCACTTCTGCATTTTTTGCAATATTTACAGCTTCAGCAATCCCTGTTACATCTTCTCTATTGACTTTTAATTCTTTTATAAAACTTCGTTGACCAACACCCAGTTTGACCCCTTCTGCATGTGATATTGATACACTTTTTCCTACTGCCGATTTAATTCCTTCAAGCAAAGAAACGGCAGAATTTGGTACAGCCTTGGCTCTCCAACTTCCTATAGGTGTATCTTTGTCATTTGCAAGAGGACCAATTACCGCAATACTTTTTAAATCCTTTCTTAGTGGTAGTATATCATTATTATTCTTGAGTAAAACAATAGATTTTTTTGCTACATCTCTTGAGGCTTCCAGGTTTTCTTTGGTGTATATATCATTTTTTTCTCTTGCCTCATCACTATATTTATAAGCATCATCAAATAGGCCGAGCTCGTACTTAACTCTTAATATTCTTCTGGCTGCATCTTCTATAAGGTTTTCGTCTACTTTTCCATCTTTAACCAACTCCTCTAATCCGGTTTCATAGGCCTTTCCTTCCATATCCATATCATTACCAGCTATAATAGCCTTTTCGGCGGCTTGATTTTTATCCTTTGCAAATCCATGATATATCATTTCTGTGATGGACGCCCAGTCTGAAACAATAAAACCATCCCAGCCCCATGTTTTCTTCAAAATATCCCTTTGTAACATTTTATGACCGGTAGCAGGAATTCCATCAACTTCATTAAAAGCACTCATCATGCTCGCAACACCGGCTTCTACAGCCGCTTTAAATGGAGGCAAAACCGTATTATGAAGCTCATACTCTCCTATACTAACTGTATTATAGTCTCTACCACCTTCGGCAAAACCATAGGCTGCAAAATGTTTAACACAAGCCGCAAGTGTATTTGTATTAGACAAGTCTTCACCTTGAAAGCCTTGTATTCTTGCCACCGCAACCTTAGAACCAAAAAAAGGATCCTCCCCGGCTCCTTCCATAATTCTTCCCCATCTTGCATCCCTTGAAATATCTACCATAGGACCAAATGCCCAATTAATACCAGAAGCCGTAGCTTCTTTTGCGGCTACACTCGATGATTTTTTTATTGCTTCCAAATCCCAGCTAGCACTTTCTCCCAAAGGTATAGGGAAAATTGTTTTATAACCATGAATAACATCATAACCAAAGAGCAAAGGAATTTTTAGTCTTGAATGCTCCATAACATCACTCTGTATTTTTTTTGTTGCCTCTACTGAGGTAACATTAAGCATAGCACCAACTTCACCATTCTTGAGTTTTTCAAATTTTTCTTTGTTCCCTAAATCAGATGGTGGACCCGTTACATCCCAACTACCATTATACAAAACCAATTGCCCAATTTTCTCTTTGAGAGTCATTATAGAAAGTAATGAATCTATTTTATTTTCTATGATGTCTTTGTTTTCCATTTCAAGGATATTATTCTTATGTGAGTCTTGACCGAAAGAATTAAGAGAGCTAAAAAAAAGCATCCCTGTAACTATTAAAATTAAGGTCTCTATTTGATTTTTTAATGTTTTCATAAACAAATAAGTTTTCTGAATTTGTGCGTTTACAAGTTCTAATTTACAATACAACTTGTTAAATGGATCTTTTTAAGATCTAAACATTGTATATACATTAATAAAAACTAATTACAAACTTAGCATTATTATATCTAAAATATTTTATATCAGATATTTAATAAAAAATTATTTAAATAAAAACAGATGAAACATACTTAAATAAAGTTAATTTGTATAGATTAAATACATACCATATGTCAAGCCCCTATATCTAAAATTCTATAAATTTCTTATCATCGATAGAAGCTCTGCCATAATTGTAAGCATTAATAAAATCGTATTACAAAAACTAATTTTTGTGTAGATTTTTATGCAATTGATCCTATTTGTTTTAAAAATTGGTAAAAGCTTCAATAAATTACACATTAAACTTCATTTTATATTTATATCATAAAACAATAAGTATTTTTTAATTTTAAATAAATAAGGTTTTTATTGTAAGTTGCCATACAATTATAACGACTAAAAGTTTCACCCTTATATCAAAATAATATAACATGTCAAAAACATATTACGACCCGGCTGACTTAAGAAAATTTGGAAAGATTACCGAATGGAGCGAAGAACTAGGCACCAAATTCTTTGATTACTATGGCAAAGTATTTGAAGAAGGTGCTTTAACAGCCCGAGAGAAATCTTTGATTGCACTGGCCGTATCACACGTCGTAAAATGCCCGTATTGTATAGATGCTTATACCAAAGATGGTTTACAAAGAGGGATTACAAAAGAGGAAATGATGGAAGCAGTTCATGCAGGTGCAGCGATAGAAAGCGGAGCCACTCTTGTACATGGAGTACAAATGATGAATAAATATGAAAAATTATCTATGTGATATAGATCACCAATTTGTTTCATGAAATACTAAGCAATTTATTTTATCGTAAACTATGATTTAGTTAAGAAATAAGTGCTAATAAAATACAATCTAAGAGAACAAGAAGATGTCCGATACCAAAACGAAACAATCCTTACATAAAAGGAATGACCAATTGGCAAATGCTCAAAGACAATTAGAAATTTTGAACAATGGAATTTTTGCCAATGGTGAACTGCCAAAATTTGCAGATAAAATTGCCGAAATAGGTCATTCTCCTCTACGCCCAAACAAACTAGAGATCTTGCAAATTAATGTTGGGTACATGTGTAATCAGGTTTGTGAGCACTGCCATGTTGATGCTGGTCCCGATCGTAAAGAAATCATGACCAAAGAGACTATGCAGCAATGTCTTGAGGTAATCAAGAAAACAGGTGCCCATACCTTAGATTTAACCGGAGGTGCTCCCGAAATGAACCCTAACTTCAGATGGTTTGTAGAAGAAGCCAGTAAAGCCGGGATCAAAGATTTTATAGTACGAAGTAACCTTACAATTATTCGTGCAAACAAAAAGTATTATGATCTACCAGATTTTTTCAAAAAACACAATGTACATGTAGTATCTTCTATGCCGCACTGGACAAGAGGAAAAACCGATAAACAAAGAGGTGATGGTGTTTTTGATAAATCGATTAAAGCTTTGCAAGAACTAAATGAAAGAGGTTATGGCATGCCGAATAGTGAACTTAGGTTAGATTTGGTATACAACCCATCTGGCGCTTTTTTGCCCGGGGATCAAGCAGCGATGGAAAAAGATTTCAAAAAAGCGCTACTTGAAGATTTTGGAATCCATTTTCATAATTTATTTGCAATTACTAATTTACCTATTAGCAGATTTTTAGATTATTTGATCGCTTCTGAGAACTATGAAGATTATATGTATGCCTTGGTCGATGCCTATAATCCTGCAGCAGTGGCCAATGTTATGTGTACCAACACCATCTCTGTGAGTTGGGATGGATGGCTCTATGACTGCGACTTTAACCAAATGCTGGGCTTAAAGGTTGCTAGCAAAGTAAAACACATAAGTGAATACAATGAAGAATTGCTTCAGAATAGAAACATTGTAATCTCTCAACATTGCTACGGGTGTACGGCAGGTGCAGGAAGCAGTTGTCAAGGATCAGTAGCTTAATTTCTTTTACTACATTACCCCAAATGAAAAGTACATTCACCACCATACTATTCTTGTTTTCAGGTTTAATCTATACTCAGGATTCATTGGATGAATTATTGAAAAAATTCAATAATGAAAGTATCCCTTACATTTCTGTTACTGAATTAAAGGAAATTCAGGACAGCGTAATTCTACTTGACGCAAGAGAAAAAGAGGAATTTGAAGTAAGTCATATTCCCAAGGCAAAATTGATAGGATATAATCAATTCATGATACAAAATGTTATACAACAAAACATTCAAAAAAATGATACTATTGTAGTATATTGTAGTTTGGGGGTTAGATCTGAAGATATTTCCGAAAAATTAAAACAAGCAGGGTATCTCTATGTATATAATTTATACGGTGGTATTTTTGAATGGAAAAACAAAGATTTCGTAGTCGTAAATTCGAAAGAACAACCTACTGAAGAAATACATGCCTGCTCAGCGCAATGGGCAAAATGGTTACTAAAAGGGAAAAAAGTATATACAAATTGAAAGAAAAAAATCTACTTTTAATATTTACCCGCAATCCAGAATTGGGCAAGTGTAAAACTCGTTTGGCAGCAAAAATTGGCAATCAGGCAGCTTTAGAAGTCTATAAATTTCTATTACATCATACGGTTACTATCACCAAAAATCTTAATGTTACAAAGCAGGTACAATATTCTGTTGCTGTAAGAGAAAATGATCTTTGGAGCTCAAAAAACTATGAAAAAAGACAACAGTTTGGAGATGATCTTGGCCAACGTATGGAGAACGCTTTCAAACAAGGTTTTAATGATGGTTACCAAAATATTATAATCATTGGTAGTGACATTTATGACCTCACTCAAGCGGATTTGGATAACGCATTTAAGCAATTAGAAACACATGATTATGTTATTGGACCAGCCCAGGACGGAGGATATTATTTATTTGGAATGAAATCATTAAATTCACAGGTTTTTAAAAACAAAGTCTGGGGAACCGAAACAGTTCTTAAGGATACTCTTAACGACTTACAAAAAAGCAACGTAAAACTATTAGAAGAACGCAACGATGTGGATTATTATGAAGACATAAAAGATGTTGATGTTTTTCAAAAATTTTTAAACCAATGATAAAGTATATTGAAGAAACAACAGATTTCCTAAAAGAAAAAGGGTTCGAAAATCCAGAGATAGGAATTATATTAGGAACTGGGTTGGGACAGCTTATTAATGAGATTGAAATTATTACTGAAATAAGTTATAATCATATTCCAAATTTCCCTACGGCTACTGTAGAGTTTCATAAAGGAAAATTGATCTATGGTATTATTGAAGGCAAAAAAGCCGTTGTAATGCAGGGACGTTTTCATTTATACGAAGGGTATTCGCTTCAGGATGTAACGTATCCTGTGAGAATCATGCATAAAATGGGTGTAAAAACTCTTTTGGTTTCAAATGCTTCCGGAGCGATTAATCTCAACTTTAAAAAGGGAGAGTTAATGCTTATCGATGACCATATTAATCTTCAAGGAGGATCTCCTTTGGCATTTAAAGGAGTAGAAAAACTTGGAACTCGATTTACAGATATGAGCGCTCCATATGATCAAAAAATTAATACCAAGCTACGTGCTATAGCAAAAGAAAAGAATATTAATCTTCACGAGGGCGTTTATGCTTCTGTATTAGGACCGCAACTGGAAACAAGAGCTGAATATCGCTACCTGAAAATCATAGGAGCCGATGCTGTGGGTATGAGTACCGTTCCCGAAGTTATTGTTGCAAACCACCTTGATTTACCTGTAGCTGCTGTATCGGTTTTGACAGATGAATGCGATCCAGATCACCTTAAGCCTATTGATATTGATGAAATCATTGCAATGGCAGGAAAAGCCGAACCTGAAATGATTTTGCTTTTCAAAGAACTGATAAAATCTCTTTAAAGTAAATTCTGAAAGTTCTATCTTAACTTTTCGACTAATTAATTTATAACCCTATAATACCTTATATTTCCAAATTAAAGGAAAGACAAAATACAATTTATGAGCTATTTAAATACAACCCATGACGTATATAAAGAAGCAGCATTAACTCCAGATGTAGGACTTTGCTGTACAACAAATCCTATTTGGGAACTACCTGGTCTTAAAATTCCTAAAATTATGCAGGAAATGAACTATGGCTGTGGTAGTACAGTACATCCCAGAGATTTGAGTAATTCGCCAAAAATCCTATATGTTGGTGTTGGCGGAGGAATGGAGTTGTTACAGTTTTCTTATTTTTCTCGCCAAAAAAACGGAGTTATAGGAGTCGATGTAGTAAATGAAATGCTTGAGGCTTCTCGTAAAAACTTCAAAGAAGCCGAAGCTCAAAACGATTGGTTTAATAGCGAATTTGTAGATCTAAGACATGGTGACGCTTTAAATCTTCCTGTAGAAGACAACAGTATCGATGTAGCAGCGCAAAATTGTTTATTCAATATCTTTAAAGAAGAGGATCTAAAAAAAGCTATAGAAGAGATGTATCGGGTATTAAAGCCTCACGGCAGATTAGTCATGAGCGATCCTACTTGTGAGCAACCTATGAATGATAACCTTCGAAATGATGAGAGATTAAGAGCCTTATGTCTTAGCGGAAGCTTACCTATAGCAGAGTATGTTAAAGCTCTTACCGATGTTGGTTTTGGTACCATAGAAATAAGAGCTCGTAAACCTTATCGAATTCTGGATCCAAAAAATTATGATACCAACGAGTTGATTTACATCGAATCTATAGAAGTTGCCGCAATAAAGGATCCTATGCCAAAAGATGGCCCTTGCGTTTTTACCGGTAAAGCAGCTATCTATTTTGGAGATCAAGACTATTTTGATGATAAAAAAGGACATGTATTATTAAAAAATCAGCCGATTGCCGTTTGTGACAAGACTGCTGGGGCATTAGCCGATTTGGGAAGAGATGATATATTTATTAGCGAATCTACGTACCATTATGACGGTGGTGGATGCTGTTAAAAACGATGGCTAGCTAACTATAATCGAGAAGCCGGAAACCAAATTGGTTTCCGGCTTCTTTTTTTATCCAAAACCTTGACAATAATCACTGTATTCCATTAATCACTATCTTTAAGTATCATTTTCTAAACAACTTAAAACCTGGATTATGAATAGAAGAGTATGGTTAAAATCAACTTTAATTAGTGGTAGTATAGCCTCGTTGGGAGGAGTTGGCCTGGCCAATGCATTAACGCTAGAAGAGGTAAAGAAATTTAATCCTAGACCTCTTTCAGGTCTTATACGATTAAGCTCCAATGAAAATCCCTATGGCCCCTCAAAAAGAGTTCAAAAGGCTATTACTACGGCTTTTGATCATGGGTGTAGATACCCTTATGCCTATGCTGATGAATTAGCAGAAATTCTGGCAAAAAAAGAAGGAGTTACAAGAGAGCATATTATTATCTGTGGTGGTTCGACCGAGGGACTCAAGGTAACTGGGCTTACTTTTGCTTCGGGTGGTGGTGAAATCATCGCTGCAAAACCCACCTTTCTTGCCATGATGACCTATGCAAAACAATGGGGCGCAAGTATTAATTGGGTTCCTGTTGATAACAATAAAGGATATGATGTGGACGAAATCGAAAAACGAATTTCCTCGAAAACCAAATTAGTTTTTCTTTGTAATCCGAACAATCCTACGTCAACAATTCTTCCTTCGAAAAAATTAACTGATTTTTGTGATACCGTAAGTAACAAGACTATTTTGTTTAGTGATGAAGCTTATTATGACTTCATCGAAGAGCCTAATTACCCTTCAATGGTTGAGTTCGTTAAACAAGAAAAAAATGTAATTGTCTCTCGAACCTTCTCAAAAGTGTACGGAATGGCTGGTTTACGCATTGGTTATCTAATCGCAAAACCAGAATTGACACAAAAATTACGTAGAAATATGGTTGCCTATAGCAATGTACTAGCCATAGCCGGCGCAAAAGAAGCACTTTTGGACAAGGAATTTTATGCTTTTAGTTTACAAAAAAATCGAGAGGCCAAAGCCTTAATCTATAAAACACTTGACCAATTTGAATTGCCGTATGTAAAATCAAGTACCAATTTTATCTTTTTTAAATCAGGAAAAGATATTCGAACACTTCATAAAGAAATGATGAATAAAGGTGTACTTATAGGAAGGCCATTTCCTCCATTCTTTGATTGGTGCAGAATCAGTACTGGCACTCTTGAAGAAGTCTCAATGTTTACTAAGGCTCTATCTTCTATTTACGGTTAGAATTTTTTGGCCATTGCCTTTCTAAATTCGTAAATCACCAGAAATGTAGAACACCATAAGGGGCTCATAGTAACTTTAAGTTTTTTACCCTTCGAAAATCGTATTAATTGTCGGGCATAAAAACCGCCTTCTGCAGAATCCTCGAACTGCTTCATCCCTGTTCGCAAAACCAAATTTTTCAGGTTTTTAATTTCTCCCTTCAAAAATTTGGCAATATCTTCTCGATTAGTAATAAAAGGACGTCCCATCCCTATGAGGTCAACCTCTCCATTCTCTAGCACTTCATTACAAAAATCATAAGATCTGAAGCCTCCTGTAATCATTAAAGGTAACTCACTTATTGCTCTTACTTTTTTGGCAAAGTCAATAAAATAAGCTTCTCTTCTTTTGGTACTTTCTTTTACCTCTTTTCCTTCTTCGTTCAATAAGAAAAAGGCTAGTTTTTCATAAGTCCCGCCAGAGATTTCGAGTAGATCAATCCTTTCTTCATCCAACATTTTCACTACTTCTAGCGACTCTTCTTCAGTGAACCCTCCTTTTTGAAAATCTGCCGAATTTAACTTCACAGCTATTGGGAAATTTGCCCCAACCTCTTTCCTAATTTCCTGAATAATAGTTATAAGCAAACGACTTCTGTTTTCTATACTTCCACCCCATTGATCGGTTCTTATGTTTGTCTTTGGAGATAAAAATTGACTTAACAAGTATCCGTGGGCAGCATGAATTTGTACACCTGTAAAACCGGCTTCTTTGGCTAATCGCGCGGCTTTAACAAATCCTTTGATCACATCTTGAATATCTTCCTTGGTCATTGCTTTCGGTTTACCAAAAAGACCAAGTTTCTTAAGTTGTACCTCAGATGGGGCCAAGGGTCGAGAAGTCCCAAATCTATTAGTTTGTCTTCCCGAATGAGATATTTGCACCCAAATATGATTCCCTTTCTTTTTCCCTGCTTGTGCCCAAGATTTCAATTTGGGTAACATCTTTTCGTCATCAAAGCATACATTACCTGCCGATTCTAAATGTTTTCGGTCTATAACAACGTTTCCTGTAATCAATAATCCCGCTCCAGTATTTGACCAATCTTCATATAATCTTTCATGTCCTTTTACCGGTTCAAATTTTCTATTACTGATACGCTCTGTCATGGCAGATTTCACCAACCTATTTTTTAAAATGGTGCCACAAGGCAGTTTTAATTCTGTACTAATCATAATAAAATAGTTCGATTGCAATGATACATAATCCTTCTAAAATCCACAACTGACAGCCAATATAATATGTTAATATTTTTAACACATTATATGTTTTTTCTGTTCCAGAAATACGGTTTAACCGTAAAAATTTGCTTTTTATCGATATTTTTTGTTCTTTTATAGCCAAGAATTAATGAAAAAAACTCTAGTTTTCAATAATTTATAGCTATAATAAAACTCAAAACACCCTTAGAGTGATGAAAAAATGTAATGTATTATTTGTATTGGTTCTTACTTTATTCTATTGTAAAGTTAATGCACAAAATGCTCCTGACCATTCGGTTTGGGATCAAATTCTGATACTTAATGTTACTGATGATGGAAAAGTAAACTACGAAGGTGTAATGAAAGATAGCCCATTGTTTTATAAATACTTCAGATCATTATCTGAAAATTCTCCTACCGATCAATGGACTCGTGAAGAAAAATTAGCATATTGGATAAATGCCTATAACTCGATTGCCGTAAAAATGATAATTGATAATTATCCTGTAAAAAATATCAACGAACTTCACGATCCATGGAATCAAAAGTTCTTCAGAATTAAAGATAAAAGATATAGCCTAGACGATATTGAACATAAAATCCTAAGAAAATTTAACGAACCTAGGATACATTTTCTAATCAATTGTGCTTCATTCTCTTCTCCGAAACTTATGAATAGAGCATATACCGCTCAAAACATTGAAGAAGCTTTGGATAAATGCACCAGAGATTTTATTAATGACCCTGCAAGAAATACTATTACTCCAAACCAAATACAAGTTTCACAAATATTTGAATGGTATAAAGATGATTTTAATCAAGGGGATGTTGTCGAGTTTATTAATCTCTATTCTGAAGTACAAATTAATAAAATACCAAAAAATGGATATAAACAATACGACTGGACATTGAATGAACAGTAGTTTATGATCCTTAAAAGATTATAACCCCAAAATAAAACAAGCCATGACTAAAATCTTTGACCCCAAAAAGATGATTGGGATACTTTGCTTTCTTTCCATTTCATCTATTTCTGCTCAAACTATTCTTAACGGTTTTTTTCCTCAGCAAAATGAATTCACCTTTGCTACCTCGTATTCCTACAAGAGTTATGATAACTTTTACCGTGGTACAACAGCAACCGAAAGCAATCCGATGGGTATGGGACGAATCTCATCTTCTATTATAAGTGCATATGGAGAATATGGAGTGCTTAACTGGTTGTCAACAACAATGACAATTCCTTATGTATCGACAAAAAATGACCAGGGTGTTTTGGACCCGGTCCAAGGAACCAGTCAAGTAGAGGGTGTCCAGGATTTAAGCGTATTTCTAAAAGCCAAAATTCTTGATAAAAAATTCCAAAATGCCACAAAACTAGCAATTGGAGGAGCAACCGGGATAACATTACCTGTGGGTGGATATGAAGAAGCAGGAATCCTATCGTTGGGAAATGGGGCAACGGCCTATGACGGATGTGGTTTTGTTCAAATTACTACCTCCTCGAACATTTTTGTTGAATTACAAGCTGCATATAGTTTAAGAAATAATGCTGATTTTGAAGTTCCTAACGCCACAATGTACAGTGCCAAACTAGGATATTACAACAAATGGTTTTATGCACATGCAAAAGTAGGTATTCAAAATTCGTTAAGCGGATTTGATATTGGATCGCAAGAATTTATCGATGCCGGAGGAGCGGCAGCATTACCCGAAACCGAAGTAGATTATACTAACTTTTACTTTGATTTATATGTCCCGGTTTATAAAAACAACTTTGGAGTTTCTTCGGGATATGCGGTAAACATGAATGGGAAAAATTACGATAGAGCCTCTTCTTTTTCGATAGGTTTGGTTTATAAAGCCAATTAATCTAAAAATAATAACCTTACTTAAAAACACAAACCTCTAAAATAACATTCTTCTCCTGGATTAGAATTAATTTTAATTCAGGAGGAGAACTAAAAATACTTTGCATTGAACCTCACATAATGAGTTTATAAAGAACTAGATTATTAGAACAAATTAAAAACTATATTGGTCTTATCTCTAAAAAATCATTTATCTATGTAAAGAATGGCCCGAATTTTGGACTTACTCCAAGTGTCCAACATAATCTGTCCATAACCAATATACCCCGAGCAATAGAATAGATATAGAACTTGGGTTTGATGACGACATAAATTTCCCCCAGGAATCTATGGGACAGAAAATGTTTACCACTAAACTAAAAAAGTAATTATTTGGAATGAAAAACCTACTTATTATAATTATGATTTGCTTTTCGTTTGCATGCAGAGGAAGCAAGCAAGTAATACAAGATACCATAAAACCTTCTTCATCAGAATACGATATGGCCGATAAAAAGGATTCTGTAAAAATTACTATTCCTATAGAGAAAAAAGCCCCAGAAACACGTATCGAAGAAATTAAAACTGAAAAAGAGAAAAAAGATTCGGTCAAAATTGCTATCCCTATAGAAGAAAAAGCTCCTGAAGACTCCACTGGGAAAATCCAGATTAAAAAAAAGCCTACAGAAGCTAATACATCTCCTGGACCAACATCACCTCCTCCAACGCACCAATCCTGGAATGCTTTATTGAAAAAACATGTATCCAGTAATGGAAACGTAAATTATAGTGGTTTTATACAAGACCGTGCTGCTTTTAAAGTTTATCTAAATAAATTACGAGATAACATACCAGCAACACACTGGAGCAGAAATGATAAACTTGCTTATTGGATAAATGTATATAATGCGTTTACTGTGAAGCTAATCATAGACAACTATCCAATAAAAAGTATTAAGGATATCAAAAACCCCTGGGATCTACGCTTTTTCAGATTAGGAAAAAAATGGTATACACTTAATGATATAGAACATAGAATTTTAAGGAAAATGGGAGATCCCAGAATACATTTCGGGATTAATTGCGCTTCCTTTTCTTGCCCACCGCTATTGAACAAAGCATTTACACGCCAAAATGTAGATCAGGAACTTGAAAAATTGACGGTTGCCTTTATTAACGACCCTAAACGAAATACAATAAGCTCTGATAGGATACAATTATCTAAAATTTTCTCTTGGTTTGGTAAAGATTTCAAAAAAGAAGGAACTTTAATCGATTTTCTAAACAAATATTCGAAAGTTACTATTAATAATAACGCCAAGAAAAGTTTCAAAGACTATGATTGGGCATTGAATCAGTAGTTAAAAAACGCTTTAAAATCACTTCATAAAACATACTTTTTTAACAAAATTAGTATTCAAACTCCCTCCTATTTTTAAAAAATATTGAGGGAGTTTGTGTATTTTAAATGTTAATTTTTTTGTAAAAACTTAAAAAAATACTCAAGGTTAGTCGAAGGGTTTTAAAAACAAAAAAATTAAACAAAATTTTGATTATCAGGTGTTTACATGTTGTATATTAAAAATTAGCACACTTATATTTTTTACTTCAAACTAAAAATGAAGATCCTTACACTGTAAGGACGTTTCTTGATTTTCTACTAAAACTTCACATCGTCGATAAAGCGATAACTAAATAAAAGTCAAGTTATAACCATTCAAAAAACCGAAAATATGAAAGCTCCAAAAATTATATTAATTCTTTTAGCAGTATTATTTTTCAATCAAGTAAAATCTCAAAACAATTTTAATCATAGTGTTTGGGATCAGGCATTATTGTTAAATGTTTCTGAAGACGGAAAAGTAGATTATGACGGTTTTATGAGAGACAGTTCTCAACTTTATCAATATTTTCGTCAACTTTCTGAAAATCCGCCTCAAGAAAGCTGGTCAAGAGAAGAAAAATTAGCCTATTGGATCAATGCCTATAATGCGTATACCATCAAGTTGGTCATTGATAGTTACCCTTTAAAAAGCATTAAAGACATCCAAGATCCTTGGGGTAAGAAGTTTTTTAAAATAGATGGCGTGTGGCACAGTTTGGGTGAATTAGAACACAAAATCCTGAGAAAATTTGGTGATCCCAGAATTCATTTTGCTATTAACTGTGCTTCTATATCGTGCCCAGTGGTATGGAATAGAGCCTACACAGCAGATAACCTTCATACGGCATTAGATCAACAGACAGCAAAATTTATAAATGATCCCATAAGAAATACAATTACCGATAAAGAAGTAAGTGTTTCAAAAATATTTTCCTGGTATAAAAAAGATTTCAAAGTAAATGGTGGAGATGTAAAAGATTTTATAAACAGGTATGCTTCTGTTAAAATAACAAATCAACCTAAAAAAGGATATAAAGATTACGATTGGGGATTAAACGAACAAGCGGTAGTAACACCAGCTTTGGTAATAGACTAAAAGCAAAAATTAGCACACCCCTTAACTTAAATGAGTAAATTTATGCCCTAACAAATAAGTTTACAGATTGAAAGTATCTATAATCATCCCTATACTTAATGAAGCAGCTACTATTGGTAAGCTGCTTTCATACTTAATTGAAGCTGCTGCCAACATTGAAAACATAGAAGAAATTATCATAGTTGATGGCGGCAGTGTAGATGGATCATCAGATATTGTAGACGTCATTTCCAGGCGCACGAATCAAACTAGTATAAAACTTATCTCTTCAAAAAAAGGCCGCGCAATACAATTAAATGCTGGAGCAAAAATTGCAAATGCACCTATCCTGTACTTTCTTCATGCCGATTCTTACCCGCCTAAACATTTTGATCGATATATTACCGAAGAGGTTGAAAAAGGGAATAATGCCGGGTGCTTTAGAATGAAATTTGATTATAACCACTGGTGGTTACGTTTTTTAAGTTGGCTTACACAATTTGAAAGCAAACGTTGCAGAGGTGGTGATCAAAGTCAGTTTATCACCAAAGAATTATTTGAAGAAATTGACGGTTATGACGAATCTTATGTCGTTTACGAAGATAATGAATTGGTAGATCGATTGTTTGCCTTAAAAGAATTTGTAATTATCCCGAAATATGTAATTACTTCGGCAAGGCGCTATCGTGAAATTGGGGTGTGGCGATTGCAATATCATTTTTTAAACATCCATATGCGCAAATGGCTAGGCGCATCATCTGAAGATCTATATCGATATTATAAAGAAAAAGTAGTTAATTAAGCGCTCCTGTAAGCTCAATAATTATTTCGAAAATTTTCTTTTTGAATGTTGTAATTTCTGTACTTTGATCTTCTGTATCATCGGTATCGATAAGGTAATTAATCGTTTTACCATCGCCTATCGTAATCACCAAATAGACACCGCCCTGGTCGGCGCAATCCGGACACCCAAAAGTTTTATCTGACCCTTCGATAAGTTCTGCTGGGATTTCATTCAAAATGCTCTGATGTTTCATAAACTCTTCTCCAGGAAAAGTAAACGAACCCTTAAAACTGTAATTTTGGGTATAAAAATCAACAATACGATCTTCTTCTAGTTTTGTGCCATCTATTTTAAACACATCAAAACAATCCCCAAAACACTCTCCTGTAAACGATCCAAAAACCAAAGATTGTACTTGAACTTCTGAGGCTTGATCATCATCATCACTACATGAAAACATTACAAAAGCGATGGAGATTAAAAAAATGTGATACAATTTCATAATACTTTGTTTACCATTACATTAAAAAGATTCGTTTTTTTTAAAAGGTTGCGTATCATTAAGGTATCCTATTTTTAGTATTATATTTAACCTATGCAACTTAATATTAGAGTAGACAAAGATATCTTACAACAATTTGCAAATCAATTGGGCACAAAAGTTAATGATGATAGCTTTGTAATTCCCAAAAAATTAGGTTCTGGGTTAGCAAAAAAAACGTCTTTTAATGGAAAGCTTGAGTTTGTATCGATGCAATTTACTTTAAACCAACCTATACAAACAGCTTCAGAAAATCCAGAGAACAGCCCCTATTTTTTATTAAACATTAATCTTTCTCAAAAGCCTGTTGACAAAATAGTTAATACAAAGCGAGTAAAAATACAACGTGATACCCCATCAGGAATGTTATTTTACAAACCTGGCACATCAGTTTCTAGTATAAGTCCAGTTCAGGTTCCTTTTAATATTTTTTTAATCAAGTTTCCGAAAACATTGCTTGAACATTACTTAGAAAAAAAAGAGATTAATCATATCATGAAGGTAATCTCAACCAGTAATTTAATCTATGAAGACCTAGATCTAAATTCTGAAAATTATCTTCGAGAAACTTTGCTCCCTTCTTCAAACACTTTTCAAAAACATTCAAATTTGCTTAATTTTTTGGGGTTATTTATCAAAAAACTTTCCAGTCGTGAAACACTCGATACTACCGAAAATATAAATCCAACTGATCTTAAAAACCTGTTTATAATAGCTGGACAACTACGCAATCCTCTAGTTAACAATACTCCAACTATCGAAAATCTAGCTGAATCTTCGGCTATGAGTTTAACAAAGTTCAAAAATGTTTTTAAACAAGTCTTTGGCACTTCACCTTACCAATACCACCTAAAAGCCAAAATGCAATATGCCTATCGCGAGCTTGCGCAAAAATCCTATACCGTCTCAGAAATCAGTTACAAGCTTGGATATTCCCATCCTTCAAAATTTACAAGTGCTTTTAAGAAGCATTACAACATATTACCATCTAAAATAAAAGTATAATGGCTTACAGGGATAATTAATTGTCTTTTAGAGCTAATTAAAAAGCTTCCAGGCAAAGTACATTTGATAAAAACAAAATCATGAATATTTTTGTAACAGGTGGATCCGGGTTTGTGGGCCAGAATATCATTCCGTTATTAATTGAAAACGGACATACTATTTATGCACTAGCCAGGAGCCAAAAATCTGCTAAAAAGGTCAATGAATTAGGTGCAATTCCTGTATTAGATGATTTGGTTTCGCTATCAGAAAATACCGAAGAAGCATTGTCTTATTGTGATGCTGTGGTACATTCTGCCGCTTATATGAACTTTACCTATGATAAGAAAACCTTTTATGATGTCAATGTAAAAGCAACTGAAAATCTACTTTCTTTATCAAAGAAAAACAAAGTTAATACCTTTGTTTACATCAGTGCAGCACCAGTAATTGCAGGTTCACCTATCATTAATGCAAAGGAAATTGATGCCAGTTTTAAATTACCAAAAGCTCTTTATCCCAAAACCAAGGCCATCGCAGAAAGAAAAGTACTTGGCGAAAATTCAAAATCATTTATTACTATATCTCTTCGACCTCCTGCAATTTGGGGAAATAACAATCATCACTATGAAGAGTTTTTTTCCCGGGCTGTCGAAGGAAAATGGAAATGGCTGGGTAAAGGAGATCAAATACTTTCTACTATACACATTAAAAACTTGGGAAATGCAATTATCGCTGCATTAAAATCAAATAAAGGAGGGGAAGCCTATTTTGTAACTGATGGAGAACGGAGGCCAATGAAAGATTTTTTTACTGCAATCCTTAAATCACAAGGAATTGATCCCGGGAACAAAAGTATTCCCTTGTCTGCAGCTTCTTTTTTGGCAAATATGATAGATATTATCTGGAGGGTTTTTAGAATAAAATCAAAACCCCCAGTAGCGCCGATTATGATCAGGTTAATGGGACGAGAATTTTCAGTAAATGACAGCAAAGCGAGAAAAGAATTGGGTTATACCAATGCAATATCTATAAAAGAAGGGATAGAAGAATTATATAAAAAAGCTTGATGTAATTTTATAAAAGTTTTGACCGAAAAACACTACTTTTATTAAAAAGTGATATCTAATTTACTTATCTCAACACATCTTTGCCCTCTATGAAAGTAGTTCCACAGGTATTTTATAAGCATCCAAACATCGAAAAGGTTCTAGTCGATGGACTTTCTTGTGTAATCCTTAAAAGGGTACAACAAACAGACCTGCAAAATGAACGTTACCTGGCTGCTCATGCATTAACATTGGTATTAAATGGCGCGCTACAGGTTGAAAATCCCGAAGGTGATATTACCTTCGTTAACAAGAATCAGATGATTCTGTTACCAAAAGGGTTGTATATGATTTCAGATATCATTCCGAAAAATGAATTTTTTGACGCGGTTGTATTTTTCTTTGATGACGAAATCACCGACGAATTTCTTACAAATTTCGAAAGGACTCAATCTCAAAATTCTAAAGGAGCCTTATGCATTGAATACAATCAAAACCTAAGACTATTTGTAGATGGGTTACTTACCTTGTATAGAGGGAAACATCAAAACCAATTCACAAAACCAAAATTATTAGAACTCCTTCATCTTATTAGTTTTTCTGACTCTGGACAAGAATTTGTACAAAGATTGCAGGCCTTAAAATATAGAGCGCGTAGAAATATTAAAACATTTATGAGTCAAAACTTTGCAAAACCTCTTGATATTGAAGACTATGCTTATCTGACCGGAAGAAGTATTTCGACGTTCAGAAGAGATTTTACATCAAAATTTGGTATCTCTCCCAAAAAATGGTTAATCGAAAAAAGGCTGGAAAAAGCAGCCACTCTGTTGAAAGAAAAAAGCGATTCGGTCACGAGTATTGCACTACAAGTTGGATACGAAAACACATCTCATTTTATTAAGGCTTTCCAAAAACGGTTTAATACTTCTCCCAAACAATTCCAAATTAAATTCAGAAAACAAATTACCCTATAAAAACATCAAAACTTAACAAAACGATAATCTGCTTTCTTTAAAATATCTTTATCTTAAAGATCAACAAATGGAGTATCATTGTTATGTCACAAAACACTATTAATTTAATTTGTATCGGTATCTTGGTTTTTGTGATGCTGTACATTATGCCAATCATATACAGGAGGTTTGGCATTAGAACTAATAAGGATGGATATACTCGTGATGAAAAAAAACATTCTTTTAAAACTAATCTTTTATCCTTTGCGATTTTTATTTATCTAAATATAATCCTGGTATTAGCCGAATTTTTATTTAAGTACTTCAATCTCTTTTGAAACAATGATCTTCTTATTATTCTTGACCGAAAAACACCACTTTTAGCATTTCTGAAAATTTCTATGATCCTATTTAAAGGACATTTGTATTGAACTTAAATAGATACAAATGAAAAAAATAGGATGTATAGGACTTGGTATTATGGGTAGTCGTATGGCTGCCAATCTACAAAAAGAAGGGTATTCGCTTAATGTATACAATCGAACTAAAGAAAAAGCTTTACACCATATTCAAAATGGAGCGTTATGGTGCACCGATCCTAAGGAAGTTGGTGAACATTCGGATATAGTAATTACAATGCTTTCTACACCAGAAGTAGTCAAAGAAATAGCAAAAGGATTACTCTCGGGAATGAAAGAAGGTAGCTTATGGATCAATTGCAGTACCGTTAATCCCTCATTTACCAAAGAAATGTCTAGACTCGCAAAGGACCATCAAATACGATATCTGGACGCTCCCGTGGCAGGCACCAAAGGTCCTGCAGAAAATGGTGAACTGTTATTTCTGGCGGGAGGTGATAAAGTAGACATTGACGAGGCCGCACCTCTTTTCGAAATCATGGGCAAAACAACCTTGCATTTGGGTGAAGTGGGTAACGGTGCCGCTATGAAAATGTTAATTAACCAGTTATTAGGGCAATCAATGGTAGCCTTTGCAGAAGCCCTGGTGATGGGCCAGGCTATGGGATTAGAAAAAGAAACTCTTTTTAATGTATTGCTCAATACGCCTGTTGTGGCACCGGTGATGGGCGTTGTACGGTCCAAACTTGAAAACGGTAGTTATGACCCTAATTTCCCATTGCAATGGATACAAAAGGATCTTCACTTATCGAGTATCTCTGCTTATGAAAAGGGTATCGCAACTCCAAACCTTAACGCTACCAAAGAGATTTTTGCGCAAGCCAAACAACATGGTTTTGGTGACCAGGATTTTACGGCGGTATATGAGTTTTTGAACTTAAAAAAGTAGACTTGGTTAGAATAGCATAAAACATAGTAAACAATTCTGGTATATGTTTTGATGTTTCAACAACTATGAAGACAGCTTTTCCCCTCCTTTTACTTTTGTTTGGTTGTATATTGACCAATGGTCAGGAATCTCAGTTTCTGGATGGATACATCGTCACTTTTGCTAATGACACATTAGTTGGAAAAATCAAAGATCGAAAATCTGGCTTGAGACATGAATTGACTGATAAAATACAGATCAAACTTAATAATGGTCGCACTAAAAAAATTAAGAAAAAAAATATCATTAGCTATAAAAGAGGAAGCGAAGTATTTGTAAGAACCCATTTAACCGAACAAATCCCAATAATAAATCTAACAAATGAAACCAATTATTTTCTGGTTAAAGTAGTTTCGGGTCCTGCAGAACTTTATAAACATTATTTTAATGATCAAGATAGTGGGACCATAGATTGGGTATATCTGCTCAACTCAAAAAATTCTAATATCTACAAAAGACTTCCCTTTTTAGGGTACAAAAAGATATTGAAAAAGCATTTTGGGCCATCATCAGAAATAAATGCAAAACTAAAAAGTAAAAAATATAGATATGTCGATATTCCTGCACTCGTTCAGGAACTTAATGAATGACCTTTTTTACCACAATTTCAATTCAAAAAGAAGACAATCGGGTTCGTCCTGATAATGTTTTGGAAGCGAAGCCGTATCGCTAAGATTAAACACACCCAAAAAATCGAACCCTGCAGAAGTATAGTGTTTTATAAGCTTTTGATTATTGCCCAAAGTATCTAATCGAATGTATGTTTTCCCCTTTTGTTCGGCATGTTCTTTGGCCCATACTACAATATCATGGATATAGCCATTACCTCTAAAATTTGGGTTCGTACAGATTCTATGAATATAAACACCATCATTTTGATCTTGATCCCCCCAGATCTCTTGATCATTATAGGCTATGGCCCAGTTACAGGCTATTTCATTATCTTTAACCAGTTTCCACTGCCTACCTTCTTCAATTTCCTTTTGCACAAAAGAGTCATCAAAGTGAGGCCAAACCACCATCTTTCTTTCTATCTGTAAATCTCTTGCGGCTTGATATAATCTTAAAATTGCTGGTATATCTGCTAGTTCACAGTTCTGAATGTTCATTGCTTCATGTTTTTTACAAAATTCGCAAGAACATTTGCGAATTACAACCCAAAAATTGACACTGCCGAGTCAAAATTTAGAACGTCGCGACGATGCTATGGGCTTTTTTAACCTTCTCGAGGGCCGTTTTAACCTTCTCAAGGGCCATTTTAACGAAGTGTTAGACTTTGATAGACTATGTATTGAGAACATCTTGCTTAAATTTTAACTTCTTTGGCCTAATGTTAAGCCATTACGGCTCAATTTTTAACTCCCGGGGTCTAAATTTGGTAATGTTGAGCCTAATAGAAGGCCTTTTTGGCCCAACAGAAGATCTTTTTGGCCCAACAGAAGGTGTGGGCTCTAACTGCGGTTAAAAAATTGTTTAAGTTCAACCCCACGCCAGTACTCCATTATGCATATCATCCCTAAAAACACCATGTAATATCTCATTTTTACAAGGGTTAAGCACTAATTATTGGATACTATCTTGATAAAAAGAATGTACCTATTATGTGTTCCTTATCACGCTACTTTGTTTTGAAATTCCTTAATTATAGTATCATCCCAAATTTGTACTTCGATATATCGATCGTATTTCAATGCTTCTTTTGAGTTCCATTTATTTTCAGACGGAAGTCCGTATCCTTTTACCAGCTCCTCTAATTCATTCAGCAGGTATACCTGTCCGTTGCAGGCTTTTCGATAGGTAGCAAGTTTTGGTTCATCATGAAATTGAAACGAAACCATACTATCTGGATACGTAAAACTAATATGCTCATGATCAAAACGATCTAAAGGAATTTTGACCACCCCAGGGTTTTCATATAATGATTTTACCCAGTCGCATGCTCCCAGGGTAAAATAAAATGGATCATCTCTGCTGGGTTCTCCTCCTTTGGCTAAGAATCCTTTTTTTAATCTTTTTTCTAAGGCGAATCTTAGTGCAATGTAATTTGGAGGTCTATTGCTATTAAAACCAACCGATATGTTTTCTTGAATTTCTACTGCTTTCTCAAAACTGTTTTCTGTGATGTTGCGAAATGGACCTTGATCCATTTCGTAATAATGATACAAAAATTTAGGTATGCTCATTTATATGATTATAGTGTGTGGATATATCAAATTTGAACTTTCGAAAATAGTAAATAGTGTAACGATCAGGTTTCTTATTTTCCATGATATTCCATATTGGGTAGCGGTTCTCCCTTTTTTAGGTATTTATCAAACCAACGTATTACTTGCTCGTTTACTTCTTTCCTGTGTTCTCTGATACCATGATCACCTCCTTCAAACATGATTAATCGGTAAGGTATTCTATACTTTTCAAACTCCATAGCCAATGATAAACTTTGTTCGGGTTTTACGCGCCAATCGGCGTTACCATGTAGCATTAATATGGGCACATCTTTGGGAAACTTATCTACCCATTTTATGGCAGATCTTTTTGTTAGCTCTTCTTCTTTATTCGCTTCATAATTTGGGATCAACTCGGCCAAAACCTTTGTTTCCATTTGAGGTCTATTTTTTATAGTCAAAAAACTATTAGAAACTGCACCACCAACTACGGCCGCTTTAATTTTATCGGTTTTTGTAAGAGCGCTATACGTCATCATACCGCCGCGGCTCCAGCCATACATTCCTATTTTATCGGTATCGGTAGCTTCTATTTCTTCTAACACACTCGTTAAATTAACTACATCATTAACATCGGCACCTCCAAACTCTTCTTTACCTTCACTACCGCCATTACCGCGATATTGACTGGCAACAACCACATAACCTTCTTTTGCAATGCGCCCCAGTCCAATTGCTGCATCTGCAATTATCAAAGAACCAAACTCTCTATTCCCTCCGCGATTATAAATAATACCAGGAAATTTACCTTCTTTTTTGGGTTTAACCATAAAACCCTTAATCTTCAATCCATCGCTTTTATAAACGATACTATAAATCTCAATATCGCCCATATATTTATACGCTTCTTTCCAGACCCTTTGGCCGTCAACCTCCTTGGTAAGAAATGAATAAATAGGAGTACTTGACAGGTCAGAAACTAGTGTTTTTTCAAGCAATGCATTGTTCTCTTGCGCGCTACAACTTGAAAACAATAGGATAAAAAGTAGTAAACAGATATATCTCATTTTGAAGTATCGATGTGTGAAAATAGATTAAACCATTTAATCCGATACAAAGACGAGAGAATATAAACCCTGTGACAAATGCGCTTGTTATCGCGCCATTAACATAATAAAGAAAAGAGTATTTTTTTTGAGTACTACTTTGTCTTACATGTACACAACTTGAAGATATCAGAATTCGAAGTTAGTTTATCTCCTATCCTGCTTAAGGTATGCGTTTGAAATCCATTAAAATACTTAACCACAATCTCGTCACCAACGACTTCATACTCTCCTGCGACATTATTTTTACTAGCCAAATTTGGATTTCGTTCTACGATATCCTTAGGAATGAGATCTAAAAATACTTTACCTCCATTTTTAAATCGCAAGGTAGCGCCAGGTTTTCCATCTGAATGTTCGCAAGTATATTCTTGCCCCGCTAAACCGTCACTACCACATGAAATAGTAAGTGCCAGTATCGAAATTATAGCCAAAAATTTTCTCATAGATTGATTTGTTTTTTGAAGTTAATAAGACCTAATAAGTGATTGATGAAGTAAATATAAAAAAATTGAAGCCCAGAAGTGTTGCCCGAATTAGAATCTATAAAAAGATATGTTGATATTTATAAATTCGGAGCCGCAAATTATATTGCATAACGTATTAAATAGTCCTGGTTCTTATATCCCGTATTATATTTTTTTTATCATAGGTTATATCTAAAAAACTTATTCCTTTTTCATAACTATTGATGAATTGCTCCTTAAATTGATTTCTTATCTTTTCGACCTCTTCTATCACATCTGACTCTTTACCAAAATTTATGGCATTATAGGCCTTCTCAAAGTAATTATACCCCATAAAGTAAAAGATATCGTCGTTCTGAATGACATCCTTTAAGAAAGCTGTACTTAATAGGTTTATACGATAGGCAACGTGATAATAACCTGCATCACTAGCATAAAACCCTTCTTTATACTCCAGATCATAATAAGTAATTGCGTTCCAATACCCCGGAATATTGATTCTCGTATATCTTTTTGTATTGCTTAATCCATTTTGATGTTCGTAGGCTGTGATCCTTTCTTTCAATCTTTCTGGATTGGTTTCATAGAGCACATCGGATTCTTTTATGTATTGGCTTTTTAATTTTTGATATTGAGATTCATCGGTAGCATACTCTAGACGATCAATTGCTTTGCACCATTCAATTTTTTGAAGATAAGGTGCTACCCATTTTCTATCTTCTTCTCTAAAATGATTTAAATGTGTAGATAGATATCTAAAAGGATTTGAAACCTCTATTTTTTCTGGCTTCTCTAATGTCAATTTATGATGTCCAATACGTAATATACTCATTTCCTAATATTACACCTGTCCCGATTCTTTTAAGTACTTTTTTGCTAATTCTTGATTTTCTTCAGAGAAAGCACTCAACTCGGTTGGCAATGATGCTTTAATATTTTTACGAGCCTCTTCATCGGTGTTTCTTAAAAATTCTTCCATCCACATTCTTTTTCTTCTTATCAAGGTTTGTTTTACAGCACGTTTATACTCTGCCAACTCAGCTTCGCTTACTTCATAATTACTACGTGTTTTCATATTATAGGTCTCATAATAAAACCCGTTCCATTTTTCTTTAAATGCTGTTACTCTTTCGGGTCCATCGTTGGGTACAATGGTGACTAATGGCGACCGGACCCAATAATAGGCCCATTTTACACGTTTCTTAGTTTCATCATCCCCATGTAGAAATCGAAAATCGAGCATTTCTATCACTCTGGCAAAACCAAACACACGTATACAAGGGTTAAGATAGTCTTGGTTAGAACTAGGGTCGGTATCATAGATAGAAGCATCGATAAAAGGTTCAAACAACTCTTCTGGTATTTGTTCCTGAATCGCAAACAGGTTGGCCACAAATCGTTTCTTTTCTTTATCCCCGAGGTAATCAGTAAAGATTTGGATATCCTGCTCACTCCAAACCCTTTTTGACTCTCGAATATGATAGGCAATTTCTGGATATCTATTCAACACATAACCAGGTTGGCGAAACTCTCCGTTTCTCCATTGTTCTTTCCATTTGTTATAGATTTCTGGTACGGTCATGGTGGAGATTTTAATCAGATCTAAGATAGTGAAATTATATAGATTCCTGTGATTACATCGAGCACTAACGTATTTGTAACCAACATTGTAAAAACTATCCTTTTGAGATTTTACAGTTGTAATACGAAAGAAGGATTTCTCTCAAAAACTCACGCAAATAGTTATCGTCATATTCATAGAAGCAGAACTCTTTTGTGGGACTATCTAATTCATTCTCTATTTCTTGTATAAGCTGAGATACAAACGATTCATCTTTCTTACTATCCTCGTACATTCGTTCACCCATAGTTTTGGCATCGATACGATATCTTTCTATAGCCAGATACAGAATAGCTTCTATTCGAACAAATGCACTTTGAGATTTTCTAGCGAATACGGTCCACTTGGGAATATCTTTTAGTCTTAATTGTAACCACTCAAACTTTGTGATCGTATACCAATTATGAGTTATTCCTTCATATTCGAATGTTTCAATAAACTTAAGACCAACTTTCTTTAGGATTTTGTTTGAGGCGATATGGTCAACATCGGCAGCAGCACTAATTTCTTTTAAATCGAGTTTCTCAAATCCATATCTAAGAGATTCGATTGCAGTCTCTGTAGCAATTCCTTTTCCCCAATATTTTTTTCTAAGGCGATAACCCAAATCATAATAACCGAACTCTTTTCGTAACTCTTGTTCATATTTTAATCCGGTCCAACCAATAAAGTCTTCAGTTTTTTTATCGATAATGGCCCAGCGCCCAATGCCATTTTCGACATATTGTTTTCTTATAAAACCGATCGCTTGCCTCACTTCTTCGATTGTTTTTATTGGTTTTTTTCCTAAAAATTCATGAACCTCGGGGTCTGAGTCAAGGTCAAACATGCCCTGGGCATCATATTCTTCCAGATCCCTTATAAGCAAACGCTCTGTTTCTATATGAATTCTCATTTATTCTATCGTATTTAAATGACCCCAAACCATATATCACCTTTGTCAGATCTACTTCTTTTATTAATTCGATCTATTATTTACTATCGGTAATTTCTGCAATTAAATCAACCTCAAGCTTGGCATTAGGCTCATACAATCTGCTTATTTGTACCCAACTGGCTGCCGGATAATCCCCCTGATAAAAAGCTTTTCTGGCATCATTATACTTTTTCATTGCCTCGATATCGGTGGTGTACAGGGTTTCTTTTACCACATCTTTTGAGGTTGCGCCAAATGAAGCCAAGCATTCTTTTAAGGTGTTATAAAGTCTTGTAATTCCTTCCGGACTTAAATCGTCTGTTGGCACACCCGATATATAAATGGTATTCCCCACTTTTACCACCTGAGCATACCCTGCACTTTCGCTCTGTTTCTCGGGATTATCCCAATGCCATTTTTCTTTGACTATCGAAATCTTTTCGGGTTCTTTTTCTTCCTTCTGCTTGGGTTCAATTTCATTTTTGCAACTATTGCTTGTAAACAGCAATAGAAAGAGATTAAAAACTAATACTATATTTTTCATATATAGGTATATTAAAGTTACTGTCTTTTATTTCAGGTTTATCCCGTTACGTCAATTCTTTCTCATAAAGATTGTTTACCGATAACGGTAACTCTTTTGTTCCAACTTTTTTAAACCCTAGTTTTTCATAATAATGACAAAGCTTTGGATTCTTTGAGTCGGCATCAAGTCGTAAATATTTATAATCGTCTTTTTTTGCATTGTTTTCTATTTCCCGAATTACTTGAGCTCCAACTCCTTTTCCGTTATATTCTACTTTGACTACCAATGAATGGATATATTTTGCCCTTTCATTTTGTTTACCCCAATACAACACATCCTCATTCAGTATTCTCACCATGCCCAAACTTTCACTGTGTGGAGTCTCGATAAAAAAGAATTCATTGTTTTGAATCCCCTCTTCGATCCATTTTACTTTCTTTAAAGGTGGATTTTTCCAATACTGCCAATGGTCAATATTCATCTTATCGATTTTTTCGGCGGCTTTTTTGAATAGGTCCAAAACGATGTTCTTATCTTTATTCTCTATTTGTTTAAATACAATATCCATTATTATACATTGTCTGAAGCTACTTTACTGGTAGTTTTATTCAAAGTTAAATTCTCTCAACACCGGTAAGGCCTTATTATCAAAGTCAAATAATGCCTGATTTTCCCAAGGAGAAGCATCTTCAGATTGATTTCCTTTCCAGGCAATTAATTCGGCGCCCCAATAACAAAAGCCTATTCCGTTTTTTACTCTTTGAGTTACTATTTTCAGTTGTTTTATAAATTCTCTCTGACCATTGGTCGTTGCCGGAAATTGAGGTAAAATCAAATGTTCATCCAGTCCAACAATGTTATTTGTCGCATCATTCCATTGGAGGGTAAATGGATAAGCGGTTTCGGCAATTAGTATTTTTTTGTTATGTTTTTCACTTAAATCCTCCATTGTCGTTTCAAGATCATGTAAGGATTTGCTGTGCCAAATTGGATAATAGGACAAACCCATAATATCATAATCCAACATACCTGCTTGGTCAAAAAACCAATCGGCATTTTCGATACCTGCAAAATGTATAATGACTTTTGTGTTACCAGAACTTTCTCGAACCGCCGCAATTCCCGATTGCATTAGTTCACTAAATTGCTGAAAGTTGTTGGTGATATGCCCATATGGATGAAGAAAGCCCGTATTTATTTCATTACCAATTTGAATGTAATTTGGGTTGATTTCGTCTATCACCTTCTTGGTATAATGATAAACGCTGTCTTTCAAAGAAAGATAACTTATTCCTTGCCATTGCATTGGGGGTTCTTGGCTAGCAGGGTCTGCCCAGGAATCTGAATAATGGAGCGTTAACCACGTTTTAAATCCGTTTGTTTTTAGGGTTTGAGAGAATTGCTTTACTTCATTAAAACCAGAATGTTCATCACTTGGGTTCACCCAAAGCCTTAATCTAACCGTATTTATTCTGTTTTGTTTTAGTATAACCAAGAAGTCACTTTGATTTCCATCCAAATCATAGAATATCGGATTAGCATTGGATATTTCTGGATAACTAGAAATATCAACCGCCGAAATAAAATCATTATTGCCTTCCTCTGAAACAGGCGTATTCGTATCATCTTTATTACAAGAGACAAGAGTCAAAAAGGTTATAAATATGTGAATGGTTCTAGTCATTTTCAAATCACCGGTAAGGAACACTGCGTACAATGTTAGCTATCGGTTTCTTTTTTTATTAATTGATGTATTTCCTTTGCTTGTTCAAAGTGTCTTTGCTCGTGTGTAACAATAATTTCAAATGCCTTTTCTAATTTATATACGATATTCTTGTTTGCAGGAGATGAGATTATTGTTCCTTTTTCGGCCAGATCTTTTGAGTTTTCAATCATTTCTTTCAGCTCTGATTGATGTGCTTTAAATCGATCGAGAATCCCCTTTGCAATTTCACTTTTTACAGGCTCCCAAATAGGAAAGGTTTTTATTTTCTTTTTTCTATCCGGCTGGACTGATTTCAAAATCATGGTTCCAAAGAACGAAACCATAAACCTTAATTTTGCCATAAAAGGAGGTTTATAAGTTCCTTTTCGTATTGACTCGATCACAGGAAAATAGGTTTCATTGATTACCATTAAATGGTCAATATTTTGTGCAATACTCCAGGTTTGTGGGTTGGGTTTCCAATTCAGTTGTTCGACACTTAACTCACCAAAGGTCTCTATAAAACCTTGCGTATTCTTCTCTATTTGCTCACTCCAACTCTTCATAGTTACAGATTTATGCTTTCTTACATACAACTAATAATCGTGCAAACTGCTATGCTTTCATTTGTATTATAAAATTACAACATAATCAATTACTTATGTAGCATAAAGTATCGTATTTTATTCAATTTCTATATAGTGCGATTTACCACCAGAACGATCTCCATTAAGCCAGCTCCAATCAAACATAAGTTCCAGTTTTGAATCTTTATTGATAATGATCGTTCCTGTAGATTCTCCCGACAATAACTCGTGATCTGTAGTTACACATTGAAACAGAAGTTCTATCTTATTATTTTCAGTTTGTCTACCCACAACGAATCCTTCTAGTACCTGTCCGCCCTTATAGGTACCCGTAATCACATTTTTATTCTGAAAATAATGAAAAACGGTTTCTTGGGACGATAACCCCTCTTTATTGGCAATCGCTCTAAACTTTTTGTTGTTTACGTTCATTACTGGTTTAAGTTAATTTTGGTGAATATAAAAAGAAAAACGCTTTATATAAGCTGTTGCGAGGATATGGGTACTCTATTTTGTAAAACTTTATAATTGGTTAAGCAAACACAGATTGCAAATTCATGACGGTAGTGTCTTTTTAAATCAAAAATAAATGTGAATAGTAGTATATAAATCATAATAATACCCTATCTATGCATAATAATTGTAGTCGATAAATCTTATGACTACAAAATCTTTAAGAGGATAATATAGCTTGTTTTAATTGACACTTTACCAAAGTTGAAGAATTCGAGATCATTACAAACTTTTAGGTTATAACAATTAAAATTTAGATCTATGTTAAGAATTCAGATTAAAGAAGGAGAAAATATTGATAGAGCTCTTAAAAGATACAAGAGAAAGTGCAAAAATGTAAAGCTTGTTCAAGAAATAAGATCACGCAAAGAGTATGTAAAAAAGTCTGTTAGAATGCGTGAACAACTTAAAAAAGCACAACATAAAGCAAAATACCTTAGAGAACACAGTGACGAGATATAAAGCTGTGCTTTTTGAGTAGTAGTGCTTTTGCACATAAAAGTTTCGATTGTGAATTGATGTGTGTGGTTGACGTTAACGTATTAAGTATATTCCAGGCTGAAAGTCTTTGTAGTAACTATTCTAATTATGTTTTACATATCATTTTTGTTACTTCTAACATATAGGCTACCGGTAGTGGTGTAAACGTTATTATACAGTTTTGGTAGTCGTCATTTGTTTATGATTCTTTCTATTTCTGATTTCCGATTCCGAGAATTTTCTAACTCTTTTTCCTTTCTTTCGATTTTCCATTCCACTAATTCAATATTCTTTAAATGGGCTTTTTTCATAATATCATTGTCGATAGTAGAAGTTTTATTTTTCATGATAGTTAGTTCAATATTGTCTTTGAATAAAGCACTTTCCCATACTTGTATATCTCCGATTACCTGTGTCAATTCTTCTTTGAGTTTAGATTGATTTTGCCTTATTACAGTATAAGATTCTAAGTCATTCTGGAGTTTTTTATTCTCAAGCTTTAATTTCTCTTTTTCGTGTCTCCACTTTTCTTTTTCTAATACCAATTTGTTTTCAGAAGAACTATATTGATAAAAATTCCCAAATACTGATACAATCAAAGCGATAAATGCTATTAAAGTTTTTGGGGAAGTCCAAGTTGAATCATTATTACTCATTGCTATTCATTTTAGTTATTATAGATGGTCTTGTGTATAAGCAAAATAATTACCCCTGTAATAAGAGGCCGTCCTGGAATAATTCTTATTAATTTTTATTAAGTGATTTGCTTACGCCATGATCTATTTCAACTATAAAAATATCTCATAAATCATTGCAGAAACATCCCCTGTATAGGGTATATTTTAAGTTTGAGTAATGTACCAAGCTTTGTAGCCACTAGTCGAGAGACTGGTGAGAGCGAGGGGTTATTTAGAATGATTCTACACCTGGGAAAAACGCCCCGGAAAACCCGGGAACATTTTCCTGCCCCGGAAAAACGTGCCGGGTTTTCCGGCAACATATTCCCCGCTCGGAAAGTTGTGCCGGAATTTCCGGCGACACATTCTGATCAGATAATGAGCTGTCGGAATTTCAAGCCTATTTTTCCTTAAAAATTATCCAGTGATAGGTATACGCTCGGGAAATTCTTCCGATTTTGAGCAATTATCATGTTTTCTTTTTGTTTATTCTAAATCTATTTTCTGTTTGTTTTTTAAGTGGTTTGCTTTCTTGTTCCCCGAAGTCAGGAGACTTTGCACAGCGGGGATAGGTATGGGGGTATGGATTACACATCTGTGGTAGTGGTGGTTTTAGATTTGTTCGGGAAATCCATACATTAACCCTACTATTAATAATACGATGGCATATACTAAAGCTACAATATCCCAAACTTCAATTTCTCTCCTTCTTAATGCTAAAAGAAATTTTAGAAAACCTAATACTATAGTTATAATTAAAAATGATTTCATTTTTTTGAGTGTTTATAAATTATCTACACTGGTAGCGCATATCCATATACTAAACTAAACAATTATAACATGCTTTGTCTACAGGGATTCTGTAGCAGATGAGTTTATCGGTAAACAGTCTATTGACAATAGACCGAAAACCATCAACCATTAACCAAAAACTATCAACTAAAAATACTGCCCGATCCCAAATACAAAACCGTTGGTAGCATCTTCGGTAACGCCATAGCCGTAGTCGATTCTAAAAATGGCATTAAAGATCTTTTTGTGCATAAAACGTAGCCCTACTCCAGGATACAGTCTAAAGTTTTGTGTATCGCCAAAGTCCCCAAAATCACCACCGGGATTGCGCCAGCTACCCCCATCTACAAAGACATTGCTTTGCAATACAAACCAATCTTTTTCATAGATCGTATGGCGATATTCGGTATTTAATACAATCACCCCGGTACCCCGGTCGATTACATTACCCACCCCACGAATGTTTAGGTTATTGTCTACTGCAAAGGGTGCAAACGGAGATTCGTCGTTACTGGCCAGCCCAAAGCGCAGTCGCGAGGCCCAGTTCCCTTTTTTACCAATACGGTGATAATACAAAAAGTCGTTCCACCAGATAAAAAAGTCGGGCAACACATTTTCGGTACTTATTACATATTGGGTATTCAGGATACTGCGAAAACCAGAGACATATTGGTAATCATAATTAAGGTTGTTGTATTCATATATGAATTTGTACAGTAGCTTATTTACATCAAAATCCTGGGGCACATCTGGCGAGGTAACACCATCTTTATATTCATAATCCTCGTTAAAGTAATTGATCCCCAGTTCGATTCTATTTTGCAGGTTAAACTGGTACAACCCCAAGATTTCGTAAGAGGTATTGTTGTATCGATAGTCTGCGGTTCCGTCTTCCAGGAACACGGGTTCTTCGGTAGTGATGTTACTATAATTAAGGGCTAATCCAGCTTTTTTTCCAAACAAAAAAGGCGCCCTTATATTGGCCAGATATGACGAATAAATATCGTTTTGATAGATTCCGCCAACGGTAATGTTTCTTCCAAATAGATTAAACTCATACAAACCCAAGCGAAACGCAAATTCGTCGTCGTTGGTGGTATACACATTGGCCGATGGGATGATGGTAAAGTTTTCCTCAACGCCATACACCACCTGGTATCCACCTTCTTTTTCGTGTACCTGGTAATAGGCATGGGCGACTGCCGGTAATCTTTTTAATCGTTCTACGTCCTTCTCGATCAATAAAGAGTCGAGCACTTCGCCTTTCTTGATACTGGTAAGCTTTAGTAGGGCCGAGGTTTTGGTTTTGTTATTCCCCTGTACTACGATATCTGTGATCACAGGGTTTTGTGCAAAAGCTATGCTGGTAAAGAGTAGGATGATAAGAGTGAAGGTAGTTTGCATCAGTGTATCGAGTAGAACTCTTTTATTATTTTTTCTGAAGGTTTGTTTTGTATGGTAAACTGATTATTTACTTTTCCACCTACCTCATTATGGTTGTGAAACCATTTCCAAATGAATCCCCCTGCAAACCAGGGTTCGTCCCAAAACTCTTGATACAGTGCCGTAAGTGCATTATTTTGAGCTTCAAAGTTAAAATTGCCTTCTACTACTGTTGAGTCCCAAGGTTCTTTACCGGTATAGTGAACGCTGCGGTACCCATACTCGGTAAACAACACAGGTTTATCAACGGTATCTTTAAGTTTCACAATATTGGTTTTATGTTTCTGCCAACCCGCTCTTAATTCTTCAACCGTTGGGGTTTTACTTTCTGAAACCGGAAAATAGGCATCGACCCCAATATAATCCAATTGTTTCCAAAAAGGGACCTTGGCAATCTGATCCCAGTTTTCGGCATACGTGAGTTTTCCTTTATATATTGTTCTGATTTCTTTGATGAGTTCGCTCCAATATGTTGGTCTTGTTTGCGCGAACGTATGCAACTCTGTACCTATGCATAGAATAGGTACCTTCATCTCTTTGGCCAATTGTGCGTAGAGCATGATGAACTCTCTGTATGATTTTTCTAATTGCTTCCATTGTTCTTCAGAATTCATTTTTATGTTTCCGGTAAACTCCCCTCGCCATACCCATATTTGTGGTTTGAGCATTACCTTGATTCCTTTTTCGTTAAGTAATTCGATAGTTCTTTTGGCACCGTCCCTTCGTTCTCCCCACCATTGTCTTTCGATATTAAAAACTACAGTTGGCGTCTCCAGGTTTCTTAAAAACCCAAAGGGCATTACGGCCGCCCAATTGGCATTTACCTGTACTACGGGATCAATCGCATCGGGAGAAATTTCCTTGGGAGAACCTACAAAACTTACCCCATTTATCTTGGGTTGCTGGCCAGAACAGCTCGAAAAAATAGCAATAAGCAGCAGTAAAAAAACCTTCTTCATGTGTTTTTTTACTGCTGAAAATACGATTTTATTAGAATACAGCTCTTAAACCTATATTAAATGTCTCTCCCAACCCGGTATTACTTCCGTCTACAAAGTTGGTATACAGGGCTTCTATATTAAGCTCATCGGTTAACTGATATTTGGCACCACCACCAAGGGCGGTAAAACTTTGATCAAAATCGTTTCCAAGATCAATTAACTCTGAATGTTGAGCGAGTACCAATACCGTAAACTTCGAACTTGGGAAATAACTAAAGAATACACCAGGCGTTAATCGCAGACTGTTGTTTGCAAAACTATCTTCTTCGTCGCCAAAATTCAATTCAGAATTAAGTTCTCCAAAGATTTGAAATTTGTTTCCTGTAAAGGTGTGGTCATAAAAGAATCTGTTTTGCCATATAAATCCGTCTTGATCCAGGAATACCCCGTCTTCGGTCTCATTATCTACCAACGGAATAAAGAATGAACTCTGGATCGAGAAGTTGTTTACGTTTTTAAGCGGTACAAACTTTACCGAGGGTGCAAAAGAAGTAAACCCAGACCTGGCAGTGCCACTTTCTCCATCAAATTGAAACACTTCGAGTGCATCACGATCTGCAACGACATTAGATCTAAACTCTAGAATTACCCCAACATTCCAGCGTTTATTATTTCCCACCCCTGTATATGCCTCGAGTGTAGATGTGAAAAAAGTTTGTCTGGGTTCGTCTCCTTCACTAAACGTACTCTCGGTTTGAGTATACAGATTGTTAAACCATTTGAGATCATATTGACCCTTGCCAATTAACTTTGATGGCGTTAAGGTTTGAATTACCGATCCCTGGTTTTCTTGTTCGTCTTGTGCAAACCCAATAGTAAGTATAAAAAGACTTAATGCGGTTAATAAAATTTTTGGAGTTTTCATTTTTTTGATTTTTTTGAACGTATGCATCTTGCTAAAGTGTTCTATGTTTCATGAATACTTTAATAAGTGAATATATTATTGTGAGATTTAATTAATGTTAATGTTAATGTATTATTTAACTCGATTTAGGCTCCAGTCATACGGATAATAGGACACCTTGGCACCAGAAGGAATTTTTTCTTTTCTGAACGTATTGACATAGTCAATTTCTGATCCGTTTCTTGTAAAATCTTCTTTGTACCACTCAAAGATTTGAGACAATTGTACTTTCTTTCCTTTTACTCTGATAAAACTTGGATTATTAAGAGCCTTTACGGTTTGTCGTTGTAATTGCTTCCCTAAAACTGAAGGTTTATAAGCTTCTGGAATGATTGGAGGACACCCCAATCCAGCACATACCAGCGCAAAATGAAAGCGAGCTTCGTTCGGGAAGTTCTTGCGTAAGATTTTGTTTTCTAAGTCATTAAGAGTTGTCACTTTTCCTCCTAAATTATACGTGGTTTTATCAAAAAATCCTTTGATATTAAGAGGTGATTTTACAGGATACTTGGTTACGATACCTTTAATAACTGCGAGGTTATAGGCATTGATATAAAATGCCTGATACGTTTTTGGTTCACTCTTGGATACAGTAATAGTAGCTGCCATATCTAATAGTTCATTCAAAGCTACCGGGTCCTTTTTAATCGCATTGTATTTTACTTTTCCGTTAACCACATAAGACTTAAAAAAAGCATCGGACTTGGTAAAGAAATCGGCAGTGCTTTGCGAAAATCCTAACTGCGTAAGGAGTAGTATTAAAATGATTGTTATCTTCTTCATGGTTTTATTTTTTGATCAGTAAATACTGTAAACTGAATTTAATATGTTAAAATTTACCTCGGTAACGAGCATTCAGTCGAACGGTAAATAAGCAACTTACAAACAAATTCACTTTTTATTTCCTAGAGGTTTTTATGGGTAAACACGTTCGTAAAGTTATTTGCTTCCTTACAAAACTATTTGTTTTTAGATTCATTCTAAATTAAACCAATGACTTAAGTTCTTATATTTATGATCGACTTACTTACCCAAGCGATCGCTCTTTTATAAAAATTGACAACCAACACTCATCTTATATGGAACACATTGTAATAATTGGAAATGGAATTTCAGGAGTAACTGCGGCAAGGCATATTCGCAAAATGTCTGACAAACGCATTACTATAATTTCTACCGAAACTGAATATTTCTTTTCCCGAACTGCGCTTATGTATGTGTACATGGGACACATGAAATTTGAACATACCCAACCCTATGAAAACTGGTTCTGGGAAAAAAACAACATAGAACTTAAACAAGGATTTGTTTCCAAGGTAAATCACGAAGCAAACGAGTTGGTTTTTTCGAATGGAGAAACCATGAATTATGATAAACTAATCATTGCCGTGGGTTCAAAACCCAATAAGTTTGGATGGCCCGGTCAGGATCTCGATGGTGTGATGGGAATGTATCACAAGCAGGACCTTGATAATCTTGAGAAATATGCCCCAGATAACAAAACTTGCAAACGTGCTGTTGTAGTAGGTGGTGGTTTAATAGGAATTGAATTGGCCGAAATGTTACATTCCAGAGGTATTCCAGTAACTTTTTTAGTTAGAGAAGATAGCTTTTGGAATGGAGTATTGCCGGCCGGAGAAAGTGGAATGATCAATAGACATATCTTAAATCATCATATCGATCTTCGACTAGGCATGAACCTAAAAGAAATCCTTGCCGATGAAAATGGTCAAGCTCGTGCCGTGGTTGTACAAGAAACTGGAGAGGTAATCGATTGCGAGGTAGTAGGACTTACCCCTGGCGTGTCTCCAAATGTAGATTTCCTGAAAGATTCTGGAATCGAGTTAGGTCGCGGTGTGAAAGTAAATCGATTTCTCGAAACCAATATTCCAAATATATATGCCATTGGGGATTGTGCCGAACAACATGAAGCCATTGGATTGCGCAGACCTATTGAAGCTGTTTGGTATACGGGCCGTATGATGGGTGAGACTGTGGCGCAAACCATTTGTGGAAACAGAATTGAATACAAGCCCGGGCATTGGTTTAACAGTGCCAAATTCATGGATATCGAATATCAAACTTATGGTTGGGTATTTGGACAACCCAAGGAATACGAAGAACAATTTCATTGGATTCACGAAGATGACACCAAATGTATCACGGTTTCCTACCATAAAGACACCAAAGAATTTTTAGGCATTAATACATTTGGTATAAGAATGCGTCATGAGGTTTTTGACCGTTGGCTGAACGAAAAAAGAGATGTTGACTATGTTATGCAACATCTACCTGAAGCCAATTTTGACCCAGAATTTTATAAAAAATGTGAGCCTGAGATTCTTTCGGCTTATAAAAAATCGCAATTAGAAACTGTATAAAGTAAAAAGACCCCAAAGGTCTTGAAGGCCTTTGGGGTCTATTAAAATATAAAAAACAATGAGTAATAAATTAAATCATAGTATGTCCCTTGCCAGTCCGGATGCAAAAGGAATCTCTACAAAGCAAAAAATTGCATTAGCGGTAGGCCTTATTGGTCTTTTTATCCTGGTATTGTCACTTTTTAATAACAATTTCCCTAATCAAGGCGTGTTTTTGGCTGTTTCTCTAGGTTTAATAACCCTGGGTACTGTTTTATTTGCAAATGATGCTTATCTCACCAAACTAGAAGGTATAAAAAATGACGGAGTTTGGTTCAAATCGATGTCATCTCGTGGTATACTTGGTTGGTTAACAGGAGTAGGATTAACCGCTTTTTATATCGTTTTATACTTTTATCCAGAAGTATTGGGTATGGGCACGAATGGAGAAGCCAACACAGGATTAATCGCATTGTTTGATCCTCTAAGTAACCTATTAAGCGGTCGACCTGCCAGTCAATGGTTCGTATACGGAACATTATATACCATTGCTATACTCGCCTTTGGATATAAATTTATTCTGAAATATCGCCATAATCGATATCAACAATTACGAACGGTATCTGTTATGTTTTTTCAATTAGGTTTTGCTTTTCTGATACCTGAGTTTATGTATGTGATGAATTCAGACGTGCCATACTATGATCTTAAAAACATGTGGCCCCTTAACTATTACAACTTTGATCAATATAGAATAGATGCATTTATTAAAACCGAAACGATTGGTCTTGGGCTGCTAGCTCTGGGGATTTTATCCATATTCGTAATTTCTCCATTTCTTACTTATAAATATGGAAAAAGATGGTATTGTTCTTGGGTGTGTGGATGTGGTGGCTTAGCCGAAACTGCAGGTGATGCCTTTAGACAATTATCCAGCAAAAAGGTAAGCGCTTGGAAATTAGAACGATGGTTGATCCATACTGTTTTGGTATTCTCTGTAGTGATGACCACCGCTGTAGTCTATACTTATTTAGGATATGACCCAAATAAATATTGGTTAACAAAAAATGTATTTTTAATTAGCGTTGCAGTTTTTCTAACGCTGGTTTTTGCAGGAGTTTTACTCTTTAAAAGAAAAGAATTAGGGAAAGATGCCCGGTATGGTGCTATTGGGTATTTTGTAGTCATTGTTGCACTTATCGCTATGCACTTTTCAGGAACAACGAATGAAGTTTTCCTTATCAAAGCAGGAACAATGAGGTCTGCTTATGGCTTATATATTGGCTCTATCTTTTCTGGAGTTATTGGTACCGGTTTCTATCCCATACTTGGGAATCGTGCCTGGTGTAGATTTGGTTGTCCAATGGCCGCTATTTTGGGATTCCAACAACGATTGTTTTCAAAATTCAGAATCACTACCAATGGAGGACAATGCATATCATGTGGAAACTGTTCTACCTACTGTGAAATGGGAATCGATGTTCGCTCTTATGCACAAAAGGGAGAAAATATAGTACGATCCAGTTGCGTAGGTTGCGGAATTTGCTCTGCTGTATGTCCAAGAGGAGTATTAAAATTAGAAAATGATAAGTTGGATGGAAGAATTAATCCAAATGAAATATTATTGGGTAACGACGTAAACCTAATGGATTATGTAAATAATAAATAGTCATTTATTTATAAACTCATAAACGCCAAACTCTTTGTATAGAGTTTGGCGTTTTTTATTCGTATAATTTCAAAAAAAGTTTGTTAGTATTCTAAATCTGCTTCGTCTAAAAGCCTACATAAATCAGTCACCATGATTCAAAGGTTATCTATAGTTTTACTAGCACTTTTTCTTTTCGGGTATTCTCCAATCTTAAAAAAGGAATATCATTATGAATATTATCCCACCGGAATGGTTAGGGCTGAAGGATGGAAACTGGGAGAAGCTAAAGTTGATTTTTGGCACTTTTATGATCAAAATGGTAATGTTTCTCGTGGAGGGCATTTTATAAACAATAAAAAGGAAGGATTTTGGTCCTTTTATAGTACAAACGGAAAGGTATCTAAAGAAGGACATTTCAAAAACAACAAAAAAAATGGCTATTGGTACTTCTACTCAAAAGAAGGTAAATTACTTAAAGAAGGCCATTTTATAAATGATAAAGCCGAAAATTGGTGGATTATTTACGATATTGCGGCCAAAATAACACGTAAGTATCAATATAAAAACAATAAAAAAGAAGGATATTGCCTATTGTATAGAAACAATAAGCTTTTTAAAGCCGAAAGATATATTAATGATATGAAAACTGGTGAATGGACCGATGTCTTTAGTTTTAAAAGAGATAATCCTAATGCTTCTCTATAAATGCCTCCAATAATAAAAGTTATCATACCTGCTTTTAACGAAGAAGATTCTATTGCACATGTGATTAAGGAAATCCCGGCTACTGTATCTGAAGTTATTGTGGTGAGTAACAATTCCACAGATAATACAGAAAGTGTAGCAAAAAATGCAGGTGCAACCGTACTACAAGAAACTAGAAAAGGATATGGTTATGCATGTTTAAAGGGCATGGATTATATAGCTTCTTGTGATTCCAAGCCCGATATTATCGTTTTTCTTGATGGGGACTACAGCGACTACCCTGCAGAGCTTACCAAAATTGTGGCTCCAATTTTGGATCAGGATATTGATATGGTAATAGGGGCTAGAGTAAAAAGACTAAGAGAATCTGGATCGATGACGTTTCCGCAAATATTCGGAAATTGGTTGGCTACCAGTTTAATGAAACTTTTTTTTAATGCTAAATTTACAGATCTCGGTCCCTTTAGAGCGATTAAATATAACAAGCTCTTATCCCTTGAAATGGTCGATAAAACCTACGGTTGGACGGTAGAAATGCAGCTAAAAGTGTTAAAGAAACGTTATAGTTATACCGAAGTCCCTGTACATTACAAAAAGAGAATTGGGGTCTCAAAAGTTTCAGGAACCATAAAAGGTGCTATATTTGCAGGCGTTAAGATTTTAAGTTGGATTTTTAAATATAGCTTTTCATAATGGATATTGCTATCATCATAACCTACACATTGGCCCTACTGATTATATTTATGTATAGTCTGGCCCAACTGAATCTGCTTGTTAATTATCTAAAAGCCCGAAAAGAACCAGAAAATTCGCCAACTTTTGATTTCTCAAAACAAGAAGAGATTCCCCATGTCACCGTGCAATTACCGGTGTTTAATGAGTTGTATGTAATGGATCGCCTATTGGATAACATTGCAGAACTTGAATACCCGAAAGACAAACTCGAAATACAAGTTCTAGACGATTCTACCGATGAGTCTGTGGTTACCACTAGTGCACATATAGAAAAACTTCAGAAAACTGGATTGGATATTAAACATATTCGTAGAGAAGATCGCTCTGGTTTTAAAGCAGGTGCTCTTAAAGAAGGTTTGAAAATTGCCAAAGGAGAATATGTTGCTATTTTTGATGCAGATTTCCTTCCAGGAAAAAAATGGTTACTACAAACCATCCCCTATTTTAAAGATGAGAATATCGGTGTTGTACAAACCCGGTGGGGCCATATAAACAGAGATTATTCAATGCTTACCAAAATTCAGGCATTTGCTTTGGATTTCCATTTTACTATGGAACAGGTAGGGCGTAATTATAAGGACCATTTTATCAATTTTAACGGTACTGCTGGAGTGTGGAGAAAGACCTGTATTGAAGATGCAGGAAACTGGCAAGGAGATACGCTTACTGAAGATCTTGATTTAAGTTATAGAGCACAGCTCAAAAAATGGAAATTTAAATACCTTGAAGAAGTTGAAACACCAGCAGAATTACCAGTAGTGATAAGTGCTGCTCGTTCGCAACAATTTAGATGGAACAAAGGTGCTGCAGAAAATTTCCAGAAATTATACTGGAAACTACTTAAAGACAAATCGGTTCCTTTTAAGACTAAATTTCATAGCTTCTTTCACCTGTTAAACAGCAGTATGTTTTTATTGGTACTATTGGTAGCTGTTTTAAGTGTACCGGTAATGTATATTAAAAACAGCAACCCCATGTTTAGCTGGTATTTTAATGTGATTGCCTTTTTTGCATTAAGTACCGTAATATTTTTCTTTTGCTACTGGCATACTTTCAAAAAAATACATGGCAAGGGATTCTGGAACTTTATGGAATACATAAAAATGTTCTTTACATTTTTTTCTATTGCCATGGGGTTCTCTGTTCATAATTCTATGGCCGTTCTAGAAGGGCACTTTGGGAAGAAAAGTGAATTTGTGCGTACGCCAAAATTTAATGTAAAATCTCTCAAAGATTCCTGGAAAGGAAATAAGTATATTAATAAGAACATCTCTGGAAACACTATTATTGAAGCTCTATTAATGGCTTATTTCGGTTTTGCTTTGTATAGTGCTTTCAAACTTCAGGATTTTGGACTATTCTTGTTTCATATCATGCTTTTCTTAGGATTCGGTTTTGTATTCTTTAAATCTGTTACTTCTAAACTATAATGCTGGAACAATGGAAATATCATAAATTTTCCATTCTATTCATTTTTATTGGAGTTCTTTTTTATTTGAGTTTTGCATACCAATTAGAACGAACAGATTTTACAAAAATGATCACTCTTTGGGGTGCGTTGTTTCTTATATCCTATAAACTAATTCAATTAAATCCAAACAACTGGAAAATGTTGGCCATTGCTGGCCTTCTGTTTCGTATTACTTTTTTGTTTGCCATTCCCAATTTATCACAGGACTTTTATCGATTTATTTGGGATGGACGAATGTTACTAGAAGGATTTAATCCCTACCTATCCTTACCCGAGGTTTGGGTAGCCCAAGGTAATGCTCCTATTGCGCAGGCCCAAGAGTTGTATAATGGCATGGGAGAGTTAAATGGAAGTCATTATACCAATTATCCCCCAATAAGTCAACTATGTTATTTTATTGCCGCTCTGTTTGCAAGCAAAAGTATTTTGGGATCGGCAATGGTGTTTAGAACACTTATTATATTGGCAGATATTGGTGTCTTTTTCTTCGGAAAGAAGTTATTAAAGGCTCTTCACCTTCCAGAAAAACAGATCTTTTGGTACATTCTTAACCCATTTATCATTATAGAACTTACCGGAAACCTTCATTTTGAAGCGGTAATGGTATTTTTTATTGTATGGGCACTATATCTGCTGCACAAAGGATATTGGTACTGGGCAGCAGTTGCTTTAGGGTTTTCGGTGTCGGTTAAGTTAATTCCTTTATTATTTTTACCATTATTCTTTAAAAAGTTTACTTTGAATACTAATGAAGCTTATGACAAGCATAGCCTAACGGTGGGCTTGCCAAAATTAATAGGCTTCTATGGCATTGTATTGTTTACGGTCTTCCTGACTTTCGCTCCTTTTTTATCCGGAGAGTTTTTTCATAATTTCAAAAGAACCATCACGCTTTGGTTTCAAAATTTTGAATTTAATGCGAGCATATATTTTATAGTACGATGGATAGGGTATCAAATTGTGGGATGGAATGTCATTGAAACTGCAGGCAAGATTATGCCTTTGGTTACCATAAGCGTTTTATTGGTATTAACTTTTTTCAGAAAAAATAAAACCATGCCACAGTTAATAAGTACAATGGTTTTGGGTATTTGCACTTATTATTTTTTGTCAACCACGGTTCACCCCTGGTACATTGCCGTACCGTTGGTGCTCTCTGTATTTACCCGATACAAGTTCCCTATTGTTTGGTCTTTTGCTGTAATATTAAGTTACACTGCATACCTGCATCCGGGTTTTAAGGAAAACTTGTGGATGGTAGGCCTTGAATATATTATCGTTTTTATAGTGTTAGGTTGGGAAATCTATAAAAACACCAAGACCACTACCCCAGAAGAAGTGATTTCTACATCATCTTCAAGTTGATTACCTCCTGCTCGGTAAGTTTGCGCCAATGACCACGAGGTAGATCTTTTTTGGTTAATCCAGCAAAAATTACACGATCTAATTTAATTACATCATAGTTAAGATGCTCAAAAAGTTTGTGGATGATATTATTTTTTGAAGATTGTAACTGTATTCCTACTTCATTCTTTGAAGCTCCTTCGATATAAGAAACCTCATCTGCTTGAATAAAACCTTCTTCAAGTTTTACTCCGTTGGTAATCTTCTCGAGATCTTCAAATTTAAGGTTGCGATCCAACTCGACATGGTAGATTTTTCGTACCCCACTATCATAATTAGTAAGCTTTTTTTCTAGATCTACATCATTGGTAAAAAGCAATAACCCTGTAGTATTACGTTCTAATCTTCCTACTGGTTTTAATTTTGTCTTTGAAGCATTGGCAACCAACTGCATTACTGTTCTATTTTTCTCTGGGCTGGTTGTGGTTACAAACCCCTTGGGTTTATTAAGGAGTACATACTCTTTCTTTTCAGGTGTTATAAGTCTTCCATCAAATTTTACTTCATCGGTCAACTTTACTTTATACCCCATTTCGGTAACAGGCTTTCCATTTACCCAAACACTTCCTGTTTGAATATATAAATCTGCCTCACGACGGGAACATATACCAGAATTTGCTACAAATTTATTGAGTCGAATCTCATCAGAATCCGAAATTTTTCTCGGCCCACTTCCTCTTTTCTTCTGTGGTCTTCCTCCATGACCCGATGACTTAGGTCTAGGTTTACTTCCTTGTCTTCCACTGCTTTTTCCTCTTTGAGAATTACCTCCGCGACTCATATCTAAAAATTTTGTGCAAAGATAGCTTATTACTACATACGTTTAACAATTATTATTCATCAAACCTTACGGTAGTTTGTCGCTTACGATTTATATGTAACTGGGTCACATCGGGTCTTGAATAATGACCTACAGGGTCAAAATTTTGACGTTCCTGCAATACGTGATTAAAATCTAATGTCTCGATCAAAAGTCCTTCTTTATTCAGTACTGGTTCTAAAACCCATTCTCCATCGGGTCCGGCGATGCACGAACCTCCATTACCCAATACATCAGGTGCTTTTTTTAATATTTCATCGAGATGCGGTGTACTAGAAGGAAAATCTTCGGTTCTCATTAAGCTCGAGACAGAAATCACATAAGAACGTGACTCTCTAGCTATAAAGCGTGTAATGTCTTTGGTATTATAGTCACTTCCTGGCCAGACCGCTATATGCAAATTTTCTCCTTGCCCGTATAATGCCGCTCTTGGCAATGGCATCCAGTTTTCCCAACAGTTTAACCCACCTACAGTAAATGCTTTTAAAGGATGTACCAACAGTCCATTTCCATCGCCTGGTGACCAGGTAAGTCGCTCCTCATAGGTAGGTTGCAATTTTCTATGCACCGATTTAATTTCTCCAACTTCATTAATATAAACCAATGACGCATATAAGCTATGCCCTCCTCGATCTTGCGGTCTCTCTATGATACCTAAATAAATGGCCATTTTATGTTTGGCGGCAAGCTCGCATACGGTATCCAAGTCTCCTTTTTCGATACTAATTGCGTTTTGGGCATAATGTGCATGTAATTCTTTTTGAATTTTACTATCGAATTGTGCCCCATCGGTTAATGAAATCCAAAAAGGATAACCTGGTAGCAAGGCTTCCCCAAAAACAATAAGTTCTGCTTTTTGATCTGCAGCTTCGGCAATTGCGTTTTTAATCTTGTTCAGAGTACCTTTTTTATCCAACCAAACAGGCGAGATTTGTGCAAGAGCAACTGTAAGTAATTGATCTTTCATAAAAGAAATATTAATAATGAGTTTCTTGTTTAAGAATGAAAATTAGGAAATCTTCAACTTTTGATTAACAAAAAATTAACCTATACAAAATTGATTTTCAAAGCATTAAATAAAAAATAGTTTTTAAAAAAACATTACTTGGTAACATTAAGATAACATTTATGACCCTCGAAAATCTCAATTTCAACAATATTCTAAATCAAACCTTGAGGATTTATCAACATAAAATCATTTCTACATCTATTCCTAAAAGGTAAACATATAAAAACTATGTATTACTCAAAGTTTAATTTACGTTAAAACCTATATGGTTTAACCCAAACGTAATCATAGCAACACAATCTAATAAACCAAAAAATCAAAATAACAGCAGATACGATACTACATTTGACTCGTAAAATTAAAGCAAATAAAAATTTTAAACTCAAATCTTTAAAACACAAAAAAATGAAAAAGTCAATTGTTTTATTAGTAACATTAGTATTAGGTTTTGGTCAGATTTTCGCTTCAGACAATAACCTTATTGAATCCGAGCAGCAAATAAGAAACGAAGTTGCCATTTTATTAAAGAGCCCAGAAATAACAGTTGAGAAGAGTAACCTTTCTGCAGATATTCAATTCAAACTTAACAAAAATGGAGAAATTGAAGTATTAACTGTAGATTCTAACAAAAATAATGTAATTGATTACGTAAAATCTCGACTTAATAACAAAAAGGTGTTAGAACAAAAGATAATTAATGTAAATCGAGTATATAATCTTACATTAATCATCAAAAAACCAGAAAACATTTAATTGAGTTAGCCATTCTAAAAATCAGAGCAGCCTAGGTGCTGCTCTTTTTTTACCAAAGAACTCTATCCAAAATCATATTGACATCTATAAGTATAATACTTAATGTACCCGCAACAATAATAAGCTTAAGTATATTATGCAACCAGACGTAATGGGTCTTTCCTTTAGATATCCATAAAGCTACCAAAAATAGAAAAAGAAGGATCAGGCACGCATAAAAATAGAGATACATAAGCCCAATTTCATATCTGGTAAGTAAAAGATAAATAGGAAGTCCAGAAGTTAATATTAAGGCACTTATGATTCTTTTTGAAATTAACTCACCATATACAACGGGTATTGTTTTATAATTTTGAGCCATATCCCCTCTTAAATTACCCAAATCCTTGACCATCTCGCGAATCATAAGCATTAAAAACAAAAAGGTTGCATGCACAAAAATGACCTCATCAAAATTTTTATAATAGATAAATACTGCAAAAAAAGGTGTAATCGCCAATATTGAAGCTATCATATTGCCGACTATAGGATACTTTTTTAATTTATGAGAATAAAACCATATTCCAAAAATGTAGAGAGAGAAAAAGAGAACCGCCCTAAAGGAAACATAGCTTGCAAATACTACCGATAGGAAGTTTAAAACAAAGTATCCGGTGAGTTTGGTTTGTTGGCTCACCAAACGGTCCAACATGGTTTTTTGAGGTCTGTTGATCAAATCCTTTTCGCGATCATAAAAATTATTTATAATGTACCCCGCAGCAATTACCCCAGCCGAAGCTAAAACAATGACAAATAAATTTGGATCAAGAATAACATTTCTTAATCTAATATCGGGTGCCAAAATAAATATCGAGGTAAGGTACTGAGCCAAAACTATAATTAAGATATTATAGCCTCTCACAACAGAAAATAAACTCAGTAATTTAAGTAGAATAAGTTTATTTTTTCTAGTAAGCATGACGATGCTTATTAAAAATTATAAACTACTTCTAATTTATAATCTTTAAGTGAAGCTTGCGCTTTTTCAAAATCTTGGGTAAACCCTAGTATGTAACCTCCCCCACCAGAACCACATAACTTAAGGTAATAATCATTAGTCTCGATTCCTTTTTTCCATAAACTATGAAATTGTTTTGGGATCATGGGCTTAAAGTTGTCTAAAACGACATGCGAAAGCTCTTTTATATTTGAAAACAAAGATTTAACATCTCCTTTCAGGAAATCATCTACACAAGCATCAGTATATTTCACGAATTGATTTTTAAGCATATTACGGAAACCTTCTTGTTTCATATTTTCCATAAAAATGCTCACCATGGGTGCAGTTTCACCAACAATACCACTGTCTAACAAAAACACTGCTCCCTTCTTGTTTTCAACACTTTGCGAGGGAATCCCAGCAGGCTCAATATTATCCTTAGAATGAATAAGAATAGGAAGGCTTAAATAACTATTTAAGGGATCTAATCCTGAGCTACTCCCATGGAAAAAGGATTCCATCAATCCAAAAACTTCTTTAAGTTTTAATAATTTATCTCTGGTAAGATTTTCGAGCACGGTTATTTTATCATAAGCATACTTATCATATACTGCAGCGACCAGAGCACCACTACTTCCTACACCATATCCTTGTGGTATACTGCTATCAAAATACATCCCAGAATTTATGTCTGAATGTAGCTTATCAAAATCAAATTTTACAACACCCTTATTTTCAATACCCTCAAGGTATTTTGCAAACTCTTTAAGATTCTCATTGGATTTAATAGCTTCTTGATCTGGTGTTTCAGATACCTTTAATGCTCCCTTAAAAAAGTTGTATGGTATAGAAAGCCCTTTAGAATCTTTAATAATACCATATTCTCCAAATAGAAGTATTTTAGAATAAAATAACGGTCCTTTCATTATTCTTTGCTGTAGTTATATCTTATTTGTATTCCGATTAAGGATAAAGTTACAATAATTTTGCACCCAATCCTATTTTGTCGCAAATATACTGCCCATTCTGGCAATATGCAACTAACTCATTGGTAATGAAACCCAAAACCTTTTCTTTTTCAGAATTTGGAAAAAGCAAATGCACATTTGCACCTGCATCCAAGGTAAAACATAATTTGGAACCGGTTTTTTTGCGATACTCCCAAACTTTATTAATTACAGATAATGTATTTGGCTTCATTAAAATAAAATAGGGTAGTGATGTCATCATCATGGCATGTAAAGTAAGTGCTTCACTTTCGACAACCTCAATAAATGAATCCAGATCTCCAGAAATTAGTATTTCTTTTAACCTGGTAATATTTTCTGAAGCCTGTTCAAAACGCTTTGCTGCAAAAGGGTGACCGTGCATAAGATCATGCCCAACGGTGCTACTGACTTGTTTTTCTCCTTTGTCTATTAAAAGAATGGCATCTTGATAATCTATAAAGTTTTTATGAATGCTATGCGGAAATTTGATTGCAAAAGTATCATTACTACCTTCAATACCTTTATGCTCTCCCCAAACAGTTATTGGGCCTTCAAGACTTCTACATGCGCTTCCCGAACCTAATCTTGCCAAAAATGAAGTTTTCTTAAGAAATTCTTCTTCTACAATATTGGGATTAATCTTTTTTTCTAACTGCATGATACAAAATGCAAGCGCACTCATACCGCTTGCAGAAGAAGCAATACCACTACTATGTGGAAATGTGTTACTGGTTTCTATTGTAAACGCATAGTTTTTCAAAAATGGAACGTATGCTTCAATTCTTTTAAAGAAATTTTGAATCTTTGGTTTAAAATCGGGTTTAGGATTTCCTTCAAAAAATAGTTCAAAATCAAAGTCTTCAGAAATTTTATTTTTCTTTTTATATGACAAACTTGTTGTAGTTTTGCATGCATCCAAAGTAAAGCTAATCGAAGCATTTTCAGGAAGTTGAACAGGTCTTTTTCCCCAATATTTTACTAAAGCAATATTACTTGGCGAAGTGCAACGTATTGTTCCGGTATCTGGTAACTCAGAAAAAATTGGCAAAACAAACTCGGGATAATCTATCATAGTATAACAGAATTTTAGGCAAATATAGGTGGTCTAAGATATTTAGGCACATTGGTAGTAAAAATAAATTGCTATTTTAGTACTGCACTAATCTATTTTAATGAAAAAAAGGTTAATTCGCATCGGTATTGCGGTTCTTGTATGTTTACTCATAGGGTTTTTAAGTAGTATTGCTACGCAAACTTCTATTGATACATGGTATGTAACTTTAAAAAAACCTTCTTTTACACCCCCTAATTGGATTTTTGCTCCTGTATGGATGGTCCTATATATACTAATGGGCATATCGGCCGGAATTGTTTGGAGCAAAGGTTTTTATCATAAATGGGTAAAAGTTGCGTTATATCATTTTGGGTTTCAATTGTTACTCAACGCCGCTTGGTCCATTTTTTTCTTTGGATTGCAAAATCCTTTGCTTGCATTATTGGATATTATTGCCCTATTTATCCTATTGCTATTTACAATCAAATGGTTCACGGTTGTAAATAGTATTGCCGCTTACCTACTTATCCCTTATGTTGTTTGGGTTGCATTTGCAACTGCATTGAATTTTGGCATATGGCAACTAAATTAAGTTAAAGAATAAGGAATTTCATTTTTTTATGAGTAAAAAAGCAATAGTCTTACAGACTACTCTAGAATTAATAACAAAACAAGGTATTGGTGCTACTTCTCTTTCTCAGATTATTAAAGAATCTGGTGTAGCCAATGGTACCGTATATCACCATTTTAAGAATAAAGAAGAGATTATCACAGAATTGTATTTAATGCTTACCCAGGATTTTGGTACTGTCGTAATGCGTAATATTCCGGAAGATGATATTAAAAAACAGTTTACTGTCATGTGGCTTAATTTGTTTTATTATTTTGTAAATAACCCTTTAGCTTTTATCTTTTCTGAACAAATTGCACGTTCGCCAGAAATCCCACAGTCCTTAAAAGATAAAGCAAGAGAATACTACCATGATATCGAAGAATACTTTAAACGAGGTGTTAAAGAAAAGGTGTTTAAAGCCTACAACACATTGGTGATGGAAGAATTATTTTTTGGGAACGTAGTCTCTTTGGTAAAAATTCATGAAAACGAACAAATAAAACTCCAGGAAAAACATATTAATCAAGCTATTGAAATATCGTGGAGAGGTTTTTTAAAAGACAAAACAATAATTTAGGCTAGAATATAAAGGCAATCTTATAAAGAAACCCGCTATAACAAAGCGGGTTTCTTTATAATTCATTGTTTTAAACAATCACATTTTATTTAATTAAAAACAATATTTACACAGGAGTCTTTGTACAGGTCCTTTAACACAATTTCTACTGCTTTTCTCGCATTCTCTGCTCGTCCAATTTCTCCTCCCTTAAAAGTAAGCTTACCAGTATCTCGACTCCAGTAAAAATCATTATTATCAGATTTAATTATTCGTTTATTGTCTTTGGTGGTAACCTGAAAAGCATCAAACTCCTGGCTATATTCTAACCCTGACGGAAAATATACTTCGGTTACAAACTTTGTACTACCTTTTCCATAAACGTAACAAACACACTCACCAATATCTTTGGCTTCCGAAACTCGAATCATATTATTTTGAACAATTTTCCAACCGCCATTAGATCTAATAGCTACAACATCCATTAACATAGTTCCTTTTTCTGCTATTTTTTTATCTATATAAGATTCAAAATTAATTACTGCCGAAATGGTTCCGGCACGTTCTTTTTGTGTTTGAAAAACAACTTTGTCTAAAATAAGTTTGAATTTATAGTTATTATCGTTTACGATATCATCCAATTGAGAGGCGATATCCTTCTTACTATAATTTTTCCGCACCAAAGCTCCAGATAAATTTACATATACAGTATTACCATTGTATTTCTCATCAAACAGCTCCAATACATCTTCTTTTTGGGTCCCTTGCGTTAATGCATTCATCTTATTGATATAATCCATCAATAATTGCTTTATAGGTTCATTCCCATTGAATGCTGTGACCTGTTGTATACTGTTAAATGTAAACGCAAGAATAAGAAGTAAAGTAATTTTTTTCATAGTTAAAAAGGTATTGGTTAATACTCTATTAAGTTAAGAAATTTTACATTAAAAAGCGAATATTACCGATACTATTATCACTATAAATTACTTAATTCTAACAATTTAATTACCGTTTTCAAGTTTCGGGTAGTAGCACTACATTTCAATTTTTTTTCAAAGAAGTTATTATTCAACTTTGTTTTACCATACCCAATAGCTGCAAAAAAGTACACTACTTCTTCTGTAATTATAAATTCTTCCTTTCCATATGTCGTGGTTTCAAGTTCTTTTTTCATTGTGGTATCCGGCGAATTGGAAAGTAATGTGAAATACATCTTTTTTTCCTCGATTTCTCCATTGGCAATACGATCCAAAAAAGGATTTTCTTTATAAATTGAATCTAATTTTTCATGAGTAAGTACCAATACAGGAACTTCATATCCAAATATTTCAAGAATCCCTTGTTTAATAAGCGAACCAATTTGTTTCACATCCTCCTTTTCGCTTTTAAAAACAACATTACCACTTTGGATATAGGTCTTTACCGAAACAAAACCCAAATTTTCAAACATGGTTTTAAGATCAACCATCTTTATCATTTTCTGTCCGCTTACATTAATCCCTCGCAGTAGAGCAATATATGTGTTCATAATTTACTTGGTATTATTGGTTATAGCCTGCGCTGCAATAAAACCTCCGGTCCAGGCATTTTGAAAATTAAACCCTCCGGTAATTGCATCAATATTGAGTACTTCTCCGGCAAAATATAAATTTTTGTATTTTTTACTTTCAAAGGTTTTAAAGTTTAATTCTTTTAGATCTATGCCTCCAGCTGTTACAAACTCTTCTTTAAAAGTGCTTTTTCCTTTTACCTGAAAGGCCCCTTTTGTAAGCTCCTCAGACAACTTATGAAGCTGAGATTTATTTACATCTGCCCAGCGTATCTCTTTTTTAATTCCTGATGCCAGTACTAAACTTTGCCACAATCTTTTTGGCAACTCGAACTGGGCATAAGTATACACCTGTTGTTTTGAATGGTTATTTTTTAATTCTTTAAGTTGACCTAATGTTTCTTCTTGTGTGGCATACTGAAGCCAATTTACACTAATTTCAAAATTATACTGAAATTCATTAAGCTCTATTGCTCCCCATGCTGATAGTTTTAATATGGCCGGACCGCTCATCCCCCAATGTGTTATCAACAAAGGCCCTTCACTAGTTAACTTTGAGTTTTTAACTTTTACGGTCGCATTGGTCACTACTCCCGGAAGATTTTTAATTCTTGGATCTTTAATATTAAATGTAAACAACGATGGTACGGGATCAATTGCATTATGACCCAAATCTTGTAATAATTTCCAGATTTTGGGATTACTTCCTGTGGCAATCATCAATTTCTTGGTAATAAAATCCCCTTGAGTCGTATTAATGTTCCAATATGTATCTTCAACTTTAAAAGCTTTCACAGAGTGATTTGTAAGTACTTCGACTCCTAATTTTTTAGCTTCAGTAAGGAAACAATTGATAATGGTCTGTGAAGAATCCGACACCGGGAATATCCTTCCATCTGCTTCAATTTTTAATTCAACACCTTTACGATCAAACCATTCCATGGTATCCCCCGTCATAAACGTATGAAAAGGTCCTTTAAGTTCTTTTTCTCCTCGAGGGTAATTTTTACTCAACTCATTCGGTACAAATTCGGCATGGGTAACATTACAACGCCCACCTCCTGATACACGTACTTTTGATAGCACCTCTTTTCCTCGTTCTAAAATGGCAATTTTAAGATTGGGATCATTTTCGGCAACATTAATTGCGGTAAAAAATCCAGCAGCACCACCACCAACAATAATTAGATCATAGCTCATTATACAAAATTCGGAAAATCTGTGATGACAACATCAACATTCCACTTTTTTGACTGTTTAATCAAATTTTCAGTATTGACTGTCCAAACATATACCCTGAGCCCTTTTTCCTGAGCCAAAGTAACCTCATCATTAGTTAACGTTGTAATTGGTGGGTGTATAGAGAAAGCATCCAGTTCTTTGGCGACCGGTAAAACGGCGGTAATATTTTCTTCGGTCAGCACACCAATTTTGAATTTCGAATTAGTTTCCTTTATCTCAAACAATTGAGGATGGTCAAAACTTGAAATTATAAAATGATTATATTCCCAATGGGTTTTGTGAATGTACTCTTCGACTAACTTTACCATAGGAATCGCAGTATTTTTCCCTTTTAGCTCAATATTCAAGTTACATCGAGCATCAATAAGGTGCAAGACTTCCTCTAAAGTGGGAATTTTAAACCCTTCTTCGCTACTGAACTTTTTTAATTCACGTATAGTATAATCACTTACGTTTCCTTTACCATTGGTGGTTCTATCCAGTGTTTCATCATGAATTACTACTAATTCTCCCGATTTACAAAGATGCACATCGATTTCGATACCATCAATAGGATATAATAAAGCTTCGGCAATTGATTCTAAGGTATTCTCTGCCACAAGACCAGCTGCCCCACGATGTCCGAATATTTTCATTTAAAAAGATTTTCAATACAAAATTACACAAATATGCTTCCAGAGCCTATTCGATTGTATTTAAGATAGTTTGTTTATATTGGAATTGCATACGAGCACATTCAAAATCATGAATAAACCTTTTTATTTTACTATAGGGGTCATTACTGCTGTACTACTAACCCCAAGTTTAGCGTACCTGCTTACTCTTAATGTAAGCACTTTTGAAGGAGGGAGGGGATTTGCGTTTGTATATAGTATGCCCATTATTTTTTTGGGACTTCTTATTTCCTGGTTTGTATTACATCAGATTTTATCAAAAAAGAAACTATATTATCAAAAATCAACTAGAATCTTAACCGTTGTTTCGCTGCTTTTGATCATTGTTTACAGTGGTATATATATCCATGACATCAATGAAAGAAAGGAATGGAAAAGAAATCGATCCGGGTGCCAGAAAAAAATAGATGATACATATCATGGTATTATAATAGATACAACTAGAGGTAATCTTAAAATAAGAAAGATGGATACCACGTATAAGGAATTCAGGTATTACTTCAATGACAAAAAATTGATCCAAAAGTATTTCTATATCGGGCAAAAAATAAAGAAAAACGCCAATAAAGAAAAGTTTGAAATTGTTCTGAAAAACGGTAAAATTAAACGGTTTACGATTCCCTGTTTTGAATAGGTTTCACTTTAATCTTCGCTATTATTTAATCATGGTTTTTTCACATTTAATTATTACAAATAATTAAACCCGTTTGTCCAAAATACATAACATCCTAATTTGACAAACCAATATTACATTTTCTAGATCAAAAAAATCATAAAAAAATATTCTCAGTTTCAAAAAATGAAACTCACGTGCTGTATCCTTGCACTGTAAATGGGATTTTTCATTTGCAATTTAAGTTTAGCCAATAGGAACACAAAAAAGATCCAATATCCGATGGAGACTAGGGGTAGGCGATATCAATATTGGATCCTAAGGTGGTATAATTACCCCTTAATTTTCGGCGATTTGCTGATTTTTTGTAATTCCCTTGATTCTCCCATGCTTTGGTATGGGAGAATTTTTTCTTGTCAAGAAATCTGTACTTAATCAAGTCGAAGTACTTAGCGTAACGGGATTATATTCTTTGCTGGTTCTACTCTTTGACTCCACTCGGAGTACCCTGTTATTACTTAAAAGCAGAGAAACCTGTAATATCCAGACCAGTAATTAACAAATGAATATCGTGTGTACCTTCATAGGTGATTACACTTTCCAAATTCATCATGTGTCGCATAATACTATACTCTCCTGTAATCCCCATGCCTCCAAGAATCTGTCTCGCTTCTCTTGCAATTTTTATGGCCATTTCCACATTATTACGCTTTGCCATAGATATTTGTGCACTTGTAGCCTTACCTTGGTTACGCAACACTCCTAATCGCCATGCCAGAAGCTGGGCCTTAGTAATTTCGGTAATCATTTCGGCAAGTTTCTTTTGCTGTAATTGAGTCGCACCAATGGGTTTATCAAACTGAATCCGCTCTTTGGCATATCGCAACGCGGTATCATAACAATCCATAGCTGCGCCAATAGCTCCCCAAGCAATGCCGTACCTTGCAGAGTCCAAACATCCTAACGGAGCTCCCAGTCCACTCTTATTAGGTAAGAGATTTTCTTTAGGAACTTTTACATTATCAAAAATCAATTCTCCAGTAGCAGATGCCCTTAATGACCATTTGTTATGCGTCTCGGGAGTTGTAAATCCTTCCATGCCTCGCTCAACGACTAGTCCATGAATTCTGCCTTCTTCATTCTTTGCCCAAACTACAGCAATATCGGCAAATGGCGCGTTAGAAATCCAAAGTTTTGCTCCATTTAACAGATAGTGATCTCCTTTATCTTTAAAATTTGTGGTCATCCCCCCTGGATTTGATCCATGATCAGGTTCTGTAAGTCCGAAACACCCCATAAACTCTCCGGATGCCAATTTGGGAAGGTATTTTTTTCGTTGTTCTTCATTACCATACTTCCAAATAGGATACATCACCAACGACGATTGCACAGAAGATGTGGATCTTACACCAGAATCCCCACGTTCTATCTCTTGCATTATTAACCCATAACTTATTTGATCCAGTCCTGCCCCACCGTATTCTTCGGGGATATACGGACCAAAAGCTCCTATTTCTGCCAATCCTTTAATAATTTGATTAGGAAACTCTGCTCTTTGTGCATACTCCTCTATAATTGGTGACACTTCACGTTTCACCCAACTTCGGGCAGCATCGCGCACTAATTTATGCTCATCGGTAAGCAGTTCGTCTATATTATAATAATCTGGAGCTTCAAAAAGATCTGGTTTCATAAACTATCGGATTAATTTAAGATATCTTCAAAAATAGTGAGATTCATTAAGAAATGATTAAAAAAAGGACGGTATTATTTCTTTTTGTTTCAAAAAGTGTCACCTCTATTGATTAAAGATAAAAATAAGACGAATTTGACTTTTCATGAGATCATCAAGCAACAAACCTAAAACATAATTTTTGGGTACAAATTCCGCAGTTCAACATTTTTTTCTACACAAATAAGAATTTTTTAACATTCAGAGAAACCTTATGTTACTTTACATTAAAACACTGAAAATAAGTATTTTAACTTCAATTCTGGTTTGCATTTTTGGCTCTGGCATAATTCTTCTACATAGTGAGATGTAACAAAATGTAAATCTTAAAAAGAAACGCAAAATGAAAAATTTATTTGTATTACCAGTATTAGCTTTTGGATTATTATTAGGAACTCAGGAAATCAGCGCACAAGAAATTGCTTCAAATGATAATACCGAAGTTACTACTCCTGCTCAGGATAAGTATATTGACCTAGCCGTAGAAAACTTACCACAAAAAGTCTTAGATGCTGTGTCCAAAGATTTTGCCGGAGCTACAATAGAAAAAGCTGCTGCAAAAGAAGATGCTTCAGAATTTAAGCTAATCTTGAAGCAAGGTGAAAAAGAAATGGAGGTATTCTGTGACGCAGACGGGAATTGGATCACCAAATAACAAGAAAATACCAACCAAAACATATAGCTTTATTTCATGATGAAGTAAGCTTCGTAGAGTGATTGAATTTTTGGAAAAGGAGTGTTTTTTATAAATGCTCCTTTTTTTACATTTTGAGATAAAAATCTTTGGTAAGATTACTATACGCATCGGTGTATTGATGACGATTATTTTCAATAACCAACTCATCCAATTCACATTCGCTATGATTAAAACCAAATAAGATCATGCTCCTTTTTATAGCCGAGGTAGCATTCCCTCTAACACGTGTAATTTTTTGTGGAAATAATTGTACTTGTTTTCCTATTTCAATTACATTTTCTTCTTCTTTAAAAGGGAGAATTATTGCCAATTTCCCCTGATCGGACAATAGTCTGGAAGCACCTATAAATAAATGTTCAAATGGAAGTGCATCCTGAAACCTTGCTAAATCGCGCTGCCGGTTTTCGGTCTTATAATCACTTGTGTAAAAAGGAGGGTTGCTAATCAATAAATCGTATTGATCATCTATTTCTTGAAAGAACTCCTGAAAAGATGCATGGTAGCAAAATAAACGATCCCCCCATGGTGATGCTTCAAAATTTTCTACTGCTTGCTCGTACGCATCGGCATCAATTTCTAGGGCATCAATAGTTTCAGCATTTGATCTTTGCGCAGCCATTAAAGCAATAACGCCAGTGCCTGTTCCAACATCCAAAATAGAATTTATCGAAGATTCGATAGGCACCCAGGCACCCAACAAGACTCCATCTGTCCCAATTTTCATTGCACAGCGATCTTGATGGATCGTAAATTGCTTAAATTTAAAAGGTTTCATATTTGAAATTCCAAGTTTTCAATAACTGGAATCTGGTTTTTGAAATTTTGAAGTTTTTTTATAGATAAAGATCTATCAATCCTTCTGGAGTATTTACAATCACCTGTTTGGCTTCTCGATCTATTTTATCGATAAACTCGTCATTCATAGGTATTAAAATCTCAATTCCTTCTCGATCAATTTCAAACAAGGCCTGAGCAGTCGAGTCATTAATAGCTTTTATGATTCCAACAGTTCCAAATGTTTTATCTACAATTGTAAATCCAATTACTTCGTGATAATAGAATTGATCTCCTTCAAGTTTTGGCAATAAGGAAAGTGGGAGATATATTTCTGCTTTCATGAGATCATCGGCATCTTCTTCAGAATCTATATCTTCAAATTTTACTCGAAGTAAATCGCTTTTATGAAGTTTACTTTTTTCAATAAAAAATGGAACCAGATTATTGTTATAATCAATAAATACTGATTCCATTTTTACATAACTTTCGGGTTCATCGGTATCTAATTTAATCAATACCTCTCCCTTAAAACTAAATTTACTTACGATTTTACCCAGATAGAAGCATTCTTCTTTCTTCATCGTCAATAATACAACTATTCTTGTTCGTTGCTAGCTTCTTCAGTTACTTCTTCTGTTGCAGCTTCTGCTTCAGGTGCTTCAGGTGCTTCAGCGGCAGCTTCCTCGGCTTTTACAGCAGCTTCTGCTTCTGCAGCTTCTGCTTCACGCTTAGCATTTACTTCTTTTTCAGCTGCTAGAGCTTTTGCTTTGGCATCTGCTTCAGCTTTTGCTAATGCATCTTTTTTAGCATCAACAGCTCCTTCTTTTTCAGATAACCAAGCTTGGAATTTTTCTTCGGCTTGCTCTTCCGTCAACGCTCCTTTTTTAACTCCACCTGCCAGGTGATTTTTAAGTAAAGCGCCTTTGTAAGATAAGATAGCTCTTGCCGTATCGGTAGGTTGCGCACCATTTTGTAACCATTTTACAGCTCCATCAACATCAAGGTCAATACTTGCTGGGTTTACATTAGGATTGTAAGTACCTAATTTTTCAAGAAATCTACCATCTCTTTTTGATCGTGCATCTGCTGCTACGATCCAGTAAAAAGGTTTTCCTTTTTTACCGTGTCTCTGTAATCTAATTTTAACAGGCATATAAATTAATTTTTGGGTACTCGACCCGGATTATAATTAAGGGCGCAAAGGTAATTATTTTTAATGAAAAGAAATCAATAATCTTAAAGTTTATTCTCTGAAGTAGAATAGTTTATCTTTTACCTACATCTTCTTCTATGGTTTTTTTACACAATCTTGAAGGTAAAATCCCTATAATCTTATGCAAATACCTGAAGAAAAATTCAATTTTGTGTATTTCATCGATAAAATATGTTTTTTTTCGATAAAAAAATTGATTTATCCGATTTTTCATTATATGTTTGTAATGTAAACATTTTTAGTACGATATATTGTATTGTTCTTAAAAAAGCAAAGCCCCAAGCCTATGATCAGAATAACTACACTATTACTGGCAGTTTTCTGCCTTGTTTTTACTTCTTGCTCAACTGATATCGAAATCAACGACCCTGCGTTACAAGCACAAGTTGATGGAGAAAACTTTAGATCCTCTTCGAAAAAAGCTATGATTCATGATGACGGAACATTAGTTATCGTTGGAAGCGAAGGAGACCAATCAATAAGTTTTACAATCGCAGCTACAAAAATGGGTGTCTATAAAATGGGACAAACCCTAAACGAAGTAAGTTTCCAAAAAAATCAGACTAAATTCTTTGTTCAAGACCAAGAAACCGAAGGCGAAGTTACTATCACAGAAATCTATAACAATGAAATTTCTGGAAACTTTTACTTTAAAAACCTAAAGGATAGTAACGGAAATAGTTCTAGTTTTAACAATGGATGGTTCTACAGGTTACCCATTGAAAATGCTGTAATTGAAGACACTGTTGCAGAGGAGATAAATCCTTGTTTGCTTAATGCATCGCTTACTGCAATGGTAGATGGTTATGAAATGATTACAGATGACCATACTGCACGACTGTTTGGCGTTGACAATGTTTCTATAATGATAAAGGCAACAAATGCAGAAAATGAAATTGAAATTGTTTTCCCATCTGATGCTGCACCAGGGACATATGCACTAAGTGGATCTGGAGATTATAGTGCCACATTCACCAAAAGAAAGGACAAGTCTTCTGCACTTAGCGGAACTATTATTATAACAGAACACAATATAGATACCAAATGCCTAAGCGGAAGTTTTGAATTTGAAACCCGAAGCGGTGTCCAGGTATCTGAAGGAGTATTTGATTTTGGTTATTAAAATCACAACTCAACTCAATCACCGAAAACACTCATTATTAAAAATGGGTGTTTTTTTAGTTACTGATAAGTACAAAAAAAACAGATTTAGCAGAATCGTTAATAATTCGGGATAACTTTTCAGAAAAAGAACTTATGATTTTCTGTATTTTTGGAAGTCAATTGTAATTTCAACTTTCTCGAAATATATCTTTTATGTATTTAGTTTTTGATACCGAAACCACCGGATTACCAAAACGATGGGACGCCCCTATTAGCGATACCGATAACTGGCCAAGATGTATACAAATCGCATGGCAGTTACACGATGCTATGGGAAACTGTATCGAACACCAGGACTACCTGGTAAAACCAGATGGTTTTAATATCCCATACGATGCAGAAAAGATTCACGGGATCTCGACCGAACTAGCCGAACAGGATGGGATAACTCTCGAGGAAACATTAGAGAAATTTAAAGTTGCTTTATCAAAAACAAAGTTTATTGTTGGTCAAAATGTTGGCTTTGATGTTAATATCATGGGCGCAGAATTCTACCGTTTGGGAGTAGAAAATAATTTACAAGAACTTCCTGTTTTAGATACATGTACCGAAACTACAGCAGAACTTTGTAAAATTCCGGGTGGTCGGGGAGGTAAATATAAATTACCCACCCTTACAGAACTACACGAGCATTTGTTTGGTGTCGCTTTTAGCGAAGCCCATAATGCAACGGCCGATGTTGAAGCTACCACTCGTTGTTTTCTAGAATTGATTCGTAAACAAGTTTTTACAATAGAAGAACTTGATGTTCAGCCTGATTATTTCGAAAATTTTGAGCAAGCCAATCCAGAACCAATCCAGCTTATTGGGTTAAAGCACATTAATCTAAAGAAAGCTTCTCAAAAAATTAGAGAAGCTCTTGCCCAAGAAGATACTTCAAATTTATCCCAGCAGGAGATTGATGAAAATATCGCTGCCTTAGATGAAGTAGGCTTTGCCCATTTACACAATCACACTCAGTTTTCAGTATTACAGTCTACCACAAGTATCCCAGATTTGGTAAATGTAGCAGCGCAGCATAAAATGAATGCGGTAGCCATGACAGATCATGCAAACATGATGGGAGCATTTCATTTTGTACAAGCAGTTTCTAATCATAATAAAAGTATAAAAGCAAAAAACGCGGAAGCAATAGAAAATGGACAGGAGCCCGAAGGCATAGAGATGAAACCAATTGTTGGCTGTGAGTTTTTTGTATGTGAAAATCATAAGGATAAATCAAGAAAGGATAATGGCTATCAAATTGTATTACTTGCCAAAAATAAAAACGGATATCACAATCTAGCCAAAATGTCGTCTACAGCCTTCGTAGATGGTTTCTATTATGTACCTCGTATTGATAAAGAGGTCATTAAACAATACAAGGAAGATATTATAGTACTTACCGGAAATTTATACGGAGAAGTTCCTAGTAAAGTTTTGAATATTGGTGAAAAACAAGCCGAAGAAGCTTTACAATGGTGGCATCAAGAATTTGGAGATGACCTGTACATCGAGATCATGCGCCATAATCAAGAAGATGAGAACAGAGTAAATCAAGTATTGATTCAATTTGCGAAAAAATATAACATAAAAACCGTTGCCACAAACAACACCTATTATTGCGAAAAGGAAGATGCCAATGCTCACGATATTTTACTATGTGTAAAAGATGGAGAAAAGCAAGCTACACCAATAGGCCGAGGTAGAGGATATCGATACGGCTTACCCAATCAAGAATACTATTTCAAATCACAAGAAGAGATGAAAAACCTCTTCAAAGATTTACCCGAAGCAATTATTAATATTCAGGAAATCGTAGATAAAATAGAACCTTTTGTTCTTGCCAGAGATGTACTTTTACCTGCTTTTGATATTCCTGAAGAGTTTCAATCTGATGAGGATAAAATTGACGGAGGGAAACGAGGAGAAAATGCATACTTAAGACATATTACCTATGAAGGTGCAAAAATTCGATACGGAGAAATCACTCCTGAAATTGATGAACGACTGGATTTCGAACTTAAAGTAATTGAAAATACAGGATACCCTGGATATTTCTTGATTGTTGAAGACTTTATTCGAGCTGCTCGAGACATGGGTGTATCGGTAGGCCCTGGACGGGGATCGGCAGCAGGATCGGCGGTAGCTTATTGTCTTTGGATTACAAATCTGGACCCCATTAAATATGATCTACTTTTTGAGCGTTTCTTAAATCCTGATCGTGTAAGCATGCCCGATATCGATATCGACTTTGATGACGAAGGACGTGGCCGTGTCATGGATTATGTGATCGAAAAATATGGCGCTAATCAAGTGGCACAGATTATCACCTACGGTACTATGGCTGCAAAATCATCTATCAGAGATACGGCTAGAGTACTCGATTTACCTCTTGGTGACGCAGATCGTATCGCCAAGCTAATACCCAACATGTCCAAGCTTGGTAAAATATTTGGAGTAGATGAAGCAACCTTAAAACAAAAATTCAGAGGAGACGAACTTGAAAAAATCAACGAACTTCTCAATATTGCCGAAGGAAGTGATCTAGAAGCCGAAACATTGAATCAGGCACGAGTATTAGAAGGATCTGTTCGCAACACTGGGATTCATGCCTGTGGAGTAATAATTACGCCCGACGACATTACCAAATTTGTTCCCGTGGCACTGGCCAAAGATTCAGACATGTACTGTACTCAGTTTGATAACTCTGTGGTAGAGAGCGCAGGACTTCTAAAAATGGATTTCCTGGGACTTAAAACACTTACTCTAATCAAGGATACCGTAAAAATTGTAAAAGCCAAGCACGGTATAGAGTTAGATCCAGAAAATTTTCCATTGGATGACCAAGAAACCTATGCTCTTTTCCAACGTGGAGAAACTGTAGGAGTGTTCCAATACGAATCCCCCGGGATGCAAAAGTATATGAAAGAGCTTAAACCTACGGTTTTTGCAGATCTTATTGCTATGAATGCCTTGTATAGACCCGGACCACTAGAATATATCCCAAGTTTTATTAATAGAAAACACGGTACCGAGGAAATTATATACGATCTGGAAGCTTGTGAAGAATACCTGAAAGAGACCTACGGAATTACGGTCTACCAAGAGCAGGTGATGCTCCTTTCTCAAAAACTAGCAGATTTTACAAAAGGTGAAGCCGATGTTCTTCGTAAAGCTATGGGTAAAAAACAGAAGGCTGTTCTAGATAAAATGAAACCCAAATTTATCGATCAAGCTGCTGCCAAAGGACACCCAGAAGATAAATTAGAAAAAATCTGGAAAGATTGGGAAGCATTTGCAGCATACGCCTTTAACAAATCACATTCAACATGTTATGCTTGGATTGCATACCAAACCGCTTACTTAAAAGCTCACTACCCTGCAGAATATATGGCTGCTGTACTTTCAAACAATATGAATGATATTAAGCAGGTTACTTTCTTTATGGAAGAATGTAAACGCATGAAACTTGAAGTACTAGGACCAGATGTCAACGAATCTTATCGTAAGTTCTCTGTGAATAAAGACGGAGCCGTGCGTTTTGGAATGGGTGCCATAAAAGGTGTAGGAACCGGAGCGGTAGCAACTATTGTCGAAAACAGAAAAGAAAGCGGACCCTACAAATCTATTTTCGATCTCGCCAAAAGAATTGATCTCCGAGCAGCAAATAAAAAAGCATTTGAAAGCCTTGCCCTGGCAGGAGGGTTTGATTCATTTACTGAAACACATCGGGGACAATACTTTCATGAAGAAGGAGATGGTATTACTTTTCTTGAAAAAGCAATGAAATACGGCTCTAAATACCAGGAAAGCGAAAACTCTTCACAAGTAAGTCTTTTCGGAGAATCTAGTGAAGTGCAAATACCAGAACCTATAGTCCCTCCTTGCGAAGAATGGGGAACTATGGAAAAACTAGCTCGTGAAAAAGAAGTAGTAGGAATCTATCTATCTGGACACCCTCTTGATGATTTTAAATACGAAATGAAATATTTCTGTAACGCTACCCTACTAAATTTTGCTGATCTAGAAAGCAATATTAATAGAGAATTATCATTTGGTGGAGTAATTACTACTGTCGAACACCGTACTTCCAAAAATGGAAAAGGCTGGGCCACTTTTACAATAGAAGATTATAATACGGCTCATGAGTTTAGAATATTCGGAGAGGAATATCTTAAACACAGACCATTTTTGGTAAAAAGCACTTTCGTTTACGCCAAAGCCTTTATAAAAGAAGGCTGGGTAAATCGTGATACAGGTAAAAAAGGAGATCCAAGAATACAATTTAATAGCTTCCAGTTGCTTCATGATGTAATGGAAACATACGCTCGAAAACTTACGATCCAATTAGATATTAATGAGCTATCAGATCACAGAATTAATGGCTTAAAAGAATTATTAACTGAACATTCTGGTAACCATACTTTGAATTTTGTGATTTATGAAATGGCCGAACAATTAAAACTGCATATGCCAAGTAGAAAACAAAAGGTAAATATTTCTCAAGAGTTGCTTGCGGCTCTCGAAAATGACTCTGTGTATTACAAATTAAATTGACCAAGCTTGTTCGAGTTTTAAGATATCTTAAACAAAAATCCTTTATCTTGTAATAGATTAATCCATAATCATCTATGCCAAAAAGGGGATTTTATTTAATTTCAATAAGCATTGTCATCATATTCACTTTAGTTTATTTTCTTCTAAAAAGAGAAAACAAACGTAATACCGATGAATATGTAGCCATTACTCCTATTGCAGTGCACCATAACGGGATGAAATTTATTGACTCCAAAATTTGCATGCAATGTCACCAACAAATTGTAGAGAATCATTATAAAACTGCACATTTCAATTCTTTTCAAATTGCAAATAAAAATACAATCAAAGGAAGCTTTCTAGAAGACAAAAACAGGCTTATCCTTAACGACAAAGAATCTATAAAAATGGTCGAAAAGGATTCTGGTTATTACCAGGAAGCTCGAATCGGAAAACAAGATCGACCTTTTTATAGTGCCAAAATGGATATCGTGATAGGATCAGGAACCAAAGGTCAATCATACCTAATGCGGCATCAGGACCAACTATTTCAACTACAAGCTTCTTATTTTACACCAACCGATAGCTGGATTAATAGTCCAGGCGCTGTAAAAAAACTTGCGCCGGCAAGGCCAGTCATAGAACGTTGCCTAGAATGCCACACTACCTATGCACAAAATGTATCTGGCAATAAAAACGGAAACCGATTTCACAAAACCAATATTGTATATGGAATAGATTGTCAAAGATGTCATGGAGAAGTGTCTGAACATGTAAAATACCACCAATTGCATCCAGAAGAGACCATTGGACAAAACATCATGAAGTATAATTCTTTAAGTAGACAACAACGTCTGGATGCATGTGGATTATGTCATTCCGGATTAAGAAAACAATTCTCAAAAGGCGCTTTTGATTTTAATGCAGGTGATATATTAGACAACCTTTCATCTCCGGATTATGATGAAAATGACCTAGGCAACTTGGACGTACACGGAAATCAATATGGCTTATTAAAAGCCAGTACATGCTTTCAAAAAAGCAATAATCTAGATTGCACTACTTGCCACAACCCGCATAAAAAAGAACGCGGAAACCACGCTAGCTTTAATCAAAAATGTGTTGCATGTCATAGCAAAATGAGCAATCCAATTGCATGCGGTGAAGATCAGTTACAAATTCAAGAAATGGGCAACAACTGCATACAATGCCATATGCCGTTGATTGATAGCAAAACTATGAAAGTACAAGTTTCGAACAAAGATGAAATCTCGGTTAAAGTAAGAACCCACTTAATAGGGTTATACAATGAACAAAATCTCGAATAATACTAATCAAAGAAACTACTTGCCCAATTTTCTGCTTCACTTAATTCATCAAAAAAAGTAAAAGCTTCATTCCATAACGGCTGTTCCTGTAAAGCTCTCTTCATCTCTTCAGGGTTATCTGACACAATAGCAAAACCTATCATATTCTTTAGGATTTTTCCTTTATACACGTTTAGATCTATATCATGCGGAAACTTTCTATGCGTAATAAACACAAAGTTATTCCCATTGTAATATTCTTCAAGCCGCATTGTAATCTCAGACGACGTTTGCATGGTGATTGCCGAACCCTCATGCATAATTAAGATGGCATGGGTTTCTTTGAAAATTAAATCGCAATATGGTAGTTGATTATCTTTGATCATTTCAGGTGTACTTCAACAAATATAATCTTAATTTATTATAAAATTACTTAGTATCTCTTTTGCTCAATTAAAAATTCAGATTGTTTTTATAACAATATAAATTAAACTATATTTCAGCAAAATAATTTGACCATTAACCCAAGTATCAAAAAATCAAATGACTGTATAGTCAAAAGAAATATTACGATTGTAAGCTTTGGGAAAATTATTGACTAATTTTGTGAATATTAAAAGTAAATAAGAATTTTTTTAAATAATAGATTACTATGGCACTAGAAATAACAGACGCTACTTTTGATGAAGTAGTACTTAAAAGTGACAAACCAGTATTAGTTGACTTTTGGGCAGCTTGGTGTGGTCCTTGTAGAATGGTAGGCCCTATCATTGAACAAATAAGTGATGAATACGATGGGAAAGCTGTCGTTGGAAAAGTAGATGTTGATGCAAATCAGGAATTTGCTGCCAAATATGGCGTAAGAAACATTCCAACTGTTTTGGTTTTCCAAAATGGAGAAGTAGTAGGTCGCCAAGTTGGTGTATCTCCTAAAAATGTATATGCCGAAGCATTAGATTCTCTTTTGTAGGAATCTAAAGATAAAACAGCAAAAAGGTTTGACAATTGTCAAACCTTTTTTATTTTCACAAAAATCTGTGACATGGATATCCAAAAAGAAATTAATAAAACCGGAGGATTTACCAATCTAGAGTTGCTGGCAAAGCAGGTAGTCGAAGGTTTTATCTCTGGTATGCATAAAAGTCCTTTTCATGGGTTTTCTGCAGAATTTGCCGAACATAAAGTCTATAATACCGGAGAAAGCACAAAACATATAGACTGGAAACTCTTTGCTAAAACAGACAAACTTTTCACAAAGCGTTATGAAGAAGAAACTAATCTAAGATGCCATATTATTATAGATAGTTCTTCTTCTATGCACTATCCCAAAATAAAAGAGCATCATTTAGGATCTCTCAATAAAATAAGTTTTTCGGTTCTTGCTACGGCTTGTTTGATGAATATACTTAAAAAACAAAGAGACGCTATTGGTCTTAGTATTTATAGTGATAAATATGATTACTATGCTCCTGAGAGAGGTAGTGAAAGACATCACCAAATGCTATTAAATCAACTAAACCAAACGATTGGCAGTACATCAAACCAAAAAAACACAGAAACTTTTAAGTTTTTACACTTAATTGCAGAAAAAATACACCGCAGGTCTCTTATTTTTTTATTTACAGATATGTTTCAGGCATCGACAAGCCCAGAAAAACTATTCGAAGCGCTAAGACACCTAAAGTACAATAAGCATGAGGTAATTCTTTTCCATACATTTGATAGCGAAAAAGAATTGAAATTTGATTTTAGCAATCGCCCTACTCGATTTGTTGATGTAGAAACCGGAGATCATATCAACTTATATGCTGATAACATAAAGGAAAATTATCAAAAAGCCGTCGCTGAATATTTTTATGATTTGAAAATGAAATGTGCTCAGTACGGAATAAAATATGTTGAGGCAGATACAACCAAAGATTTCGACAAAATCTTAACCACATATCTTGTTGAAAGACAGAAATTTGTATAAATAAAGAATATTATATTGAAAAAAAATAAAAAAAACATTTGCGGGTAATAAAATGAGATGTATATTTGCATCCGCAATAAGGCACTGGTCTGGTAGTTCAGTTGGTTAGAATACCTGCCTGTCACGCAGGGGGTCGCGGGTTCGAGTCCCGTCCAGACCGCAAAATTGCAAAAGCTTCAATTACCGTTGAAGCTTTTTTTGGCAATTAAAAATGTTGTGTTGTCTCACGTTTATCGTGAGTGGTTTAGTAGTAAACCAATGAGAAGCTTTTCCATTTATATTTTGGAGAGGCTTTTTTTAATTCTATACATTTCCTACTTTAGAATAAATCCCTCCAATGATTCCAAACTTCTTGAATAAATAGAACCAAAAAAGCCACCGAAACGATAAATTTAATAAAAGTACCAGCCAAGAATCCAATAAAAGAACCAAACGCAGCTTTTAATGCTTTTGAAGTCTCACTACTGTCTCTTATAAATTCTCCTATAAATGCCCCGGCAAATGGGCCTATAATGATCCCAAAAGGCCCTAAAAAAAGTATCCCAACAATTAAGCCCAAAGAACTACCAATCATACCATATTTTGTTCCTCCAAACTTTTTGGTCCCCAAGGCAGGAACAATATAATCCAGCACCCATACCACGATTGAAATTGCTAGTGTTATTCCTAAAAAAGTCCAGTTCTGGGGAACTGCATTTGTAAGATGGAGTATTAACAAACCTATCCATGATGTAAAAGGCCCTGGCAAAACAGGAAGAAAGCTCCCGATAATACCCAGAACACAAAATAGAAGACCAATTATTGTTAATGCTATATCCATATTTTTTGTTTATATGACGAAAATGTTGCTCATTTGTTACGCAAATATTAATTATCCAATTGTTTGTCATCTTACTGTTTACAACCGTTTAATTGCATTTCAAAATAATTATCTTCGGGAAGCAAATGCTAATATACCTAAATAACTGATTTAAAACTACCCCGAAATTATGCAACCATTATCACTCACTATGATTGCGTTAATAACTTGTTTTTTGTCTTTTTCGCAAAGCAACTTTACTACGCAAAAATGTAAAGATGTGACTAACGAGCGCTTAAGAAAAAATTGTATAATTCAAGAAATTCAGAACTATGTAGATGCAAATTATGATATCACTGCAATTTCTTCAGACGCCAAGTTAGGAGCGAATCGTGTTTATACAAGGTTTAGAATTGACCCTACGGGTAAAATCGTTGATATTCAAACCAAGGCTATTGCATTTCCGCTAGAAATTGAAGCTATTAGGGTCTTAGAATCTTTTCCCAGATTAATCCCTTTGTCGCCAAAAGAAGATCCTGGCGGACAGGAAGATATTTTCACCTTACCCATTATATTTAATGTAAAAAAAATAGAAATTGAATTAAATGCAAGTGAAAAATTAACTGGTGGAAACCAATAGCTTTACACTACGCAATCCAGCCTAAATATTTCTTTATCAATTAACTATTAAGTGATTATTGTTTTCCCAAATGTTACCAGTTCAACCAAATCTATATTTTTTAACTAAAAAATTAGTTTAAACTAAATATTTAGTTATATTTGCTTCATACAACTAAATATTTAGTTTAATAATTTATAGTTTATATGAAGCAACTTACCAAAGCTGAAGAAGAAGTAATGCAACTATTGTGGCAACTGCAAGAAGCAAACGTAGCCTCTATTATCGCAGAAATGCCCACGCCTAAACCTGCATATAATACGATTTCTACAATTATTAGAATTCTAGAAAACAAGGAGTTCGTATCTCATCGCAAAGAAGGTAAGGGTTACATCTACTTTCCAATCATACAGAAAGAAGATTACAGTAGCCAATCTTTGAATAAGCTAATGAACAATTACTTTAATGGATCTTTTAGAAATATGGTGTCTTTTTTTGTTAAAAAAAATGATATGGATATCAAAGATCTTGAACAGATTCTAAAAGAACTAGATAAAGAAAAATAGTCCCATGCTACATTATATTCTACAGATCTTGATTTTTCAGGTACTATTTTTGGCTCTATATGATGCATTTCATAAAAAAGATACTTTTTTTAACTGGAACAGATTATACCTACTTATTACTCCTATTCTTTCTTTGGCATTGCCCTTTATAAAAATAGAACTTTTTAAAAATGAAACATCACAAGTAGTAGTAACACAATTGGAAAGGGTAATTACAATATCTTCTGAAAGCTTAACGGTTCTAGGAACAACGGGTACCGAAGAAAGTCCTACAAACTGGTGGCTTATACTCTACTACATTGGCTTAGGGGTAAGTTTGCTTCTACTTATACTTAAATTATACAAACTCAAAGTCTTGACCAGCTTTTCTTTTATCTCCAATATAAATGACAAAAAGGTAGTAACATTACCTAATAGTAACCAAGCCTTTTCATTTTGGAACACCATATATCTGGGTGATCAATTACTAGAAGAAGAAAAAAAGCACATTTTAATTCATGAAATTGTTCATGTCCAACAAAAACACTCCCTTGACCAAATATGGTTTGAAACCTTTAAAATACTTTTTTGGTGGAATCCAATGATGTATATCTATCAATCAAGAATTACCATATTGCACGAATATATTGCAGATGAAGCAGTTACTACAACTATAAACAAAAGAAATTATATAGAACAATTACTAAACTCTGCCTTTCAGACTCAAGAGATCACATTTGCCAATCAATTTTTCAATCAATCATTAATCAAAAAACGAATAGTAATGTTACAAAAGTCCAAATCTAAATCAATTGCTAAGTTTAAATACCTGCTATTGATTCCTGCTATTGCAGGTATCCTCACCTACACTTCATGTCGTCAAGAAACCAATCAATCGACCAATACTAATATTGAAAACCAAGAGAATACTAAAACTTCAGATATCATTCCCAAATATTCAAGTAGAGAACCCGAATGCTCTAATAAAAACTCTGTATATGACATGAACCTGGATAATTACCTAAAAGTGCGTTCAGGTAAAAATGCAGAGGTAATTGTTGACGTGGTTTCAACAGAAACTTCAAAAAAAGTACGAACTGTGTACTTATTAAGAAACATGACCTTTTATATTAGAAATATCCCCGAGGGGAAATATCAACTTCATATAACCTATGGTGATGATTATGCCGAAAAAACTGTGAATGGGGAGTGCCAAGTATACTTCAAAAATCAAAAAGCCACCGAGGTAAGCAATGAAATTCTTGATTTTAATGTATTGGTAACCGATAAAGGGCGCAATGTTCCTTCTTACAATATAAAAGTAGATCTAGTAGATTCTGAATCTTCAAATGAAGATGATATAGTTGCAAAAAAGGGTGAAAAAGACCATACTCATAACAGTCCTATTGGAGATCGAAGTGCAGAACCTGAATGCCCTAATCAAAAGGCTAAATATGATAACAAGCTTGATAATTATTTAAGACTGACTTCTGGAAAAAATGCAGAAATCATTGTTGAAATTGTTATGCTAGAAAGTTCGCAAAGCGTACGAACTATTCATATAAAAAGAGATCAAGTCTATTTTGTAAGAAACATTCCTGAAGGGAAATACAAATTAAACCTAGCCTATGGTGATACGTATAGCGAAAAAATGATCAATGGTGAGTGTAAAGCATATTTTAAAGATGAAAAAGCTACTGAAATTAATGAAAATGTATTAGACTTTACCACAATAACATCAGATAAAGGGCTAAGTGTCCCTTCATACAACATGAAACTTGAATTAGAAGATAGTCAAACAAACTCTTAAACCAAAAAGGAAGAAAAAAAAATATACATTATGGCACAGCATATACTATACATTGTCATTTTTCAATTATTGTTTTTGATTTCGTATGACTTATTTCATAAGAAGGATACTTTTTTCTCCCTAAACAGAGTTTATCTTTTGTTAACCTCAATACTATCCTTAATACTACCCTTCATTAAAGTAGAAAGTATCAGAGAAAATATCCCAGAAGAATATGTTGTTAATTTACCTGCTGTTATTATTGGGCAACGACCTGATCCTGTTACCAATATAGAAGCTGTACATTCAACAACTGCAAATTTAGCTGTGGCAGATATAAATTGGTGGTTATTGCTCTATTTGGCTGGTGTAATTATTACACTTTTATACTTTATTCAAAAAAGCATTAAGCTTTATGCCTTAAAAAGAAGATCAATACGCAGTAAAATTGATGGATACAATTTAATTACCGTACCAAATAGTAAAGATGCCTTTTCCTTTTGGAATACCATTTATTTGGGGGATAAAATTGACTCTTCAGAAAAAGAGCAAATACTTATTCATGAAATCGTTCATCTTAAAGAAAAGCATTCTCTCGATCTATTGTGGTTTGAAATTCTTAAAATAATCTTTTGGTTCAATCCCTTGGTATACATCTATCAATCAAGAATAAACACACTTCATGAATTTATAGCAGATGCGAAGAGTGTTAATACACTTGGAAGACGAAAGTACTATGAGCAATTATTAAACACAGTATTCGATACCGAAAAAATCGAGTTCATTAATCAATTTTTCAATCAATCATTACTCAAAAAACGAATACAAATGTTGCAAAAATCAAAATCAAAAGAAATTGTAAAGTTCAAGTATCTGGCGATATTACCTATTTTGGTCTTAATGGTTGTTTTTTCATCCTTTTCGGAAAAGGAAAAAAGTTTTAGTCCTATTAGCGCTGATAACACCTTTGAATTAATCGATACTACAGATAATGCATTAAAAAAGAAGTTTGAAAAGGAGCTTTTAGAAATGATCGAAAACAAGGCCTCTTTTAAAGACATCAAAGAATCTTTTTCTCTTAAAAGAGATGGCAATAAAATTTCAAAAGAAAATTATCTCAGAGCTCAAGTATTTACTGAATATGTTATAAAAGCCGAATCAAAGAAAAAAGAGGAAAAAGGAGAACTACTTCCTGGAGATGCCATTTTAAATCAAAAGTTACTTGAAAAAATAGGGGTTTCTTATGATGAGTCTATTAGCTCCAAACAAAATACTGAAAAAGAAAATATTGCAAAGGAAGAATCAAACCTTGAATCCAAAATAGCAATTGCCGAAACTATTGAACAGACCATAGAAAAGCCGAAACAACTTGTAATAGACTCGACTAAAAAAGAAATTACATTTGATAAAGTTGATAAAGCTCCTACATCTAAGGCTTGTATGACACTTACTGATTCTAAAGAAATGAAAAAATGCATTTCTCAAGAAATCAAAAACTTTGTAAATGCAAACTTTAATATAGGCGATATGCGCAAATACGCACAACCTGAAGTGAATCGCATATATGTAAAATTCAAAATTGATCCAACAGGTTCGGTTACAGAGGTTCAGGCTCGAGCATCTGCTAAAGAATTAGAACAAGAAGCTATAAGAGTTGTGTCGGCAATACCGCAAATGATTCCTGGTGAAGTAAATGGTGAAAAAGTGACTGTCTTATACACATTACCCATTGTATTTTATATTCCTGTTGATCAAAACAGTACAGAAACTGAAAATCAAACTGAAAAAAAACAATCAAATTCTGAAATAGCGGTTCTTACAGAAACAATTCCTGATGAATTTGATCACGATATAGAATCAGGATATTATTTGGTTACCAATATTTTCAAAAGTAAATCGCGATTCGAAAAAACTATCAATAATTTTAAAAAAGTTGGATTACCTGCACAGGGGTTCCAAAATCCAGTAGATAATTATTATTACTTACATCTAGGAAAATACAACGAGTTAAGCCTAGCAAAAGAGTTGTTATTCAACAATATTAATGGGAGATATCATGGCGACATTTATATATTAAAGATAAATGGTGAATAAAAATATAAAAGGAAATAATTGGGTGGTTCGACTACTTTTATTATTAGCGTTTGGGGTAGTTGTCAAAGCCGAAGCACAGTCTTCGGCTTTGACCGTTGCAGATAGTTTATACACTTTAGGGGATTATTCTACTGCCATAAAAAACTATGAGAAAATTTCACCAAAAGATCAATATACGATTTTACAAATAGCCAGAGCACATAAGGCCAAAGGAACATACAACAAAGCTCTTAATTACTATGAGAAAGCGATAACAGAATACCCTGCTTTGGCTTCAACAAAACTTGAGTATGCAAAGCTATTAACGATCACTCGCAAACTCATAAAGGCAGATAGTGTATATTCCACTCTCGTATCAGAACAACCTAAAAATCCAAATTTTCAATACCGATTAGGATTGACCAAAAAGAGAATAAAAGACTCTACAGCTATAACTTATTTTAAACAAGCTTTTGCATTAGACAGTACTCATCAAAAAAGCTGCTTTGAGATTGCAACTTATTATCTTAAAAAAAGAAATTATGATCTGGTTTGGGAATTTGCAAACCTGGGATTGCACTCTTATCCAGAAAATGCAGAGCTTATAGGTATATTGGGTCAAAACTTTTTACTCAAAGAAGATTACTACAGTGCTCTTCCTTATTTTGAAAAACTATTGGCTTTAAATCATGAAAATGAATTTATACATTCAAAATTAGGTCTGTGCTATACTAAAACCAATGAATTTAAAAAAGGGGCAAAGCATCTCGAAGAAGCTTTGAAGTATGACGATAAAATACCTTCTCGTTATTCTATGTTGGCTTATGCATATCAAAGAATGGAGAAGTATGAAAAAGCTTTAGAAAACTATAAAAAAGCACTAGCTCTAAAAGACCTTTCCCTAGAAGAAGAACTTATGTCTATGGCGATGGTATATCGTTTTCAAGAAAAATGGGAAAAAGCAATACAATACGTCAAGTTGGCCATTAAAGAAAATCCAGATTCCGATATAGCACATTATCAACTTGCTATGTTTACTGATGCCTATGCAAAAGACCCTAAAATTAAACTGAAGTATTACCGGGACTATTTAAAGAAATTTGGGAAAAATAAAAATATAGCCTACTTCAAAAAAATCATAGAAAAACGAATCATTCAACTTGAAAAAGAAGTTAACACCTATAGTGAAAAAGCTGTAGATTAGATCATAAATATTATATGTGCCAAAATAAAAAAGGGTCATTTTAATTCATGACCCTTTTTCTATAAAATCGATTGACTTTTATTGTTTAATCAACTTTTTTGAGGAAATTTCTGAATTGGTTTTATTTAATTCATAAACTTTCAGGATATAATATCCTGAAGGAAGATCTCTAACATCAACGGAGATTTGTTTCTCTTTTAAAGTAACCTCTTTTTGTAGTACTCCTACCGAATTAAATATCTTTACCAGGCATCCTTTAGACGCTCCGGATATATGAACAACATCACGAATAGGATTTGGAAAAGCTTTAATATTTATATTATCATTAACTGAGGAACTTCTTTGTAATGCACTTGTTGTAGTATAGGTAACCACTAGCTTCGGTGCTGAATTTGCTGAATTTTCTTTTGACATAAATGCAAAATCATTACCTGAAGTCATGTTCATTACAAGAGACAATTTATCCCCAGAAATTGAAGCTACGTTAAGATCAACTGTTTTACTATCCCCCAACCCATAAGTTGAAGATAGATTACCCAATAAGACTCCTGTTGTTGGTTTATTGCTATTAGAAATATTATTTTCTGTCCAATTATTAGAATCGCCTTTATGCACGGTAAGATTACCATTACCCGGATCAGAATCTACCTTAAACTTTAATTGCGTCTTTGTAATCGAACCATTGATCGCAGAAAGATCAAACATTAAGTAAGCCGTTCTTTTATTTTGTTCAACACGAATAATGTTTGCATTAAATCCTGTAGGTCCTTGCAAATAGGCGTCATGGATTGGTGACAATGTCACTGTCTGTTCAACTGGAGTTATTTTTGTCGCAACAATCCTATCAATATTGTATAAGTAACCTGCTGTGCCCGTGTACATAAATCTAAGTGTTTTTTGACCTGCAGAAAGGGATATATTGACAGCGTATTTCTTGTAATCATGCCACTGTCCCGTAACGGGTAACGCAATTGAACCTAATATTTGTGAGCCCTCAACAATATCTACTGTACCTCCAACTCCTTTACTAGAGGCATAAAATTCAAACACATATTCCCCATTTGAGGCTATACTCATATCATATTCTGTATAATCTCCATTTTTAATATAGCCTAGGTTTTGATTTGAAGTGCCTGGAGTATTTTCGATACGAACACTTCCTGATTTAGAAGAGAAGTTTTCGGCCTCAAAAGCTCCGGGAATATTAATTGTACCTGAAGGGGGTGAGGTATCTTCTTTTATTTCTATATTCACCGCGTCTGAAGTTGTCACAGCTCCATCATTATCAGTTGCTTTTGCGGTAATCGAGTAATTTCCAGCATTGGCAAATGTTGTTGTTGTATCATAAGGTGCCACATTTTCTGCAGCGATCAAACTACCATTTGCAAAAAACTCAACCTTAGCAATATTTCCATCAGAGTCTGAAGCATTAGCAGTTAATCTTATAGTCGTATCGGGCACATAACTACTTCCGTTTGTAGGAGAAGTAATTGATACTTGAGGAACATTATTATCTCCGCTACAGTCAACCAACACCTCAGCAGGACCTGTTCCAGAAGGTTTTGTGTAAGCTTTAGACAATACGAACTTATCCATTTCGAAGCCATCCTCTCTCATCGAAAATGAAATTGTATGTATCCCAGTCGTTGGCACATCTATAAATATTTTTTGTGCTTCTCCACAGTGGTTTGCGTTGGTACGTTGCTTGCTTTCCCAGGTCCATTGGTTTTTACCAGCACACCATTGCATTCTTTGTCCAGATGCTGGCCATGTTCCATTGATACCAACATGAACTCCATTATCTTCAGATCCAGTTGAATGTGCCCTTACCCAAACAAAATATTTCCCTGGGTTATTAAATTTCACTTTATAATTAATAATTGCAAGGACACCAGGTGCATTAGAAAAACTTTCACCGTTTACCAATGGATCCGAATGGGTAACTCTAGTATCTGGTAATATTTCGAGATATCCTCCTTCACTGGCACCATTTGAATGATCTGGGTCTGGATCTGGTGTAGGCGTAGGTCCTCCACCATTTAACACATACCATTTCCTTTTATCGGTCTTGGTTTGGCTATCAAAATGCTCGGCTTCAACAGCTACAACACCATTTTGCTCTAGAGCTACGCAATCGCCACCACCGTCACCGCCTCCGGTTCCGTCTTTTTTCTTAATAAGGGCTACCCAATCGTTATTATTGGGAGCCACCAAATTATTGCCTAATGTCGTTTTTGCAGTAAGGTTTCCTCCAGAACGGGGGTTATACCATTGTACATCATAATTATTATTTCCCGAAGGCAGACTAAGGCCAGTAGACCCACCATTAGGCCGGTATACTGCATATATTTCACCAGCATTTGCCAATACATAATCATTAGCATCTGCCGTGACGCCATCTGAAGAAACCATCTTGGTTAAATCATTTAACAAATACGAATTGAAAAAAATTAATGCATTTGAAGCATCGGTATATTTTGAGTCTCTGGTTCTATGATTTTGCGCATTCAAATCCGTTCCGTTGGTTTGATATCCATAGTAATATTCTACCCCTGTGCCTCCGGCCATTAATGACCCCCAAAGTACTCTATGCCTAACAAGTTTATTATCTTTTGGGTCGGCGTCTACACCAATATTTGCGCTTCCTTGCTCATCATTGGCCACTACCCATTTTTTGCCAGCATTGCGAGATTTTTCCAACCACCGCTTTACATCATTATGAACCTTGCTTTTATCGGTTTGTATAGAAGCCCCGGTTAGCTCAGAACTATTCCCAAGCAAGGGATTATAACGTTGATCTTGTTGATTAGGGTATGTATGAATCACAATATGGTGATCATAAGGATCTAATTGTTTGATATAACTGGCTGTATTTTTAACAACATTATCAGGTATCGTAGTTTCTTCAGAAAGGTTCCAGTTTAACGCCAGGTGATGCCCAAAACGAGCTATTAACTCACGATAGTAAAGTTTTCTCTGTCTCCCAAAACCATTGCCATCCATGATATTATCATTTTCGGTTTCAAGGGTTTTAAAATGTAAGAACATCCCTTTTTTATCACCATACTCGAACACTTTTTCCCATTGTGCCATTTTAGAAACATCGAATCTGTCTTTGTGTACGCCTTGATTCCATTGCTGCCCGTCATTATATCCATTATATGTATTTATCCCTACTTTTAATAGATGCGGAAATACATTTTCATCATCACCATGTAAGCTAAGTGTAAGAAAAGAAAAAGCGTTAAGGCCTTTGTTAGAAAGGTATCGTATCATTCCTAATATTTCGGTCCCTTTTCCTCCGTTCCAGGTATATGCACTAGCATCTGAAGCTAAATAATCCTGCTGATGCGGCCCCCAGGATTTGCGTCTATTTCCTCTGTTGGGAGTAGCATCAAAATCTTCATATGCCAATGTGTTTTCTGGGGCATCTGGGCCTGCCTTCACAAACCAATTTCCATTTGGGCTTGTAGGGTTAGTCCCGGTATATCTAAGATAGTGTTCGCCAACATACCTCAACATTCCTTTATCTTTTGCGCGATGATCTCTTCCTGTTTTGTCAGATTCTGCAACAGAAAAGGAACCCGTGCTTCCATCCATGAACCCAGCACTGGATCCTCCTCCATTAATCGCAACATTTGATCCTTGTTTAAAAGATGCTGTCCAATTCCAATTTCCAGTTTGATCTGGTGCAAAATGAACTCTCCACTTATTACCAGATGTACAACTATTATTAGCTGCATTCCCACAGGCGGAATAATATCCTGGAACTTTGTAGCTTCGATTACTTTCTTGATGCGTAAAAGTCACTTCAAGATTATAGTCTGAAAAGGGGTTGGGGTTTGCTGTTTCTGAGGTATTTGGCCCATTAAATGTTAATGTAACCTTATGCCACCTCTTTAATTCTCCTTCTGGGGTTTGGGCTTGAGCCAAAAACCCCAGTATGAAGAAAACAATTAAGCAATTGAGTTTCATAAGTTTCATAATTAAATTAATTCTAGTTAAACGTTTGATTTATGTGTTAATAATTTTCGATTAACTAGGGGTAGAAAGGGAGGTACCGCCACCTCCTGTTTTTATGATCTATTCGGTTAATAATTATTTAATCTTTAGTATCTGCTTTACTACAGTCTGTTTCCCTCGACGTATTTTAACAAAGTATAGTCCAGACTCTATTCCATTTGTGGGTATTTTTAATTGTTTCATTATGTTAAATACCTTTTTAGAAAATACCAACCTTCCATTTAAATCAACAATCGTAATTGTAGCACCTTTAAACGTTGTACTACTAGATAAGGTTAAGCTATTTGTAAAAGGATTAGGAAACGTTTGTACCTGGTCTCCAAAATCATTAGAAACTCTTAAAGTATTTTCACAATTAGGTGCTGTAGTATTGTTACTAAAATAAATAGTAAAACCACTATTTTTAGAAACTAAAGCAAAGTTTTCTCCATCTGGTGCTGCATAATATACACCATCCAGATTGGGAAATCCAGTTCCAGAGAGTGTTATACTTGGTTCTGCAGAATTAAAAGTTTGGTTTGTAATATTGTTTAAAAGATTATTCCACCAACTAGGAGAACCATTATTAGTATTCATTGAAAATTGCCAAAGTCCATTATTTTGCAAATTCCAATTGATCGTAAAGTTAGTTACATTACTCAAATCAGGACCACCACTACCTAAAACGTAGATTTGTGTGTATGAAACGTTTGCAATGGTAGGTAACGGATTTGCCAATGGAGCACCAAAATCACAACTTCCACCTGTACCAGGATCAGAAGTAATTGTTATGGTTACTGTAGCCGTGTCTGAATTACCTGCGGCATCTGCAGCTGTTAGTGTTACTGTAAAAGTTCCCGTAGTGGTATACTCATGAGAAGTGGTCACTCCAGTACCTGTACTACCATCTCCAAAATCCCAGGAATAAGTTAATACACTCCCATCAGAACTGGTAGATCCCGATGCATCAAATGAAATGGTTTTTGGCGCTACCCCTCCTGTGTCGCTAGAAGAAATAGTAGCAGAGATCACTACCGGGCTATTAGGGTTAGCCGTAATAGTTTTCACTTCGGTATCATTTAAGGTTCCGTCACTAACCGTAAGAGTTACTTGATACACTCCGGCCTGTTCGAACAAATGAGAAATATTTGCTCCAGAAGCTGTGGTTCCATCTCCAAAATTCCAGGAATAGCTCAAATTATCCCCATCAGGATCTGAAGAGCCAGAAGCATCAAACTGAACGGTAAGCGGAGCATTTCCCGAAGTTACATCTGATGTAAATTGTGCAACGGGTGGTCTATTGTCTGTACCCCCTACAACATTGGGGATTAATGGTGCAAAATAAGGTTTGAGTACATCTAGTTTCCATTGATTAATAGAAACCCAGTCGTCTTGCAAAATCCCTCCTGTATCGCCAGAATTAGGGTTCATACTCCAAAAAGTCCAAGAGTAAATATCTCCCATAAAGCCAGTAAACTCAGTAAACCAGGTAAATGCTATACCCCCAAACGCATCTTGATTTTTTATTCCAAACTCTCCTAAAAATATTGGAGAAATTCCTTCTTCATAGAGATAGTGATAATTATCGCTCCAAATCTGTGGCATATTTTGTGGAAAATCTGGTGCGTCAAACCAATCCTGAGGAGCCACTTCGGGACCGTACTCATGGGCAGAATACATCAGTTTACTAGGATCTGATAATTGGATTGGGTACTTTTTTGCCCCCATCAGCTGTCCTCCCCACCAATATGAATTTCCTTCAAATTCTCCTACACCTTCAACAATAATCAAAACATTTGGGTTTACTTCTAAAATTGCGTTTCCGCATCGTTCTGCAGCTTTATTCCAATCGGTTGCAGGATTGCTGTTCCCCCAAGAAGAGCCATGAGGTTCGTTATTAAGATCCATTCCCACTACAGCGGAATAGTTCTTATATCTTTCAGCCATAAATAACCAATCGTTGATCCATCTTTCTTCAGAATACTCGGGAGTATACCAAACTTCTTCATTCAAAAATCCATCAGCAGCTCTTGAGTGATTATCTAGTACAATTTTGATATCGTTTTCCTGACACCATTGTACAAAAATATCCATCAACTCAATGGGTTTTGTTACTTTTGATTCTTCCTCATTCATAGGAGATATCCCAGTATACGCATCAGATCCATAAGACGGGACATTGATAGTAACACTCGGATTTAGCATCTCATTACACCAAGGAACTCTAATGGTATTAAATCCCAGATCTTTGATCTGCTGTAATACACTTTTCATATCTCGGGTCCATATCCCATGAGGAAAATAATTTTGCGTTTCAAACCCAAACCAGTTTACACCGGTTAGTCTAACCTCTTTCCCTGTATGATCAAACAGTTTGTTGCCCGACACAGAGAGGTAATTTTGTTGTTGTGCGTTAGTTAATCCGAAGATACACAGCATCAATAACAAAATAATTTGCTTTATATTTTTAATTGTATGTTTCATTCTATATAGCTTTTAATTTAAAAAGGGAAGAATATTGGAGTTCCACCCTTTTATTTTAAAATGATATTAGTTTATCACTATTTTTCTTCTAGATCTTTCTTTATAAATATGATCTACTACTTCAAGAACATAAATCCCCGATGGAAGCCCATCTATTGATATACGCGCTTGAATTTGCTGTCTGTTTCTAATATCCTTACTTCGAACTATGTTACCAGAAAGGTCTATCACTCTAATGCTGGCAATAGCCAGATCTTTGGTAGTACTTTTCCCGTTGAAGTTTCTAATGCTTTTAATAGCTACATTAACATATCCCGAAGTAGCCGGGTTAGGAGTTATAGCGACATCTACTTGTTTCGTAATTGCTGTGGCAGGAGCAGCAGGTTGATCTCCAAAAAAGAAACCATATTCTGCATTAGCCAAAGCAACTTCAATTTGTGCCCAACTTCTGTGATAACGTTGTGTAAATTCTTGCCCAGTATCATAGGCAGTTTTTAACCTATCAAACTCTGGATCATTTTTCAAATCAGATCTGATATCGAGGAACGATACTCCTGGCTGAATAACATCTCCATTTGCCATAGTACCTGTAAATCCTTGCGGAACATAAACTTCTTCTTCAAAAATCCTTTTGAAATCTCCACGATCCTCGGGAGAAGACACTCCTTTATCATCTCTATAAGTGGTCCACATTCTGTCGAGTACCTCCTTTGCAAGATCCCTGGCATCTGTATCCAAAGTAGCATACTTTTGTGTTGCAGCTGCATAATAAATTAAGGCCTTTGCCATCGATGCCGCTACACCAAGGTCTTTACCATAATCGGTTACCGTTACACTAAGATTACTATTGGTTCCTGGGTTATTTGGGTTCCAGGTATCAGGTTCTCCTGTCCATTCTAAAGTTGCCGGAATTTCAAAATCACCAGCACCAATAAGTCTTACTTCACTTTTTACCCAATCGGCCCATTTGTCCATTAGGTTTTTGGCCATTGGATCATTGGTTATATAATAGTACTCTGCTACTCTTTCCATAGACCAGGCTTGCCACCCAAACCATGTACCACTTCCTGGATCATGATATACCGGATCTTTATCAAATGCCATATCATAGAAGGTAGATTTCCCAGCCGGATAAGGACTATAATCGCCATTCCAGCTATTGGTAGCTCCTCCAGCTATGGCTCCCTCTCTGGATTGCAACCAGGTATAGAACTCCATTTGTCTTTTCAGACTTTCTTGCCAGTCTCTTTCACCATTTTGAGATTTTGGTTTTAACTCATTTACTTGAGTTAAAGCATAGGCAGCTACTGGGTTTTGATATCCAAAGTGGCAATGACTAGACCCAATTCTAAACGCCCACTGCGAAGTAGGATCTGCAGAACCACCCCAAGACATATACCACGACATTAAGTAGTGAGCACTGTCGTATCCCGATCCCGCTCCGCTGGTAGCACTTTGCACTCCCAAGGGCTTAAAATATTTATCAAACATTGCCAATCTAAGGTAATCTCCCATTTTTGTAGCTTTATCCAAATCAAGACTGCTTAAACTAATGCCCTGTTCTTTGGCATATACTTGCGCCCAATACATTGCTTGTACTGCTCTTGCATCGGCATCTGGAGCACTGGTATATCTCCATTGTTTTGCATAATTTTGATCTTCGATGAACAATGGTAAGAAACCACTTGTTCCTCCCCAATCAAAGCTTTCCCAAGATGGATGAGGTATGGTTTCATACACCGATTCTTGTTCTCCTCTTTGAAAGGTATTGATATAAGAAGGTGTGCTTACTCCATCACCTCGGTTACCATATCCATAGAAGTTATCGTTATCTAATAACCAATGCATCTGATAGATGTCTGGACCATACGTCGCTGTGAGATCTGGTGAAACGGGATCCGACCCTACCGGAGCATTAAACTCTAACGGTGCAGGATAATCGCTTGGTAATGGAAACTCGCTTGCATATGCCGCCGGAGATGCTGGATTATAAGCTGCATTTGTGGGCTGATCTGCAGTTGTAGGGATGATAAACTGTTCAATTTTATCCCACACATTACTTAGAGGAGCCCAATCTCCGGTTACTCTTCCATTCATAGCTTCTAGCCACAACCAATATGAGTATAACTCACTTGTAGATTCATGCCCATGATCAGGAGCCTCTACTATCAATGTTTCGATAGAGTGATGAGGAGAACCATCTGCACTGAAATAACCATTGGCAGGGTCATAGAACTTATTTCTCATTTCTATGAAACGGTCTATGTATTCATTATCTCCAGTAGGTGGATTAATAATAATATCTCCATCGGTTACTGTAATAGTAATTACTGCAGTATCTTCTCCTCCATTACCATCGGAAACCACCAAATTGACTTCATAGGTTCCTTGGGTAGCAAACGTATTTTCTATAGTTACTCCACTTCCAGAATTTCCGTCTCCAAAATCCCAATTATAAGTAAGAGCATCGGCATCGGCATCTGTAGATCCAGATGCATCAAATGCTACCAAAAGAGGCGCTTCTCCCGAAATAGGTGTTGCCGTAATATCTGCAACTGGAGCAGTATTAGGATTTCCTGTATCTCCACAGGTTGGCGCAATTGCTGAAGTACTAAAATATAAAGTAAATCCCCCTGTTTTCGATACCATTACAAAATTACCTTGATCTTGAGTAACCCAATATGAACCGTCTAATCCTGTAATACCCGTTCCTGAGAATGTGGCATCAGGATTAGCAGTATTAAAGTTATAGGTAAGATTACTTCTTAAATCTACATACCAATCAGGCTGACCATTGTTTGTATTTATAGCAAATACGTATAATCCATTATTAACCAGATCCCAATTGATATTAAACTTGGTGATATTATCAAGGTTTGGGCCACCATTTCCTAAAACATAAATATTCTCGAATTCTGAATTAACAGATGGTAAGGCATTGGCCAATGGAGTACCAAATGTACAGTCACCTGCCGTTGAAACAGGATTTCTTACGACTTCTATACTATTCGAAAGGTCAAAATCACCGGCCAAACCAGCAAGTAACCCGTCGGTAGCAAGGCCTGTAATTGTTCCATTATAACTTAAGTGATAAATGAAACAGCTTCCTGCACCAGCACCATCAAAATCGACGGCTTCAGGAGTAGTAGGTAAGCCTAATATTTTTCCTTGATCGTCTGTAACAACCCATTGGCTAGTTTCTCCAATATTTCCAGTAAGCGTGACCCCTGATACGTTATCGGCAACACCATCGCCAACTGTAAATTCAAACGGTCCACCTGCTATGGTTCCTCCATTTACAGAAGGAGGAGTAACGCTACCACAATCAGGTGCTGTAGCCGTGGTACTGAAGTAAATTGTAAATCCTCCTGTTTTTGATACCATAACAAAATTACCCTGATCTTGAGTAACCCAGTATGACCCGTCTAACCCAGTAATACCAGTTCCTGAAAATGTAGCATCTGGATTAGCCGTATTAAAGTTATACGTAAGACTACTTCTTAAATCCACATACCAATCAGGCTGACCATTGTTTGTATTTATAGCAAATACATATAATCCATTATTAGCTAAATCCCAATTGATATTAAAGTTAGTAACGTTATCCAGATTTGGCCCACCATTTCCTAAAACATAAATATTGGTAAACTCTGAGTTAATGGTAGGTAAAGCATCGGCTATTGGTGTTCCAAAGGCGCAACTCACGCTACCCTCTGTAGCAGTAATCGTCTTTGTTTCTGCCGTACTACCCACCGAGTTGGTAACCGTAAGTGTAACCGTATAGGTTCCAAGCGCTGTAAAAGAAGTTGTAGCCGTGGCTCCAGTACCCGTTAATCCGTTTCCGAAATCCCAAGAGTACGATAGTGTCCCTCCGGTTGGATCTGTAGAAGCTGAAGCATCAAAAGAAACATCGAAAGGAATAACCCCTGAATCAACGCTAGCTGTAAAACTTGCCACTGGGCTTCCATCAGTAACATTGATCGTTTCTGTCTTGCTATCTTCCTTACTACCATCACTTACCGTTAATTTAGCGATGTATTCACCAACTGTTGCATACTCGTGATCTATGGTTACTCCTGTTCCTGAAGTACCATCACCAAAATCCCAAGTATACGTTAACGTATCTCCATTTTCGTCTGAAGAAGTTGAAGCGTCAAAACTTACTGTAACCGGTGCAATTCCTGAAGTTGGAGTAGCCGTAAAGTTTGCTACTGGTGCTATGTTTCCATCTAAAACTGTAATGGTAGTACTTGCCTCGGAAGAAACATTGGTCCCATCACTTACAGTAAGTGTTACCAAGTAAGAACCAACAGTATTATAGGTTATAGTTGGATTTATAAGCGTTGATGTAGTCCCATTTCCAAAGTCCCAACTATAGGTCAATGCATCTCCATTTGGATCTGAAGACGCCGAAGCGTCAAACTGCACTTTTAAAGGAACTAGCCCTGAATCTGGAGTTGCGGTGAATGAAGCTGTTGGGGTGTTACCACCATCGGGTTCATTACCAAATACTAAAACGCCATTGTCATAAACGGGAATATTAGTACTTTCAATTTCCGAACCTCCAATTCCTTGAGCTGACCAGTCATTAGTAGTATCATAAGGAACTCCATTAGAAACTCTAAAATTAAGTTGTGTTTCTCTTCTAAATTGTGGGTCGCCGATAGGAGCAATTTGCTCTCCTGCCAAAGAAACCTCTGCATAATAAATATTTCTGCTTGCATCCCAGGTTCCTATAGTAATTGCGCTAGAACCTTGAACTGCGTTTAATGTTGGTTGATAATCTGCAATTGTTAAGCCTTGTGCAACACCTTCAGAAATATCAAAGAAATATCTATACGAAAGTTTATCGGTAACCCTAGCAGGCCATGCTGTTCTATTTTGTACTCGAATTTGAACAGTACTTCCTGAAGCATTATTACTATTGAATTTTGACATGGTTCTTACCTCTGCGCGAGTTGGAATTCCAGCAGAAGCTGGCGGAAAGCTAGCTAAAGGTGTCCCACCAAAATTACTATACATCCATGCTAAAACACCTGTAATTCCTGCATTGTAATCGCAAGCCACCTCATTAGCTATAAATTCGCATCTGTCATCAGCAAAACCATCATTTGCCGGACTTTTGGGCCCTCCAACTACAGCACCATACAAGATATGGCTTGAGGTATCAGGTACTCCAGAACAATTGTTGGTCCATCCTCCATGCGCACCCCTATGATGCGGTTTATTTGCAGGATTGTTACCAAAACCTATCATAAAACTTCTGTTAATAGGATTGTTTCCTAAAGTATAATCAGCCATAAATTTCGCATAATTTCTATAGGCTGTTTGTTGAGCGGCACTTGAAGATACTTTGTCACTATAGACCAGAGCCAAAAATGCTTCATTATTTGCATATCTAAGGGTTCCCCACTGTCTAATATGTGGAAGTCCCCCTGGAGTGGTTGGCACAACTTCACCATTTACTCCTACACCGGTCCACCAGTTCAGGTTTCGTTCGGCATCTTGCTTATACTTATCTTTATTGGTAAGAATTGAAAGCAGAACATAAGCTCCATACGCTTTATCATCCCAAGAAAAAGCTTCTTTGTATTTAGCCGTAGTACTTTGACCTTCCCTTTGCATATTGTCGTACTCAGCTTCTGCCTTGACAAGATATTTATTATCATTTGTAGCTCTGTACAACCACGCGGCACCCCATACTATTTCATCTTCATAATTACTGAATGAACGATAAAAACCTGCAGCATCTGTAATAGAATTAGAATACGCTTCTCTTACTTGATCGGCATACTCGTATAATTCTTCGGCACTTTGTAACAAGCGAGCACTATATACAGGGTCATCATCTTGAAATAAAATACTTACTGCGGCCAGTGCAGCTGCAGTTTCTCCTGCAAGGTCTGATCCACCGTTAGCTCCAGAAATTTTAAATGCTTCTCTTGGCTGTGGATTAACCTCTGCTGGGCCCCACCATGCATGATCAATTCCACCAGCTGCAACTTGCCCCCAAAGTTCCTGAGGTCCTGTATGGCATTTCAGGAAATAATCGGTTACAAATCGTAGATTTCTTTTTAAGATATCATATTGACCTGATTGTATGTAAGCGTCTTTAAATTCAATTCCTCCCCATGCTAAAGTTGTTACTGAGTATGCCATTGGAAAGTTGAATTTTACATGGTCCCCAGCATCATACCAACCTCCTGTAAGGTCTAATCCGACATCAGAGCCATCGTTTAAAGCAGAATCTCCTCTCCAGGGTACTCTATTCCAATCCGGTAATGGTCCAGATTGTTGAGCTTCATAAAAGAAAATAGACTTTTGGAGTGCCTCTCCATAATTAAATTGAGCACTAATTGTAGTGCACACGAGGAACATTATTAGTAATGCCCCCGATTTTATATAATTCTTCATAATCATTCTGATTTGTTTCATTTACTACTATTTAACCATTAGTTTGTGTTTGTTAAGATTTGGTGAGCTTGAATATTTGTGGTGCAATACTCAATTGATTAATGGTCTTTTTTCATAAATACTTCATTTTTAGGGTTGTCATTTTTTTCAACTATCATTTTAAGTTCACTACTAGTGTATAACCATTAGTTTTATGCTGTTAGCATTTTTCGAATCAAATATCTTGTGGTTTCATATTTGATGTTTTAATGGTCTTTCTTCATACGTATTTGGGTTTTTTGGGTTATTTTATTTTTAACTATTTATACAAGTAGTTGCTTACTACTTAACCATTAGTTTTTGTTGTCAACAATTTTTGAAATCAAATATCTTGTGGAGTAACATTTGATTCGTTAATGGTTTTCTTCATAAATACTTATTTTAAAGGTTATTCTTTGATTAATTGTAGTTTTGATTTTTTATTGATTGAGACGATATATATTCCTGCTTCAAAATCTGAAGTGTAGATAATTTCTTTATCTGATTTTGCGACTGTGGTCTTTACTACTACTCCCAAAAGATTATAGATAATAATTTCTTCTCCAGGTTCATGTCCTATAATAGTCACATAATCTTTGGCAGGGTTAGGATACAATCCTATGATGCTTTCGCTTTGATTAAATAATCGATTATTTCCTGCAGGAGCGATTTTCCATTTTTGGTTTTCATTAGAACTATTGTATTCCCATATTTGAACATTGGCATTGATTGCTCCGGCTGCTCTATCCAATCCCGCATTAAGGCAATGCATTGGTTTTAATCCATAAATCCCATTTCCGTTCGAGACTACCTTCCATTTTTTGTGAGTATCATTGGCATTGGTCCAGGTGGCTACATTCTTTCCATTTCCACATTGTGCGTTGGGTACTTCAAGGTATCTATTGGTACCTTTATTTTTGATTGTATATACATTATCTCCTAAATGGTTAAATATCCATCTCTGGTCATCATAGTTGCCAACATCGTGCATTCTAGCACCATGACTCTCTAATGCTCTAGCTAATAACCTTTGGGTGTTTTGTGAAGACATAATGAAATAAGTGCCATTGGCAATGAGCTGTGGATTGGCAGAAACAACTGTTACGTTATTGAACCGATCTGTATCCAAGGCTTGTTGCCAGTTGGTTCCGATAGGTCGAATATGAGACTTATATGAATAACCGCTTCCTAAAGAGGGAGGTGAAGGCAATGTAACTTTTACCGCTTTGGCTCCTGTACCTTTTGATACTCGCTCTACTTTACTGGCTATCCAGGTGTTATTTTTCCAAAAGCTTACCACAATTTCGCGATCAGTAGAGGCGGAATACTCCATATTAAAAGTGTAAGAACTTTGGGGGTTGATAGTAGCAGGAGCATTTTTGAAGGACACCTTATCTTCTAAGGAAACAACTTCTTCTATAGTTACATTATTAATTTGATCCCTGTCCAATGCTTGTTGCCATGAAGTACCAATAGGTCTAATGTGTACTTTATATACATAACCAGAACCTGGTGCAGGTGGCGAAGGCAATGTGACCGTTATCGATTTTGTTCCTCTTCCTTTAGAAACAGTTTCTTTTTGCTGGGTTATCCAATTGGTCGAGGACCAAAATTCTACTACTATTTCCCGATCTGTAGATGCTTCATAGTCAATATCAAATGTATAACTAGTCTTAGGGTTAATAGTAGTTGGAGCATTTTTAAAGCTCACTTCATCTACTGTTCCGATCCCAATATCGTCTACCAGTTTATAGGTTCTCACCCAGTCATAATACGTTGTTCTGTTATCTACCGAATCATTCATCCCATCTTGTCCGGCCTTTGGCGGGTTCCAATCATACGTTTCGGTAACCAAGCGCAAATACATTGGAAGGTTAAAATTGGCAGGTGGTTTTATCTTGTAAACAAATTTTCCATCCAGATAAAACAGGACCTCATCCTTATTTTTCCACCAGGCTCCATAGGTATGGTACCCTTTCCAAGAAGGTTCTCCTAACGAAGCTTTACCTCCTTCTTGCCCTACTGGAGTGTTGTTACAGGTCGTTCCTCTACTATGCGTATTAGAATTCATGCTATTAATTGTAGTATTTACCCAATTGGCACCATTGGAATTTACCCCAACCGTTTCGGTAATATCCAACTCTGTTACTCGCACATCACAATCCGATCCTTCATTTCTTTTATTGATAAGCCAAAATGTTGAAGACATAAATGTCTTATTAGCCTTCATCCTACATTCATAGTACCCATACGTTTGGTTTTTCAAGGATCTTACTAAAGCCCCTGCATGGGTATATACATTGCCATTTACTGTTTCTGGGGAAGATAATTTGTAGGCAGTAAATTGAAGTTTGCCGTCTTTTACCTTAACAGCATTTTGCTTAAAAATGCCGGGAGGGCGTCCTATCCAAGTAGAAACATTAACCGCCCATTTTGAGGTGTTTAATGAATTTCCGTTGAATTCATCAGATAAAGCCTCGACCTTTTCCCATTTTTTTCCGTTGGGTGGTGTTGGTTGAGCATAAAGTTGCACGAGAACAATGCAAAAAACCAGCATTGATAGAATTTGTTTAAGACCATTCATGATGTGTTTAGGTTTATCGGTTAGTTTATAAAGAATCAGGCAGCCATTCGACGGTTCGAATAGTTTTAATTTTCATCAAAATCTTGGGCGTACAATGCTTTTGGTACTACCCTTACTATTTAATGATATTTCTTTCTTGCTAGAATCTGAAGAATTGTAAATAAGCAGATCAGATGACTAGACAATTCATAGGTTTTGAATTGTGTTATTTTGGGAAAGGAAGAAAACCTTAGTAGTATTGTGTTCATGATTGAGATTGAGTTTGTGCGATTAAATTTTGGTTGTTTATCAATAAAATATTATTTTAACATTCCATTTATTTTTTGTTAATTTTTTTAACATTACTTATAGGTTATAGTTATTTTAAGTTGTTGTATTTGAAATACAAAGTTCTTCATTAATAACGTGCAAAACGGCTTTTGCCAGGGGTACATTAAGGGTACATTAAGGAAAAAAAGAATACATAAGGCGTACTATTTTTTAAAAAATACGTTTAAGTAAAATATGTATATCAAACCCAAATACCAATATGAAAACCTTTACCTACAATGTGTTCATGTTTTTTCTTTTGTTTTGTGTTAACTGCATACATTGCCAAGCCCCAAAGGCTTCTAAAAATCAGATTAAGTATATCGACAGCTTATCGGAAATCGCCAAAAAAGATCTTATTGGCAATGGCGATGCCCTAAAACATATCATCAAATTATCTCAAAAAGCTAATTATCCTAAAGGTGAAGTAAGAGGGTTGGTAAACCTTGGTGTTTATTATACAAATAATTCTATGATTGATAGTGCTAACTTTGTCTATGACAAAAGTGAAAAGATCATACAACATCATCCTGATCTAGATTTTGCTCTTTCTTACATTTATAATAATAAAGCCGTTATTTTAACCAATCAGGAATTACACTATCAGGCATTAAAATATTATCACAAGTCGCATAAAATAAATCTAAAGCAAGGTGATAAAAAAATGGCAATGATTACCAAAATGAACATCCTTAATTGTCATTTGGCCCTGGGAGAACCCGATAAAGTAATTGCCTATTCCAACGAATTAATGAAAGATTCTTCTGTTGTTAAACAAGATGACTTAAAATACCAAATATATTCTAGTCTCGCCATGGCTCATTATGATAAAAAAGAATATGGAAAAGCAATTAATTGGTGGAGTGCAAATCTTGAAAACATTAAAGATTCTGATAGACATGGTGAGATCAGTTATCTTATGACCAATATTGCCGATGCTCACAGAAGTATGGGTAATTATAATATAGCACTAGAAAAAGCCCTCAACGCCAAAAACATTATAGAAAACAAACCCCAGTTTAGTGCTTACGCAGCATCTAATGCTATTATTCTCGGAAAAATTTACAATTCTCTTGATAATCCAAAACAAGCTATTTTACATTTTGAGAACGCTACTATAAAGAATCCAGATGATCCTATGGATCTTGCATTTTCTTATAAAAATCTTGGCGCCATATACGAACGTATAGAAACCTGGGATCTCTCGTCAAGATATTATGAAAAATATGGCTCTTTGGTAGATAGTTTGTACCATACCCGAAATGAAGATATTTCTAAAATTTCTGAAGGAAAAATACAGTTACTCGAAGAAGAATACAAGAATGAATTACTCACCAAAGATAATGATATTCTCAGCTATAAAAATGAAAAGCAAAAATTATATATCATATCGCTTCTGGTTGGTTTTTTTAGTCTTTTATTTATTTTGCTATCCTTTATTTTATACAAAAAGTACAATAAAAGTGAACGGCAGGTTGAGCTATTAAAAGAAAAAGAGAAAAAGATTTTAGAAACCCATTTACAAAGCCGGGAAGAAGAATTTTTGGCTACTATGATATCTGTAAATGAAAGATTAGAGAAGCTCACCTACATTAAAAGGAACTTATCATCGGCGATAAAATACAACAATAGAGATGAGATCATTGCTGCCGAAAAGAAGTTAGAAAATTTTATTTCCTCTACCTCAGACCTAACAATTTTAAAAGACCGTATAGAATCTCAATACCCTGGTATCACCGCCCAAATAAATACTCGTTTTCCTGAACTTTCCAGTAATGATGTTCGACATTGTCTTTTGATGAAACTTAATTTGTCTATCAAAGAATCTGCACAATTGTTAAGTGTTTCTACGCATGCCGTAAAAATGGCAAGAAAAAGATTAAAGAAAAAAATGAATATTCCTGAAGACATGACTCTAAAAGACCATCTGCAGAATACCATGTATTAGTTTTCTAAAATATTGGTTTCAAACTATTAAATTTTTTATGTAGTTTGGCTATTCGAAATTTCCAACAAATGGTAAGTAAGAGAATTTGGTGTCTTGTAGGAGTATTGGTCTTTGTATCATTTTCATGTGATAATATAGTTCTCAAAAAAGAGAACAAAGAACAAATCATTAAGGAACGACTGGATAAGCTTAACTGGAATGAAGTAGAACAACCTCCCCTATTTGAAGTTTGCAAAGAAAAGCCTGAAGAAGACTTAGAGCAATGCTTTCAAAATACCATAAGCGAGCATTTTCAAAATCACTTATCTCTCCAAAAATTAACACTTAAAGAACCTGTAAATGATACCATTTGGATTCCGCTATTAATCACAAAAAATAGTATGATTATTGTTGAAGATTTTGAGGTGCCCCATATCATCGATTCAGAAATCCCAAATTTAAAAGACATTATTGAAGAAGGTATTGGCACCCTGCCAAAAGTAGCACCAGCCCATACTCGGGGTACTCCTGTTACTGCTCGATATAAACTTCCGTTGGTAATTCATCTCGATTAAATCTTTTGCTAAGTCCTAATTATGTAGCTTTGTAAATACAAACATGATTCCTGTCTTGAGTAACGAAAAAATTATACTAGGTATTGATCCCGGAACCACAATCATGGGATTTGGTCTTATTAAGGTCCAGAATAAAAAAATGTCCTTTTTACAGTTAAATGAACTTCAATTGGGTAAGTATGAAGATCATTATCTTAAACTAAAACTCATTTTTGAGCGAACCGTGGAGTTAATAGACACCTATCACCCCGACGAAATAGCCATTGAAGCTCCTTTTTTTGGTAAAAATGTGCAATCCATGCTCAAATTAGGGCGTGCACAAGGAGTAGCTATGGCTGCAGGATTAAGCCGTGAAGTCCCTATTACCGAGTATTCTCCTAAAAAAATTAAAATGGCAATAACTGGTAATGGTAACGCTAGTAAAGAGCAGGTTGCCAAAATGCTTCAAAGTCTTTTGCAGCTTAAAAAATTGCCCAAAAACCTTGATTCTACCGATGGATTGGCTGCTGCTGTGTGTCATTTTTACAATATGGGAAGATCCGATATTGTCGGGAAAAGTTATAGCGGATGGGCATCTTTTGTAAAACAAAATGAAGGCCGAATAAAAAAATAATTATGATACGAATCTTGAATTTAGATTGTTCAGTATCGCACATCGTAACATCGTAACTCTAAAATCAAAAAATTATTAGCGGAATTTATATCCATATCCCATTTTGCAAGCAAGCTTGTCATTATTGTGATTTTCATTTTTCGACGTCGTTCAAGAAAAAAGATGAAATGGTAATCGCTTTATGCCAAGAGATTGCTTTACGACGCAACGAAATAGATCACGATCCGCTTATTGAAACCATCTATTTTGGCGGGGGCACCCCTTCGGTTCTATCTATAAATGAGCTAGAATCTATTATTAATATTATTTATGAGAATTACACTATTGACGACCATCCCGAAATTACTATCGAAGCCAACCCAGATGATCTTTCTGAAGAAAAAATAAGAGCACTTGCAAAAAGTAAGGTAAACCGCCTTAGTATTGGTATCCAATCTTTTTTTGAAGAAGATTTGAAGCTTATGAACAGGGCTCATAATGCCCAGGAAGCTATAGATTGTCTTACACTGGCAATCCAGGAGTTTGATAACATTTCGATCGACCTCATCTATGGTATTCCCAATATGTCTGCCAATCGCTGGAGAGAAAATATCCAAAAAGCACTAGAACTTAATATTCCGCATATCTCGTGCTATGCCCTAACGGTAGAACTCAATACCGCCTTGCCCAAGTTGATAGAAAAAGGGAAAATTCCACCGGTAAATGATGAGCTTGCACAGCAACATTTTGAAATTCTGGTTGAAATGCTAGAAAATAATGAATTTGAACATTATGAATTATCCAATTTCGGAAAACCGGGATATTATAGCAAAAATAATACGGCCTATTGGCAAGGAAAATCCTATTTGGGTATTGGACCTTCTGCTCATTCTTATAATGGAAAACAACGAAGCTGGAACATCAACAATAATACAAAATACATCCAGTCATTGGATCAAAATAAACTTCCCAAAGAAATTGAAGATTTAACCCCTAACGATCAATACAATGAATATATAATGACCGGATTGCGAACTATCTGGGGCGTTTCACTTCAGAAAATTGAGAAAGATTTTGGCCATCGCTACAAACAATACCTGGTAGAACAAGCACAAAAGCATATCGAGGAACATTTACTGTTTTTGGATGGAGATACATTATTGGTTACCAGGAAAGGAAAGTTTTTGAGTGATGGCATTGCAAGTGATCTTTTCTTAGTAAATTTAGGGTAACATTCAAATCTAGGGGCAATGCAAGAAAAATATGATGTTATTGGGGTAAACTATAACCGTACCCGCAAGGCAGATCCTTATCTTTTTGAAAGGCTATACCACCTTCTTTCCCCATCTCTTCACGGCACTTATCTGGATATCGGATGTGGTACAGGTAACTATACCTCAAAATTTGCAGAAAAAGGATTTCAATGTATAGGTGTGGATCCTTCTGAAGAAATGCTCAACAAGGCAAAAAGTCAAAATAAAAAGGTTACCTGGAAAATTGGAAAAGCCGAAAACATTGATCTTCCCACAGAAAGTATTGATGGCGTTATTGCAAGTTTAACATTGCATCACTGGCAAGATCTTACACGAGGTTTTTCAGAACTAAACAGAGTTTTAAAACCTAATGGAAAAGTAATCATCTTCACCGCCACACCAGCGCAAATGAAGGGATACTGGCTTAATCACTATTTCCCAAAAATGTTGATCGATTCTATGATCCAAATGCCTTCCTATGAATTTATTGAAGCTTGTTTAACATCAAATAACCTAAAAATTGATAATGCCGAAAACTATTTTATACAGCCCGATTTACAAGATCTCTTTCTTTATTCTGGGAAACACAACCCAAAACTTTACTTTGATCCATCTGTAAGACATGGTATTTCGTCATTTTCGTCTTTATCAAATGCCGAAGAAGTTGAAAAAGGATTAAAAAAATTAGAAAAAGACATACTTTCGGGAGAAAGTAACAGCATCATTAAAAAATATGAAAACACCAAAGGTGATTATCTATTTATGACTGTCAAAAAAGTTTAAACCCCTTCTATGATTACAACCTTACAAAGCGACAACCAAGATTATACGATTGACCTGTCAAAACCTTTAGATATATCAATACCACTAATTGCTTCAAAAAACAATGTAAATGCGTGGTATATTGATGCACCCAAAATTGAACCTGTAAAAGATGGTGATTGGATAGGAAAAGTATCTGAAGGAGCTTCCACAAATTTTAACAACATCTTTTTTAATCCGCATGGCCATGGCACACATACCGAATGCGTAGGTCATATTACTTCAGAATTTCATAGCATTAATAACACGTTAAAGAATTTCTTTTTCCTGGCAGAAGTAATTACAGTTATTCCTAAGCCAAAAGAAAACGATTTTATAATTGATGTACAAGCGCTTAAAAAGGGTATTACTTCAAAAAATTGCAAGGCATTAATTATAAGAACACTTCCTAATACTTTGGGCAAGCTTAACAAACAATATTCACATACCAATTGGCCCTATGTAACCCAAGAAGCAGCCACTTATATTCGAGAATTGGGGATTGATCATTTACTCATTGATTTGCCGTCTGTTGACAAAGAAAAAGATGATGGCAAACTATTGTCTCATAAAGCATTTTGGAACTACCCCAAAGCAACCCGTTACCAGGCAACAATTACCGAGCTTATCTATGTGCGAGATGAAATTAAAGATGGAAACTACCTGCTTAATCTTCAAATAGCCCCTTTTGAAAATGACGCTTCGCCAAGCAAACCTGTTTTATATAAAATTTTAGGAGCATGAAAATAATAGTACAACTTGAAGAAATTGCGATGTTAGGGTTAGGCATCTTTTTGTTTAGTATTTTACCATATCCCTGGTGGTTATTTCTAGTATTGTTTCTTGCACCCGATATCGGAATGATTGGATATCTTGCCAACAACAAAATCGGCGCCTTGGTTTACAACCTATTTCACCATAAAGGACTAGCCATACTACTATATCTGATTGGGATTTATTTAGGGAATCATATCCTGCAATTAATAGGAACCATTCTTTTCAGTCATTCGGCTTTTGATAGAGTTATTGGATATGGATTAAAGTTGGAAAAAGGTTTTAAATTTACACACCTCGGAGAAATAGGTAAAAAAAGTCAAGATTAAGTTATCACCTATGAGATTTTTACAATAATTTCATCTTATTAAAACAACCTTTTTATAAGATTGCATCTTCTACTTACAACACTACTTAAATAAAAAACATGAAAACAAATAGATCATCTCATAGATTTCAAATTTTTCTTTCTTTCTTTTTATTAGTACTTATTTGCTCTGCATGCTCTGCTGTTAATAGTGGCCCAAGTGATTTGACTCGTCTTCAAATCGACACAAAACAATGTTTGGAACCTTGGCTATCTGCAAATGGGGATACACTACAAGAAAAAGTATCTAATTATTTAAAGGGTATTGATATTCAAATTGAAGGTTTTGAAAATCTCTCAGAAAATACTGCTGTTTGCCTTGCATGCGAGGTTTGTGCTGGCCCTTCGGTGATTGTTACAGTAGACAAAAAACATGTTAATCGACTTGAGCAAGAAGGGTTTTATATAGTTACTCAATAAAACTTTATTCGCTCTTCTCAAAACAATATTCTTTCTATCTTTACGGCATGGAGTTATTGTTTATAGGGCTTTTGGGAGGTGCCATTCTCGCTTATTTTATTTTTGCACGATTTAGTGCGGCCAAAAACAAATCTGCCATCAAAACACAATCCACCGTGTTGATGGAAAAGATAAAAAGTGTTTGTAAACTGGTTACTGTCGAAGGGGATTTTGCCGAAATTTATCATTATGAAAGTGTAAAAGAGAAGTTTTTCAACTTACTTACAGGCACCAAAAAGGCATTGATTCTTATTGACGCCAAAGCGTATGTAGGTTTTGATTTGTCTAAAGTAAAATTAGAAAGTGACACCAAAAACAAGAGGATTATCCTTACTCATTTTCCGCAGCCAAAGTTGCTTACCATAGAAACCGATTTTAAATATTATGATAAAAAAGAAGGATGGCTCAACCCTTTCACTTCTACCGATCTTACCGATCTTAATAAAGAGGCAAAACAATTTATTAAAGATAAAATTCCACAGAGTGGGTTAATGGAATCTGCCAAGCGTGAAGCGCTAACCGCCATCTCACTTATGGAAACACTTGCCGCTTCTATTGGATGGACCGTAGACTACTCGGCTTTGGAGCTTGATGACAATAATGATCCCAAAAAAATGTTAGAAGAGTAATGAGTATTCAAATCTCTACAGACAAATCAATATTGGATGTCGATTTTATACATCAATTTTTAACCCGGTCTTATTGGGCAAAAGGAAGAACCCGGGAAGAAGTGCAAACCAGTATCGAACATTGTCTTTGTTTTGGTGTTTATCTAGAGGGCAAGCAAATTGGATTTGCCAGAATGTTAACCGATTATGTTGTTTTTGGATATTTGATGGACGTTTTTATTATTGAAGAACAAAGAGGAAAAGGGTATTCTAAACAATTAATGAAGGCTATTACAGAACACTCAGATTTGCAACACGTAAAAAGATGGATGCTGGCCACTCACGATGCCCATGGTCTATATACTCAGTTTGGATTTAAAGAGATTGAGTATCCATCGAGGTGGATGTCAAAATTAATATCATAATATCATGAATATTGAAGCTTTTAGAGAGTATTGTCTAGCAAAAAAAGGCGTTACCGAAGAATTCCCTTTTGATGAAACTACACTTGTTTTTAAAGTTATGGGAAAATTGTTTGCCTTAACCGGGCTTGATAATATTCCTTTTAGTGTAAACTTAAAATGTGATCCTGATAGGTCCCTAGAGTTACGTGAATATCATCCAGAAATTGCCCCGGGATACCATATGAACAAAAAACACTGGAACACTGTTAACTTTTCTGGAAGTTTGTCTACTAATATGTTATGCGAATTAATAGATCATTCGTATGACCTTGTGGTAAAAGGTCTTACCAAAAAATTAAAACAAGAGCTGGAAGAGCTATAACAATTAAAATTGTATCAATTGTCCCCTTGAGGGGATTATAGGGGTGTTTAACATCTCCCTAACCCCCTTCGAAGGGGGAATTATATTAAACAAAATGAACAACCCAAAAGCATTTTATAGAGAACAGATTTCTCTACATAACATATCACTAAAAAAAGTAAAGAAACAACTCGCGGTTTCGAGCACCATACGTGTATTGGTTTTTATAACTATCATTGCTGCTATCTATTTTGGATATCCCAATACACAAGTCATTATTGGTAGTGTTGTACTGGGAATTGCAGCTTTTATATTTTTGGTAAACCGGCATACCGATCTTACCTATGCCAAAAATAAATTAGAAAAATTGATTGCCATTAATCAATTAGAATTGGATGTATTTGATGGGGATATTAGCCAATTATCTCTTGGCAAAGAATATATAGATACCACTCACCCCTTCAGCCATGATATCGATTTGTTTGGCAGACAATCTTTCTTTCAATATACCAACAGAACAGCCACACAGGCAGGAAAAAATAAATTGGCGGGCACACTTACCGAAAATTTAATTCATAAGATTGAAGAAAAGCAAGAAGCCATAAAAAACATTGCCAGTCTTGCTTCTTGGCGACAGGATTTTGGTGCCACTGCCTCATTGGTAGAAGTTACTTTACCTGTATCGATAATTAGAAATTGGCTAAAAGGTTTCAAACCCTTTCTACCCAAAATCATGAAGGTTCTACCCATAGTTGTTTCTGGAATATCACTTATCATGTTGGTATTGTTATTCTTAAATGTAATCACATTTCAGATTTTTCTTTTTTGGTTCTTCATTGGTTTGGGCATTACCGGCACACAGCTTAAAAAAATCAATGCCTTGTATAATGATGCCAGTAAAGTAAAAGACACCTTTGTACAATATTATAAGCTTGTAAACAAAATAGAAAACACAGTTTTTGATGCCGCTTTGTTACAAGAAAAGCAGCAATTGGTAATTAATGAAAAAGAAAAAGCCTCGCAAACCTTACAACAATTTGCCCGAATTTTGAGTGCCTTTGATCAACGTAACAATATGATGTTTGGGGTATTGGCAAATGGACTGATCTTATGGGATGTCTTACAAAGTTATCGTATTGAACAATGGATCGCCAAAAACCATGACAAAGTGAGTACCTGGTTTGAGGTTATTGCTTTTTTTGATGCCTACAATTCTCTGGGAAATTTTGCCTTTAACCATCCCGAGTATATATATCCCGACATTGTCGCAAACAACATAATTATCAAAGCCAAAGATCTGGGCCATCCATTACTACGAACCGAAAAAAGAGTAGATAACGATATTACCATCGACCAAGAGCAATTTTTGATCATTACCGGGGCCAATATGGCGGGCAAAAGTACTTTTTTAAGAACGGTAGCCTTACAAATTATGATGTCGAATATTGGATTGCCCATTTGCGCAAAATCATGCCAATATCGGCCCATCAAACTAATCTCGAGCATGCGAACTTCAGACTCGTTGAGTGATGATGCTTCCTATTTCTTTTCAGAACTTACCCAGCTTAAGAAAATTGTCGATGCGCTTGAAAACGATGAATATTTTATTATTCTGGACGAAATTCTAAAAGGCACAAATAGTAAAGACAAGGCTGCTGGATCCCGTAAGTTTGTTGAAAAACTAGTAGGTGCCAAAGCTACAGGAATAATCGCTACCCATGACTTGAGTTTATGCGAAATTGCCAATGATTTACCCCAGGTGAAAAACCGATTTTTTGATGCCCAAATTATCAATGACGAGTTGTATTTTGATTACAAATTTAAAGATGGAGTGTGCCAAAATATGAATGCTTCTTTCTTGCTCAAAAAAATGGGAATTGTCTCATCTTAACATAAGAAAATCCTTTTCTTATGTCTGCTTTTATATGTTACGACATAGCTTTGCTACTCATCTTTTGGAAAATGGAACCGACTTACATTACATACAGGTATTACTTGAACATAGCTCTAGTAAGACTACTGAAATTTACACTCATGTAGCTGTAAATAGTTTAAAGATGATCAAAAATCCATTAGATTTGTAAAAAACATAAAGGATATATATACTGGTATATATATCCTAGTTAGCTGTAATTACCAGAACCAAGAATTAATGATAAGTAAAAAACTAAAAGATTTTTCAACAATTGAATTTGCAAAATTCATAGAAAAAAGACCTGGTATGTTTCTTGGAGACCAAATCACTCTCACAAATTTGTGGAATATGCTTTTGGGATTTGATGTGAATTCCACCGAAAGTATTCCACCATTCCACTACTTTAATTATTGGACTAAAAAGAAACTTAATAAGTTAGGAGGCGGCTATAGTTGGAGAAATGCCATTTTGGAGGCTAATAATTCTAATGAAAGACAGGCTTTTGACAACTTTTTTGAATTACTCGATGAATTCCTAACCTTAAAACCGAAAAGTATTAATTCTGTTTTGTTAACCGAAGAAAACTTTACGTTTTACTATAATAAAGAAAACAACAATAAAAGCCGCAGAATAATTGGCGACACAATGGATTCTGCGATCTTATGTCCAGCGCCTTACCAAATAAAGTTAGTAGAATTTGATTATTGCACACACGCCTATCACTATAATTTTTATTATGTAGTTGGCGAGTATGACAAAGGAAAGTATTCTCAAGAGTTTGATGATTTGAACTCAAGTAAGGAAACTTACTCAAAAAAATTCGGGAAATTAGAGTGGACAGAAACTGATTATATGGATATTGAAAATGAATTCCAATTGATAGTTGAAAATGCAAATAACTACAGCTAACATCGTTATCTATAATAGTTAAAACATAATATGACTCAAGAACTATATCAAAAAGCCATCAAATTCGCGGGAGAAAAACATAGTAATCAAAAGGTTCCTGGAACAAATTCAAACTATCTTTTACACGTTTCAAATGTAGCCATGGAAGTACTAGTTTCATATAACTCTGACCAATCCTTCGACATTGATTTTGCGATTCAAACCGCTATTTTGCATGATACAATTGAAGATACAAATACGGATTTTGAAGAGATTAAAACAGAATTTGGTGAGAAAATAGCCCAAGCTGTTCTGGCTTTGACCAAAAACGAAAACCTAGGATCGAAGAAAGAAAAAATGGTGGATAGCTTAAATCGGATAAATGAATTGCAAAAAGAGGTTGGACTTGTCAAAATAGCTGACAGAATAACTAATCTGCAAACACCCCCTAAACATTGGAGTAAAGATAAAGTGATTAATTACTGCGAAGAAGCTAAATTAATTGCATCGACTCTTAGAGGTAAAAATAATTATTTGAATACACGATTAGAGTCAAAAATCAACGAATATGAACAAAAGATAATTGACTTTAAAGATGACTGAGAGATTAAACGTTTTAATTTCTGAAATAAGAGAGAAATGTAATAACGCTAATTGTTTTGAATTCGATTATCATTGGGAATATTATGGACTAATGTGGTATCCGTGGTTCTTAACAATTAACGGAAGTTCTGAATCCTTTTCATTCAACGATATTTCAAATGAGGATTTAAAAGAATTATGTAACGAAGGACTAATTGAACTTATCACAGAATATTCAGATAATGAAAAGCCAGAAGATGAGTTTGACAAAAAGAGATATCGTCTAATAAAAAAGTAGATAACACTATATAACAAAACATAGCTGCTCTTTGGGACTGCAACGTTTGTTATATTTGCTGTTAGACACAATATTGACTAAAAAATGGGAATAAACCTAAATCATAAAAAATTTAAATCCGTGTCTAATTCAGTGAATGGCGAAGTGTCTGATTCAACAATATTTCATTATCATCAGGAAAATGAAATAATTTGGGCTGAATACTGTGGAGGAGATATACATAAAGGTTTTTTAATCGGTAAAATGATTAACCAAACTCTTGAATTTACCTACCAACACCTAAACCAGTCTTTAGAAATAATGACTGGTAAATGTAAAACACATATAGAATTGAACGAAGAAGACAAAATAGAATTACACGAAAAATGGGAATGGACCTGTAAAGATTTTAGTAAAGGAAAATCAATATTAATTGAAGTCTAAGATGAAGATCCAAATAATTTATTGCCATCCAAGCAAAAAATCTTATACGTTCGAAATATTAGAACAGTTGAAATCAAATTTAAACGCAGAGAAACTGGAATACGAAATATCTGATTTGTATGCGATGAACTTCAAAACGGATATGACAGAACAGGAATATGAAAGAGAAGGTTTTGCAAATATTGATTTACCAATCCCAAATGATGTGAAAGAAGAACATTCGAAAATAGAAAAGGCAGATTGTATAATCTTTCTATATCCAGTTTGGTGGAGTGATTGTCCTTCTAAATTGAAAGGTTGGTTTGATAGAATTTATTCTGTTGGCTATGCCTACGGCCACAAAAACTCAAATCACATTGAAAAAATGAAAACCTTGAAATACGGATTAGTAATTTGTACTGCCGGACATCCAAATGATTTTTTACAAGAAATTGGAATTGCAGAAAGTATGAGGAATGTTATGATTGATGATAGACTTGGACAACGCTTCTCAAATAAAGAAATGATTATTTTGGGCGGTACATTGGACAAGGAGAATGTAAGACAAACGCACTCAGAAGTTATAAATTCAATAGGAGAAAAAATAAAAAGATACTGTGCCTAACAGTTTCTATATCGTATATACCGCCTTCATCAAGTAAACGCAACATAAAAAACGTTAGCAACAATTAAATCATTAATATGGAAAATGACCCCTTAATTTTTGAATCAAAAGGATATCCATCGATTAAAATTTATGATGATTATTACATCAATTTAAAGAGAATCAAACTTAAGATGTGTATAGTTCATTTCTGGTAAGGAGATATAACGGAAATTCCTGTGGAATTTCGGCCTCGTTTTGTATTTGCAAAGTTTATCGCCAAATTCACGCAACAAACTATACACCGGGCCTTGACCTATAATTTGAATATAATGAAATCTGAAGAATTTATAAAGGCTTATGAAAATGCTTTAGCAACGCAAAACTGGAAAAATATTGAACCTCTAGTTTCAGAGAATGTAAGTGTTACATTTTCTGATGGAACCATTCACATTGGAAAAGAAAATGTTCAAAAAGCATTTGAGGGAAATTTTAATATAATTAAGAATGAAAAATATGTTATTGAAAATATTAAATGGTTAGTAAAAGATAAAAAGTATGCGGTCTATTTATTCGAATTTAATTGGACTGGAATCATAGATGAAAAACCTGTTTCTGGAAATGGAATTGGGACTTCTGTTTTGATAAAAGAAGATGCTAGATGGAAATTATTGACTGAGCATCTGGGAAGAAAACCAAAATGAATTTGAATAGAAAAGTAGGTAACAAGGTGTATAATTAATTGCCACCGAATTTCCCTATCGGAAATTCACACGCATTAATTATCTTTAGCAACAGCGGAAGGCACTCACGTTCTTTCACACAACTAATCATATACTCACCGTTAGCAACAAGCAGAACTCAACGCAATAATGAAAAACAACTTCAAAGGATTTATTAAAGATATCATCCCTGTTTTATTAGGGGTATTACTCGCTTTATGGATAAATAACTGGAATGAAGAAAGAAAAGACAGAAAATACATAAAGAACTTCTATTCTTCTTTAATAAAGGAATTTAGAGATACCGATAAAGAAATAACCGAAAAAATGCCATCTCAAAAAGCATTAGTGGACTCTCTGGACTTTTACTCGAATAATGAAACATTACCTTTACTTACAGTGATTGAAAAGGCAGGAGGAGTTAATGGTCCACTTATTAAACTTAATTATTGGAAAGCCCTATCGAACTCGAAAATAGAGTTATTGGAATATAAAAAATTAACCATCTTAGCTGATATAGAAGAAGGAAATGAGCTCTTAAAATACAAACGGAATAAACTTTTGGATTTCATCTATTCCAACTTGACTGAAACAGGTAAAAAAGAAAAAATCTTACTGAAACTTATGATGGAAGAATTAATCAATACACAAATAGGTGTACAAAAAAGAATTCGAAAAATACTAAATGAATAAAGCCAGTCGCTAACAGGTTGTGTATTATGTATGCACCTTTCAGGATGCAAATGTAATATGGAAGAAACGTTATACATAAACTTGAAAAATCAAGATGATAGATTAAAATTTTCAATGAAAACAATAATTAACTCTTTTAAAAAACATGTTAGTTTTTCGAATTTTTGGGTTAGAAATGGCTTTATACTTATACTAATTTCAATTTTAGTAAATCATCTTTTTGAGCCAGAAAATTTCCCGTTTCATAAAAACTACACGTTTCCTTTATTTCCTATTGTTGTTTCAATTGTTGGAGGGAGTCTAATGATTATTATAGCTCGTTTTAATTTCAAGTATTTTAAAAATAAATACTTCACTAAAAAGATTAACACGCAACTACTATTACGTTTCTTATTTTCAACTTTAGGTTATATTACTATACTGTATCTCTTTTTATATTATGGTTTAAATGGTTTAATCAATGGAATTGAATCATACAGTATTTATCATTTACTAACGGGACTTTCAGTCTCCCTATTAATATGCACTCTCGGAATTGTTCTTTTATTTTCAATTGATATTTATAGACTTCACAAGCTTCTCTCCATAAAAGGTACACTTAAAGTTCAACAAGGTGGTAAAATAACCTTAGTTAAGTATCCGGACATTGCCTTTATTTATAGTGAAAACAAAATAGTATATATTGTAAAAACAGATGGAACTACAATTATTACCGATTTCACACTCAATGAAGTTGAAAATGAAGTCAGTAAACAAAGTTTTTATAGAGCAAATAGACAAACCATTCTTCATGTTCGTTCTATCGAACAAGTACAGTCAATAGAAAATGGGAAATTATCTGTACTTCTCAAACCCACAATCTCTGACAAAAAAGCTTTTCAAATAAACATTAGTAGATATAAAAAACAAGAATTTATGAACTGGTTTAAGGGTAAGCTATAAAATGCAATGATTATTCAGCTGTTATTTTGATACCATTCAGTAAAAATGAGCTGTATACCACTGTTTTTCTTGCTTTATCGTTTTTACTTCGCTTAAAATTAAAAACGATAAAAAAATGAATAAAACCTTTTTAACTACAAAATTGACACCAGTAATCGCTATTATTCTTTGTTATATTTTATACGTATCAGGACATTTTCAAATGATTATTGCAGCTTTATTACTATTAATAGCAAGCGCAATAGAATATAAAAAAGATGCATTTAGCTCTTTAGGTTTTCAGCGTAAAAGACTAAATGTAAAAAGTATATTAATCATAGCGCCGCTATTTGGTGCGGCTTTCTTCCTATTTTATTACTATGTAATGGTGCCAAGTGTAACGTATCTTACAGGGCAGCCAATAGATTTTTCTGTATTCGAACCTTATAAAGGAAACTTGCCTGCTACCTTAAACTTACTTGTTTTTATTTGGTTATCAGCCGCATTTGGTGAAGAAATTGTGTTCAGAGGGTATCTAATGAGGCAGTTTACCAAGTTTTTTGGATCGAGTAAAGTTAGCCTTGTTATTAACATTCTATTCTTTGGATTTATTTTTGGCTGGATACATGCATATCAAGGAATAAGTGGACAGATCGTGGCGGGCATTACAGGCATACTTTTGGCTGTTATTTTTCATATCCGTAAGAACGATTTGTGGTTCAATATTGCTGTTCACGGATTTATTGACACCGTTGCTCTTGTATTTATATATTATGGGCTATAACACAACTCTTAAAAAGCCTATATATAACAAAGGCCATAATTAATACGGGTATTAGTACTTAATCCAAAGTTGAGAGCTCTAACCTAAGTCAGCCAAATCTTTTTGATTTGACTTTAAAAAAGAAAAGCTAAAACAAAGCAAAAAGTTTTAGCTAAGTGCTTAATCGGAAAATCATTATTTTTAATTCCAGTACTAACCATAGTCCAGACGTTATGTACATTGACAAAAATGAGATGAACAAAACAAGACGAGAATATCTCAAACGAATAAATTTCGTGCTGGATTTCATTGAGAAGAATCTTGATACTGACCTATCACTCAAAAATTTATCCAAGAAAGCCCATTATTCACCTTACCACTTCCACAGAGTATTTTTAACAGTAGTAAACGAAAGACTTAACGAATTCATCAATAGAAAACGAATTGAGCGTATTGCTTCCATTATAGTTATTGAACCAAACTTTCCTATAAAAGATTTAGTCTATAAATATGGTTTCAATAGTGTAAGCTCTTTTTCAAGAGCTTTTAAAAAATACTATGGTATTAGTCCAACTAAATTTAAATCTGAAGGAAAAAAAATACTTAGCAAGATTGGTATAGAATCTTTTTCATCTGAAAAATACATTTGTTCCATTGATGATATTAAACAGTGGATTAAAATGAATGCACAAATAACAATAAAAGAACTTCCAGAACTAAAACTTGCTAGCATATCTCATATTGGAGAATTTGATAAGGCTGCTAATATGTTTCAAAAATTAATGAAGTGGGGACATCAAAAAAGAGTATTAGATACTTCAAATTTCAAAGCCATTATGATTTACCACGACAATCCTAATGTTACTCAAACATCAAAATTAAGATTCAGTACTTGTGTAACCCTCAGAGAAAACATCAAAACAGATGGAGGAATTAGACAACTAACATTAAATAAAGGAGTTTATGCAGTTGGACACTTTGAAATTAAGGCAGAAGAAATTTCCAAAGCGTGGAAAAGCATGTGTGTCTGGGTTATTGAGAATAGGTATGAATTTAGAGATGGAGACTATTTTGAAATATATCATAATGATCACATAACTCACCCTGAACAAAAATTCATAATAGACATTTGTATTCCGCTTGAAAAAACAGATAATATTAAACTTGAGGAAACAAAAAATGTAGATTTTTCAAACAATAAGAAGAGCAATAATCAATACAAAAAAAGCTTAGACTATCATCAGCTTATAGATTATATGAAGGAATTAAGAGCTTTTTTTTATAAAGAATATGAAACGTTCTTTAAACTTGGAAACATTTATCGAGAAAGCCCAGATTATTCCTATTTTTCATTAACGACAGAGAAGTTAAAACAACAAAAACTTAAATTTGTTATTATCTTAGATCACAAAACTTTGTGTTTTTCAATTTGTTTGTCGGGTCAAAACAAAAGTATTCGAAAAAAGTATTGGAAATTTTTTAAAGATAGTGATTGGAATAAATATCATTTGGCAGAATCGATTGATAACAGTTTATCCATTATAGACCAAACTATTGTTAAAGAACCAAATTTTAATAATAAAAAAAGGTTAACCGAACAAATTGAAAAAGAATCAATGAAGTTTATAAAAGAGCTTAAAGATATACTAGAGCAATAAAAAACGACCACACAACAAGATATAAGAAAACGTTAGCGGTAATTAGATAAATGAAAACATTAAAGCGTTTATTAAAAATTATGTTAGCACTCATAGGGGTGTTAGTACTAACTTCAATTATTACGCTTTGGGTTGATTCACGAAAAACTAGTTATCTAAATATCGACAAGAACGAATTAACATCTAATGATTCTTATCTTATTACTAATGTCAATGTAATACCGATGAATCAAGACACTGTTTTAATAAACAAAATGGTGTATATAAAAGAAGGTATAATTGAAAAGATTGCGGATACAATTGAGGTTGATGAAATTCTAATTTTTGACGCAAAAAACAAATACATAACACCAGGTCTTATCGATATGCACGTACATATTTGGGATAGATATGAACTTGGTCTTTACCTGTCAAATGGAGTTACTGCGGTTAGAAATTTATGGGGTATGCCTATGCATTTAAGAATTAAAGAAGACGTTACCAATAACAATATTTTTTCTCCCACCTTTTTTACAACGGGCCCTAAACTAACGGGAACCGAATTTATTGGCGACGATAATTTAAATCTAACCAGTCCAAGTGATGCTAAAGAAAAAGTAATCTCGTATAAAGACAGAGGTTACGATTTAATCAAAACTTACTACGGGTTGGATAAAGAAATCTTTGATGCTGTGATCGAACAGTCCGAAACTTCCAACATTGATATTGTTGCTCATCCTTCGCAAAAAGTGCCATTTCAATATCATTTGAAATCACAAATCAAATCCATCGAACATGCCGAGGAAATTGTACTGCAACCATTGAAATTTGATTTAGACACCACCAAACTACAATCTATTATTAATTCTATCTCGCTTTCAAGGCATATTAGTTATAGCCCTACAATCACTGTATTTAATAATATCTATCAAATGATGATAGATGATTCAATCTTAGATTCAGAATCATTGGAATATATGAATCCACTCATTAAAAAAGTAGACAGTAAAAAACAATTTGATCGCTGGTTTAATGCTAAAAAAACAGATTCAACTGTAGTCAGTAGAATAAAAAATCAACATGACTTTCATATTACTATTGTGCAAAAGCTACATAAAGCAGGCGTAAATATAATTTGTGGAACAGATGGTGGTATTGGTATTACCCTTCCTGGATTTTCAATACATCAGGAACTAAAATTTTACAAAGAAGCCGGGCTTTCTAATTATGAAGTATTGAAAACGGCCACCGTAAATGCTTCTAAAACACATGCTATTATGAATTCTATAGGAACAATTGAAGAAGGTAAAGTTGCTAATCTATTAATAGTAGATAATAACCCTTTGATAACGCTATCGACCCTTGAAGACCCTTTGTCAGTTTTTATAAAAGGACGAAAGTTAGATAGGGAAATACTCAATTCTTTTAATCAGAAAGCCAGGAATAGGAAGAATTTAGTGGCTTCTGCTCTTAGGTATTTAGAAAACTTAGTAATTGAAAAATAGAAACCACAGTTAACAAGGTGTATACATCATTGGTGGCCGCGCCACAACTATTCATACACGAAAAGTTGACTGTAATTAAAGTAAAACGAATGTACTATATAGTAATTACGATACTTATTTTGAGTTGTCAAAATTCACAAAAGAATATTAAAACTACAGATGATAGTTGTAATAACAACAAACTCGTAAATTACGTTTACCCGATTAACATTTTTATCGAGGAAAAAACTTTTGTCTATTCTTTAAAATCAAATAAAGAATCAACCAAAGAATTACTTAGAAAAAGCTATAAATCCAAAATTGATAAGGATTCACTGTTATTTAGTATTTCAAAAAATTCTAAAGGGATAACTACAGATTCAACAATATTCGTTATCAATAAAGGAATACCAAAAATATTGAACACCTATACAAGAGTTGGCTTTTACCCTAATTTACTTCCAGCAAAGAAGACTATAACAGGCAATAGATATTGTGAGTTTACAACGTTTGGTGATTCTTTTGAATATAAAGTTCCCACTGATAATGGAGAAGTTATAACAGAGTTCAAAGGGCAAACAACTCACAAAGAATACGTAAAAAAAGAATTCAACGGAATTGAATATAACTGCGCAATTTTTGAATCAAAAAAGACCATGACTGTCTCATTCAATGGAAAAACTGAAAAACTAAAAGGAACTTGGAAAGGTTGTGCTTGCGAAAACTTAGGTGAGCTATACTCGTCCACCACAACCGAAGATGGTCTAGTTATTGAACAGAAACTTGAAGAAATAATTGAAAAATAACACTACCCAAATGAATGTAGCAGTTGCACAATTTGAACCGAAAGACGGAGATAAAACATATAATTTATCTGTGATTCGTAAGCTTGCCAAAAAAGCAAAGTCTAATGGGGCCGATGTAATCAGTTTTCATGAAATGTCAATAACAGCATACACTTTCACCAAAGACTTAAGTCTGGAACAGATAACAGACTTAGCTGAAGAAGTGCCAAATGGAAAAAGCACGAAAGAATTGATTGAGATTTCCAAAGAATTAAATATTCCAATCTTAGCTGGTCTAGTAGAAAAATCTAACGACAAAATATACAACACTTACATCTGTGTGACAGAAGACGGAATAGTCGCTAAATATCGAAAAATACATCCTTTCATTAACAAATACATGTCTGCTGGAAACGAATATTGTGTATTCGATTTACTTGGTTGGAAGTGTGGAATACTGATTTGTTATGACAATAACGTAATAGAAAACGTTCGAGCAACAAGTCTTTTAGGAGCAGAAATGATTTTTGCCCCTCACGTTACAGGTTGTACTCCATCTGCAATGCCACATCGTGATTATGTGCCAGATAAATATTGGCAAAATCGAGAAAATGACCCTGTTTCATTACGAATGGAATTTGATGGGCCGAAAGGCAGACGTTGGTTAATGCGTTGGCTTCCTGCAAGAGCCTACGACAATGGAGTTTATTATGTATTCACAAATCCAATTGGTTATGATGGCGAACACTTAAAAAATGGTAATTCAATGATAATCGATCCATATGGTGAGGTATTATCTGAGATAAAATCATTTGAAAACGATATAACCATTTCAAAAGTAACAAAAGAAAAAATTGAACTCTCAGGAGGTTGGAGATACAAAAATGCCAGAAGACCAGAACTTTACAAGGATATAATTGGTAGAAATCATAAATCAGATACAACACCTGTATGGATGAAGGAGAAAGGGACCAAAAATTAAAAATCTGTGCATAGCAATGTATATAGGAAATTGGGATCGAAAAGTTTACTGATTTTTTTAAATTGATTTCATAGGTTAACATTCGCTTTAGACAAAAAATAGCGATGGCAATGGTAAAAATTAAACAAAAAATGTAACACTTCTAAAATCTTACAATCTTTACTACAAAGTAACTTTACCGTTTATTGAGTCAACAAAAAAAGATATGAGAAAATTAATAGCTTTTGCCATCATTCTAATTATCTCTTTATTATTGCCAATTCCAAAAGCATTCAGCCAAGTAGTCTCGGAACCCTTTGAATTTAAGTTCGAGAACAAGACCTTAAAAGGATTGATTGAGAAACCAAATAACCAAAAATCTAAAGCAATTGTAATCATTATACCCGGATATGGCAAGACAGATTTTGTTGAAGGCAACTGGTACGCTAACCTAAGGGAAAAACTAGTATCATATGGATTAACAGTATGTTTTTGGGATAAAATGGGATGTGGTAATAGTGATGGCGAATTTGACGCTCAGCAACCTGTGGAGAACTCAGCCAAAGAGGCAATCGCGGCAATCCAGGAAATCAAAAGATTGAAAATTTCTGGATCCGAAAAGATAGGACTTTGGGGAATAAGTCGAGCAGGTTGGATCGTTCCATTAATCAATGAACAATTTCCAATTGATTTTTGGGTTTCCGTTAGTGGAACAGATGACAAGGAAAACTTTGGTTATCTCCTGAAATCAAATTTGATCATTGAAGGAAAAGAAGAGGAAGAAGCTAATAAATTATATAAGGCCTGGAAGCTTGGACACAAAATTTTTAGTACGCGTGGTAAGTACAAAGATTATGTAAATGCAACTCAACCATTAAGACAAGATAGTATGTGTCAGAAACTTTTTGGTTATACCCCTAAATCCAAGGATAACGAAGAAGAAGACAGAAAAGGTTATCTACAACAACAGCTACAATATACAAGCAAAGGACACTTTGATGCAAAAAGCGGTCTATGGGTTTACATAGATAATTTTGACAAAACACTATTAAAAGTAAATTGCCCTGTTTTAGCATTGTTTGGGGCGAATGATTCACAGGTCGATTGGCGGAAAACCAAAAAGTTATATGAAGAAACGATTGGTGTAAATCCAGACTCAAAATTAACTGTAAAGGTATTCGAAAACTGCAATCATACACTGAAAAAGTGTATTACATGTGGGTGGCGTGAAGATTTATCAGCCTTAAAATGGCAAGCTTGTGATAATTATTATGAAACTATGAAAGAGTGGTTAAAAAAAAACAAAATTATAGAATAACCGCGACCAAAACTGTATATGCGCCAACTAAATCAAAAATCGAGAATTATCATTCATAAATTACTTTCATACCTGATTAAATGCATATAATTCACATGGGATTTTTTTATAATTCAAAATTTGAAAAAAATATTTTTGATAATGTAAAAATTGTCGACGTATTAGTGATTGAGACTACTTAATCGTGCAAAAATGTTTCGAAACGAGCTTTTTGCAAGGTGAAATATAATGGACAAATTCATTCAATTAGGATAGGAAATAAACATTGTAAAAATGTATCTGGGAAAAGACAAATAAAAATGAAGCCCAATTTTGTTACTTTAGTGACCCATCGGAATGTTTCCTTCAGAAAATTCCGTAAAAAATCACGCACAGAACGTTTTAAACAATTCTAACAAATGAAAAAACGCTTACTACTATTAATAATTACTTCATTCTTCATCTCCTGCAAAACTGAAAAGAAACAAATCGCAGAGAATGAAATTGAAATAAACACTCAAGTAATCAGTAATGAAAATTATGAACTAATAAAACCTGTTGGAGAATCTAGTGCGGTATTGATTCTGTTTGGAGGCTATCCTGAAAGTGCTAACGATATAAAAAGAATTGGATATACTTGCCTGACTGAACCTAACAATGATAGAGATAATTATATGATTCTTGCAAAGGGTTATAATCTGGATGGCACTTGCGAACAGGTTTTTCATGTCCATGCCTGTCCTCAAGATCATCCTATGTTAGAACAAATTAAATTTAGGGATTATCTAATTCAAAACTCTAAACGTGCCAAAGAATACGAAAGTTTAAAAATCAACTTATCTTTTAAGTTTAAAAATGATCGAAGCGGTTATAGAAATGCTAAGATCAAATTTATAAAAGAAACCCTAAATTTAACTGAAGAAAAAAATACTGGTAACACTGTGTAAAAATGCATTAAAATGTATTTTTACATTAAATGTTATCTACAAGCTAACTCACATCTTATGAGACGACTTTCCATCATTATCATTCTACTTTTTTTCTGTAAGACATCAGTCTACACACAGGAAATTGATATAAAGCTCTATCAAAATATTCCAATGAGGGATGGTATCAATCTATCGGCAAATATCTATTTTCCCAGAAGTAATGAAGAATCATATCCCGTAATACTTATATACACACCTTATGTTAATGATGAAGCAGTGGAAAGAGGAATGTATTTTGCAAGTAACGGTTATGTCTTTATTACACTTGACCTGCGAGGCAGAGGAAATTCAGAGGGAGAATACAAACCATTTGAAAAAGATGGTATAGATGGCTATGATGCCATTCAATGGATAAGTCAACAGGATTGGTGCGATGGAAATATTGGTATGATGGGAGGCTCCTACAGAGGAATGGTACAATGGATGACCTTAAAAAACAAGCCTGAGGCACTTAAAACTATTGTTCCCACTGCTGCAGTCGGCCCAGGGATTGACTTCCCAAAGTCTGGTGGTATATTTAGCAATTATTCTTTGCAGTGGTTAAATTTCACTTCGGGCAAAAGTAGAAACAATAACTTGTTTGGCAATAGTGCTTATTGGAACAGTAAAGCCACAAAAAAATATAAAGGATTTATTCCTTTTAAGGACTGGGACATTTTAGCCCTTAATAAACGAAATCCAATCTTTCAAACTTGGATATCCCATCCAGATTTTGATGAATATTGGCAAGGTTTTTATCCCACGCAAGAAGACTACCTATCATTTGATCTTCCTATTCTTACCATAACAGGTTACTTTGATGCGGATCAGCCGGGTGCAATGACCTATTATGAAGATCATATGCGTTATGGTAATACCTCTGGTAAAGCAAACCATTATTTAATAATTGGTCCTTGGTCTCATGCTGGGACCCGTAAACCTGTAACAGAGTTAGGTGGTCTTACCTTCGGAAATGATTCAAAATTAGATATGAAGCAGCTCCATTTGGATTGGTTCAATTGGACACTCAAAAAAGGAAAAAAACCAGAATTCTTAAAGGATCGGGTAAACTATTATATGATGAATCAAAACAAGTGGATGTATGCAAATCAAATCGGCAATATTTCAAATGATACCATCACCTATTATCTATCTAGTCCGGATTCTGATTCAAAATTATTGATCGATCCTGGACATCTTTCACACCAAATATCTTCGGTGGCTGATACAGATACTATTGTTTATGATCCTTTGGACACAGTAGAGGCAGCAAGCTACTCGGGGTCAGATTATTATACGGCGCCCATACCCGTCGAAGAAAAAGGACGAATAATTTATGTATCAAACGCACTTAATGCCAAAACTCAATTAGTTGGACGATTCGAAGTGGGATTGTATTTATCTTTGAATGTACCTGATACAGATATACAGGTGTCCTTATATTCAATTAATGAAGTTGGGGTAACCAAATACATTGGTTCTGATATGCTTCGATTAAGGTATCGCGAAGGATTGAACCAACCAAAATTAGCGGTACCAGGCGAGGTCTTCTTCTGCAAATTTGATACGCCTTATATAACAGCTCTTGAGGTAGAAAGGGGAAGTAGATTCATTTTATCCATCAATTCTATGAATTTTGCTTATCTACAGAAAAATTATAACTCTGGCCAGGATGTTTCACTGGAAACAAAAAATGACGCTAAAAAAGCAGAAATTACTGTTTATCATTCCCCAGAAAATCCAAGTTATATAAAAATCCCTGCAAGTCTAAAAAATTAATAAAAGTTTGACAAGTATGGTTTCAAAGAAATTAATTGCTGTTAGCCATATTGATGGAATAATCCCAAAAAGACAAAAAAGCAGATAACAAAGTATAAAAAATGCATTAAAACGTCTTTTGCACTAAACGTTAGTAACAATTGAAGGCCTAATGCAATCAATAGGTTAATTGGTATCAATTAAGAAAACGTACTTACTCAACAAAAATGCTGTGATCACTAGCAAATTTGGTTTCATTTATGAAGTGTTTGCTTAAAATTACATATATTTATGTCACATAAATAATTCATATTTTGAGAGTGATTCTAAAATTTATAGTAGCTTAATTATTAGCCATTAAACTTTAAGGTTAGTAATTCTTTGTTCGGATATTCTTCTGAACCAATTTTCATTTAATCAATTTTTCGTGTGTTGTTTTATCAGCGCTGATAAAGTCTGCTAGGCTTTTTAGCTTACAAATTCATATGCGCAAGTGCTAAGGATGACCAGCTCTGAGTTATCGGGGTTTTGACCTATCATCACATACGAATCTTACAATCAATTAAGTAAAAAACATAATTATTCATGAAAAATCAAGAAGGTAAAAAGAATCCAGAGTTTTTAGAATATGTTTTAGAGTTAAATGAGGGTACCGAACTCAAAAAAGCTCTCAAACTTAGTTTGAAAGATATTAATGACATTGATATCGCTCAATTCAACAGAATTGGTTTAAAAACTTATGAAAAAGGTAAATGGACAATTCATAAAATATTACAACATCTCATTGATTGGGAAAGAATTTGGTGTTTCAGAGCTACAATTTTTGCTCGTGGAGAAGGTACTATCCCTGATGCACATGACTAGGAAATCATGGGTAAAAACTCAAATGCAGATGAACTGTCAATTGAGCACTTGGTAAATGAGCTTCGAGTTGTACGTCAATCAACAATAATGATGTTTGAATCTTTCAGTAAGAAAATACTTGAAACTAATTGTGTGTTTTTTGAATATGAAATGCCGTTGTACATCATTGGATTGGCAATAACGGCGCATCAAATCCATCATTTTAATATAATAAAAGAAAGATATTTACCATTGGATAAATAAAGTTTCAATTAATTACTGTTATCATCCGTTGCCAACCTATGATATAGCACATGCCTCTAATAAATTACTTGATACTTTTCTGCAAATCCAATATTTTAGTAGAAATTTAAAAAGGTGAGGCACGTGCCATATCTGGACGTCGGGTACATCAAAAAATCATGAAGACAATGAAAGAAAGACAGTTAGGAAATAACGGATTTCGAATAAGCGAGGTCGGACTCGGTTGCTGGCAATTGGGCGGAGATTGGGGCCATAAAATAAATAAAAAACAGGCAAGGAAAATTCTGGATGAAGCTGTTAATAATGGCATTAATTTTTTTGATACTGCCGACGTATATGGAGATGGGAGAAGTGAAGAATTAATAGGAGAATTTATTAAAGAGTCTAATACCACAATAAAAGTTGCAACAAAGTTTGGACGTAGTGCTCATGTATTTCCAAACAACTATAGTGAGCAAGCACTTAGACAATCTGTCGATACTTCTAGAAAACGTCTTAATAAAGATTGTATTGACCTATTGCAGTTGCATTGTATACCAATAGAAGAGTTAAAAAAAGGTGAGATTTTTGATTGGCTGAGAACCTTAAAAAAAGAAGGAAAAATAGTTCATTTTGGAGCTAGTGTTGAAAGTGTTGAGCAAGGTTTAGTATGCCTTGAACAAGAAGGACTCCAATCACTTCAAGTTATTTATAACATTTTCAGACAAAAGCTGAGCCATGAATTGTTACCAAATGCCTATAAAAAAGGGGTCGGAATTATTGTTCGTTTACCATTAGCGAGTGGTTTACTTTCTGGTAAATTTACAAAAGAAACACAGTTTCATAAAAGTGATCATAGAAATTTCAATCAAGATGGAAAAGCCTTTAATGTTGGGGAAACCTTTGCTGGTGTTCCATTCAAGATTGGGGTAAAACTATCAGATGAATTGAAAGCATTTTGTCCAGAAAATTTATCAATGGCAGCAATGTCTCTACGTTGGATATTGGATCATAAAGAGGTAACAACAGTTATTCCCGGAGCAAGCTCAACAAAACAAGTCATAGAAAATTCAAAAGCAAGTGATTTGCCTTCGCTTTCTCTCCAGCTAATGAATGAATTAGAAGAGTTTTACCATAACAATATCCATAGTAATATTCGAGGCATTTATTAGCAATAGAAAGGATACTTGAAAATGAAGGGAATGTTTGGGATTCTTTAGGAGACGGTTATTTAGCTAAAGGAAATAAAAAAGAAGCAATTGTAAGTTATAACAAAGCGATAGATCTAGGTAGCGACGAGACAATGGAAAAACTGAAAAAGTTACTACAAAATGATTAACAACTACAGCCAACGACGTACACAATAAACAGCTTAGCTCTTGACTATCAAAAAATTGCCCCGGAATTTTCTCTGGCTCCCGAATGTTTGCTAAATTACAAACTAAACTACGCATACACATACCGTTTGTAGAAATCTTGAAAAGAAATGAATTGTTAATTAAAACTCTAAGCATATTATGACACTATCTTTTTTGAAAAAAATAATTTTCACTTGCATGCTTATTGTCATATACAATAAATCAATTGCTCAAGATTATGATTGTAATTATTATGGCTTATCAAAACCCAAAACCATTCCGCAAGATTTCAATCCTAAAATATTAGATTTAAAAGGAAGTTTTAAATTTAACGTTGAAATTAAAAAATGTGACGAGATTTATTTCACAACAATTGATTCACAAGAAAATATCTACTTCTCAAAAAAACATAATGAAAAATGGAGCGAACCAAAAATTGCATCTTTTTCTGACCCGAACTATGGTGATGCCGACCCTTTTTTGACTAAAGAAGGTAATAGGATATACTTTATCTCAAAAAGACCAACCAACCCAAAAGATAAAAAATTAGATTGGAATATCTGGTATGCCGATAATGAAAATGGTGTATGGATAAACCCCAAACCACTTCCTAAACCTATTAACTCAGACGAATTTGACGAGTATTTCTTCTCAATTTCAGATAAAGGAAATGCTTTTTTCTCTTCAAATAGAGCCGGTGGTGAGGGTTCTTTTGATATTTACACTACAAAAGTATTAGATAATAATGAATTTTCGGAACCAAAGAATGTTGGCCCACCATTAAGTACCGAAAAATATGAATTTGACCCTTACATTTCACCAGATGAAAGTTTTATAATTTTCTCAATTAACAAAAATGGTAACAGTAGTCTTTACTATAGTTATAGGAATCAAAAAAACAATTGGACAGAACCTAAAAGTTTAGGAAGTCAAATTAACAATACGCGCCAGGATTTTGCACCATCACTTTCTGCAAATGGAAAGTTTATTTTTTACTCAAATAATGGAAAGTTAAAATGGGTTAGTTCTGAAATAATAAATATCCCCGATTAAAATTAAAAGATTGCACAACAATGGTTCCTATGTAATTGCTTGTTCGCACTAGTTTATAAAATTAAGTCCTAGCCACTACTCATAGCCGAAACTGTAATAAGCACTAAAATGAAAATTTTGATAGAAACAGAAAGGTTATTATTAAGAGAAATTACTCTTGATGATAAAGAGGCACTATTTAAGTTGCATTCCGATCCAGTGGTACAAAAATATACGGGAGAACCTGTGGTGAAATCTATAGAAGAAACAAAAAAAGCCATAGAGACAAGAATTATTGACTATAAAAAAAATGGATTTGGTAGATGGGCTACTATATTAAAAAGTGGAAAGCAATTTGTTGGTTGGGCAGGATTGGCGTATCTGCCAGAATTTGATGAAATTGATCTTGGTTATAGATTCTTACCTAAATATTGGGGAATGGGTTTTGCTACGGAGGCATCTCGTGCAATTTTAAATTACGGATTTGATTCTCTCAAATTAAGAAAGATAATAGCAATTGCTATGAAAGAAAATAAAGCATCTATAAGAGTGATGGAAAAAGTTGGGATGGAATTTGACAAATTTGCGCCTTATGAAACTGGAGGTGAAGATGTTGTCTGGTATTGGTGTGATAAAAAGCTTATAACAAAAAGTAAACGCTATTAAAACAGGCACATATTCAAACCGTTAACAATAATATTCTCCCAGAAAAATGTCTGTTTTAGGAAAATTACTATATTTGTATATTGTATACAATATACAAAAGTTAAAACTTATGATAAATCAAGAATCTTTAAAAAGTAAAATTATAGAAGCCTTATGGGAATTAATTATTGAGGGAAAGATAAAACCAAATGAACCGATGCGTGAAACACACTTGGCAACTTTACTCAACATAAGTAGAACACCACTTAGGGAAGCTCTTCAACAATTAGAGTGGGAAGACATTTTAGTCTCAGAACCTAGAAAAGGTTTTAAATTAGCCAAATATTCTGAAAAAGATATTCTTGAGATTTATCCATTAAGAGCTAGATTAGAATCATTTGCTTTAGAATTATCAGGTATTCCAACAAAACAAGTAATAGATCGACTAATTGATATTAATTCCCAGATAACAAAAGCTAAATCTTCAAAAAAAATAGTAGCGTTAGATGAGCGCTGGCACTTATTATTAATTTCTAATTGCCAAAATAGAAGATTATTGAAAATGATAAAGAATCTTCACAGGCAATCTCAGCGATACGAATATGCTTATATGGATATGAACAACACCATAGAAAAGTCTATTGTTCAACACGAAAACATCATTGCACATTTACAGAAAAATCAACTCAATAAAGCAATAGAAATGTTTGCTGAAAACAATTTGGTTGGTGTCGATTCACTTATTAATTGGTTAAAACAAAACACTAAATAAAACTTCACTTAATGAAAAACATAGTATTACTTATTGCTCTTATAACTTTAGGATGTCAATCACCTCAAAATAAAACGGAACCCCCTTTTAAACAATTATTGAAATTCACAGACCAATATGCCAATGAAGTTTTAAGCAACCACAACATAAACTCCATAAGCTTAGCTATTTACCGCGACGGAAACACATATCACAACTATTACGGTGAGCTCGACAAAGAAGGAAAACACAAACCAAATGATAGTACGCTTTTTGAAATTGCTTCTATTTCAAAGGTTTTCCTGGGCTCGTTAACCGCAAAAGCAGTTTTAGAAAATAAAATCAATTTAGGCGATGATATACGAAAATATCTTAATGATGATTATCCAAATTTAGCATTTAATGGCACTCCCATTACCATTAGAGATTTAGTAACACACACCATTGGTTTTGCCACACCTACTGGACTCAGAAATACGTATGATAATATATCAAAAGGATATTATACCGATAAGGAACTTGACTATAACATGAACAGTCTACTTGAAGAACTCAAAACCGTTGAGTTAACACACAAACCAGGCACTTTTTACAATTATAACAACGTTGGCTCTGAACTCGCAGCGTATATTTTAGAGCAAGTAAATAAACATTCATACAAGGACCAATTACGAAGTTTTTTAAATGAATTGGATATGAAGCAAACATATTTACAAGAGTTTGAAAAACATCGAGAATACCTAGCTATAGGGTATGATGAAGCAAATAATAAAGCTCCTTTTGACAAAAACCCTTTAATAGGTGGTAGTGCAGGAATAATAACTACTTTACCCGATTTAATGAAGTTTATGAAATTTCAACTAGAAAGTGACAATCCACTCATAAAAGAGGCTACCAAAACATTATTTGAAGACGAGAATGGTAATGTTATGGGATATTTGTGGCAAGATATGGGTATTGCAAAAGAAGAAGGCTTTTATTACTCAAAAACAGGAGATGCTAATGGAATAAAAAGTGGAATATTACTATGCCCCGATAGTAATTATGGCCAAATTGTAATTGTAAATAATCAAACTGAAGCAGCTAATAATGATTGGGCGCAGTTATTTAATAAAATAGAAACAGAATTAATCAAATACCCAAAAATCAATTTATATTCTTTAACCAAACCCGATTTCATAAAGAATAAAAAAAAAGCATTAATGAAATTTAATAGCCTAAAGAGAAAAACTGATACATATTATAACACAAATTTGACTTGGACTTTAAATATGATTGGTTATGATTTACTTAACAAAAAAGAGATAGAAAAAGCAATAGAAATGTTTGAGTTTGCTATAGAGCAATCTCCCAATGATTTTAATTTATATGATAGTTTAGGTGAGGCATATTTTATAGCTGAAGACTATAAAAAATCACTCTTAAACTATAAAAAATCTGTTGAATTAAATCCAAATAATGGTAATGCTAAAGAATATATTGAAAAAATAAACACGATATTAAAAAAATAAAAAAGACTATTGCCAACCCCGTATAAAATTAATTGCTAATACAACCCTATTTATACAATTCTGGGGGATTTCTTATTCCGTTTGTGTTTGACGAATTAGTTCTTTAAATATGTAACCGACCTTATGCAAAAAACGTTGACAACAATTATGAATTAAGTTTGAAAAATTAAAGCCACAGATGTTTGTTTTTCTAAATCAACTGAGCAGATCTATGTTTCAAGGAGAAAAGACTCTAAATATTCTAAAGCATTAAAAATTTTAAAATATCTAATCAATAAATACTATTGATCCAAAAACTAAATCATATTCTAAAATAATATTTTTTCATACTAATTCGTTACTTTTAAGGTCAAACACCTTTTCTAACCCTAAAGATATCTACTTTGAAGATTAAAAAATTCTGGAAACGAATTTTATTAGTGCTAATCTTAGTCCCAATTTTATTAGTAGGAGGCCTAATGCTATATATTCAGAGCAACCAATCTGAAATTATTAAAGGGGAGATCGCAAAACTAAACAAAGAACACAAAGGCTTTATTAGTGTTGGTGAAAGTAAATTATCCCTTTTTGGTAACTTTCCATACATCTCTATAAAGGTTTATGACGTACAAATTTTTGAAACAAAAGAAGACAATGCGCCCATCATAATGGATGTAAAAGATATATACATAGGCTTCAACCTATTGGATATGGTGAAAGGGAATTATGATATTCAGTCTTTAGTAGTAGAAGAAGGTGTTTTTAATATTGTGATTCATGAAAATAATACTACGAATATTCAAAACTCCTTAGCAAGTACTTCAGAAACAGAAACATCCTCCACCAATATTCATCTAAAAAAAATTCGATTTAAAAGTCTGGATATCCATACCTTAGATGAAGCTACCAATACAGATGTCGAAAAATTTATGTATGCGGGCACAGGTGGTTTTAGCCAGAGAGACAGTACCATTTCTGGACATATAGATACTCATTTTGAGTTAAATGTGATCAAAGATGGAGATACCACTTTTATCCATAATAAACATTTGGAAGTGCATACCGATGTGGTCTTTAATGAATATACAGGAATTCTTGACATATCACCCTCAAGTATTGTTATGGAAAATGGCGATTTTGAGTTAAAAGGAACTATAGACACAAAGAATGATGTAGACCTTGATCTTTCTATAAAAGGAACAAAGCCCAATTTTGACATGTTGATTGCTTTCGCTCCTGCAGATATTATACCTGTATTAGAAAAATACAAAAATGCTGGAGAAATCTATTTTAATGCTAAGATCCAAGGACCAGCCAACAAAGGGAACAGACCTTTTATCAAGGCCAATTTCGGAGCTGGAAAAGCCTTTTTAGAAAATACCAAAAAAGCCAAAAAGATTGATAAAATGGGCTTTAAAGGTTATTTTACTAATGGAGAAAATAGAGACACAAGTACTATGGAATTTTCTCTAACCGACATGACTGCGTCCTTGGAAAAAGGAGAATTTGAAGGCTCCATTTTTGTGAAGAACTTTGAATCCCCAGAAGTGGATATGCAAATAAAATCGAATTTCAATCTCGATTTTATTGCAGACTTTTTTGAACTAGAGCAAGTACAAGATGCCTCTGGAGAAGTTTCGCTGAAAATGAATTTTCATGATATCATTGATATTGACAACCCTGAAAAGGCGTTACAAAAACTCAATCAAGCCTATTTTACAGAATTGATTGTAAAAGACTTGAGTTTAGTCGCCAAAGGACTTCCCGCTCCTTTGCACGATTTGAATGTACATTTAGTAATGAATGGAAAGGAAGCGACCCTGAACCAGTTTGAACTGTTGATGGGAAATTCAGATCTATCGGTAAGTGGTTTTCTTTCAGACTTACCCGCAATTGTACATCATACTAACATCCCAGTAGAAACCCATTTAGATATTGCCTCCAAATATTTAGATATTTCCCAATTAACCCGTTTTTCAAAACAAGACACTACTAAAACCGGTTTCGATGAACAAATAAAAGAGCTAAAGTTGGGGCTTTCCTTTAAAGCTTCTGCTAAAGATTTTACAGAATCTGAGTATTTACCAAAAGGTGAGTTTTTTATCGATAGTTTGTATGCAGACTTAAAACATTATCCGCATAAACTACATGATTTTCATGCTGATGTGTTAATAGATGACAAAGACTTAGAAATAATAGATTTTACAGGTTATATAGATGATAGTGATTTTCATTTTGACGGGTTGATACATGATTATGCCTTTTGGATGCAACCCGAACTTAAAGGGGATGTAGATTTAGATATCAATCTTACTTCTAATAAATTAAGACTGGAAGATGTATTTTCTTATAGGGGTGAAAATTATGTTCCAAAAGAGTACAGACATGAAGAATTTGATGATTTGACATTGCACTTTGCCTCTAGTATGCATTATAAAGATTCTGCTTTACATTCCATAGATCTGGTTTTAGACAAGTTGGACACAAAAATGAAATTGCACCCACTTCGCTTTCATGATTTTAGAGGAAACATTCATTATGAAGACGAACATCTGGTAATAAAAGACTTTCATGGGGAAATAGGAACCACCAATTTTAATTTCGATTTAAATTATTATTTGGGAGAAGATTCGCAAATAAAGAAAAGAGATAATTATCTGGAATTAAAGGCTAATTATATCGACTTCGATGCACTTTTCAATTTCGATTTAAGTCCGCCAAAACCAACAGAAGTTGTTACTTCAAAAACTGAAGATGTAAAAGAACATGCAGATGCCTTCAATATATACGAGTTGCCATTTACCGATATGCAATTTAAGGCAGATATCACTCACTTTATTTACCATAGAATAGATCTTCAAAATATCAAAGCAGATTTAAGAACAACACCCAATCATTATGTTTATATAGATACGTTACATATGGATGCCGCAGGAGGGAATATTCGATTAAGTGGATATTTTAATGGTAGTGATCCAAAACATATCTACATGCAGCCGGATTTGGTTATGAATAATATTGATTTGGATAAATTGTTGTTCAAATTCGAAAATTTTGGCCAAGACCATCTCGTTTCAGAAAATTTACAAGGAAAACTCACCTCTAAAATTAAAGGTAAAATTAGGGTATACCCAGATATGGTGCCAGATCTGGACCAATCTACTATAGAAATGGATGTAAAAGTATTAAATGGAAGATTAAAAAATTATGATCCAATGCTGGCACTTTCAGAGTATATGGGAGATAAAAACCTGCAAAACATTCGGTTTGACACCTTACAAAATAGTTTAGATATAAAGAAAGGGAAGATTAATATTCCCACTATGACAATCGAATCTACTTTGGGCCATATGGAATTGTCTGGTACGCATGATAATAATCAAAATATTGATTATTATTTACGTATTCCCTGGAAAACTGTAAGAAAAGCTGCTTGGCAAAAATTATTCGGAAACGAGAAGGATGCTGCTATTAATGAGGAGCAAGAAGATGAGATTGTAGAAGTAGATCCTAATGAAAAAATAAAATATCTCAATCTAAAGATCAAAGGGAGCATAGATGACTATAAGGTTTCATTGGGTAAGAAAAAAGATTAGACTTACTGATAATAATAAAAGTTATCAACAATGGATATACCCCAATTGCTTCCCCTTACCCACCCTTCTAATTTTCTAGTTGCTTGTTTTACAATTGGATTGGCCTGTGATATTTCTCACCGTTTGGGTATCTTTGAATAAATCAAGCTCGCCAACGCAACCGTATAGCCAAATCATTTCGGCAAATTAGGACTAAATGAAATTATCTAAATTATTCTTTGTTGTATATATTTTGATAACCGGCTTAAGCTGTAAATCACAAACATCGATATCGCGAATTGAAATAGTTCAACCAACAATAGAACGAGAAGCAACGTCAATTTGGAGAACAATCAACGATTTTACTTTTTTTGAAAAGCAAGACTACAACATTAATCTGCTAAAGAATTCTTTAATCGACTCTTTGATAACAAAATCAAAAAATGGGACTTTTGGAAATGAAGATTTCTCTTCTATTTACTCACTTCTAGAAGCCAAGGTTTTCGAAAAACAGGATTATGAACTGGCAATACAAAAGGTTGAAGATAATATCGACCTTGTTAATAATCTTGTCGATCTAATAGATTCCAAGAAAAATCAATGGGATTGGAATTTCAAAATGTTTGACAAATATAGGGTGGTTTTGACATTATATGGAACAGGAGGTAGTTATGATCCCGAAGAAGGAATTATAACCTTATTAACAAATAAAGAAGGTAGGTTTATGAATTATACGAATCCTGCCAACACAATAATTCATGAAATCACTCATATGGGAATGGAATATTCAATTGTACAGAAATACAGTCTTCCCCATGGACTAAAAGAAAGAATAGTAGACACTTTTGTATACCTTATGTTCCAGAAAAAATTACCCGAATACAAAATTCAAAATATGGGAGACAATAAAATCGATACGTATTTGAACAAGCAAGATGATATAAGTTCTTTGAATGTAATAGTTTCAAAATTTATAAATTAATAAACTTGCCACAACAAAGTATATATATCATACTCCAAGGGATACAACTGATATACAAAGTATTATAGGCAAGCTAAAAAAATACTTGTCCAATTTTCGGTTGCTAAATAAATTTCAGCATTAGTTCTTTGCACAAAACGATTAAAGATGGAATTTAAAAACTTGCATAACCAAGACAAACCTTTATTGATCGCAAATGTTTGGGATGTTCCAAGTGCTAAAGTTGCCGAAGAATTAAACTTTCAAGCAATAGGGACTTCAAGTTCCGCAATTGCATCACTATTAGGGTATAGTGATGGAGAAGAAATGGAATTTTCTGAATTGGAATATTTCGTAAAACGAATATCTCTTAATACAAATCTACCGTTATCTGTTGATTTAGAATCGGGGTATAGCCGTAATCCAAAAGAAATAATTACTCACATTAAAAGATTAGTAGAATTAGGAGTTGTTGGGATTAACATTGAAGATAGTGTTGTTAACGGAAACCGAGTTTTATTAGATGCAAATAGTTTTGCAAAAACATTAACTGTTATAAAAGAAGATTTAGAAAAAGAGAATATTGATGTTTTTATAAATGTACGAACGGATACATTTATCCTACTTCGAGAAAGTATCATAGAAGAAACAAAAAGGAGAATTCAACTTTATCAAAATGCAGGAATAGATGGGATTTTCACACCTTGCATTGAGAAAGAAGTTGATATAAAAGAAATTATAAAGTCCACAAACTTGCCAATTAACGTAATGTCTATGCCCAATCTTCCAAATTTTAATACCTTGACCAAATTAGGAGTAAAGCGAATTAGTATGGGTAATTTTCTTTTTGAAAAAATGTACAATCAATTTAAACAAATAATAAAAACAGTAACAACTCAAAATTCATTCAAATCAATTTTTTAAATGCTCGTAACAGACACTAGAAAAATAGAAACGTATTACAAAGCTTTATTAGAAAGAAAACAAAGCTTTGTTGGAATTTTTTTTGTTGGCGTAAAAACTACGTCTGTTTTTTGTATTGCAACTTGTAGAGCAAGAAAACCCAAGAAAGAAAATGTAGAGTTTTATACTACTTTTAAGGAAGCTCTGGATAATGGCTATAGACCTTGTAAAGTATGCAAGCCAACAGAAAATACAAATCAAGCACCCGATCAGGTTGAGAGTGCAATTATATTGGTTAAAGAAAATCCTAAAGAAAAAATAACAGATTATCAATTAAAACAAAAAGGAATTCGTCCAGAAGCTGTACGAAGGTGGTTTAAGAAAAATTATGGCATGACTTTTCAAGCTTATCAAAGAATGTACAGAATAAACAATGCTTTTCAAGAGCTTAAGCAAGGAAAGAAGACTACGCATACTGCATTTGATACAGGCTATGAATCGTTAAGTGGTTTTGGTTATACGTTTAAAAAACTAGTAGGTAAATCACCAAAGCAGAGTAAAGGTGAAAACCTAATTCTGATAAACCGACTTACAACACCATTGGGACCAATGTTTATTTGTGCAACTGACAATGGAATTTGTTTGCTTGAATTTGTTGATAGACGGATGCTTGAAACAGAATTTAAAGATTTACAAAAACTATTAAATGCAAACATCATTTTGGGTGAGAACAAACACATTAAACAGGTCAAGAAAGAAATTGATGAATATTTTGATGGAACAAGAAAAACTTTTGATGTAAACATAGAAACACCAGGAACTGATTTTCAAAATAAAGTATGGAACTTTTTAAATGAAATAGAATACGGGACAACAACAACTTATCAAGAACAAGCTAAAAAAATAAACAACCCAAAAGCAATTAGAGCAGTAGCTTCTGCAAACGGTTACAATCGCATTTCAATTATTATTCCTTGTCATAGGGTAATTGGAAAAGATGGAAAAATGAAGGGCTATGGTGGAGGAATTGAGCGGAAAAAGTGGTTGATTGAACACGAACAGAAAAATGTCAACACACAATCAGCTATTTGAAAAAGTGGTTTAAGCAAAAAAAGAAAATATTAAGAGATATCGAACCTTTGGCTGTAAATTTTATAAAATGCCAGTGGTTAACAACGTGAAGAGATCATTGCAATTCACTATCTTTCAGTTATAATGGAAAATCATAGTTGACTTTATATAACAAACCATACACAAAATGTTGTAGCACATTAAAGAAGAACTATGAATAGAAATATTTGTGTAGTGTATATAAAAAATAATAAAGACACTTACTAAAAAGAAATGGAAGCTATTATTACGGTTGTTGGTTTTTTGGGGGCAGGAAAAACAACATTATTAAAACACTTGATGATCAGCTATATTGATAAAGGCTGGAATCCTTTTATTATTCTTAATGATTATGAAAACGCAAATCTTGATGCTCAACAATTTATCGAGCAAATAGGACCGAAACAAATCAGGGCACTTAGTGGCAGTTGCATTTGTTGTAGTGGTATAAATGAACTTAGAGATTTTGTGAATAGAGTTCCAAAGCGAACTAATGGAATTACACTTATTGAGGCCAATGGTACTTCTGATGCTTGCTCACTTATGAGTTTTCTTGGAGTTGGTCTCAATAATCGGTTTCTACCACCTATTCAAGTATCTGTCGTTGATGTTAAAAATTGGCAAAAAAGAGGGGAACATAATGAACTTGAAGCAAATCAGATTCAAGTATCTTCTTTGATTGTATTAACGCATATTGAAAATATACCATTGGACAGGTTAACCTTTGTAGTTAAAGAACTACATAAACTCAACCCATTAGCAGAAATTATAAACATCGATGAGATTGATGTTTCTCTTATTCCTAAACTCTCCCCATCTAAAAACAATGCTCAAAAGTTTGAACACCTTAAAGCTCATTGGTCTTCCTGCTCTTCTGACCTACCAAATTTACCGAATTCAAATTGTATTTATGATATTTGTAATACACTTCCGAAAAGTATCATTCGTGTGAAAGGCTGTACTCAAATTGGAAATGAAGAAGAGTACACTTATTTCGAACGAACTCCAAATGGTGAAGTATTTATTAGACCATTTAATGGAGTACCAATAACTGGATCAAAACTTCTAACTATTGGTCCTGGGAGTGAACCTAAACTACTTGAAAAAGCAATAAAAATTAGCCTATTACAACAGAATCAAGTTCACGAAAAATGAATTTAACTGAAATTGAAAAAAGCAAAGCAAAGTTTAGTGTTCGATCAAAAGTCCATTTCCTTTTTTGTAATGGTATAAGATTTTTCTAAGTTTAACAAAAAAATAATCAGACCTATCTGCCAGCAGATAGGCGGATAGGAAAATCGAAAAGCAAGGTTATATTTTGCCTTGTTATGACACATATTTTAACGTTGACAATAATTTAAATGAATAAAATACAAAAAAAGCACATTTATAAATATTTGATTGAAATCATTATAATCGTTATTGGTGTTTTAATCGCATTTTATTTAACTAATTGGGGGAAAGAAATTGAAAAAAGGAAGACCGAAAAAGAAATTATTTCCCAAATATATTTTGAATTAAGTGATAATTTGGTTGATCTAAAAAATGATATAGAACTTCATAAAAACTCACTTAAAAGTCAATCAAAAATTCAAAAGTTTTTGGACACCGACACTATTAATAGTGACTCTTTGATCATGGATTTTTATTGGGCATCTAAAGAGGAATACATTTTTCCAAATACGTCTGCATTTGAAAACTTAAAGAATACAGGAATGAGCATTGTTAAAAATGATTCATTAAGAGATTTAATTACGTTAGTCTATAACAATTATTTCCCAAGAATATCTAAAGGAAATAATTTGCACCCTGATATTAATGACTATTTATCTCCTTATCTTAAAAAAAAATTCAAAGTAAACCGAAACCCAAATATTAAGTATGATTTGTATCTGGGAGATTCATTAAAAATCACCTATCCAAGAAATTTTGGCAATGGAATTAGGCAGATTATAGGATATGTTCCTTTGGATACAAAAAGTTTAAAAAAGGACGAGGAATTCAGGTTTTTGATATCAGAAATATTATGGTTTAGGATATACAAAATACATTATTACCAAACATCAATAACTAATACTGAAAAGATATTGAAACTTATTGAAAAGCAATACCCAAAAACTATTGCCAACAAAAAAAATGAATAACAATTACCTAACGTTAGCTACCAAATATATTCAAACCATTATAAGTTGTTTTGAATGACCATTTTTTAAATAAAATATTAAAGAAATACAGACTTCAAGAAAATATTGAGTGGCAGATTGACAGACAAAAATAAACCCTTACTAGGCAATTAAAAGATCTAACAAGTGAATACTTGTTTTTCTATTTTACCAGAGTATTTTGAGATGCTTATAAATGGGTTTATCCAATTGATTACTATTTATATGAAACATCGCGGAGTATTACCAGTCATTAAAACTAAGTTTCATGTTATGGTAAAGTATCCATCAAAATATTGATCATAAAAAAATCTCAGCTCTAGTAGTCTAAGCTTTTTATCTATATTTTGATATAATTAATTTGCACAAAGATTGAATACAACAATATTAGACATTGCAATTATTGCTAGTATTATTATAGGATTTTTTATAAGTATTTCACTTGTAACCACTTCTTTTTATAGGAGTCGTGCCAATAACTATCTCTCTCTATCGCTATTCTTGATGACACTTTTGACCTTTTTAGATTGGGCCGATGTAGAAAATATCGTTTTGGAGTTTTTAAACAATATCATGCTGGATTTTTTGGTCGCAGTTACTTTATTTACCTATTTTCTTATTCAAATTCAGTATAACTATCTTAGAAAGAGTTGGTATAATTGGCTTTACGTTCCTTTCTTAGGCTCTTTGATCATTGAGGTTTTCATTTCTTTTTCAGATTATGTTTTAAACCTATATAGTCCCAATTTGGATGCCTTGACATATTACCTTAAACTTTTTGTATCGATAGGGCTTAATGTGTTTTTAATCTTTTGGGCGAGGAAATTAATAAAAGCGTCCACTACTATTTCAAAAGATAAAAAACGCTGGTTGTTACGATTAAATCTTTTCATGATATACATTATTATATGTTGGATTTTCTCTTATGTAGAATCTTTTGTTTCAACTTCAGAGTATATTACAAATTTTCTATGGATACAACTTTCTTTTTTATTGTGGTGGATATTGTATTATGGAATATTTAGACTTCAGATCATAGTTCAAAAAGATGAAATACATCAATATTTAGCTTCAAAAAAGGCAAATGGTAATCAAGTAAAAAAGAAAATAAATAGATCTACTACTTCCAAAATTATTACCCAACTTTATAAGTTAATGGAAGAAGAAGAGTTATATAAAAACCCTCTTTTAAGTAGATTAGATCTGGCAACTCGATTGGGAACAAGCGAAGGATATTTATCCCAAATTATAAATCAGGAAGAGTTAATAAAAGTATCATTCAATTTGTAAACGAATATCGAATTGAAGCGGCCAAAAAACTGTTGCATGATCCGGTATTTCATAAGTATTCTGTAGAAGCCATTGGCCTGGAAGCTGGTTTTAAGTCCAAGAGTGCTTTCTATAGTACTTTTAAAGCAAGTCTTGGTATGTCTCCAGGAGCCTTTAGAAAGCTTCAAAACGCGTCCTGATTCGTATACTTCTATTGATTTAGTACCTCTTCAATCCAAAATTATCTTTTTGTTTTTTTGATACGCATACTTTTACACCCGTAAATCAAAAAATACAAAAAATGAAAAAAGTATTAATAACAACTGTTATAGTAGTTTTGGGATTATCAAACGTTAATGCACAAGAAATTAAATTTGGTGCTAAAGCAGGAGTAAACGTTGCTTACATTAGTGGAGATAATATTGAAGACATTGACCCAATAACAGATTTTAATTTTGGCTTTCTAGCGGAAATATCCATTTCTGAAAAATTCTCTTTTCAACCTGAATTAATGTATTCTGGTCAAGGGTCTGAAGTGAACTTAAAATATTTAAACATCCCGCTAATGGGAAAATACTATATGACAAAAGGATTGAGTCTTGAAGCCGGACCACAAATAGGATTTTTACTATCAGCAAAAAATGACGACACAGATGTAAAAGATGTATTTAATACCATTGATTTAGGGCTTAATTTTGGAGTAGGTTACAAATTAAACAACGGGCTTAATTTTGGCGCAAGATATAATTTAGGGTTATCGGATATTAATGATGTGGATGATGTATCCGATAAAAATAGAAATGAAGTATTTCAATTATCTGTTGGCTATTTCTTTTTCTAAGACTTAATAACTGTAACATTATAAAACCCGAGTATATTTACTTGGGTTTTTCTTTATCTAATTAAAAAATCAACTAAATCCAAAAGTAAGGTAACATTATGTCCTTACAGGATACATATAGTAAACGTTATAATACATTAAGCCAAACGAAATACAGATGAAAAAGATTATAGTGCTATCATTATTTTTGACAATTGGATTTACATCCTGCAAAACTTCTGAAAAGGAAATAGACAAAATTGAAATTGCAAAGCAATATTACAAGGCTCTTGACAATTCTAATGGCGCTTCAATGAAAATTTTATTAACCGATAGCCTTAAAACTGAAATACCAGAATACAATTATAAACAGAATTATTCTCTGGAAGAGTATATTGAGAATTGGTTAAAATGGGACTCAGTATTTGACCCTACATACAAAATTCTTCAAATTGAACAGGAAAACGGAGTTGTAAAAGCAAAGGTTTCAAAAATTGACAAAAGGATCTTTTTCCTTCAGCAAGAACCATTTATAACAAATGAGATACTAAGGTTTCGGAAAAACAAAATAAGTGCAATAGAAATAGAATATGTAAATTTTAATGAAGAGGTTTGGGAAAAAAACAGAACAGAAATTTTAAACTGGATTGATGAAAATCATCCCGAATTAAATGGATTTATATACGACCAAACAGAAAAAGGAGGAATAAAATTCTTAAAAGCCATCGAACTATATAAAAACAGAAAATAACGGCCTGCAATGCCTTGAAAATAAAAAATAAAGAAAATAAACTATGTAACAATATTTTACCTAAATCGTCATAAGGATTATGAGCAACTTTTTAAAAACCCGTATCACAATTATTTTTCTTTTGGTTTCCTGTACGGTCTTCTCACAAAATGAAATAACTACAATTTCAGGTCAAATTTTGGACCTGGAAACTTCAGAGCCAATATCTTTTGCTTCAATATATATTAAATCAGCATCTATAGGAACAATAACCAATGAAGATGGATATTTCATATTTCATATCCCTGCCGAACAAAAAGAAAGTATTGTAATGATTTCGATAATCGGTTATTCATCAGTATCAAAAAAAGCAAGTTCTTTTTTAAAAAATGAAAAAATATTCCTTTCAGCAAAAACTACAACCCTTGATGAAGTTGTTATAACATCAACCAAAAAGAAAGAACTTACGGCGAAGGAAATTGTGCAGAAAGCCTATAAAGCAATCAAGAATAACTATCCTAACAAACCCTACATTTTGGAAGGATATATACGAGACCTCCAAAAGGAAGATAACAAATATGTTGAGTTTCTAGAATGCGCAGCTAAATTTTTATACCAAGGCTACAAGATTAAAAGAGAACCCTCTGTAGAACTGTTAGAAATAAAAACAAATTATTTGGCCGAAAAGCATCCCTGGAACAAAAATTGGGAACGAAAGAACTCGATAATAGATTTGGTAGAAGACGATTTAATTCGCTTTGATTACGGACCAATAAAAGGAAAAAATGGTTGGAGGTACAAACTGGAAAGTATTTTGCCATATGGAAATGGATTGGTATATAAAATAACTGGTATCGATAAGCCATTTCAAACTTCTACCCTTTTTATAGATACACAAACATTTGCTTTTGTAAAGATTGAATTAACAAGAGAGGCAATAAAAAATAAATCTTGGAGAAGAAGGTTCTCAAACGGAGCGCTACAAGTATATTATAATTTAGTTCTGGAGTATCAAGAGTATGAAGGTAAAATGTATTTAAAATATCAAAAAGAAGAAGATCATTGGAGAATTTTCAAAGGTTTAGAATCCAACAAAGTGATTTTCACGCAATACCCTAAAAAAGAATTATTTATCAATAAAATTATCATCGATAACGTTGAGAATTATCCCTTTAAAAGAAATATGGATATTGGTACCAGTATTGAAAATCAAGCAAAAGAATTCAACGCCGATTTTTGGAATTCATATAATATCCCAACACAAACGGAAAAAGAAAGTGAAATAATTTCGGAGCTGAAAAGCAGGACTGAATAATGAATAAAACGTTTGGATCCACTTGTCAGCACGAAAACAACCACTAAACGAAACAAATGCAAGTTGTCACACAAAAATCTGAAATTACAGAATACCTTAATGATTGGATATCCGCATATCAAACAGATGGAGTGATAGCTTGTTTGACGGAGTTAGAAAATCAAATATTAAAAACAATTCGATGAACATCTTAATTAATAACATAATTGAACAATTAGTTGAAATACAGAATGGAAAAATATGGATTGGGAGTTCATATGACAGTAAATTGAATGGGATTGATGATAATTTGGTTTTTGTAAGACCTATTAAAAACTTGCATAGTATCGCCGAAATCATTTCGCACCTCACGTTATGGAGAAACGAAGCCATCTTAAAAATCAAAACCGGAAAAGGTAGCAAAACAGATGATTGCGAAGAAAATTGGCTCACGAATGAAAAATTGAAAGCAAAAGGCTGGGACAAAATAAAATCGGAATACGATAACACTTTAACTGAATTAATTACACTACTGAAAAGAAAAGATGATTCATTTTTAAAGAAGGAATACTACGATACCGACTTCAAAGGTAATTATGAATATAGATTCTTATTAAATGGAATGCTTCATCACGATATTTACCATCTAGGACAATTGGGAATAATAACTAAATATTTAAACCAATAACCACAATCTAAAATTGCTATAACTCATTATTGTTTAGGACTTACTTATATAAAACCTGTTATAGGTTTAAGTACAAGCATCCTATTTATTGCAATTTTGTTACCTTAGTGATTCATCAGAAATTTCGCCACGACACATAGACTTATTGTTAGATATAATTTTTGTTAAGAACATAAGAATCTAATTTACTTGTCTGCTAATTTTTATAACTCCATGCATGAGAAACTAAGGAGCCATATAGAAAAAATTGTACCCCTTACTGATAAAGAATTTGAGTTTATACTATCTCATTTTACCACGATGCATTTCAAAAAAAATCATTTCGTTTTTGAGAGAGGTGAAAAAGTAGAGTATGCTTATTACGTCGTCTCTGGACTTCTAAAATTAGTATATACCGATGACTTGGCCAATGAACACATCTTATCTTTTGCAATGGAAGACTGGTGGGAAAGTGACTTCTATGCTTACTTCAACCAAAAAAAGGCAACAATGTCTTTAAAGTGTATCGAAGAATCCAATACGTATTGCCTATCTCTCGAAAGTTACCAAAATCTGTGTATAAATATGCAAAAAATGGAAAGCTTCTTTCTTCAAAAATCAAATTTGGGTTTTATAGGATCGCAACAACGCATATTATCTTTACTTACTACCAATTCCAAAGAGCGTTACGAACAACTTCTTAAACAATACCCTTCATTAATACAAAGAGTATCCAAAACTCAACTTGCCACTTATCTAGGTGTTTCCAGGGAAACACTTAGCAGACTTTACTCTTAAAATATTGCATTTCATAAGTTATCAATAGTATAAGATTACAATTCAAGAATAGTGATATATATCACAGGTTTACCTACCGCTTATCATGCAACTTTGCATAATAAATCAAGCGCATTCGTGCTCAAACAAAAACAAATGAAAAAACAAGTAATTAACCCCTGGAAATGGCAAGATACTCGTGGTTATGTACAAGCTGTAGAAGTAAAAAACGTGGAGAGTACATTATATGTATCTGGGCAAACTGCTATAAATGCCGAAGGTCATGTTAGTACGGCAGACATGAAAACCCAATTGATCGAATCCATACAAAATTTGGAACAAGTTCTTAGAGAAGCTGGCTACGAATGCCAGAATATTGTTCGATTAAATATGTATACTACCTCAACAAAAGAACTTTTGCTCCATTTTGATATTTTCCAAAAGTGGGTGGCTTCGCGAAACATTAAACAAACACTTACGGTAATTGAAGTTGTAAGTCTTTTTGAAACTCTAAAAGTAGAATTAGAAGTTACAGCGGTGAAGTAATGATATTCTAAATAGTTAAAAGAGGAATGAAGAAATAAGGTTTTGAAGAATATAAAATGAGGGGTATCCCGTGCAAAAATGCTAAGCAAAACATTATTGAAGAAATTAAAAAAACTATTATCAACAAATATATAATTTAATATAACAAACTTATTATCTGGACAGGCCTGATATAAATGTAAGAATTTATCGCTATTTTACTATCTTAGAGTCTTTGACAAGAATCACACACACGTGATCTTCCACCACAGATAAATAGGCAAGGTGTTTGCGCAATTGTTACAAAATGAAAAGAGTATTATTTATCATGGTTTTTTCTGTAATAAGCCTAACTGTTGGTGCTCAAAGCATTTACAGAACGGCTTGTAATGGAAATTTGGCCAGATTAGATAGTTTGCTTACAAACACCTCGATTGACATCAAGGATAGTCGGGGGAGATCCCTAATGCATTGGACAGTGGCCTGTAAGAAAAAAGAAGTGTTTGATTACCTCATTAAAAAAGGTATAAACTTGAATCCGGAAGACAATCAGAAAAAAACACCAATTCACGTTACTGTTCAATTCGAAAACGAAAAATACTTTGACCTTCTTGTCAAATTGCAACCCAATACTCATTGGGTGGATAAATATGGAACTTCACTCTTAGAAATGGCTGTACTTAATAAAAGTAAGGTGTTTGTAAGGAAACTCATCGAACTAGGAGTAGATGTAAACAATAAAAATGAAAGAGGAAGCACTCCTTTGGAAATATCTAACAGAATCAATGCCAATGAAATTTATGCTTTACTCCTATCCTTAGGAGCAGATGAAAGTAAAATTCGAACTTTTACAATGTATGGAAAGTACATGGGGCAACAACCTCCTGGTACAACTCCAAAATTATTTGCTCCCAATTTTATTTCTACCGAAGAGCAAGAATTTGGCTCGGTCTTTAACTCAAGTGGCACTGAATTTTATTATGCCGTAGATGTAAATGGAAAAAATGAAATCAGGTATTCCAAAATGATTGGAAATCAATGGAGCACGCCCCAGACTATTCTTTCACACGAACGATATGGCTATAATGATCCTTTTCTTTCGAATGATGAAAATAGATTATACTTTATCTCCAAAAGAGCTTTAGATGGTATAGGAGACCTTAAAGATGTTGATATTTGGTATGTGGAAAGAGTTGAAGGTGGATGGTCCCAACCTATTAATGCAGGACCAAATATTAATACAGATGGAAATGAATATTACATTTCATTTACAAATAATGGAACCATGTATTTTTCATCCAATGGACATCCTCGTGAAGATGTCAAAAGAACAGACCACGATATATACTACTCAAAGCTTGTTGATAAGGAATTTCAAAGGCCTGTGTCGCTCGATGACGCCGTAAATACAGAAAATTATGAGGCCGACGTTTTTGTTTCTCCAGATGAGTCTTATATTATTTTTTGTTCTACTCGCGAAAATGGTTTTGGAAGGGGTGATTTATACATAAGCTTTAAGAACTCTGATAACACATGGACTACAGCCATTAATATGGGTCGGGAAATAAATACAAAACATTATGAATATTGTCCCTATATAACCAAAGATGGAAAATATTTATTTTATACGAGTAATCAAGACATTTATTGGGTAAGCACAAAAATTTTGAATGAAATAAAAGAAAAAAATAAATAACAACGTGTATGGTTCATTCCCTTTTCTGGTTACCACAAAACAGTATACATAAACTCGACATTAAATGAAAATATTAACGAAAGGAAAATATTACGGAAACCAAAAATCTGAGGTATCCTTTAATGGAGTTTTGTTGTCACAATATACCTATACAGCAGAGAGAACAGATTGGCATTACCACGAAAATCCCTATTTCATGTATGTATTAGGTGGTAACATGAAGGATTGCAACACAAAAGTGAAAACACTTTGTCCTCCGGGAAGTTTAATGTTCAACAATTGGCAAGAACCGCACTACGGGTCTAAACATTCTGATAATGCAGGTGGATTTCATCTCGAGTTTGAAAAATCATGGTTAGAAAAGAATGAAATTGCATTAAACCTGCTAGAAGGAAGCCAACTCATTCAAAACCCACAAATACACTTTCTTTTTGCAAAGTTGTATAACGAATTTATTCTTACTGATAATTATAGCGAAGTATCTGTAGAAGTTTTGTTACTTCAAATCTGTGAAAAACTAGCGGGTATAAAAGAAATCAATTCGAGAAACATTCCTACTTGGATTCATGGACTGAAAGAATTGCTTCATTATGATACGACCAACCTTAGTCTTAAATATTTATCTGATGAACTTAAAATACACCCTGTACACATTTCCAGAGCTGCACCAAAATACCTCTCGATGAGCCTTGGAGAATACATAAGGCAACAAAAAATAAAAAAAGCCATTCCTTTGCTATTCGATTCGACCCTTTCCTTAACCGAAATTACCTATCAATTAGACTTTTCTGATCAAAGTCACTTTAATAAAGTATTTAAATCTTACTTTAATATGAATCCAAGCTTATTCAGAAAACAAATTGGCAAAAACTTATAATGTTAATCTGATACAATTTTTAACAATATCTACCGTCTATTTTTGTGTCGTACAAAATCTCGAAAGCATGTTAAGACATATAACCATTTTAGTAATTTTATCTTTTTCATTTTTAAGCTGCGCACAAAGTGACAAGCAAGATTATCAGGGCGAATGGGTCGGTTTTTTGCCTAATAAAAGCAGTTTCAATTTCAATGTATCTATAGAAAAACTAAAAAATAACAATTATCATTTAACCATAGCCAACGATGAAATCATCATAGATAAAAACTTAGAATCGTCAAGCAAGGATTACATACAATTCAATATTAATGATCAATTGTTTTTTGATTTAAAGTACCGTCAAAATCAACAACAACTTACTGGATTTATTAAAAGCGGAAGGTTCTTTTTTCATGTTAACTTGCAAAACACTGGCGACAATAAATTTATTGGAACCTGGAACCCATTTATGGAGGACAGCGGATTACAGTCAGATGATATTATGCTTTATATAGAAAACACAGAAGATGGTAACTTGATCTCTTATCCTTTTCTGGGAGACCAAAGGTTGAGGGGAATTTGGCCAAGCGGGTTTAAAATGCAAGGAAACACACTCCTATTTCGAGATAGTAATGCAGGGTTTAATTTTCGCGCTAAGCTCTTTGAAAGTAAGATCAATCTTGAAATTTATTTAACCGATGTCTTAATTACAAAAACAAGCTTGACACATACCACAACAGGTTGGGAATATAAAACCGATCCGGTCGATCAATCTCAAAACACAGATACACCAATACAATTAAAAGACGGTTGGATTACAGCGAATATTAATAACTTTAATTTTAAAAAACCTGAATTGATTCGCCTCATACATGATATTAATTCTAAAAAATTAGTTAACACACATAGTGTTCTAATTGCAACAAAAGATACATTGGTATTTGAAACGTATTTTGATGGTTTTAACTACAATATTCCCCATGACTTGCGCTCTGCTTCAAAAAGCATTTCATCTGCTATGATAGGTATTGCAATCGACGACAAAATTATCCAAAGTGTTGACGACAAGCTATATGATTTCTTACCACAAGAATATCAACACACAAAGGATTCATTAAAATCTAAAATAAGCCTCAAGGATTTATTAACAATGAGTTCTGGACTAGATGTAAATAATTTGGCTTCAGAAGACTATTACCAAGATCCAAATACTCCTGAAAGTTGGCTTGAAACCGTATTAAAAGCTCCGATGGTAAAAAAACCGGGTACTTATGCCGACTATGGATCTGCCAACCCTTTTTTACTAGGAGTTTGTTTAAATGAGCGTTTAGAGAAACCATTAGAAATCTACATGCATGAAAAGCTTTTTGCGCCTTTAGGAATTACAAATTACATAAATCAAACAGATGATACCGAGGCTATACCTTATTTTGGAGGAGGGATGCTTCTAACACCTAGAGATTTACTCAAATTTGGACAACTTTATCTTAATAAAGGTAGCTGGAAAGGAAAACGAATTATTTCAGAAAAGTGGATTAAAGAATCCTTCAAAAAATATAGAAAATTACAAGATGCAAGGGATAAAAATGAGTATGGTTACCTATGGTGGCATGACACCTATATTGTTAATAAAAAAAGCTTTACAACTATTGAAGCCAGAGGTGCTGGAGGTCAATTTATTTTTATAATTCCAGAATTAGAATCGGTAGTAGTGATTACTTCGGGAAATTTCAGAAATAGAAAAGGAAATCAACCAAGAACAATTTTGAAAGAATATATACTTCCTGCAATTATAAATTAGAGAAGAGTATATAAATATCTATAAAACCAATCTATATAAAGCATTAGAAAAACGACCAATATTCGAATTAACAAAAAAATTGATTTTTCAACCATCTCATTTTATTTAGATATTTTTTTAGTATGTTTAAATAGTATTTATTAACTAAAATATATTTTAATCATGTTAGAAAACATTTCAAATCTCGGTAAACCTTTAAACAAAACAGAGCAAAACTCCATACGTGGAGGAATTTGGGATTCCCTGGCAGAATGTGAAGCCAATTGCGAGGGAATCTGTGCAATAGGATATTTTGGAAATAGATGGGCTTGCTTTGAATAGCAATCTATTCTTCATTTTTTAAAAGAGACTAAAAGTCTCTTTTTTTTATTATTATTTGTTTGATTTATAGTTTAAGTAAATACAATGAAGAATCCTTTACTAATTATATTATCCTTATGTTTTGTTTACTCTAACGCACAAGAATTTGATTTAGACAAAGTTCTTAAAATTGAAAATCAGAATACGATCGTTATCAAAATTGCCTCATACCTCAATAAAAAATCCCAATATGGAAAAAAAATTGAGAAACTTAATTCTTCGCAAAAAACTTTTCTTATTGTAGAAAACTTGGAACGCGAAATAAATAATGGAGGATTCATTCAATTCTATTTCAATTCGAGTGGAGATTTCAGCCAGGAGACTGTAAAAGCTCTCCTTGAAATAGGAGCAAAAAAAACCGCTCAGATTGTCAAAAAAGCCAATGCAGCATTCAAAAACGGAATTGTTCCAAAAAATAGAATTGAAAGACAAAATGAATTGATTTTAATCGAAAAAAAAGCAAAGAAAAATTGGGACCAATGTGATTCTGAATTTTATCAGTATCACGACAATCTTACTAAATTACTGATCACATATGTAATTAAAAATAAAACTGAATTTAAGAAATAGCATGTATTATATTAATAGCCATTGCAATTTCTTGTAGCGCAATGCTACATTTACAATTTAGTCCTATGAAAAAATCATATCCGAAATGAAATCATAGAATGCCAATTAGTAGTGCTCTTAAGCTTAAAAAGATATTATTATAAAATTAAGAAGTATATATAAAGCTAGTTGTATATTTAAGAAAAAGAATTCATGGTTTTTGACATTAACAAATCGATCGAAATTCTACAAAGAACACCTTTGATACTTGAATCTTTATTACAGGGGATATCAAAAGAATGGGTTGAAAATAATGAAGGAGAAAACACCTGGAGCGCGTATGATATTGTGGGACATCTCATTCATGGCGAAAAAACCGATTGGATTCCAAGAGCAAAAGTAATTCTGTCCAAAGCCGAAAATAAAACCTTTGATCCCTTTGACCGATTTGCTCAAATGAATAAGGATCAAGAAAGAACAATTGAAGAATTATTAAAGGAGTTTAAAGAAATCCGAAGTAAAAATATAGAAGAACTTAAGTCCTTTCAAATCAATGAAACCAAGCTTTCAAAAAAAGGAATTCATCCTGAGTTAGGCGAAGTTAATTTAAAAGAACTTTTATCAACATGGGTCGTTCATGATTTGGGGCATATTTCGCAAATATCCAGAGTAATGGCAAAACAATTTAAATCTGAAGTTGGTCCCTGGTCTGCATACTTGGGTATATTAAAAAAGTAGAAAAATAGATAGTCATCTCACCAAAAATTAACATGGAAAAGAAAATCTTCATCGCTCTTCTAACTTGTTTCGTACTGTACTCGGCTTATACACAAACTGAAAAAGCCAATAATTATGTAGGCCAAAACATTGTTATAAAATCAAAGGTTTTAGGTGAAAAAAGAGAAATTCAAATCTTTTTACCTACTACGTATACAGAGTCCAACAGTAAATACCCCGTACTTTTTGTTCTCCATGGGCAACGATATTTTTTACATGCGGTAAGTTTACAAAAATCATTTGTTGGGTTCAGACAAACCCCCGAATTTATTGTTGTTGGCATTACAAAGACACAATCTGAAAGGAATAGAAATTTTAGTTCCAATTCAAAAAAGTTCTTAAACTTTATAGAACATGAGGTAATAGAATTTGTTGACTCAAACTACCGTGCCTCACAAAAAAGATTACTCTTTGGATGGGCCTATGCAGGAGGTTTTACAGTGCAATCTATGATCAAAGAACCAGACTTGTTTGATGCGTATATTGCAGCCAGTCCTTTCCCTGTTTCTGAAAAAATAGCAGCAATTGACAGTTTACTAACCAAACATCCTGATTTTGACAAGTCACTATATTTCTCTTCCGACCTAAGCGAAGGAGCAGTAGTTGAAGGAACTGTTACTTTAAATAAACTTCTAACAAACAAAGCCCCCAGCTCTATGTCCTGGGAGTATAGGGAACTTAATGGAGAAGAACATAGATCCACACCATATTCCACACTTTATCATGGAATTACCAACTATTTCAGATACTACCCAGAACTACAATTTAGTACCATTGAAGAATTCAAAAATTCTGGTGGTTTAGACTATGTATATGATTACTACAAAAAGCGATCCTCACAATTTGGATTTCCAACCGATTTATCAGATTGGACGATGTTTAGTTTAATCCGAAATGCCATTAGAGCAAACGATTTCAAATATTTTGAGACTTTTATAAATGAATTTCAGAAAACAGGAGTAATAGAAAGATTAAGAGTTAATAGAAGTTGTCTAATCGCTGAATTTTATCTAAAAAATAAGCAATACAATAATGCAATTGAATTGTTTTCCCTTTTAGCAGAAAAACATCCAAATTCTGAAAGACCACTATATGGGTTGAGTGATACCTATAAAGAATTACAACAAAATCAAAAGGCCGAAAAATTTTATGAAAAGGCCAATGCACTCTCCAAAAAGAATTCTAACTGATTTCTCATAAATATTAAATCTATTAGAATATGAAAAAAACGAAAAGAAGATTTCGAATTGGTATTTTTATCAACCCCTTACTTTTATTTTCAATTTTTATTACTTCTTGTAGTGGCCAAGACAAAAAAAATAAACTGCAGAATAATACTTTCAAAAAAGATTCCATTTACACCGACCCTACTAAGAAAAATAATACATCAACATTGCAAGATGATAGAAATCCGCTTCAAAATCTTAATGTGGAAGATCAGATGATGCTTGTTTTGCGTAGAATATTTCAAGATACAAAAGGAAATATTTGGTTTGTAGGTGATAATATTTTGTGCTACAATGGGGATACTCTTGTTGATTTATCTAATCATGATGTATTTCATAAAACTGTTGTAAGACAGATTAAAGAGGACGAACGAGGTAATATTTGGTTTGGCTCTTCAGACGGAATAATCAAGTATGATCCTCTAATTAATCCCAATATTGGTTCTACAAATTTCCTTACAGAACGTACTGGATTTATAAAATTTACCAAAGAGGATGGACTAATTGACAATGATGTTTGGAGCTTGGCGATTGATAACAAAGGAACGCTTTGGGTTGGCACCTTGGAAGGAGTAGATACCTTCGATGGCACTAGCTTCTGCACATTCCCTATCCCCGAATCTGAACCAGACACCTCAAGAGGGGTTACAAGCGCCAAAATTGTTCATAGTATTATACAAGATAGTAAAGGAAATATTTGGTTTGGCACCAACGGAGGTGCCTACATCTATGATCCTTCAAACAAACAAAAAGTCGAAAAAATAACACTAACTCATATTTCTAAAGAAGATGGGCTTTGTGGCAATACGGTTAATGATATATTAGAAGACAGATCCGGTAATATTTGGTTTGCGACACACCATAAGGGGGTTTGCTTTTGGGATGGAACATCATTCACTCATATCACCAATAAAGTATCTATAAAAGGAGGTGAATCATGGAGTTTGTATGAAGATAAATCGGGCACCATTTGGTTTCCTATAGAACATGCTGGCATATATAGCTATGATGGAAAGTCTTTTAACAATTTCTATAAAAAAGATGGGCTTGAATTAAGTACTGTCCATTCAGTCATTGAAGATAATTCAGGAATATTCTGGTTTGGTGGTTTTGGAGGGCTCTATCGCTATGATGGAAAATCTTTTGTAAATGTTACCGTAGATTATTCTTGGAAAAATGGTCGTTAATTAGAGTTTTAAAAGTTTAGATTTTTCTTAAACTGCGAAGGAGTTAATCCTTTTATCTTCTTAAACTTCCTGTTGAAATGTGATAGATTTTTAAATCCGCTTGAATAAGAAACTTCGGCAATTGATATTTCTTGATCTTTAGACAGAAGATTACAACAATTTTCAATTCGAACTTCGGTTAAAAACTGAAAAAAAGTTTTATTAGTACGTTGCCTAAAATACCTACAAAACGCATTGGGTGTCATATTTGCAATTCCAGAAACTTCAGAAAGCGTAATATCTCGATAAAAATTATTCATCACCAATTGAAAAACTTTCGCCATTCTTTGACCTTCATTATCTGAATAATTCTTTTTTGAAACAGAATTAGAAATTGTTTCTCCTCTATTTTGTCCCAGAATTTTCAGAATCTGTAGAAAAATGATTAGCCTATCTAACCTATTTTTCTTCTTATGAATTTCTAAAAAACGTTTCTTTAACTTCTCTTTTTCATAAGTAACCCTAATACCGTATCCCGAACGATTAAAAAAACCAGATAAATTCTCAAATTCAACAAGATTAAAAAATTTTTCCCCAAAGGATTCTCTTGTAAAAAAAACTGATATCATATAAGACATAAGAGACGATGCGCTACTCTTTAATACATGAGGAACATGACTTCCAAAAATTAAAATATCATCAGACCTATAACTGGTAACCGTATCTCCAACTATTAAACTTCCTTCACCAGAAACGATCCAGGAAATCTGAATCTCTTCATGCTGATGAAAAGCATCATAAAATGTTGCACCCTTATCTTCTTGAACAATAAGGGTGTCTGCAGTTGATTTTGGTATTTTAAAAGGTAATGCTTTCATAATATTACATCAATATTAATCAATAAATTAATAATTACCTTTATTTAAGGTAATATAGTATCATAATTAGGTAATTTATAAATAATTCTCCCTTGTTATTCCCGATATCTTTGACCAAAACATTAATTATGGCAATACAATGGAAGGGTGTAATGCCCGCAGTAACAACAAAATTTACAGATCAGGATACATTAGATCTGAAAATGTTTGAGGTTAATATAAAAGCTCAATTAGAAGCAGGGGTTCATGGGATAATTTTAGGAGGTACATTAGGAGAAGCAAGTACACTTACCGATGATGAAAAAAGTATTCTAATTTCGACTACCATCGATATTGTTAAAGGTAGAGTTCCCGTAATTATGAATATTGCCGAACAAACCACCAAAGGAGCTATTAAAGCGGCAGATAAAGCAAAAAAAGATGGTGCCAATGGACTTATGATGCTTCCGCCCATGCGATATAAAGCAGGACAAAAAGAAACTACTACTTACTTTAAGGAAGTTGCAAAAAGTACAGATTTACCAATAATGATATACAACAACCCCATTGATTACAAAATTGAAGTCACTTTAGATATGTTTGAAGAACTTTTAGAACTCGATAACATTCAAGCAGTAAAAGAATCGACCAGAGATATATCAAATGTAACCCGAATCAAAAACAGATTTGGTAATCGATTAAAAATTCTTAGCGGTGTAGACACATTAGCCCTGGAAAGTTTACTTATGGGTGCCAATGGCTGGGTGGCAGGATTGGTCGATGCATTTCCTGCTGAAACTGTTGCCATTTATGAACTACAAAAAGCTGGAAAAATCAAAGAAGCACTAAACATTTATCGATGGTTTTTACCATTGCTAGAATTGGATATTAATCCTAAATTAGTACAGAATATTAAACTAGCCGAAGTGGCTACAGGTATTGGTACTGAAAATGTGAGGCCACCAAGATTACCTCTAGAAGGTGAAGAGCGTAAAAGAGTCTTGGAAATTATCGAAAACGGCATAAAAACCCGTCCTTCTTTACCCAATTATAAAGCATTACATTGATTATTTATCATCGTATTAAACTAATAGCACATAAAACATGATCACTGGTAAAAACCATATAGGAAATCGACTTTCTGCCAAGGGAAAGAAAACATACAAGACCTTTAATCCAAAACTGAATCTTGAAAACGAGCCTTTGTTTTATGAAGCATCTCGCGAAGAAATAGAAGAAGCTGTTGATCTTGCTTCAGAAGCTTTTAAAGCATACAGAAAAGTTTCTGGAAAACAAAAGGCCGAATTCCTGAATACTATAGCCGATGAAATTCTGGCTCTGGACGATGTGCTCATAGAAACCTATATTTCCGAAACAGGATTACCCAATGGGCGCGCCAAAGGAGAACGAGGCAGAACCATTGGACAACTAAGAGCATTTGCCGATCTGGTAGCCGAAGGTTCCTGGGTGGATGCTACCATAGATACTGCAGATCCAGATAGAACACCTATCCCTAAACAAGATATTCGTAAAATGTTGATTCCGTTAGGTCCTGTGGTAGTTTTTGGAGCTAGCAACTTTCCACTGGCTTATTCTACCGCCGGAGGAGACACAGCTGCTGCACTTGCTGCGGGATGCCCTGTAATCGTAAAATCGCATCCTATGCATGCTGGTACCGGGGAATTAGTAGCATCGGCTATACAAAGAGCCATACAAAAAACAGGAATGCCAGGCGGTGTTTTTTCTAACCTCAACAGTGCCGGGATTGAGGTAGGGGTGCAGTTAGTACAGCATGAAAAAATTAAAGCTGTAGGCTTTACAGGAAGTATTCGTGGCGGAAGAGCTTTATTTGATTTGGCAGCAAAAAGACCCGAACCTATACCCGTATTTGCAGAAATGGGAAGCATCAACCCTGTTATCCTTTTACCAAAAGCTACCAAAAGTAAAGGAACAGAACTTGCAAAAACATATGCCAATTCTATTACTTTAGGAACGGGGCAATTTTGTACTAATCCAGGCCTGATTTTAGGAATAAAAGGAAGAGATCTGGATAGTTTTATTACTACACTTTCACAAGAAATTATAAAAATCGAGCCATCATGTATGCTCCACCCAAATATCGTTGGGAATTATGAGCAAAATAAAACAGCTGCTTTACAACAGAATGGTCTTGATGTTACTGCAGAGTATCAAGGCGACCTAGCAGTAAATTATGCTAGGCAAACAGTCACCAAAGTAGAGGGTCAAACATTTTTAAAAAATACGACTTTACATCAAGAAGTTTTTGGCCCTTTTTCCATGGTTGTACAATGTGATAATGTGCAACAATTGGAAGAAATCATATCAAATCTTGATGGACAACTTACAGGAACTCTTCTTTCAGAGGGTGACGAGGCATCAGCCTATAATTCTTTGATCGAAACCTTAAAAAATAGGGTTGGAAGAATTATTTTTAATGGAGTGCCTACTGGAGTAGAAGTTTGCCCTTCTATGCTTCATGGTGGCCCGTACCCCGCTTCTACCGACAGTCGATTTACTGCAGTGGGTATTCATTCAATTAAGCGATGGGTACGGCCTTTTAGTTATCAAAGCTGGCCAAATAATCTTCTTCCCGACGAGCTGAAAAACGAAAATCCATTGGATATTTCAAGATTGGTTAACGGGAAACAAACTTTAGAATCTTGGTAAAATGAGCAGAACCATCTTTAAATGTATCGATGCACACACCTGCGGAAACCCGGTTAGAGTCATAACTACAGGACACCCAGCTCTAAAAGGCAATTCAATGAGCGAAAAACGGCAACATTTTATCAAAGAATTCGACTGGATCAGAACGGGGCTAATGTTCGAACCACGAGGACATGATATGATGAGTGGAAGTTTTTTGTTCGAACCTGGCGATCCTAATAATGATGTTGCCATATTATTTATAGAAACCTCTGGATGTTTGCCCATGTGCGGTCATGGCACCATTGGGACCATTACAATTGCTATCGAAGAAAAACTTATTAATCCAAAAATCCCAGGTAAGGTTCGAATGGAAACTCCTGCAGGTTTGGTAGAAATTGAGTATCATCAAACAGATAAAAAGGTAGATTGGGTGAGGCTTAAAAATGTTACTTCTTATCTTGCAGAAGAAGGATTAACTATTGATTGTCCAGAATTAGGAGAACTTTTTTTTGATGTGGCTTACGGAGGTAATTTTTATGCCATCATTGATCCTCAAAAAAACTTTAATGGTATTCAAGAGTTTACCGCTGGTCAATTGATTCAATATTCTCAAGTTTTACGACAAAGAATTAATAACAAATACTCTGATCTTTTTATTCATCCAGAAAATGAAACCATACGAGATGTAAGCCATATTTTATGGACAGGAAATCCTATCGGTCAAGATTCTTCTGGGAGAAATGCTGTTTTTTACGGAGATAAAGCTATAGACCGATCTCCATGCGGAACAGGTACCTCTGCAAGAATGGCGCAATTATACACAAAAAATAAATTGAAAAAAGGAGAAGATTTTATTCATGAAAGTTTTATTGGCAGTACCTTTATAGGAAGAGTTGAAGAAGAGACCGAGCTAGCCGGTAAAAAGGCCATCATTCCTAGCATTCAGGGATGGGCAAAAATATATGGTTACAATACCATTATTATTGATGACGAAGATGATCCATATGCTCATGGGTTTCAGGTAATATAATTAGTATAATAACAAATTGTTTATTCATTAATTCTCTAAATAATTGAAAAAGGTTATTGTCATAGGCGGTGGAATTATAGGACTTTGCTCTGCATACTACTTACAAAAAGAAGGGCACCAAGTAACAGTGATTGATCAATCTAATATGGATTTTGGTGCTTCATATGTAAATGCAGGGTACTTGGCCCCTAGTCATATTATTCCTCTAGCGGCTCCTGGAGTAATGAAAAAAGGTATTCAATGGATGTTTAACTCTTCCAGTCCTTTATTTATAAAACCTCGTCTTTCTTCAGACTTTTTAAAATGGGTATGGGCCTTTAGTAAATCATGTTCGATAAAAAACGTTACTCGAGGTATTCCTGCCATCAAAGATATCGCGATAATGGGCCAGGATCTATATTCAGAAATTAAAAAAACAGAAAACTTCAGTTTTCAATTGGAAAAAAAAGGGTTGTTGATGATCTGTCAAACTCAAAAAATGCTTGAAGAAGAAATTCAAGTTGCAGAAATTGCTAAAAAAGAAGGGTTGGATGTAAAAGAAATTTCCTTTTCTGAGCTAAAAAAAATGCAGCCTGAAGTTGATTTAAATGCTAAAGGAGCCATTTTATATAAATGTGATGCTCATACAACGCCGCGTACCTTTATGGAAGAAATGATCTCCTACTTGGAATCATCTGGTGTGATTATTCACAAAAATGAAGAGATTCATAATTTTAACGCTAAAGAAGGAAAAATCATTTCAATTAGTAATGCTTCACGTACATATATAGCGGATGAATTTGTCCTCGCAACGGGATCGTGGTCCAAAAAATTGAGCAAAAAATTAGGAGTACAATTACTTCTTGAACCTGGTAAGGGATACAGAATCAATTCTGAAAGAGATCTAGGAATTACCATGCCTGCGATTTTGGCTGAAGCCAAAGTTGCCATAACCCCTATGCACGGTTTTACACGTTTTGCAGGAACCATGGAAATAAATGGTATTGATCACAATATTAATAACGTAAGAGTAGAAGCTATTGCCAAAGCCACGCAACAATACTATCCAAACATAAAACTCACTACCGAAGAAAAAAACAATGCCGCCTGTGGTCTTCGACCTGTATCACCCGACGGATTACCCTATATAGGCAAGTCAAAAAAATGCACTAACCTCACCATTGCTACAGGGCATGCTATGATGGGCTGGAGTATGGGTACATCTACCGGGAAGCTAGTTTCAGAACTAATTTCAGAAAAAAGAACCTCATTAAACCTAGAGGTATTTCATCCCGATAGGAGATTTTAAAGATTTATAAAATTCCTGTTTGACGTTTATAAAAAGCATCTTGTTGCTTTTTCATCATTTCTCGAGCAATTTTCTTTTTATAATCGTATAATTCTTCTTCTTCTGTAAGATCCCCATATACTCGATCATTAATAGCAAAATCGGTTTGTAACACTACTTTTCTTTGGGCCTCTTTTTGTGCTACCCATGTCTTAACTTCACCTTCTACATCTTCCAATTTATAATCATATTCCCCCTTGGGCGACAATAGTTTTGCAAAAATTGGTGAAGTTTCGATAGCCAAAAACAATAAGAAAATGAAAAATGAAGGTAACCATGGCAATTCATTCAATGCATTTACCCGTGCCATTAATCCATCAAAATTATCAATTATAGGTTGAGAATTCTCTACCTGATCCTCATATTCAACCGCGAGTTGTACCTTCTGCGCTTCAAGCGTGGTAATCTTATCTGAATTTGTTTTTTTAAGCTCTATGAGTTCTGTAAGAGCCGCATCATGTTTTTCTCGTTTTTCTTTATATACGGGCCCCTTACCAACAATCTCTGTTCCTTTTCTTCCTTCGGCTTCGGCAATATAAGTTTCATACAGATTATTAACCTCGGTTTCTTTGGTGGTGATCTCTTCTTTTAAAGAGCTAATTTCCTCATCAATTGAAGTTACCAAAGGCGTATACTGAGTAGCTATTTGTTCTTGATTAGCTAACGTAAAATCATTCTTTTGTTCAAGTAATACACGATCAATTTCCTTTTCAAAAATTTTAAGTTCAAGTGGTTTTGAGATCACTATTGCAATAATAATCGCCAAAATAATTCTGGGTGAGGCCTGTAAAAGTTCATCCATGAAGTTCTCTTTCTTTCTAATGGTAGATACAATAAATCTATCCAAATTAAAGATTAAGAATCCCCATATTAGCCCAAAAAATATAGCACTAAAATAATTATCGAATACGGTATACAAGGCATAACCAGCAGCTATAAAAGCCATAACAGCTGTAAAGAATACTGTTGCACCAATACCTACATATTTGTTTTGTTCACCGCCTGAGCAATTTTCTAAAATATCGGCATCAGCTCCAGAGCACAAAATAAAAAAGCGTTTTAACATCATCTAAGGGTTTTTGATTGACAATAGACTTATAACGTTGATTTACAACAAAATGTTGCATGAAAAAAACTCCCTAAAGGGAGTTTTGGCTATTAGTAAGAACAAGCATAGTATTAATTTCCTTCTCTATCTATCTTTTTTCTTTCTCTTTGGCGCTTCTTTCTTTCCTTTTCTATTTTTTTTCGAGCTTCTTTTCTGGCCTCCTCTGCTTCTTTTCTAACTTTATCACGTGCCTTTCTCGCTTCATTCAAAATTTCTTTACGTGCTTTTTCAGCTTGTTTTCGTGCCTCTTCGGCTGCTGCTCTGGCCTCATTTAATGCTTTACCTCTTTCTAACATGGCCTGCTCTCTAGCCATTCTAGCTTCCTGCATTACCATTTTTCTTACTTTTTCTGCCTCCAACCTTGCCATTTCGGCTTGTTTCATAGACTTTTCTCTTACTCTGTGAGAATGTTCTCTTTGTCTATGGGCCCTTTCCATTGCTATGGCTCTTGCTTTCTCAGCTTGCTCTCTTGCATCTTCTACATTAACCATTGCGTTTTCGCGAGCTACTTCCGCAACTTGTCTAGCCTGCTCTGCAACTTCCATAGCACTTGCAATTTGAGCTTCATGCATTCTTTCTACTTCTCTTCGATGCATTTCAACCTCATGCTTTACTTGTTCAGCTTCTTCAGCTACTCTTGCCACTTCAGCTTTGATCTGTTCTTCTGTCCGAAAATCAGAAGGTGGTGCCGGTGCTTTTATTGGGGCTGGTGGTGGCGGTATATTACTTTTTTGCCCTTTTCTTACTTTTGGAGCCGGGGCTGGAGGAGGTGGTATATCGCTTACCTCGCCCTTATGCACTTTCGGTGCTGGAGGCAATGGCGGTGCAGGTGGAATTAAATCATGCCCATCTGGATTTGCTTTGTACAATCTTGTGTTACGATATGCCCTATTAAGTTTCTCCATAAGGCCATTCTCTGCATTTTGCATTTGAACACTAAAATTAAACTCTGTTAACTCTTCATCTTTCCATTGTTTTGTAAGATCATCTATAGTTTTTGCAAAATTTGAAAGACTTGTCGAAGTGCCATTTACCTTAATTTCATCCCCGTTTACTTTTATTCTAATCTTCTTGTCGGGATGGGTGTCCTGAATATTTTTCTTATAAGTAACCGTTCTTTGCTGGGCCACTATTTTGTTATTAAATAGTAACATACACCCTAGTAAAATAGGTAAAAGCAGCAGCAATCGAGCTGCTGCCCGGGTTTTAGAAAATTTTTGTGACATCATAATGATTCGTTTTTTGGTTAATGAATAATTAATTGGGCTTGATAACGCAACTTGATTAGAGTCACTTGGATAGTTAACAAGCAGGTTCATATACGTTTGTAAAGAAAATTGCCGTTGTAAGACGGTTTGATCGGCAAGAAATTCATGGTTAAGCTTCATCGACTTTTTAATCCAAATTAATAAGGGATTAAACCAAAAGAATACTTGCAGGATTTCAATAAACAGGATATCTAAAGTGTGTTTTTGAACTACATGTGTTTTTTCATGTAGCAAAACTTCTTCGGGAATACTTTTTTCATGATATTCCTTCTTTGATATAAATATATACTTCAAGAATGTATGAGGAACAATAATATCACTTACCAAAACATTGATATGAGAAGGTTCTTTTAACCGTTCACTGTTTTTTATTTTACTCGTGAGGTTTTTGAGGTTTTTGATAAACCTGAAACCAAAAATCAAAACCCCTGTTCCATACAAACTCCACAGCAGTAAGGAAACATAATTGATCGATGGTTCGATTACGGGAATCTCGTCAGATAAGACCACAGTTGTAACAGCAGGTTCTTTTACCACCAAAGGTTCAGGATAAACATCTGTTGTATAGGTAATCGTGATTAGAGGAATAGTAAGCGAAAAGATTAGGCTAAAAATTAGATAAAACCTTTTCGTAAAATGCATGTTTTCCTTTTCCAAAAACAAGATATAGAACCCCCATAAGAGCAACATACAAAGTGATGATTTTACTAAATAGATTATCATTGTTTTTGCTTTTGAATTTGTTGATCTACTATCTTTTTTAGTTCCTCTAACTCTGAAGTTGACATATTGGTTTCTGAAGTAAAAAACGAAGCAAATTGTGAAGCAGAATCATTGAAGAAATTCTTAATTAAACCATTCACATGCTTGGAAAAGTAGTCTGTCTTCTTTACTAAAGGATAATACTCTCTGGATTTTCCGTATAAAGTGTAATCAACAAAACCTTTGTCTTTCATTCTTTTTAGCAATGTTGCCACAGTCGTTGTGGCAGGTTTTGGCGCTGGAAATGCATCAAGTAAATCCTTCATGAAGGCTTTCTCAAGCTTCCAGAGGTATTTCATGAGTTGCTCTTCGGCTTTTGATAATTGCATTGCTCTACTTAATTAGAATTAACTCTACAAATGTAGAATAAAAAATTGAATAAACAAATTTTGCATACAAAAAAGACCCGATAGTTTTTGGAACCACTGGGCCTTAAATACCTAAATTAGTGTATTTTAAGCTTTTGAAAGCTCTGTGAAATATTTATAAAATAAAGGAATGGTTTCTATTCCTTTTAAGTAGTTCCACACGCCAAAATGCTCATTGGGCGAGTGAATAGCATCACTATCCAAACCAAATCCCATGAGAATAGTTTTGCTTTTTAGCTCCTTTTCAAATAGCGAAACAATAGGAATACTTCCCCCACTGCGTTGTGGGATAGGCGTTTTACCAAAGGTATCCTGGTAGGCCCTACTCGCCGCCTGATATCCAATACTATCTATAGGAGTTACGTAACCCTGTCCACCATGATGCGGAGTTACTTTTACGGTCACAGCCTCTGGAGCAATGTTTTCAAAATGTTTTTTAAAGAGTTCAGTAATTTCCTCCCAGTCCTGGTTTGGCACGAGTCGCATAGATATTTTTGCATAAGCTTTACTTGCAATTACAGTTTTGGCACCTTCACCAGTATATCCTCCCCAGATGCCATTTACATCAAGAGTTGGTCGAATCGAATTGCGCTCATTGGTAGTATACCCTTCTTCACCATAAACGGCATTGATATCTAATGACTTTTTATAAGCATCGAGAGAAAACGGTGCCTTAGCCATTTCAGCCCTTTCTTCTTTGGATAATTCTTCTACTTTGTCATAAAATCCGGGTATTGTAATATGATTGTTTTCATCATGAAGCGAAGCAATCATTTTGGTCAGGATATTAATGGGGTTGGCTACTGCTCCCCCATATAATCCACTATGTAGATCCCTGTTGGGCCCTGTAACTTCCACTTCGACGTAGCTTAAGCCTCTTAATCCTGTTGTAATGGAAGGAACGTCTTTAGCAATCATACCAGTGTCGCTTATCAAAATTACATCGTTAGCAAGCTTTTCTTGATTACGTTCTACAAACCAACCAAGGCTTTTACTTCCAACCTCTTCCTCTCCTTCGATCATAAACTTAACATTGCAAGGTAACTGATTGGTTTTAGTCATAAACTCTAATGCCTTGACATGCATATACATTTGTCCTTTGTCATCACAAGATCCACGAGCAAAAATTGCCCCTTCGGGATGAATCTCCGTATTTTTAATAACAGGTTCAAATGGTGGACTATCCCATAAATCCATTGGATCTGGCGGTTGTACATCATAATGACCATATACTAATACTGTAGGAAGGTTTTTATCTATAATTTTTTCACCATAAACAATTGGGTATCCTGGCGTTTCACAAATTTCTACTGTATCACAACCTGCTTCCTTAAGGCTTTTGCTTACTGCCTCAGCAGTCTTTATAACATCATCTTTGTAGGCAGTATCTGCACTAACAGAAGGTATTTTGAGTAGTTCGATAAGTTCGCTTATAAATCGATCCTTATGCTCTTGGACGTATGAGTGTGTATCTTGCATGGAATTGAGTTAATTTAGGTCTAAAAGTACAAATACCAATTATTATATAAAATAACAGCATAAAATAGTTTCTTTTGGTTTTATACTTCGTCATAAAACAGTATCGATAGTTAGGGCTATCCATAGATTTTCTTCCTTGTCTAAAATCAAAATAATTCTATTTATCAAACGGTCATTTCATATAAGAATTGGTATGAAAGTTTATATTTTTTAGGAAGGTTGTTTTTATTTTAAAACTATTGTTTATATTTGCACCCGCTTACTAATAAAAGTGAGTGTTTTTGTACTGAGTCCTAAGTGGTACAAAATTTAAAATGCGGGCGTGGTGGAATTGGTAGACACGCTAGACTTAGGATCTAGTGCCGCGAGGTGTGAGAGTTCGAGTCTCTCCGCCCGCACAGTAAAAAAAGCTTCTCAATAATGAGAAGCTTTTTTTTATGACTAAAAGTTTGATGTTACTAGGGAGAGATGATAAGTTTATCCTGTGCACAGCGGAAGGGAGTATCTGCGCTCATACTTTTTTAACCGTAATATTTCGGTCATTTTTTTGTTTGGGTGTAATAAACTTTTTAAAAACCCTTCAGTATGCCCTCCTACATTTCGTGAAAATCTATATTTCGAGAAATGAGCTGTTCTTGGACACTAAACCACATTTCTAATGTCTAACAATTCGATTTTCAAAAAAGCTTTATCTTAAGAAAAGTCAGGAAACAACACCCTATATGGCTCATTTTAATTAGTCATTATATTAAATTCATTGCATTTCACTATTTTTGGCTATAGCAGAAAAATTTTGTAGACACTTTCCTCAATAAGTTATATATAAAACCGATAACAACTTGAACTCACTCAACCCATTCGGCCCCGTTCTGCAAGTTTTAGAAGAGGTGTTAAATAGGTGCTAGCATATTCTTTTCAAAGTCTTCTCTGTAAGCTTGTGGAGATATACCCGTCCCTTTTTTAAAAAACCTACTAAAATAGGAAGGATTATCAAACCCTAGAATATAGCCTATCTCTGATACTGAAATATCTGTATGAATCAGTTTGCATTTAGCTGCTAACAAATAACGCTCTGCAATAATAGCTTTTGGGCTTTTGCCAGTATATTTTTTTATGTGGTTGCTTAACACTTTGTATTGTATATGCATTTCTTCGGCAAATTTGTTTACACCCTTACTCGATACGTAATTATGTTTTATGCCTTGAATGAAATGTGATTCTAATCGTTCCAGAAAGTTATTTGCCACTTCGGCGCCAGACTTAGAAATATCTTGAAGTCCGCTAGGTGTATTTATGTAGGCGCGCTTAATAAGTAAAAGAATTTCCATTACCCACAACTGTATAAGTTCATAGGAAAGTTTGTCCTTGGTTTCAAATTGGAAATGTGCCTTATGAAGTAATCTAGTGAGTTTGTCTAGTTCTTCGGTTGGCAAATTGGTCTCTATATTAGTTTTTGGTGCTAGAAAAGGGAACTCTACTAGCATATTTTTTCTATATTTCAGGGAACGCAGATAGTCTTTAGAAAAAGCTATAAAGTAGCCTTCAACATTTTCGGCAAACTGCCAATGCTTCATTTGACCTGGTACTGAGACATAGATGGCATCATTTTTAAAATTTACGTGTTGGGTTTGATTTATTTTAGATATAGTACCACTCTGGAGCGCGTAAATTGAGTAAAAATCTTGTACATAGCTTTTGGGAAGCTTTGGTACTGAGTTTTCCAAGTTGGACAAGGTGTCAACATAAATGCCATTAAGACCACCAAGAAATTTTAATTTTTGTTGGATATATGCCTGTCCTTTAATGTTTGAAACTAATTCATCAAGGTTAAGTCGCGGCACTTGTGTTGTATATTTCTTTTTCATGTACATTGTTTAACTATTTTCATGCCATGTTAAACAAAATTTATAAGCAATTGAAATTCAATTATTTAATACACTTTATATTTATGTTAATATTAAAATTTCTTATTTTTTAGAAATTATACGTAGTAAAATTTTCTAAAATTTAGAAATAAATTGTACATTTAAAATGTTGAAATGGCGTTGAAGAGATTGAAAATGAAGGAATTGAAGACCTTTCTTACATATTAACCTTATTTAAGTAATGCCAATGCGATTGTACTTCACTTTTTTTATCAACATTGCCTTACTTTCTCTTCAGTTAAGTGCTCAAAATACGTTTCAAAAAAGAGTAGATAGTTTAGAGCAAATTATAGCAACTTTTCCTGATGACACACTAAGGGTTAGCGCCCTTAATGCCTTGGCATTTGAGTTTAAATACAAAAATACTGAGAGAGCTTTTCAACTTGCCAATGAGGCATCAGCAATCTCTAAAGAGTTAAAATATCAAAAGGGCTTATTAAAAAGCTATTACTATTTCAGTATTCTATACCGAGAGGATGATAAACTAGATAGTGCTTTCTATTATATCAACAAGGGTATCGTGCTTGCTAAAGAAACAAAAGACTCTATGATTCTTGGTAATTTACACAATGCCGAAGGACGGCTTTATAAAATAAGAGGCAATAATGCAAAGGCGCTAGAAGCCTATCAAAAATCATTGATAATTAATGAACTGCTGGGTGATAATTTGAGTATGGCCAGCACGGCAAATAATATAGCCTCTTTGCATTTGGAATTAAAGAATTATGACCTGGCCTTGGAATATGCGCAACGTGCTGAAAGTGTTGCAGCGCTTATAAATAGTAAACGATTTCAAGCCATGGCACTGTCCAATGTAGCAACGGCGTATTCGTATTTAAATAATAATGAAAAAGCTTTAGAGTATTTTACGAAGTCATTAAATATTGCTAAAGAGGGACGGATGACACAAGGTGTCGTTATTAATTCTATAAAGATTGCTAAAATTCTAATTCAACAAAAAGATTACCTCAAAGCCAGAAAAACCTTAGAGGAAAGCCTACAGCTAAGTCATAAAGTCAATGACAAAATGGGAATTGCGGAGTCTCTGCAATATCTGGCACGGATTAGTCTTAAAACAGATGATTTGGATTTGGCTTTATCAGAAGCAAAAGAAGCTTACAACATTTCCTTAGAAATTGGTTCCGTTGGAAACATAGCAGACATGGCTCTTTTGCTATCTGATGTGTACGAAAAAATGAACCAGCCTAAACGAAGTCTGGAATCTTTTAAAGAATATACCCAGATAAAAGATAGCATATTCAACATAGAAAAGAACAAGCAAATAGAAGAACTCGAAACACAGTATCAAACCGCCGGAAAAGACCAGCAGATTGCTGAGCTTCAAAGCAAAAACGAACTGGAAGCTTTAAAAGCAAGACAAAGAATGAGAATGGCAGTAATACCATTGATAGGTCTTTTTATTTTCATTCTTTTTACAATTTATTTGATTTCACTCAATAAAAAGTACAAAAGAACTAGTGAAGAATTAACTGTCCAAAACAATCTGGTTAAAAAACAAAACTCTCAAATAGAACAAAGCTTAGAAGAAAAGGATTTGTTAATGCACGAGTTAAATCATCGTGTAAAAAACAATCTGCTGATTATTGAAAATCTGTTAACGGCTCAGATTGCTCAACTAAAAAACGCTGAGGCATCAGACATTCTGAATGAAAGCAAAAAAAGAATTCAAAGCATTGCACTCATCCATAGCGAATTGTTTGCTAGTGAATTGCCCGATATGGTGAACATGAAAAACTATCTCACCAAGATTCTGGAAACAAACCTAAAAACCCAGTCAAACATTAAAAGTATAATTAAAGTAGGTGACTTTGCACTAAACTCAAGTAAAGCCTTGGCCATTGGACTAATTACCAATGAGCTAATTACCAATTGCATAAAACATGCCTTTGAGGCCAATCAGCAAGGAACGGTTGAATTAATCCATAAGATGGAAGGAAAAAGCTTATTCTTGGAAATCAAGGACAATGGAAAAAAAGGAAATAAAATCCATAATTCCGTTCAAGATGAAAATGATACAGCGTATTTCGGGCACCAATTAGTAAAAGGGCTCTGTAGGCAGTTAGGGGGTTCGACAGAATTTATTTTTCAAGATGGTTTTCTTGCGCGCCTTGAAATTCCTAATGCTTAGAAGTAGACAATATGAATACAAAATTGAATCTAACCACATCAGCACAAGCATCAATATTAATTGTTGATGATGAATATATTATTGCCCAAGGTCTAAAAGATATGATAACGGCCATGGGTTATCAGGTTCTGGATATGGCACACAGCATTACAGATGCCCAAGAAATAATCAAGGATAAAAAGCCAGATTTAGTGCTTTTAGATTTTGAATTGGGACAACAAAAGTACGGTACGACTTTAGCTGAAGAAACACTTATACCCCAACAAATACCTTTCATATTTATAACATCTCATATTTCGGATAGTGTTCTTAGCAAAGCAAAGCATACCAACCCATATAGTTACCTCATTAAGCCAGTAACCAAAGAACAATTATTCTCTAATATAGAGCTTGCCTTATATAAATCAGAGAATGAAGCAATTAAAAAAGAACAATTATTTAAGGAAACGCTGCTACAAATGAGTAAACAGCTTGCCACGGCTACAACAATTCAAGAGCTTTTAAGGATTTCTATAAATGTTATAGAACCCGTGTTTAGTTTCTCTGAAATTGGATTTTTCGTTATAGATAAACTTCAAAATACAAGAACGGATTTGATGGCAAAATATCCGGATTTTACTCAGAAACAGACTGACAAAGACATTAACTCTTTGGGTTTGGAAACCTCGCCATATATTGGTTCTTCAGTTGAGTACTTATGCAACCAGACCGAAAAAACAAACCTACCGTTTCGTGCTAATTTTCAGGAGCTAATCAGCAAATTTCCCGATGTAAAAGAGTTCAAGAATGTGCCAGGTATAAATAAATGGCAAGATACTTTGGCGTATAACCTTAAAGTAGGTGATGTTACCATTGGAGCTATAAGTATTGTAAGTCAAAAAAGAGATTTTTATGCCAATTATAACTTAGAGCTTTTTAAGTCCATATGTGACCAAATTGCTGTAGCATTAAATGGCGTTTTAAGTAAAGACTCTATTGTAAAGCAGCGTTTGGAAAGTGAGTTGCAGGTTAAACTTATCAATGCACTTAATACTGGCGCTAACTGGAAAGAGAAACTTCTAGCCGTTACCACTACATTGCAGCCTCGTATTCCGTTTGATGTAGTTTTCTATGGGTCTTCTAAAAAAATTACCAATGAACCACACTTAGGTTTTCAAAGACTAGGGGTGAGTGAATACCGTTCCTTTACTCTTGATGATTTTTTACGTCTCAACCAAATGTCAGAGGAAACCTATTATCGGGAAAAGCCCAGGTTTATACTCTCATTACCAGGTATTTTGGAAAAAGAAGAATACGACCAGCTATGCGAAGATAATAGAATTGCTCAGGGCATCCGAAATATTTTTGGAACACGGTCTATGTTACTTTTGCCATTTGAAACTACCAAGGGTCAAGAGTTATATATTGTGTTCTTTAGTAAAGAAGATAATGTTTTTAAGCCAGGCCATATGCAGCTGGTACAAAAGCTAATGGTGTCTTTTAAATTGGCTATGGAAAAGCAATTGGCTTATGATGAAATCAATTCACTAAACGATAAGTTGCGCTTGGAAAAAAATTATCTTGAAGAAGAGCTAAATATGCGTTACGACTTTGGAAATATGATTGGCGAGAGTGACGCTATGAACGCCGTGTTTAGTCAAGTAAGAGAAGTTGCCCAGCTGGATACCCATGTCCTAATTCAAGGAGAGACAGGCACAGGAAAAGAGCTCATTGCCAGGGCGATTCATGAAAACTCTTCAAGAAAGAAGCACTTAATGGTTAGGGTAAACTGCGCAGCCTTACCTGCCAATATTATAGAATCCGAGCTTTTTGGGCATACCAAAGGTGCCTTTACTGGAGCCATTAAAGAACGAATAGGTAAATTTGAACTAGCTGATAAAGGCACTATTTTTTTAGATGAAATAAGTGAACTTCCTTTAGAGCTACAGGCCAAATTACTTAGGGTTATACAAGAAAAGGAGGTAGAACGGTTGGGCAGTAATACCTTAAAAAAACTAGATTTTCGTTTGATTGTGGCCACCAATAGAGATTTAAAAGAAGAAGTGGATAAAGGTAATTTCCGTTCCGATTTGTTTTACCGCCTACATATCTTCCCGATTTACATGCCACCTTTAAGACTTCGAGGTAATGATATCCTACTAATAGGAAGGTCAGTAGGAGAACGATTTACAAGTAAACTGGGAATTCCATTCAAAGGTTTTACACAAGAAACAGAAAAAAGACTTTTGTCTTACAGTTGGCCAGGTAATGTACGTGAGTTACAGAACATTATAGAACAAGCACTTGTTATTAATCGAACCAAACCATTAGACATTAATCCTGACAATCAGGATGGTACCGCCACTTCTAAAAAAGCAAATAATAACTTACCAATAGATATATCTCTTGACAGTCCAGAAGAACTGTCCATACAGCGCATAAAAGAATACAAAGAAGCCTTGGAAAAAGCTTGCATTGAAACTGTTCTAGAACATACAAAATGGCGTGTTAGCGGACCAAAAGGAGCAGCAAAAATTCTTGATATGAATGCAAGCACTTTGGACTCGAGAATGACACGCTTAGGTATTAATCGTAACAGCTAAATCGATAAACATATTTTAGAAAATTCCATGTAAATGTGAACCTTTCTGGTTCACATTTTTTTATGATTTCACTTTTAAAAAGTGCAACTCTTCTTCCGAAAAGTGTCAAGATAGCGATGCTATTGATATTTAGTTTTGAGACACATCGAACAATAAATTTTCCCGTTACAAAATACCTCTATTGAAGATTATAGAAATGACTCAAAAGAAAAACGCCATAGCACTATCAAAACCACCTAAAAAAGGAAAAATGTTCTTGCTCATATGGCTGTGTGTTTTTCCACTAATACTAGTCATCACAAGTCTTTTACGACGGTTGTTTCCTGAGATAACAACAGTGGTTTCAATGTTAATTACCTCATTGATTATTGTAAGTTCTATGGTTTATGTAGTTATTCCATTAATAAATAAAGTATTGGCAAGTTGGATTCGTAAATAATAGTTAAAAATGATTCAAAATAAAACATATCTCTTATTAATAATTGTCTTTGTAGTTACTTGGAATAGTATAGCACAAAACAGAGACATTGTTCAGGATAGTCTCAATGACTCTCAAAAAATAACGGAAGAATATGGTCAGCTTTTTATTAAAAAACGATTCAATTTAATCCGTTTTAGAGATGATTTTTCCTATCTGAAAAATACAGAGAAGACCAAACTTTGGGAAAAACTCAAGTACATCCCGGTAGGAAACTTCTATTTGTCTATTGGTGGCGACGCTCGTACCGAACTAGAATTTTTAAGAACAGATGGTTTAAATCTAGAAACTAGCACAGATGATTATTTTTGGGACCAGCGTTTAATGGCTCATGTTAGCTTAAGAGGCAAACGATTTAGAAGTTTTGTACAGTTAAACAAATCCTGGCGATTAAATAATGAACTTCCGCAATCCCCTAACGATGAAGATGAATTAGCACTACATCAGGCATTTTTTGATATCAAGTTTGATGATAGACCAGAGGCTCAGGCATCTTACCTACGATTAGGAAGACAAGAATTTTTTGTGGGTTCAGGAAGATTCTTTGGTATACGAGAAGGTCCTAATATGAGACTTTCTTACGACGGAATAAGTGGAAGGGCGAACATCAACAATTTTAGGGGAGACTTCTTTTACTTACGTGAAGTTGCGATAAGAGAACATATTTTTGATAACGAAATTTTTGGTGATAATACCATTTATGGTGCCTATGGTACCTATAAGTACGGTAATGATAAAAACGGGCAAAGTGCTGAGCTATATTATGTTGGCTTAGAAAGACCACTAGCCTTTTATCAAGATTTGGTAGGCGAGGATAATCGTCATACTCTTGGAACAAGGTATGTTTTTCGTCATAGAGGTCAGCAAGGTTTTGATATCGATGCTGAATTCAATTATCAATTTGGCGAATTTAATAACCTTGACGTAAGCGCCTATTCATTTTCTCTTAATGCCGATTATTTCTGGAAGACAGTCAATGAAATAGAGCATAGACTAGGCTTTAAGGCAAATTTATATAGTGGAGACAAAGATGCTACAGATAATAAAATAGGCACTTTTAACCCTATTAACCCTGCATTGGGTTTTTTAGGGAGGTTAGTGGTCTTTAGATGGAGTAATCTTGCTGCTTTACATCCATCCTATCGTATATCATTCGGAGATTCATTTGCTATTAATGCTGAGAATGCTTTTCTATGGCGCCCTCAAAAAGAAGATTTTCTTTATGCGCCTTCAACCCTGCCCTACTCTGCAGAAAATAGAAATGGTGAAGAATCTTACGTAGGCATGTTACCAAGTATCGAAGCAGAATGGGCTGTCAATGCATTTCTGAGTTTCGAGATTTACTATGCTGCCTTATTGAAGGGGAACTATTTCATTGATGAAGAAAATGATATCCACAATATAGCAATCACAACCTATTTCAGGTTTTAATAAAGAAAGAAGACTATAAATTTTAAAACAAATAATCATGAAGATAATTATCAATAAGCGTCTTAAATACGCTCTTTACATGGCATTACTAAGCAGTTTGGTAGTGACATTATCTTGTAAGGAAAAGAAAGAAGCTGAAGCCAAAACGACTTCCGAAACGCAATTAAGTATAGACCGCTTTAATATACCGGGAGTAGGGCAAGTAGAAACGGTATTTATCGAAGATGAAAGCGGTATTGTGCTTATAGATGCACAACGAACCAAAAGTGCAGGTAAGCAAGTAATTGAAATGATAAAATCGAAAGATAAAGAACTATATGCCGTTATCATAACTCATCCACACCCTGACCATGTTGGCGGCCTGCCTACAATTTTAGAGGCGTACCCCAATACCCCTGTACTGGGCACAAAAGCCACTAAGGAAGAAATGCGAACCGATAGTGAGGGCGAGTTTTATTTTGCCAGAAAGGTAAATGGAGATGAATACCCAACGGAGCTATCGTTGCCTACACAATTAATAAAAGATGGTGAAACGATAACGTTTGGAGACATAAAACTTGTCGTCGATGAACTTGGCCCAGGAGAAGCTATAGATATGAATGTCTTTTATTCCGAAGATTTAAATGCCTTATTTGTAGGTGACCTTATGGACAATAACCGCCTTGGATTTGTTCTAGAAAAAAGAACAACACCTTGGTTAAAACAATTGGATGAAGTTTTGGAAAACTATAAAGACAGAGCCCCAATGGCATATCCTGGCCATGGAGACCCGGAGAAATTAGAAGTTTTGGTGGAAGAGCAGAAAAAATGGTTGAATGATTTACGCAATTTAGTAGCAGAAAAAATGACAATAGATTCAGAATTGACCGATGCACAGGTAGATGAAATAGAAATCGCATTTCAAAAATTGCACCCTAATCAAATTCCCGTGGCACCTATTCCTGACATGATGAAACTAAATATCAAAGCGGTTGCCGAAGAATTGGCGCTAGAGAAATAAAAACCTTCTAAGAATTAAGCACAGGTAATGTGTTTAACGAATTACGATTTGTAATAAAAGCCCAATGAAAAAGTGAACTCGAAAGGTTCACTTTTTTTGCGGTTTCATCTCTAAAAAGTGCAACTCTTCTTCCGAAAAGTATCAAGTAAATCTTTATGACAAACCAGAACTTTGAAAAGCTATTTAGCAAAAAGAGTAAGTAATGTTAATGCAAAAAGAGATATAAAATGAAGACAATTTTTCCCAAAGGACAATTATTTATCAATGGACAATGGCGGGACAGCTCGTCAGGAGAAACTTTTCCAACCTATAATCCTGCTAGCGAAGAGCATTTAGCAGATATAGCGAAAGGCACAGCCAACGACGCCAATGCTGCGGTGGCTGCTGCAAAAGAGGCCTTTGAGAATGGTCCTTGGGGTAAAATGGGAGGCGCCGAACGTGCAAAAATCCTAAACAAAATTGCGGACAAGATTGAAGAGCACGCAGAAGAGTTAATAGATAGAGAGAGTATGGATGCCGGTAAACTACGGCGCGATGTAACCCGAGTTGATGTTCCACACATAGCCAACATGTTTCGATATTATGCAGGTTGGACAACTAAAATTGACGGTTCGGTAAAGGACCCTGAAGGCGTGCTTGGAGAGCAACTTCTAGGATATTCCAGAAGAGAACCATTAGGGGTGGTCGTGGGAATCACCCCATATAATTTCCCACTCATTTTATCTGTTAGTAAAATAGCCCCCGCACTTGCAGCAGGTAATTGTTTTATTCACAAACCAGCATCGTCTACACCTTTATCAGCAATTACATTGGCAAAAATAATGCAGGAAGCTGGTGTTCCTGATGGTGCATATAATTTGGTGACTGGACCTGGTGGTGCCGTGGGGAGCACACTTACAAAAAATCCTGATGTAGAAAAAATAGCTATTACAGGCTCTACTCAAACAGGAATACAGATTTCAAAAGATGGTGCAGATACCATGAAACATCTTACAATGGAGTTGGGTGGCAAATCGCCCAACATCATTTTTGCAGATGCCGATTTAGACCAGGCAGCGCGTATAGCTGCCATGGGTATTTTTTGGAATAAAGGTGAAGTTTGCGTAGCAGGTTCAAGAATATTGGTTCAAGAATCGGTTTATGATGAATTTCTTGAAAAACTAATCGCTGAAACAAAAAAACTAAAAGTAGGCGACCCTCAAGACCCAACAGCAGATTTAGGGCCAATGGCAGGTAAAGCTGAGTTTGAAAAGGTCATGAAGTATATCGATATAGGCCTCAATGAAGATAAAGCAGACTTGGTTTATGGGGGTAAGCACGTGCCTATAAATGGAAAGGGATACTTTGTAGAACCCACCATATTCGCCAATGCCCATAATAAAATGCGTATTGCACAAGAAGAAATTTTTGGACCTGTGGTACCCGTTATACCATTTAAAGATTTTGATGAAGCTATCGAAATCGCCAACGATACCCCTTACGGTTTAGCATCAGGAGTGCAAACAAAAGATACCGCAAAAGCCATTCGAGCGGCCAATGCCATCAAAGCAGGTACGGTATGGATAAATACTTGGCACGAATATGACCCCAATCAACCTTTTGGTGGATACAAAATGTCCGGTTACGGTCGTGAGCAAGGCAAAGAAGCCTTTGAAGCCTACACGCAAAGCAAATCCATCTGGGTGAGCCTAGGTTTTCCAGAAGAAAAAAATGAATCGACAGAGCTCTGTCTTGAAAAATAAAGAATAAAGTCTAACATTTTAAATTAAGAAACATGCAAATTTTAGTAATCTGGAAAGTAAAACCCGAAGTAGATATGAACGAAGTGATGAAACATATGGTTGCCGAAGAGCACTTCGCTTGGAAAGAATATATGGAAGGCAATCTACGACAGTTTTGGTTAACCGAAAAGCCGGGCTTCGTTGTGATGATACTGGAGTACGATAGTATTGAAGAAGCTAAGGCAGCCAACACAGACCTACCTTTATTAAAAGCGGGGCTTATGGAAGCTGAATTTCACGAGTTAAAACCTTTTCAAAGTTGGGAGTTCTTGTTTAAGGATGAACATAAAATGGTAAATAGAGAGTAAGTTTTAACAACCCAAAGGAATGCTCGGTTAGAGTGTCTAAAGAGTTAATTACAACAATGAAAACAATCATATTGGCAGCAATTGCAACATTAGGTATCGTTTTCCAAAACATATTCGAAATGCATGGATGGATTTTTTACCTCACATTCACAGCCTATTTATTGTTGGTAAAAGACACCAAGGGAGCTATAAAACTCTCGTACAGTTTCCTTTTAGGAATTGTATTGTCCATACTTATTTGGGAAATGACGGGATTATTAAAGGGGTGGACTGGAAGTCTGGGCATCGGTATGTCAATAGCCGCATTCATTGGAATCTGTGCAGTATTATTTGTAAGAAAAATGGCGACATTGAATATGTCGGCGGCGTTTTTCTTCGGGCTTATTGCCTATTACGGTTTAGCCAAACCACCTTCTGTCGAAGTGGTTATGGAAATTATAATCCCTGCCCTTTTAGGAATTGCCGTAGCATTCGGATATGTGTATCTGGAAAAGCAAATAGAAACATCAAAAAAAGAAGCATAATATAATGAGTAAATCAATAATAATAATTGGAGCGGGTCCTGGTATAGGACTTGAAGTAGCCAGAAGGTTTGGTAAAGAAGGCTATGAAATAGGACTTATAAGTCGTACCGAAGAAAAACTGAAGAAGTATCAAAAAGAGTTAGAATCTGAAGGGTATAAAGTAGCTATTGCAGCAGCCGATGCTGGGAAACGAAAACAATTAAGAAAAGCCATAAAAGAGGTGCAGTCCCATCTTGCAACTACAAATGTGTTGCACTACAACGCTGTTGCCTTTAGTCAAAACCCATTGCTATCTACAAAGTATAATGACATTATCAATGACCTAAAAGTCGGTGTTTTTAATGCGGTCGAAAGTATCAAATCAGTTTTGCCTGCGCTTAAAGATAGTAAAGGCACCGTTTTACTTACGGGAGGTGGGTTTGCAGATTATCCTAGTGCTGAGTTTGGCACCATATCACTTTCAAAATCAAGTATACGGCACATCTCGAAGCAATTGAATGAAGCTCTAAATAATGATAATGTATTTGTAGGGTCACTTCAAATCAACGGAATGGTAAAAAGTCATAAAGAAGATGAAAAGTATAACCCAGTTGCAATAGCTAACGCGTTTTGGGCATTATCTCAAGAACGAGATACACCTAATAAAGTATACTAATTAATAATTCCTAAAAATGAAAGTAGTAGTACATAGTGGCAACATTGGTAACGCAGTAGCCGAACAGCTTTTGGAACAAGGACATGATGTTTTTATGCTTGTAAGAAAACCAGGTAAAGTTTCGAATAAACACATTAAGGAACTTGTTGTCGACTTCAATGATGTTGAAAGTTTAATAGAGGCTTTTTCGGGTAAGGATAAATTCTTTTCGGTATCACCACTCATTCCTTCTATGGTAGAGTTGGCCGAGATAAGCGTAAAAGCAGCCATAAATAGCGGGATTAAGCATATTGTGCGTTCGTCTGCTAGAGGTGCCTCTAAGGAAGCACCCATTACCATGGGACAAATGCATGGCACCATTGAGGAGATGATAGAACATGCTGAAATTCCTTACACCTTTATTCAACCTGCCAGTTTTTATCAGAATTTAATGGGCAGTATTCCTACCATAAAAAATGAGGGAGCATTTTACGGTGCCATTGGCAATGGGCAAAATGCCTTTGTAGATGTTAGGGACATAGCAGCAGTTAGCGTTGCAGCTTTAAATGAAGAGCGCCATATAGGACAAACATATGTAGTCACTGGTCCTGAGGTAATCTCATATCAGGATATGGCTAATGAACTCAGCTCACAACTTGGCAGAACTATTAATTACGTAGATATCCCAAGGGATAAATTGGCAGAGGCATACAAAAGCTATGGTATGTCTGATTGGTTAATTGAAACACTTTTAGAGTTGGACGATATCACCAAAAAAGGATATCTGGCAAGTGGTTCTGAGGATGTTAAGAGCGTTTTAGGAAGAGAGCCGATAGCCTTTTCTCAATTTGTAACGGATAACCTTTCTTTGTTCAAACAATAATATTAATGACTAAAAAAGCACACATCATTTTTGCCCATCCTGAAGAGAAATCTTTTAATGGTAGACTTCGCGACTTAGCTAAAGAAACCCTTGAAAATCAAGGTGTAGAAGTAAGTATTATTAATCTATATCAAGAAAAGTTCAAGGCCATTGCTGACAAGGATGATTTTACATCCATTCACCAGACAGAATATTTTGATTTACAAAGGGAACAATTGCATGCCTTTCGCGAAGCTAATTTTTCTGAAGATATACAGCGTGAACATTTAAGATTGAAATCTGCAGACCTTGTTATTTTTCAATTTCCACTTTGGTGGTATAGCATTCCGGCACTATTAAAAGGCTATTTCGACCGTGTTTTTTCCTTTGGGTTTGCTTATGGAAATGGTGGCCATCACTTAGTAGGAAAGAAAGCATTAATTAGCTTGACTACTGGAGCCCCTGAGTCTATGTGGCACCCAAAAGATAGAGGACATTTAGAAGGGCATTTGCATCACGTACTAAAGGGGACTTTAGAATTCTGTGGGATGGAAGTATTAGCCCCCACCATCGCTTATGGAAGTAAGCTGATGCGTCCTGAAGAACGACAGGTTTATGAGAAGCTATTTTCAGAAAGAATCCGCTCAATCTTTAAATAATTTATTTAAAAACTAAAGAATGAATAGCAAGGATAGATGTGAGCATACAACCAAAATTAAAAATGTCAAAGCATCAGCGTCCTATCAATGTGAGGAGTGTATAAAGACTAATAGTAGTTGGGTGCATTTAAGCACCTGTCAAACCTGTGGAGTAACACTTTGTTGTGATTCGTCCCCTAAGCAACATGCTTCAAAGCATTTTCGCTCAAGTACTCACCCGGTTATTGCACGGCAAAATCTGGAGAACGTTGGCTATGGGGTTATGTGGACAATACCTTTCAAAAATATTAAGAACTTAAATCAATAATTATGCAAATAGGAATCATTGGCTCAGGAAACATTGGCGGCACCATAGGAAGCCATTTTATTAAAGCTGGACATAAAGTAATGTTTAGCAGTCGTCATCCTAATAAACTGGAGGCTATGGCCTTACAATTAGGGATTAATGCACAGGTAGGCACTATTGCTGAGACGGCCAATTTTGGTGAGATTTTATTATTGGCAATTCCTCATGGAAAAGTTCCTGAAGTGAGTAAACAAATAGCACATTTTAAAAACAAAATAGTCATTGATGCTACTAACTATTACCCTCAAAGGGATGGTAATATGCCAAATAAGGAAGCAAATGAAAATAACTTTTCACAATCGCAGTGGACAGCAAGTTATCTGCCCCAAGCACATATTGTAAAAGCATTCAATACCATCTATTTTATGTCTTTAAGACAAAAAGCATTCAGCAAGGTTTTTAAAATGACCATTCCTATTGCATATGATAATGATACTGCTGGAAGTGTGATAAAATCTTTACTAAATGACATAGGGTTTGACAACGTAGTTATAGGAAATCTAAACGATTCGGCTATAATCGAACCCGATGCACCTTTATATGGATTAGAGGCAACTAAGGAAGAATTTATGATGCATTTAGAGGATTAGACGCACGACATAATATATATTTTTAAAGTTCCAAAATCTTACAATACATGAGGACATCCAATGACAGAGACAATCTCTTATACCAGGAGGCTTGGCCTAGGATTACTTATGCATTTTTATCTGTTATTAAAGAGCAAGGAACAACGGTACATCTTGATGAGGATGATGCCCTATTTAAAATAGGAGACTCTAGCTATGATTTTGCGTTTATAGAATAAGCTTGCATTAACATAATTTACCCGATAAACAATAGTGAAGTAATGTCATTATTTTAGATTGAATTTTTTAAGGAAATCATTTACTTCTGATATTGACGGATTTTTTAGAAAATCACTACCATAACTTAATGTTGGAAACTTCAATTCACCATTATAAAATGAGCGAACGGTTTTTTCTGCTTCTGCATTTGTTTCTACATTATAGTCTTCAAAAGTAACCCAAATTGATTGCAGATAGTTACGCAGTTTGGTTGATTTGATGCACCATTGCGTGCCAAAGAGTTTTAGTGTTTGGTCATTCATTTTTTTTGAATTTGATTGTGCTGCTCAGCAAAGGATGTATTGATTCAGATTTAATAACAATAAAAGGCGTTATAGACATTAAGAGAATTGAGACCGCCAGAAAGATTTGATAATTTTCAGCACTAATAAGTTGGTATTCTAAACCACTTTGGGCTAAAACAAAAGAGAATTCACCTATTTGGGCGATTGAAAAACCAACCGCTAAGGCTGTTTTCCATTCCATCTTCATAATTCTTACAGCAAGCATACCAGCAACTGCCTTTACCAAAAGGGTGAATAAGAACCAAAAGGCTATCCAACCAAAATCTGTTAAGAATATTTGATAATCCAAAAGCATTCCCATAGAAATAAAGAAGAAGCTCATAAAAACATATCTAAAAGGTAAAAAGCAAGAAATAGCCATATGGTTATAATCCGTTTCGGCAATAATTAACCCAGCAATAAAAGCGCCTAAGGCAAGTGAAAGCCCTAACTCTTCTGTTAAAAGTGCAATTCCCGTTACGATAAATACAGTAGCAATTAAAAACACTTCTTGACTTTGTATTTTCATAACCGTTTTTAAAAAAAACGGAATGATGAACCTAGCTAACAGATATGCCAGGCCACCCATAAGAACCAATTTACCAAGCAACCATAACAAAGCTTCTAACGGACTACTATCGGCAGCTCCTGCAAGTATGGGTGTAAAAAGCATTAAAGGGACTATCATAATATCCTGAAAAAGCAGGACCGCCAATATGAATCTTCCGTGGGGTGTATTAATCTTATTTGAATCCTGTAAAACTTTTACAACAATAGCAGTACTACTTAATGCATACAAGAAACCCCAGAAGATACTTTCTTGCCAACTTGGTTGCATTAGAACCCCGATTAATATTGCTGTAATGCCTATGGTCAAAAAGACCTGAGAGGCACCGCCAATTAACACGTAGTTTTTTATCTTCTTAAGATTGGTGAATGAAAATTCCAGACCTACAGTAAATAATAACAGAATAATACCAATCTCAGCATACACTTCAACCTCTTCCATATCTGCGAAGTAGGAGGAAGTATTTGGGCTCAATAATACACCTGTAATGAGATATCCTATGATGTAACGAATTTTTAAAAACTTACAGATAATAATTACAGCGGTTGCGACACCAAAAATGGCGCAGATGTTAATTAAAATGTGGTGTTGCATAGTGAAAAAATGTTTGCTTAAAACCATATTTGGTTTTATTTGCAATAAAACAAAGCAAGGTAAAAAGGCTTCGATTAATACACTTAGTAAAAAATGGAATATTACTGTCACATTTTTTCAAGTTTTTATTAATGAACTTTTGTTCGACACTCTATATTGTTCTTTTACCAAAAAGAGCCATTTTAAATATAAGATGTCTTCAGAATGTTTGACTAGTTGTTCACCCTTAGTATTTTGTTGAATAAAAGTATTTTGTTACATAAAGAACAATTAGCGGTTAATTAAAACATCACTTGAAACAAATAATTAGGTATAATTGCAGGCTAAAATTATATATAACTTCTCTGGGAAATTGTGGAAACATAATGGACAAGGTGGATAGCATTTTGTATCACTTCCAAACGAAATTTCAAAAGAAATCAGAGAAAACTTGCAATGACAAGAAGAGGGTTGGGGACGTATGAAAGTATCTGCCCGTATTAAAAACATAGAATGGGATACCGCTATATGGTTCGACAAGAAAAATAACATCTACTTGCTTCCAGTAAAAGTCGAGATTAGGAAAAAGGCATCGCTTAAATTGGACGATATAGTTGCGGTAGGCATAATACTATAAACTAGTCAGAATGAAGAGTTTTATACGCATAGTCTTTTGATGTTAACAGACTTTTCTAATAACGTTCTCCAAAGCGTCGTCAGCCGGTTTATGAATGAAGTTCTCCTGATAATTGATAGTAGTTTTCAAGTCACTATGGCGATATAGTTTCTGTAGCATTAATGGATGAATGTTGTCCCCAGCAATGTTGCCAAAGTTATGCCTTGCGATATGCATGTAAGTGGAACGATGATTTTTGGTTATCCTTATGGCAAGAGGGTACAACCCATTTTTATTGGGCTTTTCTCGTAGAACTATTTGTGTAGTAGCTGCCATTGTTGTCCTGTTTAGAAAGTCAAATCAGGTACAACATTTATTGATTTTTGATGGTTTTAATTGGTTTCAAATGAAATCAATAATAATGTAACTAATTAAATGTCAATGTATTTGTCTTTCTTTAAGCAAAATATAGCGGGAACTTAGGATCTAGTGCCGCGAGGTGTGAGAGTTCGAGTCTCTTCGCCCGCACAGCCTAAAAAAAACCCAGATCAAATGATCTGGGTTTTTTTGTTTTGGTTCAAACAAACAGTTTTTTTGAAACATCAAAAAAATAGTAATTCACTTATCAAACTTTCTGCTCACTTATTAGTAAAAAATTGTAACAGTTTATTATACCTAATAAAAGCATCCTCCCCTGGTCTTTGAGGGGATTTTGTGATCATTTTGTAAAGATATTTAGTATGGTCTAGCAATTTGGGTTGATCATATCTTTGATCTCCTTTAATAAATTTTGCCAATTGTAGTTTTAATATTTGTCTTTGTTCCTCTTTTTTAGTTTTCTGAATAGCTTCTTTCAATTTCTTTACTTTATCTTCAACCTTAATCAGAAACTGTGCAGTTTTTAGAGCAAGTTTTTCTTGCTCTAATAAATCCGAAGTACTGGTTCCTATTTTTTTTAGATTAGGGTGTAATAAAAATTCGAATTCTTCTTCATAGATATGTTCACCAACAGTAAATGATACTGAATACTTCCCAGGTGCTACTTTTGGTCCTGAAAAATCTTTTTCTCCACTCACTTTTAAATAATGTTTTAAATCCCATTTTGTACTTCGCACTCCAAAAACATTCTTTGGAGCATCCTTTAACTTCACCCATTTATCATGCACAATAACATCTTTTTCATTTTTGAAGGTGAAATGAATAGAATCCTGTTCCTTCGCTTCAGCGGAAAAATAAATATTGACATTTTCTCCTAGCGTATTTTCAGGAGTAAAAAGTTTGCTTTCAGAGGCTGTATTAAGTTCTAATTGGCGTAATACAGAAATATCTTCCATAATCCAAAAGGAGCGCCCTAATGTCGCTATATTGAGATTATCCCTGAATATTTTTATATCAGTTATTGGAACAATCGGAAGGTTTTGTTGAAATGGGTCCCAATTTTTACCATCATCAAATGAGACAAATAATCCAAACTCTGTTCCTGCAAACAATAGTCCTTCTTTTTCAGAATCTTCTCTAACCACACGGATGGGGTAATCTGTTGGAATCCCCTTAACGTTAAGTCTCCAACTTTTTCCATAATCATTAGTGATATAAAGATACGGTTTTTCATCCCCCAAATAATCACGATTTACGGTATAATATGCTTTGCCTTTTTGATGAGAGGACGCATGAACCTTTGACACTCTGCCTCCAGGAGGTAGGTTTTTTGGTGTAATATTGCTCCAATTTTTTCCGCCATTATTAGTAATATAAAATAAGCCATCATTAGATCCAGTCCAGATGACCCCTTCTTCTAACGGAGATTCCTCAATAGCATACAAAACATTATAATATTCTTCTCCCGAGATATCCTCATCTATTGGTCCTCCACTACGTATGTTGAATTTAGGATTATTTGCTGTAAGATCTGGTGATATTCTTTCCCAATGAATACCTCTATCTATAGTTTTATGCACATATTGAGAACCATAGTAAACGGTATTTGGATCATAGGGCGAAACCTCAATTGGCACAACACGTTGAAACCGGTAAGTAATATCATCAGGATGGTTGCCATATAGGCTTTCTGCTCCTACATAGTAGTTTTGTTGAAACCCGGTAATGGCATTATATACCCCAAATTGTCCTTTGCAATTAGCATACACGACATTAGGGTCACCAGGTTTTGGAACTACCGGACCTGTCTCACAACCTCCTACAGACTCCCAATATTGAATAGGCCCCAACCCATGTGCATCATTAGAACTTAACACATCTTCTCGAGGTCTTTTACTGGGGACTCTAATGGTTGAATTATCTTGTTGCCCTGAATATAAATAATAAGGGTATCTATCGTCAAGTTCTAATGTATATAACTCTGCTGTTGGTTGATTAAATAATGTAGACCAATTTTTTCCTGCATCTAAAGACACACTTGCTCCACCATCATTTCCAACAATAAAAACATTAGGATTATTAGGGTTGACCCATATATCGTGATGATCTGCATGTGGATAGGATGGGATAGAATCCCATGATTTACCCGCATCTTTGGTAGTCCAAAAAACTTTTGTGCCGGACCATAATTGATTGGCGTTTTTCGGATTTACATCTAGGTTTGTAAAGTAAAAGGGACGATAAGTGATAGATTTATGTATTTTCTTGGGCATTTTTATGTGCTCCCAGGTCTCACCATAATTATCACTTTTATATAATCCTTCGTCTTTGATTGGAGCTTGAATTAGAGCCCAGACTCTTTCTGGTTTGTCTGGGCTTACGGCAAAATCTATTTTACCAATTAAATTTTGGGGTAATCCTTTGGTCATTTTTTCCCAGTTTTCTCCTGCATCCGTAGATTTAAAAACACCACCTGTAGTATCCCCACTAATAATCGTCCATGGCTTACGCTCTACACGCCACATAGCAGCATATATAATATTGGAGTTGCCAGGAGCAAATTTCAGATCTATAGCTCCCACACTATCAGATAAGAATAATTTTTGCTCCCAGGTTTTCCCTCCATTTGTTGACTTATAAACTCCTCTCTCATTTGATTTCCTGAAGGGTTGGCCTATGACAGCAGCAAAAATGATATTAGTGTTTTCGGGATGAATTTCAATTGCACCTATTTGCCCTGCTTCCTTTAACCCTGAAAAAGACCATGTTTTTCCAGCATCTTCAGATTTGTATATTCCTCTTCCTACAATTACATTGCTTCTAATCGCATCGGATCCAGTACCTACATATATTATGTTTGGATTAGATTGATCAACCGTAATTGCTCCAATTGAAGGAGTCGAAAAATACCCATCTGAAATATTTTTCCAGTGGTTACCACTATCTTTGGTTTTCCATAGACCGCCACCAGTAGCTCCCATATAGAATGTGCTAATACTATCATTTACACCACAAACTGCTGTCACTCTCCCCCCTCGAGATGGCCCTATATTTTTAAATTGTAGTGTTTCGTGCTGGGCTACACTTACTACGGTTAGTATAGTACTTACAAATGTCAACCATTTTCTAATCATATCTAATGTCGATTATTTTTCAAGATATTCTTGTGCCTTTTTTAACAAGATGTTTTTATACTCTAGATAATTATCCTTTGTTATGGGGATATATTCATCTACCTGGATTGGGTTGCCTTCAAGAATTTCGTTATTGGGGCGTATTGTATGTCCTATATCCCACATAAATTCTGCTACAGGCTTTTTACTAATCGGAAATATAAGATCTTCGTGCCATTCCCATGTATTACTATATCCTCCATCTGGCATTCCCATAGTATACCCCAGATTATTGTCTTTAATCATGGCGGCAAACTGGCTTAAGTGTGATCCTCCCCAAGGCCCAAAAAACACTACCATTTTACCTGTAAAATGTATTGAAGCAGGTTGCATGATCCAATCTGTATTAGTGTGTGGTAAATGAGCGCATTTAAATGGCACATTCGTAGTGTATTTTTTACCTGCATCAAGCTCTTTCGTTACTGGTCCTTTCATCCAGTTATAGAGATATGAACCATCGTCTTCGGTTTCTTTTACATCATGATCCATTTGGATTTTTTTTTCATCATATCTTTTAATAATACCGTCCCTAAAATCATCGGCTATATCACTTAACCTTATGTTTCCTCCTGTAGTTTTAAAGGGCTTAGAAGTTAACCTGGCAATAGCGTATGCTCCTTGTGAGCCCCCTCTACTATTAATCGCATCAATAATTATGTCATAATCTAACATATTATTTTGTTTGGCATAATCAACCAGTTTATCACTGGCTTCTTTAAGGTCTCCTCTGAAGCCATACCACCATAGTAGTAAGGTTTTGTTTTTTGGATCTTTTGGTGCATACACCCAAAATGATTTGGCTTTCCAGGCAAGTTTGTATCCTTTATAATTTCTTATAAATCTTCCGTATTTTAAGTTAACTTCTTTTTTATAAGGGAGTACTGCTTCATATAACTGACCCTTTCGATTTTTAAGCTTTAGGTATAACTTATCTTTGTAAAAACTTCTAGGGAGAGAATTATCTTTTTTACCAATCCTATCGGCAAGGCGAACCAAAAAGTTGTTGGTAGTAGAATATCGCATATAAGGTTCTACCCATTTTATATACTCGTCGAGTGATGCCCCATTAATCTCTACCAGTTCATCTCCTATTTGAACTTTGTTATTATTTTCTTCAACATCAGACACGAAAAAGACCGTCTTCTCTAAAGAACTAAAATCGGGATAAAATACAATGGGTGCTCTTCCTTTTGAAACCTCTGGAGGTTTTATTCCTTTAGAAACCTTATCAATACTAAGATGGCGATCTTTTCTTGCGTTACTTAATTTTTGTAGAGCATACCATAACTCTTCTTCAGAACTAGCATTTACAAATTCTTGTTCACAGGCTTTCATATTTTCTATTGGACTAAAACCAAGCTTACTTTCTTTTATTGGAGAAAATGCCTCTCGTTCTTGAGTTTTGGTAATGATGTAATCAAATAGTGCTTTACGATCTTCTTTGGTACTAATACTTTCTGGAGATGAAATGTCCTGTCTAGAAGTTAAATTACTTTCATTCTTACAACTTGTTAAGAAGATTGTTGAAAATAGTAATAAAATGTTTAAAAGCTTCATCTTGTTATATATTGTATTATCGTTCTATTTTCTCAAAATCAATATCTTCTGCTTGCCATCCCATTTCATATTTAGATATAATTACGGTTGCCACCATGTCACTCATGCAATTTACAGTGGTATTACCCATATCTATTATTCTATATATGCCCCCTACGATTACTGCAACTTCAATAGGAAGTCCAAAGGCTTGTACAAACATAGTAGCTATAACAAATCCGCCACCGGGAATTCCGGTAGACCCCTCAGATAATAACAATCCCACGAGTATGATCTGTATCATTTCACTGAAACTTATTTCCCAACCAACGGCTTGTGCTGTAAAAATCAGGATAGTCGATAGCATAATCGATGTCCCGTCTTTATTAAATTGTGCTCCTAATGGTAGCGTGAAATTAAAAATACTTTGTGGTAGTTTCAGTTTATTATCGGCCACATCCAAAGCCACTGTAAGGCTTGCCAAACTACTAGTAGTTGCTATGGTAGTAGCATACAGTTCTTTCGTCTTTTTTAAAAACCATAAGGGTGATGTTTTTGTTAATACCAACATTAAAATCATATAAAATATTACCATTACTATTTGAGCTGCTCCTACGGTACCAATAAATTTTGCCACAGAACCTAATACTTTTGCACCATATTCGCCAATAGTTACGGCTATCAAAGCCCCTAAACATAATGGAGCTATTTTCATGATCAGTCCAATCAGCTTTTGCATGGCCTTTGCAATTAACTCAAAACCATTTTTTAGAGGTTCTTTATATTCTCTTTTCATAGATAATATCGCGATTCCTAATAATACTCCAAATACCACGATCTGTATCAGGTTACCATCTGTAAAAGATTTGAATATATTTTTGGGGTACATATTCATGAGGATTTCTACAATATCAGGTACTTCTCCTATTTTTCCTACTGAAACTTCTTTTACTTTAAAACCAATTCCTGGTTTTATAATTGAAGTAAAAACTATTCCTAAAACTATTGCAATAACTGTTGTTGTTATATAATACCCCATTACTTTGAGACCAACTCCTCCTAAAGTCTTGATGCTTTCCATAGAAAGTAATCCTGCTACGAGATTAAAAAACACTAACGGGATCGCAGCCATAATCAGTAGGTCAATAAACATATCCCCTAATGGTTTTAGAAATAGTATTTTATTGCCCCATAATATTCCTGCTAAAGCTCCCAGAAACATCCATATAAGAATTCGGTTTGATAAACTGATCTTATAGTATTTTTTGAAGATATGCATCATAATGTTTCAACAAATTTTTGAAGTCTATCTAGTCCTTCTTTTATTTCTTCCCAAGATTTCACACATGTAAATCTAAAATAATTCTCGCTTGTTTTACCAAAAGAAGCCCCATCTACAACCGCTACTTTATATTCTTCCAATAATCTGGTTGTAAATTCTAGTGATGAAATTCCAGGGATATTGATTTTGGTCCAGGCATAAAATCCTCCTTCGGGCATTTTACATTCTAATCTAGGAATATCATTAATTGCTGTGGTTACATATCTTATCTTATCTTCCCAATCTTTCCAATATTTTAGAACTTCCTTACTAGGAGGGTTTTCACATGCTATGGCGGCTCCAATCTGTACAAAAGAGTTAACACTTGTGATTAAATGTTGTTGTAGTTTCTCTAATTGTTTGATAATTTCTTCTGATGAGTATATGAATCCTACTCTCCATCCTCCCATTGAAAAACTCTTGGTAAAACTTATTAATGTAATGGTTCTTTCTTTCATCCCTTTGATTGTCGAGAGATTAATATGTCTATGCTTTCCCCAGGTAACACGTTCATATACTTCATCAGTGATTACAATGAGTCCATGTTTTATCGCAATATTGGCTATCATTTCGAGGTCTGATTTGGTATGCACTGTTCCGGTTGGGTTATGAGGTGAACACATAATGATTACCTTTGTTCGTGAAGTTATAGCTTCTTCTAACTCTTTTTTATCCCATCTGAAATTATTCTCTTCACGAAGAGGCACTTCGACTACTTTGCCACCTAGATATTGAATTGTTTGTTTATAACTTACAAAACAAGGATCTTCTACAATAACTTCATCTCCAGGGTTCATAGTTGCTAGTAAACCAATGGTTAACCCTTGTTTACAACCCATTGTTGCGATTAATTCTGTATCTGGATTCGCAATTATCTTGTTCTCTCTTGCTAGTTTTTTGGCTATGGCTTCTCGATAGATTGTTTTTCCTTTTGCCATAGTTTGATGAGTATCACCGTTGTTAATCGCATTTATTGTAGCTTTGGAAATATAATCAGGTGTTGGTTCAAAGGCTCTGCCTGCAGAAAAATCAAACACTACTTCTCCTTGTTCTCTCAACCTTTGTGCTTTATCAGCAATCCTTACTGTAGAGGAGGAAATAGATTCTTTTACTCTTTGCGATAATATCATTTCAATTTTTTATTTTTAATTTACACTCTTTCAAAAAGAAAGATTGCATTGCTTAGCAATCTTTCTTGTACGATATCTAGACTATATTGGCTAACTCAAATAAATTATAATGCCTATTATCGTTTTCAATTGGTTATTTTTCCTCCTATAAGAATATCATCAATAAAAGCAATCTCTGAACCGCTATTGGTTCCTATTTGTATTACCAATCTACCATCTGTGACATTGGTCACATCTGCAAAAAAGGTAGCCCATTCGTCTACCAATACATTCCCTGTCCCATCGGGTTGATCAGTCATTAACTCATCAGCATTAGATCTAAAGGACTTGATAAGTTCATCTCCATCATCTGTTCGCCAGAAAATATCAAACTCATCACTACTCTCCCAGGATGACTCTACAAAATAGACTGAAAATTTAACTTTTAACACATTATATGCTGAAGGTATTTTGATTTCATCAAAAACAATTTCTGCAATACCATCAGCATCTGAGGTAATATATGCCTGTGCTCCATCAGCAAAAAAACCAATATTATATTCATCGGGTTCGTTGGTTACATTGGTTACTCCAAAAAACAACCCACTGTCTTCTCCTCCTTCTTCTCCGGGCACATACGAGGTATCAAATCCTAATTCTTCGCCTGTCGAAACATAATCTACCGAATTTAACACATTGCCATCTGCATCTACTACATTTACCTGCTCTACCCCATCTTGTGCGGCATAATTGTTTATATCTCCTGCTCTAGGTTCTTCGAAACTTGTAAAGGCAAATGCATCTAAATTAAAATCCTGATCTTTTATAGTTACCTGATATATTCCTGATGTAGAAGATAATATCAAACCTCCTGAAACCTGATTTATCGATAAATTAATCACTCTGTCTGGTGTAGTGATATTATCTTGTACTATTATTGGAAATAACTGAATCGTAGCTTCTGTAGATCCGGCAGGAATGTCCAAAGTTATAGTCCCCGAAGACCCATCAGGTATGGTAGTATAATCTACTCCATACTCGAGATTGCCTATAGAGGATACTTCTAAAATTACTTGACTATCTTCTTTAGTTACAAATCCAATTGTTAAGGGAATTTCTAAAAATTCCTCATCTTCGAAGAGGATTTCACTACCATTTACTCCTACTAAAAACTGCTCTTTTTCTTCTACCTGATTAACATCATCATTTGCACATGAGGTACCGAGTAAAAAAACTCCTGGCAAAACGCATAAAAAATTATATATCAATCTTTTCATATTTCTATTTTTTGTAATTAAAACCCTGGATTTTGTTTCATATTAGGATTCCCGTTAAACTCATCTTGCGGAATTGGCCAAGCGAATAGTCTATCTTTTGCGTTCACTGTACAATTAGAAGGTAGTGTACAATCTGTACGAGTTACGCTGCGCTGTAATCGTTTAAGATCAAAAAGGCGGTTTCCTTCAAAAGCCATTTCTTTTCTTCTTTCGGTAATGATATCTTCGATTAATTGATTACCAGTAGAAGTAATTACCGAAGCATTAGCTCTTGTTGTTATTTGATTTACAAAGTTTCTAGCGACTTCTTCATTTCCATTACGGGCCTCTATTTCTGCTTTCATTAATATAAATTCTGAAAGTCTCATTATTGGGAACGAATGATCATCTTCATCAAATCCAAAGGTCCCTGGGTACTTAAAAACATGCAGATCAACTCCACTTCCTGAAACTGAGGGCGGTTCTACCTGGTACCAATTGCGCCTTATATCTGTAGCCTCATATAAATTGTATAAATCGTCCGAAATCCCGTGAGCAGCATTTCCTCCATAATTGGTATAAATATCGATCAACGATCTGTTTGCAAACACCCCATCATCGCTACTAATATCGAGCATAAATATGGATTCTTCTGGTATGATTTCCCTTTGAGACCACGTCTGGATCAAATCAAGTTCTGGCAATCCACTACCATCCAAAGTAATAGACGATATCTCATAAGAAGACAAACTATATGGACCATTAATAATAATGTTTACATCTTTTATAGCTTCGCTATAATCTGTGATATAAAAATTGACTTTGGCTCTAATTCCTAAAGCGCCATAATAGTTAAGAAAAAACTGTTCGTTTGAACCTGAACGACCATCTGGAGCATCATTATTTTGAATTAATGGTATCGCTGTATTTATATCATTAAAAATATTATCGAATACTTCCGTCATTGTATTTCTAGAAGGTTGTGCAGTTGCATCTACAATGGTTATATAAGGTACTCCTAGCAAATTATCTGGATCTGATATGGCAGTATTATAATCTTGAGAAAATATTTTCACTAATTCAAAATGCATTAAAGCTCTTAATGCCAAACACTCACCTATTACTCTATCTTTTAAACCTTCGGCAATAGGTATACCTTCTACACTGGTAAGTATAGAATTGATATTATTTATAACCACATAGGCGTCTTCCCAAGTAAAACTAGCAGTATTTACATCGTCTAATTCTAGGTTATATGCATGTGGCAATCGATCAAAGTTGGATCCTGACCCTTCTCTATCTGAAGGAAAAACTGTATTGTCTGCTGCTGCATCGCCAATAACTTCGATATGAGCTCCGTAGAGGCCTTGATCTTGTAGCGAAGCATAAACTCCATTAAGAGCAGAAATCACACCTTCTTCTGTTTGCAAAACTGCCTCAGAGGTAACCGCATTTTCATCTTCTATATCAAGAAAATCTTCACAGGAAATTATAAGCAAAGGCAGCATTATAAGAAAAAGACTCTTTATTGTATCTATTATCGTTTTCATCTGTTTATTTTTTTAAAATGACACGCTTGCTCCAAATGTTATTATTCTGGGGACTGGATATACTTCAGAGGTTGGATCATACCCAGGCCAGTCTGTAAATACCCATAAGTTTTGCCCTGTAATATTTAAGGATAAATCATTCAAATTCAAGTTTTCTTCGATATCATCGGGCAAACTATATGTAAGGCTTACATTTTGTAATCGAATAAAAGATTCGTCATAAAGAAACCGTGTACTCGTGATTTGATTACCAGTATTAATATCAGCCCGTGGGATATTTGTTACATCTCCTGGTTGTTGCCATCTGTTCAATTGGTTTACCCATATGTTGGCAGGAAAGTCTAAACCATCTGAAGACAAATCCAGGCCTAAGTCAAAAAAGCCTTCAGAACCAAAACTTCCATAAAACATAAAAGAAAATGATATTCCTTTATAGGTAAAAGTATTTGTAATTGACCCATAACTATCTGGTGTTGTTTGACCTGTGATTACTCTATTATCAGAATCCGGAGTGGTGGTTTGATTACCGTCTGCATCAAGATAAAGAGCTTCTCCTGTCGTTGGATCAACTCCATCATAACGCTGTAAATACCATGAATCACTTCGCTCCCCTTCTCTCCATATTAATTCGGAATCATTCGGGTTAATCACCTCTCCATCAGGAAGTTTCTTAATTTCTTGGTCATAAAATGCATAATTCACATTTGTAGACCAATTGAAGGTTTTACTTCTAATATTAAACCATTTCATGTCGAACTCCATCCCAGTATTGAGAAACTCCCCTGTAGAATTGATCGTATTGCTACTAAAGCCGGTGGTAAGCGATAAAGGAAGTGCAAAAATCAAATCCTGAGAATTTCTTCTAAAATAGTCTATACTACCAGTAATTCTATTATTAAGTAACCCAAAATCCAGTCCAATATCTAATTGAATATTTTTTTCCCATTTTAGATTGGGATTTGGAGCTCTAGTAGTTCTAACACCATTAAATACATTTCCTGATGGGGTAATACTATTTACACCTATATTGTACAGGTCTCTCCAAAGAAAATTACCTATATCATTATTCCCCGAAGTTCCATAACTAGAACGTATTTTTAATAGATTGACTACTGAAGAATCTTGAAATAAATCTTCTGTTAGAATATAACTAGCACCTACTGCTCCAAAATTACCCCATCGGTTTTCAGGGCCAAAATTAGAAGCTCCATCCCGTCTACCTGATAATTCTAAAAATAGTTTTTCTTTATAATCATATTTCAATCTTCCAAAAAAACCAACTGTATTGAGACCATCAAAATCAGAAGTGATATCTTCTGCTGTGGCTACGCCTCCATTACCAACATTATTTAGGTTTTCAAAAGCAAAATTATTGGCAGAGGCTTCTAAAGAATTAAATCTATCTCTAAAAAGTTCTCCTCCTAATTGTAAAGAGAAACCATGATCGTTACCTAGTTGTTTTATAAACTTTAGAGAACCTGTTACATTAGTTACATTCCTGACACCTCTTTCCTCTACTGTTGTACCTCCTTGGTTTTCTGCTCTATATAACTTGCTAGTTACTTCTTTATTGATGATTGAGTTTATTAAATGCGAAGCACGAATTTCTGCACTTAACCAATTTGTAAACTTGTATCCTGCATTAATCGAAGTATTAATGGTATAGACTTGGTTGTTATCAGAGTTTAATACCGCTGTTGCAACAGGGTTATGTGATGCATTACTAGGAATAGCAAAATTATATCCTGCTCCTTCTCCGTTTGTACCAAACAAATCTGGAGTAGCTAATATGGGTTCTATAGGAGCGGTTTGAAAAGCTCCAGATAATTGACCCGAACGACCCGTATTTGAAATTAGGTTATCTTGATTTCTGTATGTCACCTGTGCGCTACCACCAAAATTAAACCTTTTGTTGGCTCTATGATTAATTCTTATCAGGCCCGTAATTCTTTCAAAACCGGTTGCTACTATTGTTCCTGTTTGCTTATTATATCCTAAAGAAGTATAGAAGTTGGTACTTTCGTTTCCACCTTGAGCAGCAAAATCATATGTTCTATAAATACCTGATTGAAAAGCTTCATCAACCCAATCGGTATCAAACTCCTGTGTTACTGGTAAGAAAAAACCTGAGGTTGTATCATTGGGGTTTCCTCCTGCATTTATTATGGCCTCTCGATAATACTCCACATATTCTGAAGCATTAGCCACTCTAAAATTATTTGGATTTGTTACCTCCGAGATTCCTATAGAAGTACTAATTGTGTACGTTGTTTTACTTGAAGTTCCTGCTTTAGTTGTTATTAACACTACTCCATTACCTGCTCTAGAACCATATATAGAAGATGCGGAAGCATCTTTAAGAACCGATACACTTTCTATATCATTAGGGTTTATTGAAGCCAATGAGGCTTCATAAACCGCACCATCTACCACAATTAATGGTTCTATACCAGCATTTGCAGAACCAATCCCCCGAATTAAAAATTCTGCTGCTGCTCCTGGTTGCCCATTACTATTAAACGTCTGAAGGCCTGGAGCCAATCCTTGTAAACTATTTGTAAAATTAATACTTGGTTGCGAGGTTATTTCCTCTGCTTTAATGTTTAACACAGCTCCTGTAATAGATTTCTTTGTTTGTGAGCCATAAGCTACAACAACTACCTGTTCAAGTTCACTAATCGATTCTACCAAAATAACATTTAGTAAATCCGTAGAGTTGACTATAATCTCTCGAGCTATAAAACCTACATAGGTAAAGGCTAAAACATTACCTTTATTTATGGTTATACTAAAATTTCCATCAAAGTCAGTAACAACGCCATTGGCAGTTCCTTTTTCCACAACCGAAACTCCTGGTATTGGGTAGTTATCCTGATTCATTACAATACCATTCACTTGTATTTCTTGTGCATATCCCCATATTGCTACAAAAAAGAATAGTGATAGAATATATTTATTCCTCATGCTTTTAAATTTTATGTTAAAAACTTGTCTCTAAAGTAGTATCCTATATACTGTGCAGGTGTTAAATTTTGAAAAAAGAAAATTATTTCATAATTTTTCTGAAAATTTCTAATGGATACTCTTTCATCAAAAGAAGCTGCAATACTTATTTCTAAGGTCATTGAGTTCTTAAAAACAAAGAAAATTACGCAACAGGAAATCGAAAGCAGACTTAATTACACTTCTCTTAGTAAAGCTAAAAACAGTGAACGTTACCCACAAAGTGTAATTGAACGAAAAACTCGTCAGGAATTACTAAATGAATTATTAAATGAGTTTTCTCTACACTATAATGAAGTTTATGATCGAATAGAACTAGGGGCAGAAAAAAAAATAAATGCTTCATTAAGTGATGTATCCTATTATATTATGCATTATTATGCGTTTTCAAGAAATTTGGTGGATCGAGCATTGGTTCAAATTATTAATAAAAGAAAGGTTATTATTGATTACCACCTTGGAGATGAGCATTGGGAGGGCACTTTTAATGTTATAGAAAATTATACTTTCATAGAAGCCCAAAAATTAGGATATACCACTCCTGTTAAAAAGCTCATATGCTTATTTTCGGGAACCATGAAGTATGGAAGACCTATTCTATTAGGTACTTATAGTACTGTAAAAAGGGATGGGTATCCTGCAGCAGGAAGAATCGTTTTTCAAAAAATAGAAAATTTAGAATTGGCAGAAAAAGCTCTCAATCAAAACAGTGATGATAGAATTATAGGATATTTAAAAAATGATGTTATTATATCCAAAACAATTACTCCAAATTCATTAGACGAGCTTTTACCTATCAAAATTTCATTACTAAATACCATTTCGGGGGCTTATACCTTAATCTACCCAGTTAACAATAACAAATTAATCCAGACTGATTTAATTATAAAAGAGAATTTTCAGGCAGAAATACTTATCAATAAAACAATAATAAAAGGGAAATTATTTATCGAAAATATAAACACCGTTCAATGTAAATTTAATATCACAAAAGATTTAAATATTGATGATTTTTCTCTTCTAACTTTGATCATTAATATTAGAAAAAAATCTTCGGAGAATATATATTCTGCTACAGCTACTAGTAGTATTATTCATGGGGCAGCTTCTTCTTTTGGATGTTACTTAGTTAGGTCTAAAGATTTTAATAAAGTTGATATTGATAAATTACCTTCCAAACTTATTTTGTGTGAACCTTTAGAATAATGCATTCCATAAAAAAAGCTTCAATTTATCCTACTAATAAAGGTAGTAGCTCTAATTTTACAATAAACCTCTAATTGGTATTATCCGAAAACTCATAGAAAGAAATAATTTAAAATCTATTCAGAATTATATAAAACAGGGTTTTTACAAAACATCTGATTTACTTATAATTAACCTACAATCTTCCATCAAAAAGTTCGACAACTGTCTCTCCGCCCGAACTCAAAAAAATCAAAAGGATACAAATGTCTTTTAGTATTCCAAAGTGGTATGGCCGTATGCCCATCAGTTTTTCCATTACCAATTTTTCTGGTTAGCTTCATAAGTTCTGCTATCACCTGAAAATCTGTAAGATTTGGTAAGTTTGATTTAAGCTGTAATATATCTTTATTAAAATCTGCTTTGGATAGTGTGTGATATAAATCTATATGCTTTTCTTCTAATGTTTTTTGATAGAAATTAATGTCTTTTATCCAATGATCAACATTAACTTTTTGTGCTTTTCCAAAGCCGATAATGCATAAAAAAATGATAGTAAAGAAATATTTCATTCCATTGTTTTTTATTGATGATATAGTATTGATTTCAAATTAATAAGTTTGTTGCAGTTGTTGCTTGTGATATCTCTTATTTAATCACTTTTTAAGAATTATTTAGTAATCAGGACCCTTACACAGCTCTTTCCAAACAAGTTTATGAGCAACCAAGCTGTTCTACATTTCATTAACTAGTTGCTTCTTATTCTGTGATTTGAGTATAAGAATGCTCTGTTTCACTTCTTAAACATCAATGAAAATATTTTATTTGTTTCCTATACATTCGAGTATTTTTATTTTATCGTTTTTAATTTACATGTAACGTCGATTCGAAGTTGCTATGCGAAAAATTTGGTTATTATTTATTATTCCAATTCCACAAGCCAAAATTTACCGATTTGCTGATTTCTATATTGTTTCTTGTTATTGTAGCCATTATTTGTCCTCTATGATGAGATTCGTGGGCAATTATTTGAGAAAAGAAAGCTATAGGATGCGGTTTATAGCCTTTAATCCTTCCTTGTTCAAATATTTGGTGTAGCGTTTCTGACATTTTTTGAGCAGATTTACTGAGAGCTTCTACCAATTGTTGTTTGTTAGTAGCATGCTTTTTATCAATTTTCAAATCTATCTTTTCACCTACTTTACCTATCCAAAACGAGCGCATATTATTAATATGAACAAACTGTTCTCCAATACTCTTACCTTTTCCATTGATTTTTGAAAGAAGCCATAAGGGATCAATATTATCAAGAAGATAAAGTGTAACTTTATTGTTAATATTCCAAGTGTCAACCAAATCGGCTTTAAAATCCATTTTATTAATTTTCTTTGAAAAAACCTGTTATTTGTTGTATTCGTCCATTCTTGTAGTATGCAAAATCAATCCCATTCGCTATCATTTCTTTTTTTTCGTCAACCATATTCCAATGCGCCAAACTTCTGTTGTGATGGAAATTAAAATCTGAAATTACAAAAGACATACCTTTAAATTCTTTCTGAAACTGCTCCATATATTCAGCTAGCTGTTCATGTCCTTTCAGTGTTACATTAGGGTCATGATATTCAAAATCATTCGTCATTATCTTTTCTAATTTATTCATTCTTTCCTGGGGGTCCGTAACATTCCAACAGGCTCTGTATACTTCCCATATCTGGTTAATTGTGCTCATAATTATCTATTTTTAAGGATATTGAAAAATGAAGTCATCGCTTCATGATTAGTTGTCTTAGTACTCTTAGACCTTGTCAGAAATCCAAAAAACGTAGTGTGGATGATCTCTGCTAAGCATTCTGAACTTATATTATTATCAAAATCTCCAGCTTCTTGTGCTTCTTTTACCGCTGGTTCGATAACCATTAAAAATCTTTTGAATTGTTTTGCGGCCATTGCTGCTACAGCATCATATGATGTACCCATTTCAGACATCATGTTATTCACTAAGCATCCCATGTAGTTATTTGAAGTTTGAGCTAACAACATATTTTTATATAGTGTGACCAAGCTGTAAAACGCACTTGTTTTTTTGCCAGATAATTGTGCTTGCAGGTGTGATACAATTATATCGCCATAAGAGGCTATCGTTGTCAACAAAAACTTTTCTTTACTCTTGAAAGTATTATAAAAGGCTCCTTTGGTCATTCCCGTTTCCTCACATATCTCATTTACCCCCAAACTATGGTATCCTTTTACCCAAAACAATTCTACACCCTTTTGTATTACTTTTTCTTTGTTGTGCTTATAATTCATATTGTAAATATAAACAAACAGACTGTTCGGTACAAATTTAATATTATAGTAGCAAAAAAACTCTAGAAGCAATTAAGAAAACTTGCAAAAGCCATACACTTAGGCTGTAATCATTAACCAACTAAATTCTGCTGCCTAAATTTTTTAGGTGTCATTCCTTTTAAGCGCTTAAATTGTTTTATAAAATAAGGAACACTATTAAAACCTACTTCATAGCAAATAGAGGAAACGTTTAAAGACCCTTCGATTAGCAACTTACAGGCATAATCAATTCTCATATCATTTACATATTGACCGAACGACTTTCGTGTATGCTTTTTAAAGAATCTACAAAAGGAAGCCTTGTTCATGTTCGATATTTTAGCAGCCCTTTCTAGAGATATTTCATTATTATAATTTTGCAATATATAATGATTCACAAGACGAAGTCTACCGGGAATATTGCTCTTTTCGATTCTTTCCCCAAACTTATTTATTAAAGTATAAGTGTAATTGAGTTTAAGCAACTCAAACATGTAAGAGAGTCTTAAAAATCGCTCTAGTCCTTTTTCATTGTGTATATCACTCAATATGCTAGGTATTTCATCACTAAGCAACTCTTTAAACTTTATTCCAGAATGGGCATCTTCAACTATGTCTTTAATATTAATGAATTCGGGTAAATCTAGACACGATTCTAAAACATAAAACTCAAATTGAATGACTAAGATTTCAATATTTTGATCTATTATAGTCTTATCTTCAACAAAAAGATGCGGAACATTAGGGCCAAAAATAAATAAACTACCTGGTTCAAAACTTGTCATTGAATGCTCTACAAATACTTTACCTGTCCCTTTTTTAAAATAAACTACCTCAATTTCAGGATGATAATGATAAGGAATATCAAAATGGGTCAACTGGTAAAGTTTAACTTGTATGGATTGTGTTCGTTTTACCTGTACTTTTTCATATATAGGATTCATAATAACACATATTTAGCATCAAAAGCAAACTTAAGCAAATATTATTATGTTTTTGGTCAATGGTGTTAATTAAAACCTTTCTTTTTAGGTATAAATTTGTGGTCACAAACTTGAAAACCTTGGTCATGAAAAAAACGTATATCATCCTTTGTTGCTTCATAGTCTTAATTATGTCTTGTACAAAAAAGACAAAAGAGAAAGTACAGGTAACAGAACAGCGGTCAGAAATTGCATACTCAAATCCAGAAGCAGAAGTATTTTATCATGTATTTCAGCGTAGTTTTTATGACACTAATGGTGACGGTCACGGTGATTTGAATGGTGTTACTCAAAAGATTGATTATTTAAAAGATTTAGGTGTAACATCTTTGTTATTTACACCTTTATATAAATCCATCTATTATCACAATTATTTTCCTGATGATTTTAAAGCTATAGATGAAGAATTTGGAACATTGGATGATTACTTAAACATGGTAAAAAAGCTTCATGAAAATGATATGAAATTTTATATGGATATGGAGATTCATTATGTGACTAAAAACCATCCGTGGTTTAAAGACTCTTTCGAAAACCCTAATTCTAAATACAGCAATCATGTTATTTATAATGGTCCTAACAATACAGTTCCAGAAACCATGATTTTTAATCTAACCAAATTAGAATCGTATGATGGCACCTCTGTAGATATAACAACTGTAGATATGTATAACGAAGCGGTTAAAACGTATTTTACTGATTTGTTTTCTTATTGGGTAGACCCCAACAGCGATGGCAAATTTGATGATGGTGTTGATGGGTTTAGAATAGACCACATGATGGATGATTTGGATTGGAAAGGCATTCGCACCAACCTTTTTAAAAACTTTTGGGCACCTTTGTTCAAACACTTAAAATCTATCAATCCTAACCTTAAAATTTTTGGAGAACAGGCCAATTGGAAAGATATAGGAGAAAACTATTTTAACACTGCCAATGTAGATATGATGTTCGCTTTTGGCTTGAGAGAAGGCATACTCTCTATGGAAAAAGAACAGATTTCAAATAAAATGGATTCTTTGCTAAAATTAACGCCCAAAGAGAAATCACAATTGGTTTTCTTAGAGAATCATGACACGCCCAGATTTGCTTCTTTTGTAGAAAACGATAAAGCAAAATTAAAGTTAGGAGCATTTCTAATGATGTTCAACAAAGGGATTCCAAGCATTTATTATGGACAAGAAATTGGAATGAATGGAAGCGGTGGTTTTGGAAAATTTGGAGTAACCGATGGCAACGACATCCCAATGCGTGAGGCTTTTGAATGGAATGCAAAAATAGAATCAACAGGTTCTGCATTATGGTACAAAAACACTGGTCCTTGGTGGGATAAACGTAGTGTCTTAGACGATGACGGAATCTCTGTAGAAGAACAAAAAAATGACCCAAATTCTCTACTTAATTTTTATAGGAAAATCATTAAGATAAGGAAAACCCATTCTGAATTTATTGAAGGCAACCAAGAAATTATTTCCAATGATAATGACAATATACTAGCCTACATCAGAAAAGATGGCCAAAATACAATGCTAGTTGCTGTAAACACATCTGATAAGGAACAAAAGACTTCGATTACCCTAAATACAGAAAACCCAAATTTTGAGCTAAACGAAGTCTTATTGTCTGATGAAAAGAACGAAGCCGTTAACAATTCCTCTAATGTTGATCTAATTCTTAATAGCCATGGGTACGCTATTTGGCAAATAAAATAAATCGAAAATAGACTTTAATGACACCATTTTTTAACCAAACCATGGACTTATCCTTGGATTGCGAGTTCGAATACAATGAATTCTACTTACCAACCCAGGTTACAGACTTCAATAAAAAAGAAAAATCAGGGTATTTAAAATGGCTTAAGTATGGATTTGAATTAGAATATGCCTTTAACAAAACAGGATTAAAACTTGTAAAAAAAGATGGAAAAGAAATGTTTCAGGAAGATTATGAGACCGACCCCATTCTTAAGTGGGCCATTTCTTTTGTATCTCAAAAAACTTTACGATTACAACTTAACACATCTAAGGTAATGGAAGCAAGAGAACCGTCCTTAATGCTCGATGGAAAGCTAAATGATTCTAATTGGAATTTTATTGAAGGCGCGAGTAATCATCAATTCAAAAGTGATTTTGCAGAGGTTAATATAAATACTTCAAAATGGTGTTTATGTGTCAATGATAAAAATGGAAAAGAAGTATTAAAAACTATTGGTTTACAAGACAACAAAGGTTTACATCAAAAATATTTGCCCTTTAGTTTCATAAGAAACCCCAAGAATCATAAAAAGACTTTTGTGTTTTCAACAGCATTATCATATGACGAGCGTATTTATGGCTGTGGCGAATCTTTTGCTGGATTGAACAAAAGAGGTCAAATAATTAATCTTTTTACTTCAGATGTTCAAAGTGCATCTACTAGAGAAATGTATAAGCCAATTCCACTGTTTATTAGTAATAAAGGATATGGTGTATTTGTACATTCTAGCGCACCTATGACATTTGATTTTGGTCACACCTATGATTCAGCATCAACACTTTACATTGAAGATGAACTTCTGGATGTCTTTATTTTTATAGGTACACCTAAAGAAATTTTAGAAGAATACACCACTATTACAGGTAAAAGCCCACTACCACCCATTTGGAGTTTCGGTTTGTGGATGAGTCAATTGAGTTACAGTTCACAAAAAGAAGTCGAAAACATTGCTCAAAATTTAAGAAGTTATAAAATTCCATCCGATGTTATACATATTGATGCTGGCTGGTTTGAAAACGGTTATAACTGTGATTACAATTTTAGCAGTGCTTTTAAGAGTCCAAAGGCAATGATATCTAACCTTAAAAACTTAAGTTTTAGGACGTCATTGTGGCAAATACCCTATTATAATTCTACAAATTCTGTTTATAACCAAATTGTAGAACAGCAGCTATTTGTAAAAGAAGCTAATGGTCTTAGGGAAGACATCGTTTTAGATTTTAGTAATCCACAAGCAATAGCATGGTACACAAAAAAAATAAACAGTTTATTGAAATTAGGCGTTTCTGCAATTAAAGCAGACTTTGGTGAAAGTGCCCCAATAAATGGATGCTATTACTCAAAACAATCTGGAAATTATGAACATAATTTATACCCTCTTCGTTATACGAGTTCATTGTATAAAACGCTTAAAAACCATGATTCTGACACATTGATATGGGCAAGAAGTGCATGGGCAGGCAGTCAACGTTTTCCTGTTCACTGGTCTGGCGATCCTGAAGTTTCTAACGAAGCCATGGCATCGACATTAAGAGCTGGCTTGTCTCTTGGGTTAAGTGGATTTACATATTGGTCTCATGACATAGGTGGGTTTTCCGATAAACCTGATTTAGAACTTTTTTTACGCTGGACATTTATGGGTGTGTTTTCCTCACATAGTCGCGTACATGGTTTACCACCAAGAGAACCTTGGGCTTTTGGTGAGCAATTCCTCATTAATTTCAGAAAATTAATTGAAATTAAATATTGCCTATTGCCATATATTATTTCCCAATCAAATTATTGCAGTCAAAAAGGCTATCCCCTGCTAAGACCATTATTTTTTGATTTTGGAGAGGATTTAAACACCTGGCATATTGAAGACCAATATCTTTTCGGAGATAGTATTCTAATCGCCCCATTTTTCGAATCCAATGTCATGGCTAGAACCATTTACTTACCTCATGGAAATTGGTTCGATTATTTTACAGGTGACTACTACAAAGGCGGACAATGGTATCATATAAAAAGTAAAAACTTTGGAATAGCCCTTATAAAATCTGGCTCGTGTATACCTCATATCGAATTAGCACAATCCACAAGTTCTATAGACTGGACAAAGATAAATTTGAATATATACAGTAAAAAAGAAACCCAAATTAGTACTCAGATTTATTTACCAAACATCAAAACATCTCACATTCTACAACTAGATAAATTAAAAAACAATGAGTGGGTTATCAATAAAAATGAAACCTCAATCCACTTTAAAATTCAAACAATAACTTAAAACATAGAAAAATGGAAACGACAAAAAACACTTCGGGAAAACACCGAAGAGATGGTGATACATATGAAATTACATCTAGCGAAATTGAACATTACAATGATTTGGGATATTTGGTCCTAAAAGAAGTTTTAACTGATTACGAATTGAAAGATTTAGATTATTGGTTCGATCATTTTATCTCTGGTAAGGAAATACACCAAATGAATAAAGACTTTTGTGATATGTCTCAACCCTATGGAACGCCAGTAGAAGAGTTTCAGTTGGTAAATGCCATGTGCCCAAGTATGTATAGACCAGAGCTGGCTAATAACATTTATTTTAGAGTAGCACAATCAATTGCAAGTCAAATCTACAAAGCAGGTAAAGCTGAAATGGATTATGAACAGTTTTTGGCAAAAAAGCCCTCAAAAGCAGGTGCAGAATTTGCAATGCATCAAGACTTGGGATACTGGCCAAAAACTAAAAATACTTGGACAGCGACTTTTTCTTTGGCCTTGAGCGATTCAAATATTATTAACGGATGCTTACAAGTAATTCCTGGAACTAATAAAGAAAAAGAACTAAGGGTGCACCTGCCTAAACCCTATAATGGTAATGAGGGTGAAACTATGAATAGAGACACTTCTCATACATTAGTTATTGAAACTAATAAAAAAGACCAGCCAATATTTTTACCCGTGAAACGCGGTGATGTAACAATCCATGACGAGCGTATTATTCATGGCTCAGCAGGTAATTCATCAAGTGAATGGAGAAAGACCTATGTAATGGCTTTTAGAGATTCTGAAACTATAAAGCAAGAAAGAGCTATGGGTTACACACATTCACATAATGACAAATTAGATTGGAAAGAGGTTTTGGGTTAGTCCATTAGTGAAAGCTATGAATCGCCAATCATGAATACTCTGCATAATTGAAATGGAAAAAAGAAGATTTTTATTCCTTGTAATAGTTACTTCAGCTTAAAGAAGATTATTATTTGGTTAACATACAGGCGCAATAAACAGAATCTCGATCGCTCAAATATGATTGGCTAGTCTGCGACTAGTGAAGCATGAGTAAGTAATACAAAAACAAGCTGGTTTTAAAAATGAAACTGGCTTTTTGTATTTTTAAGTTGTTGATATACCTTTGTGTGGTAACTAGCCAGCGGGAAAACACAAGTCTTACTTTTCTTTTTGTTGCGTTTGTAAACTAAGACATGCCTTCAGTTGTCCACATATTTGTGATCCCACGTCTTGTTTCTGTTATGATTTCGTAAATCAATATTATAGTCAATCGCTGCCTTTAATATAAGCAGCAATGAAACCCAACCGGCATAATTTGTTTGATAGTCTTTTTCTGAAACTTTTGTATTTCTTATTTTCAAATCGGTTCCCCCTAATTCATCTTCAGTAAGATAAAAATCAACTATAGAATTAAAGTACTCAATTCGAAAATGGGTATAAGGGTTATTTACTATTATTTTACCTTTATATTGTTGTCCGTTCGGAAATGTAAAATCGATATAGTTATTAGAATCGGGAGCAGATTCTGCCCAAAATTTTTCTCTCCCATCTTGAGTAGACAGATACTTATAAACTTTCTGAATACTTGAATTTAAATGGAGGTTCCATTCAATTATGTTATCTGACATTTTAAAATGTTTTTCACCTTATGTTAAAAAGACTATCGCATAACCGTCTAAGCAATTTAGACATTTCCTTCACCCTCTGTATTGTTTTAACAATCCAGATTATTACCTTTTTTCCATAATTCAATAACTTTATCAATAAAGACAGCCAGGTTAGTACTTTCTATGGCAATGTTTTTTTAATTCTAATACAGCCTTTACCCATATCAAAAGGATTTAGTAATTCCCGCGCTTTTTCAACTTTATCAATATTCCCTACATAAAGGCTTACATAATTTTTTTGAGCATTGAGATGAAGAAGTGGTTCTTGTTTACCATCTCCGTAGGCCAGCATTTTGTAATTGATATATTCTTTCAGTCCTTGTTCTTTCAGGATCATATTATGAATAAGGATTACCTTTTCTTTTCTCCAATCTTCTTCCATTTTTTCTAAATATTCATCTGGTGTTTGAACATCATAAGCATAATCCTTATTTTTTACTGTTTTTCATAGCTTGCCTTTCCAAATTGTATTAATTTTCCATCTTTGAGAACATAGTCCCTCACAGAAACAGAACCACCTTCATTAATAGTGTAGATAGTTTTTCCTTCTTCAGTTTCTGGGGTACCCCAATATACAACAAGTTCATTTTCAGAAAAACTTCCTTTTATCGGAAAAGAAAAACCTCCCGAATCGAACCAAGTTCCTGTAAATGTATCATCGCTATTGGGTTGATATACTCCCATAGCCCTGAATATGTATTCCTTGGATTGATCTCTTTGATTCTGAAATGAGAGTCTAAAAAATTTCCCCTCAAGAATAGGTTCCCAGTTCATGCGAAAAGATGCAGTACTTCCTAGTAGTTCTCCTTTACCTTCCCATTCGTTTTTTGAAGCAGTTTCGAAGAAACTTTGTGACATCATGCTTTGTATCATGAACAAAGTAACTAGCCCCAAGTAAAATGTTTTTTTCATAAATATTGGTTATTGCTAATTAATGTAGAATGTTCTATATGCTTCTCATTTACCCTAAATAAGTGACTCATTTAACCCTACTACTATATAGACGAATACACCTATTTTTTTTGGACAAGGAATACAAAAAAAATGTTAATTTTTGATGCTATTGATTTTCTGCATATTGCTTAAACGCCTGTACAAACTGTTCGGTTTGCTTTTTAAAAGAACCTGGCATTAAGAACCCAATGATTTTCATAAAACCTTTTAACTGAAAAGATTCATTTACCTGGTAAAGTGTATTGCCGTTTGAAGTTTCAGAAAACAATGTGCATTGAATATTCACAGTGCCATTTGCAACAAATTGAGAAACTATTTCAGTATTGCGATTCTTAATAATGGTTTCTTCTATATTAAAATTCTTTCCATTCATTTGAAATTTAAACACTGATTTTGTTCCTTGCTCTCTTTTATTTCCCGAAGTAATAGTATGACTAATTATTCCAGGCATCCAATCACGATAATAAGTTGGATTGTTATAAAGTTCAATTACTTGGTCCAGAGGTTTTTCAATAATAGTTTCGACAGTGTATTTCATAATTTAAAAATTTGTGATCGCCATTTTTCATTGAAATGTGTTATAAACGAAAAGGGTTATAACCATCATTCCAACAAAGAAACTATTTATTAAAAATCAAGTATTGTAAAAAAACGAAATCCCGATAATTAACTTAAATCCTTAAATTAGTGTATTTTACAAACTATGCGTATTATCCCTCTACCATTAGACAAAATCTCTAATATTCTTATAAGAAATATGTGGATTATAGAAGAAACTAATGGAATTAACATCAACGTTAAAGCTTTTCCCACAGGTTATCCCTATATTAATGTAATATCGGGAACAAGTTTTACGATTAAAAACATCAATAATAATGTGCTAGAAACAAGTTCATATCTCTCTGGAAACGCATTGACACCATTTGAGTTGAACATGAGTGTCATTAAAAGGGCATTGACCATTCAGCTTCAACCCTATGCCATACCTTATTTGACAGGTATTCCAGCAAATGAGTTTTCTGAACTTAGAGTTCCTATTCATTGCTTTTCTAAGTATCTATCCGAACGTCTTGAGGAGTTAATTAACTCTGATTTAAATAGCGAATTGGTATTGCAAAAAGTTTTGACGATTCTTAATCAATATAAAAATGAGGCTCTTGTAGACAAAAGAGTTTATGTCGCTTTAAATAATATCTTATCCAATCGAGGTCATATTTCTATTAATGCAATTAACTCAAAAATAAATTTAACGCAAAGAAGGTTGCAACAACTGTTTAAAATGTATTTAGGAATGTCTGCAAAGTCCTATACACGCATAGTAAGAATGCAAAGTCATACATTTAAACTATTAAATGGAGAGAAATTAGATACTATAGTACCCGATGGCTATTTTGATCAATCTCATTTTATACATGATTTAAAAAAACAAACTTCAATGTCGCCGTTAGAGTTTCATAAATTTATTACTTCTTCAGAACATCATGCTGCCTATTATGTTTCTAACTTATTTTATGGGGTCTAGTAGTTGCTTGATTTCTTAAAATATAACGTCTCGGGCCTTGTGATAATTAACTTGTTAAGATTTCTATTAATAAAAGGTTTTTTATACCAAATTTTACAAACTATTTATCACTCTTCACAATTCGCAGTATCTTTACATCAATAATCAATCACAATTCATGGTACCCGTAGAAAAAGCACTTCAACTTGTTGACAATCATATAAAGCAAACCAAAGAAATTACTACCCTATCTATATCCAATGCTATAGGGTTTGTATTGGCAAAAGATGTATTGTCTCCAATCAATATGCCTCCATTCAGGCAATCGGCTATGGATGGATATGCCCTGGGGTCCATTGAAGAAAAAACCTACTCACTTATTGGAGAAGTTCAAGCAGGTGATGATAAGGATCCTGTATTAAAAAAAGGGGAAGCTATTAGAATTTTTACCGGGGCCCCGGTACCCGCTGAAGCAAAGGCCGTAATTATGCAAGAAAAAGTAGAAGTAATCGATAGTAACATACTTGTGCAAGAATCTCCTACCCTTGATGCGAATATTCGACCTGCCGGAGAGCAAATTAAAGAAAGGGAAATTGCACTTGTTGCGGGAACCACTATAACTGCTGCTGCTATTGGTTATTTGGCGACCCTGGGAATTACAGATATCGAAGTATACAAAAAACCTTCTATTGCAATTATTGCAACCGGAAATGAATTAGTACCACCAGGTCAAAAATTAAAATACGGGCAAATTTATGAGAGTAACTCTGTAATGTTATCTTCCGCCCTTACGACTGCTGGTTTTACAACCATAAACTTTCATAAAGTTGAAGATCAGTATGATGCTACCCGATCGATTATAGAAAAGGCAATACAAGAATATGATGTTGTTTTGATCTCTGGTGGAATCTCGGTTGGAGATTATGACTTTGTGGGCAAAGCCCTGCGTGATATTCAAGTAGAAGAAATTTTTTACAAAGTGAAACAAAAACCCGGCAAACCGCTTTATTTCGCCCAAAAAGATAATACCACCATTTTTGCACTACCGGGTAATCCCGCTTCTTCGTTAAGCTGTTTTTATATTTATGTGCTTCCGGCATTACAAAAAATATCCGGCTTGCAACAATATCATTTAAAACGTAGCACAGCTATCTCAAATTCAGACTATTCAAAAAAAGGAGAACGCGCAGAGTTTTTAAAAGCTTTATTAAAAGACGATAAAGTTACCATTCTTGACGGGCAGGCTTCTTCAATGCTTCGTTCTTTTGCATTGGCAAATGTCTTGGTATACCTTCCAGAGGAAGTTTCAAAAGTTAAACCTGGAGATAGTATACAGATTATTAATTTGTCATGAAACCTCCGGGAAATGATTATTATCATAAAAAAACCAAACGCTAAAATCTTTATTTGCTAAAATTTAAATAAAGCGAGTACAAGCACCAAAAATTCGTTGTATCTTTAAAAACCAAACGCTTTATTTGGAACAATGGATTATAAGATAAAAAGCAGAATCTGGATAGAATCAGAGCATGGAGTTTTTCTTGGCGAAGGAAGGGTGCGTTTATTAAAAGCCATTTCCAAAACAGGATCATTACGTAAAGCAGCCGTAACACTTGATATGTCTTATAAAAAAGCATGGAATCTTATGGATAGTATGAATAAAACGGCTCAAAAACCCCTGGTGATTACTACAACAGGAGGAAAAGGTGGCGGAGGCGCTCGGTTAACAGATTATGGCGAAGACGTAATAAACACTTTTGACCATATCAATCAAAAATGTTGGGAATTTTTGGATAATGAGCTGAAACAAATTTCTTTATGAGTTCTCAAAGAAACAAAACAGGAATTATATTGGCCGGAGGCAAAAGCTCAAGAATGGGTAGTGAAAAAGGATTACTCTTATTGCAAGGCAAACCTTTTGTACAGCATATCATAGAGGCTCTTCGACCTTTGGTAAGCGACATCATAATTGTGAGCAGCAATTGGCAATATGATGTTTTTGGAGTAAAAAGAGTTGAGGATATCATTACAGAATCTGGTCCTGTTGCCGGATTGCATACGGGGTTGACAAATTCAGAAACTGATGATAATTTGGTGGTAAGTTGTGACGTACCTCTCGTTACTACTTCCCTATTAAAAAAGTTGCTTCAATATAAAAATGAAGATTATGATGTTTTTCAATTTGAGGCCCAGGGAAAAACCATTCCGCTAATTGCTTTATACAAAAAGCATTGTGCAGAAAAATGTTTCGAATTATTGTCGAAAGGAGAAAAACGTTTACGTAAACTGGTCTCAGCATTAAATACCAAAACCATTGCCGTAGATAACGAAGACTTGTTTTTGGTAAAAAATATAAACACAATTGAAGATTTAAAAACCATTACAAATGCAATTGACTATTAAATATTTTGGAATGTTGGCAGAAGCGACTGCAATCACAGAAGAACAATTGCATATCGATGTGTGTTCTGTTGCCGAGCTTTTAAATACCCTCAAAGATGAGTATCCGAAGCTTAGAGATAAGGATTTTAAAGTCGCCGTTAATCAAGAACTTGTTGGTAATAATTATACAATTAATACTGAAGCTGAAGTTGCATTATTACCTCCCTTTGCAGGAGGATAAAATATGACAAATGAATACATTTAATTCTAGATATCATAGACAAATCATACTCCCCGAGATTGGAGAAGAAGGGCAAAAAAAACTTAATTCTTCCAAAGTTTTGGTGATAGGTGCCGGTGGATTAGGTTGTCCTGCATTGCAATATCTCGCAGCGGCAGGTGTAGGCACCATTGGAATCATAGATTTTGATGTTGTTGAAATTTCCAACCTTCATCGTCAAATTCTTTATGGGGATAGTTCTGTAGGAAAGAATAAGGCCCTGGCCGCCAAAAATCGTCTCGAAGATCTTAATCCAACTATACATGTAAATGCATATCCCGAGAAATTAACTCCAAAAAATGCAATTACTATTTTTTCTAAATATGATATCATTGTAGACGGATCTGATAATTTTTCTACTCGCTACCTGGTAAATGATGCCTGCGTAATTACCGATAAACCTTTGGTATATGGAGCTATTTTTAAATATGAAGGACAGGTTTCTGTTTTTAATTATAAAAAAGGCCCAACCTATAGATGTTTGTTTCCCGAGCCTCCCAAAGCAGGTAGTATTCCTTCTTGTTCAGAAATAGGAGTTTTGGGCGTTTTGCCCGGAATCATAGGCAGTTTACAGGCCAATGAAGTTATAAAAATAGCGTTAGGTATTGGAGAAACTTTGCATGGAAAATTATTAATGTATGATAGCCTTTCGACCCAATTTTCTACATTTTCAATACATCGTGTAGATGCCGAAGTATTGAAAGTAAAGGCAATTACCAAAAATTTTGAAAATACCGATTATGATCTTTTTTGTGGTATTGAAAGGATTAAGGAAATTCTGGCAAAAGATGTTTTTCGAATAGAAAATTGCCAATGTATTGACATTCGTGAACCACATGAACAACCTAAAATAGAAAGTTTGAATCCTGATTATATTCCGCTAGCTACTCTTGAGAAAAACATTTCATCGTATAAAAAGGAACAGGAAATCATTCTCTTTTGTCAGTCAGGTGTTAGGAGTAGAAAAGCTGTAGAAATTCTTCAAGATCATGGATTTACAAATGTATCCCATGTAAAAGGAGGTGCTATAGCGCTTCATGAAGAACAGATTTTAAAAGAAGTATAAAATTAAAATGGAAAAGACGAAACCAAAAAACGTATTTAGACAAGGCGCGATCTCTTCAGAATTTATAGGAGAATCTATTGCAAAACACCAAGCCAAAACCAGTATTGGAGCACACAATATTTTTCTTGGACAAGTACGTGCCGATGAGATCAACGGTAAAGTTATTACCGCTATTGATTACACGGCATATGAAGAAATGGCAAATCAAAAATTTCATGACATACGAGAAGCTACCTTCGCCAAATTTGACCTTACGTGCATGCATATTTATCATAGCCTGGGTACCGTAAAAACAGGTGAGATTTGTTTATTTGTTTTTGTGTCTTCACCCAGACGACGGGTAGTTTTTGAAGCCCTAGAATTTGTTGTAGAAGCAATAAAAGCAGATGTTCCTGTTTTTGGAAAAGAAATTTTCGAGGATCAGACACATCAATGGAAACAAAATAGCTAACGCTATTTTGTAAAATTCAATAATTCAAATTTCAAAAAGAAGTAATGCTTAAACAAAAATATGATTTACAAGATAGAACTTTCAACTTCGCGCTAGATGTTAGACATTTTTGCAAAAATTTAGAAACTTCACTGATTAACTCAAGTGATATTAAACAGGTGGTACGTTCTTCTGGCTCAATAGGAGCAAATTATATTGAAGCTAATGAATCTCTAGGGCCTGAAGATTTTAAGATGCGGTTAAAAATAGCGCGGAAAGAAGCAATGGAGTTAAATAAGATTCTTTCCAGTATTATTAATAAAACTAAAGATTGATTTTTGAATTTTGGATCTTGTAATTTGTAATTTATTATTTCTATGGTAGACATTACACATAAAGCATCAACGCTGCGAATAGCCACAGCTCAAGCTATTGTAAAAGTAAGTAGGCCGGAGACTATAGCGGCTATCCAAAATGGCACCGTGCCCAAAGGGGATGTATTTGCAATGAGTAAAGCGGCTGGATTGCTGGGCGTAAAAAAAACTCCAGATTTGCTGCCAGATTGCCATCCTTTACCTATCGAGTATACCGGTATTGAGTATGAAATAAAAGGTCTTGAAATTGCAGTTTTGGTTACTATAAAAACTATATATAAAACAGGAGTCGAAGTCGAAGCAATGCATGGAGCAAGTGTGGTAGCTCTTAACATGTATGACATGTTAAAACCAATAGACAAAGGAGTTGAAATTCATCACATCAAATTGTTAAAGAAAAAAGGAGGAAAATCAGATTATAAAGATAAATTTCGTAGAGATCTTAAAGCTGCAGTAATTGTCTGTTCCGACTCCATTTCTGAAGGCAAAAAAGAAGATAAAGCTGGTAAAGCTATCATTACGAAACTAGAAAAATGCGAGGTTGAAATTTTAGATTATAGTATCATTCCCGATGAAGTTGAAACCATTCGGGAAAAGACCAAACAATACCACGAACAAGCAGCAGATCTAATTATCTTTACTGGGGGTACGGGTTTATCAAAACGAGATGTTACTCCAGAAGCTTTAAAACCTCTCTTAGATCGAACCATTCCTGGTGTAGAAGAGGCCATTCGCAAATATGGGCAAGACCGCATGCCCTATGCGATGCTATCAAGAAGTGTGGTTGGAACTATTAAAAACACCCTTGTAATGGCGCTTCCGGGTTCTACCAATGGTGCGAGAGAATCAATGGATGCAATTTTTCCAGAGATTTTGCATGTATTTAGAATTTTAAAAGGCGCGAGACATGATTAAATCAAATACCAGATCCCAAGGATTTTCAAAACCCTTGGGATCTAAAGAAAAAAATATACTTACCGACACCTTTGGTAGAAAACATAACTATCTACGTATTTCTCTAACCGAAAGGTGCAATTTGCGCTGTACGTATTGTATGCCTGCTGAAGGCATTCAATTGTCCCCTAAAGAACATATCATGACGTATGAAGAAATTTATACGATTGCTCAAGAATTTGTAAACCTTGGGGTAACCAAAATACGTCTTACAGGTGGAGAGCCATTAGTTCGAAAAGATGCGGCCAATATTATAGAAAAACTTGCCTCTTTACCAGTAGAACTTACACTTACAACAAACGGAGTGATTGTAGATAAATTCATTGATCTTTTCAAGAAATGTGGTATTAATAATCTAAATGTAAGCCTAGATTCTTTGAGTCCTCAAAAAAACAAAGAAATTACTCGTAGATCATATTTCGATAAAGTATACAACAATATACTTTTATTAGTCAAAGAAGGATTTAATGTAAAGATAAATTGTGTTTTGATGAAAGGCTTTAATGACGATGAAACCATTGATTTTATTAAGTTAGGAAAAGAATTACCAGTGCATATAAGATTTATTGAATTTATGCCTTTTGATGGTAATCGATGGAATATGGATAAAATGGTTTCTTTACAAGAAATTCTGTCGGAAGTAAATACAGCATTTACCAAAAACGAAATAGTAAAACTCGAAGATGCTCCTAACGATACTACCAAAAGTTATCAAATACAAGGGTATCAAGGTACTTTTGCGATCATAAGTTCGGTTACCAATCCTTTTTGTGACGGCTGTAATAGAATTAGATTAACTGCCAATGGGCAAATAAAAAATTGTTTATTTTCTTCAACTGAATCCGACTTATTAACACCGCTACGTGAAGGAAAACCAATAACACCAATTATTGAAAAATCAGTACAAAAAAAATTCAAGGTTCGTAGTGGCATGGACACATTGGATAAATTTAAAGACATCGACGGGCATAACAATCGAAGTATGATAACTATCGGCGGATAACTTTTATTATGAACTTTACTTCACCATACAAACCGAATTAACATTGCCATCATAATCATATTCGCGAACGGGATTATTAGGATCCAATATCCATTCATTATCTACTATATACTTATAATGATGCTTCCCCCCGGATAACATAAGAGTCATAACCCACCCTTTTTTAGTACGCGTCATTTTATACTCATTTTCTGACCAATCATTAAATGTCCCCGAGAGAATTACTTCTTCTGCATCAAAAAATCCATTAAGCATAAAGTTAATTGGTGCTTTAACATTAATTATAGAGTTATAGCCGTTAAACTCATTTAACTTCTTATTTGGATTCAAAGGATCCGCTATCCATTCACCATCTATGATAAACTTATATTGATATTCTCCAGGTCTGATATTTAATGTGATAGTCCAACAATCTTTACCTCTTACCATGGTAAACAAATCCTCATTCCATTTATTAAAACTACCACTTAACACTACTTTCCTGGCGGTATCATAACCATTAAGCTTGAACGTTACATTACCACTTTTATCTGGGTAAGCCAGATACATCTTCAAATTATATGTAGGTAACTTGTGACCATTTTCAAAGGCTCTTACTGCATTTTCATCTCGACGAGAAGGTTCTGCCCAATATCTATTATTTATTACGAATTTAAATTCCCATGAAAATTCATCGGTAAAATCACTTAGTTTTTTTCTGAGTTCATATCTATTTTCATCAATCTGAATCATACTCCATTTGTCTTTCGACCAGTTGTTAAACTCTCCAGAAACAACAACATTTTTTATATTCAGATCTTCGAGATCAAATAGGTGACTGGCCATTGAAGCTTGTTCATAATCTCTTTTGTCAAAAACAAATACCAACATATCTCCTTCGATCTTATACCCTTTAAACACTTTAGTTTGGGCATAAGTGCAGCAACTGGCGAAAGCCACAATCAAAAAAATGACGTTATGTACTATTCTTTTTATCAATGTCTTAGTATTGGATACTTTACAAAGTAAAGCTTTTCTTTTTGATAATTAATAATGGTCCTCTTTTGTTGAAAAAATTCATAGCCTAATACACCATCCAAATTGGTTCCAAAAGCTTCGTTCATTTTATTTAGATTAGTCAAAACGGTATACATTGGTCCAAAATAAACAGTTTCGCTTAGTTTAACACGAAACAATTTTCCTGCCAAAACTTCAATCTTATCATTACTGGCGCCCATTAACACCAATCGCCTTTTGGGATAAAAATGCTTTAACACTTTTTTATCCACTTTTTTATTTATCTGATTAAATTCTGCTGCACTATCTAGCCCAAATCTAACTTCCTCATTGTCAACTTTTCCATTAATCACAATGGTATGTTTCTTAAGGTTAAAATTAATACTATCGATTATTTTTTCTGCATATACATTTTTATCTAATAGATCACCATGTTTGTTTACTTTGGAAAGCGTAATTTGGTTTAGATGCATATCTATAAATATCTCATAATCTTTTAGGATATTATATCCTATTACTCCTAGTAAATGCATTTTTTTTGCCTTCTCAATATGTGACAGATTAACAATATCTGAAACTTTATTCTTTAAGTTGAAATTTTGCAAAATGAAATCCTTCACATTTTTCTCAAAAGTATCGTCCATTACTGCAATAACTCCAGAAGTTCGTTTCTTTTTTGAGTAAAAGCGTTTTTTAAGGGGAAAATGAACTTCATTAAGTATTAAAGTCTCCGATCCCGTATCAATTATGAAATCTCCTTTTTTGTCAAGAACTTCGGCCTCGACAACAATTAAATGATCAATAAGTTTGAAGGGAATTCTAGCGGTGTATTCATTAAGAACTTCAGCTTTTGAAAAAATGACTTCATCATGGGTTGAAAAAAAACTATTTCCAGGAGGATTGATACTTGCAAAAACTTCTGTTATGCAGATCAAATAAAACAATATCCTATAAAGAATTTTCTTCATAACAGATATGACCCACCATGAGTAACTTATGTTACATTTTTTAAGACTATTGGCAGTAAGTTTAATATAAAATTAAGAGTCTGGCTTGCGCAACAACCATGATAAATATCATAGTACATTATTCGTATCAGAGTTACATTTAGCATATAAATTTAACTACAATGAAAAATATTCTGCTTCCCACCGACTTTTCAGATAATGCAAGAAATGCTATAAATTACGCTATGGAGTTTTTCAAGAAAGAACTCTGTACATTTTACATTCTTAATGTTCAAAAAGCATCTCGCTACACGACCGATGATTTGATGGCAGCACCTGCTAACACAACAATTCATCAATCTGTAATTGGCGATGTGAAAAAAAAGCTCGCTATACTGGCAGAAGAATTAAAATCTGAATATCCAAACGAAAACTATACATTTCATACGGTCACAGATTATGACATCTTCACCGATGCTATTAAACAAGCGGTGAGATCCAAGGAAATTGATCTTATCGTTATGGGAACCAATGGCGCTACGGGAGCAGCAGAAGTCGTTTTTGGGAGCAACACGCTCAATGTAATCAGAAAAGTAGATTGTCCTGTACTTGCTATTCCACAAGGGTATGGTTTCAAAGATCTTAAAACAATTTTATATACCATAGACTATGAAGATCATTTTAATACCTCGGGAATAGCTCCTTTAATGGATGTATTAGCAAAGTATAAATCTTCTCTTCGAATTCTTAAAATTAAAGAGGATGATACAATTACCATCGCCGATTTTGACGACAAGAAACATATGAAAGAGTTCTTTAAAGGAGTAAATCACACTTTTCATTCTATAGTAAATGTTCCAACTGCCTTGGCTATTAATAGTTTTGTGCAAATCATGAATATAGATCTTACGGCTATGTTCATAAAAAGAGAAACTTTTATGGAACGTTTTTTTAAAGGTTCAGAAACTTCGAAAATTAGTTATGGTACTCGTGTTCCATTATTAATTATGCATAGTTAACTTTGTAAAAAACTATTTACAATAGATGATTTTTTCCATTTTTCTTGCACTCTATATCCTAGTAGGAATTTTTATCATTGGAAAGTTGCTTGTGAATGGAATGCGACCCACCAAAACATTAGCATGGATGTTGGCCGTTTTTACTATTCCTGTAGGAGGAATGTTATTGTATTTTTCTCTTGGAAGAAACCGAAGGAAAAACAAACTTTTTGAACAAAAAAATCGTCAAATTGAAGCTTATGTAAGGCGAACCGAAGAAAGCTATGAACCCATGCCCGTTTCAGAATACCACGAACATCGCAGGATTATAGATTTAATCTCAAATAATAGTGGTTTCTCACCCAGTTCAAATAATAAAATCACCTTGCTCAAAGACGGTGAAGTTACTTTTAATGCCATATTTTCGGCATTGGAAAAGGCCGAAAAATTTATCCATTTACAATATTACATTTTCGAAAATGGTGAATTGGCGAATCGACTCTTACAACTTTTTGAATCCAAAAGTAAAAAAGGGGTTTCTATTCGTATTTTATATGACGGTATCGGAAGTTTTTCTTTAAGCAAAAACTATATTCGACAATTAAAAAATATAGGGTGCGAAGTATATAGTTTCTTACCAATCAGATTTGGAAAATTTCTGTCTTCTATTAACTACAGAAATCATCGTAAAATTATTATCATCGATGACAAAGTCGCTTTCACCGGAGGAATTAATGTTTCTGATAAATATATCAAAGGCGACCCTTACCTGGGGATATGGCACGATAGACATATTAAACTCGAGGGGCCAGTTGTAAATAGCATACACGCCGTTTTTGCTATGGACTGGTTTGCCACTACCAATGATGATCAAATTTTGAGTTCAGAATATTTTTTGAAACATCCAAAAGTTGGTAAATCCAGTGCTCAAATTGTACATAGTGGGCCTGATTCAGATTTTTCTTCTACACAACAAGCATATTTTTCAATTATTAACCAGGCAAAAAAGTATGTATACATTATTAATCCGTATATCATCCCAGGAGAAGGAATTTTAAAGGCTCTGCAAGTGGCTGCATTAAGTGGTGTAGATGTTCGTTTATTGCTTTCAGATAAATCAGACAGCAGTATTGTACGTTGGTGTGTGCGATCCTATTTCGAAGATTTATTAAAAGCAGGCGTTAGTATTCACCTTTTTCCTGAAAACTTTTTACATAGCAAGATCATTGTTTCAGACGATACAATTTCGTCTATTGGTACCACTAATATGGATATTAGAAGCTTTGAGCATAATTATGAAGTAAATGCGGTCATTTATGATGACGCTTTTGCCATAGAACTTAAAAATGATTTTTTGAATGATTGCAATAAAAGTATTCGACTAAACTATGATACCTTTGCAAAAAGATCATGGCAAGATCGATTAAAAGAAGGAGCCGCCAAAATTTTTAGTCCGGTTTTATAATATAATAGCGATGAAAGACTCAAAAAACATAGGCCTGGTACTCTCTGGAGGTGGTTTCAAAGGAGTTGCACATATTGGCGCAATACAAGCCTTTGAAGAAGCCAATATTGTTCCCAAATATGTTTCTGGCACAAGTGCCGGAGCTATTGTAGGTTCTTTATATGCCGGTGGATACACCCCCGAAGAAATCAAAGGCTTCTTCAAGAAAACTTCATTATTCAAATTCAACCGCTTTACAAGAAAAAAAGCAGGCTTTTTAGATTCAGAAAAGTTTCAGGATGATCTTGAGGTCTTTTTCCCAGATAATTCTTTCGAAACGCTCCAAAAAAAACTGTTTGTAACCGCAACCAATCTTGTTGAAGGAACCGTAAAAGTTTTTAGTAAAGGGCCTTTAATAAAACCCTTACTTGCCTCTGCAGCTTTTCCAGGAGTATTTACTCCGGTACTTATTAACGGAGAACTATTCGCTGACGGTGGTATTCTTGATAATTTTCCAGTTACACCTCTCGAGAAAAAGTGTGATTTAATCATTGGTATTGATGTATCTCCAATAAAAAAGCCAAAAATTACCGATTTTAAACACTCATATAATGTAATGCAAAGAGCCTATTATCTTAGAGCCGTCCCGAATGCAGAAGCAAAATTTGACCGTTGTGATTTGGTGATACAACCCAAAAAATTAGTGAACCACGGGTTATTCAGCAATAGCGGCCTCGACAAAGTATATGATCTAGGGTATCAAGAAGCCAAAAAGCAAATAGCTTTGTATGTAAAAAATCAAAAGCAATGATTCATGAGTTAAAGAATAACTACGGTTCGTTTTTTGAAACTGACCTCATAGAAGAAATCAATCAAGTAGGTGTATTTAAAGAAGTGCCCGAAGGTTTTGAGTTGATCCGCCCAGGAAGCTATATAAAGTCAATGCCATTAATCATTAGCGGAGCTATAAAAATCCTAAGACAAGATGAAGATGGAGATGAGTTATTGCTTTATTTTTTGGAAACCGGCGACACCTGCGCAATGACACTATCCTGTTGCCTGGGACATCACAAAAGCGAGATTAAAGCAATAGCCGAAACCGATGCCAAATTGGTTATGGTACCCGTAGAAAAAATGGAAGAATGGACCACTAAATACAAATCCTGGAGAAATTTTGTATTTGATAGTTATCATAAGCGTCTCATTGAAGCCATTGAAACCATAGATAGTATTGCCTTCCTTAAAATGGATGAACGACTTCTTAAATACCTTAAAGATAAATCCAAAGTGAATAGTGATCATGTGATACACAATACTCATCAAGAAATTGCTTATGATTTGCACACCTCCAGAGTTGTTGTTTCCAGGCTCCTAAAGAAATTAGAAAACGACGGCAAGGTAAAATTGAATCGAAATAATATTGAAGTGATCAATATTTAAGCTATGTAACAAAAGTTACTGCAATGGCCAATTCCTGAAATTATTTTTGACAAAAAGTAATTGATGGAAATAACAGAAACTATTGGTTTTATAGCAGCTTTGGTAATAGGCATTATTCTTGGACTCATAGGCGGAGGCGGTTCTATACTTACTGTCCCTGTATTTGTATATCTTATTCATCTTAATCCCATTACTGCTACGGCATATTCTCTATTTGTAGTTGGAGTTTCGGCATTTGTAGGAGCTATTAACAATATAAGAAAAGGATTGGTAAGTTTTCGTACAGCGATAGTGTTTGCTATTCCCGCTTTTATCGCGGTATACGCAACCCGAAAATACCTTGTCCCTATAATTCCTGATCAAATTTTCAGCATAAAAGAATTTATGATTACCAAAGAAATCGGAATCATGATTTTTTTTGCAATTATCATGTTGTTGGCCTCTATTTCGATGATCAGAAATAACAAAAAGGATTCAATACCAAAAACCAATGTACGATACAATTACCCCATAATTCTTTTGGAAGGCGCAATTATAGGGATTTTAACAGGAATCGTAGGTGCCGGTGGCGGGTTTTTAATCATTCCCGCCTTAGTCCTATTGGCAAAATTACCTATGAAAAAAGCCGTAGCAACATCCCTGTTGATTATAGCCATTAAATCTCTAATTGGTTTTATAGGCGATGTAGAAAATCTAGAGATAGATTGGTCTTTCTTATTACTCTTTACCTCTATATCAATAGTTGGTATTCTCATCGGGATGTACCTCTCAAATTTTATTGAAGGGAAAAAACTCGAAAAAGCATTTGGATGGTTCGTTTTGGTAATGGGGATCTATATAATTGTTAAAGAACTTACCTGAACAAGGCTTTGTAACAATTGTTACTGTTTTAAAGCAATAATTGCCTTATTTTTGGTAAATAAATAATAAAGAAGTGATATTCGTATCCCCAATTAAGGAATACGCAAAAAAATAGAAAAAATGCAGATAGAACAAATATATACAGGTTGTCTTGCACAGGGTGCATACTATATCGAAAGTAAAGGAGAAGTTGCAATCATTGATCCACTAAGGGAAGTGAAACCATACATTGAAAAAGCAAACGAAAATAATGCAAAAATTAAATACATTTTTGAAACGCATTTTCATGCTGATTTTGTGAGTGGCCACCTAACGTTAGCCAAAGAAACTGGAGCCGAGATCATATATGGCCCTCTGGCTAATCCATCTTTTAATGCCACCATTGCCAAAGATGGACAAGAATTTAAACTTGGAGACCTCACCATTATTGCGTTGCACACCCCTGGCCATACTATGGAAAGTACGACCTATCTTTTACGTGACACCTCTGGTAAAGACCATGCTATTTTTAGTGGTGATACTTTGTTTCTTGGTGACGTTGGCCGTCCTGATCTAGCACAAAAAGCTGCAAATATGACCCAAGAAGAGCTTGCAGCAACACTTTATGATAGTTTACGCAACAAGATTATGCCTTTGGCAGATGATGTAATTGTATATCCTGCTCATGGCGCGGGTTCTGCTTGTGGTAAAAATATGATGAAAGAAACCGTAGACACCTTGGGTAATCAAAAGAAAATGAACTATGCACTTCGCGCAGATATGAGCAAAGACGAGTTTGTAAAAGAGGTAACCGAAGGACTGTTACCTCCTCCATTATATTTTCCGTTAAATGTAAAAATGAACAAAGAAGGGTATGCCGATATCGATGAAGTTCTAGAACGAGGGATTAATCCATTATCTCCTGAAGACTTTGAAGCATTGGCCAATGAGACTGGAGCCGTAGTCCTTGATGTAAGGCATCAAAATGAATATATAAAAGGCCATATCCCAAGATCCATATTTATTGGTATCAAAGGAGATTTTGCTCCATGGGTGGGTGCTTTGATTGCCGATGTGCAACAACCTATTTTGCTAGTAACTCCAGAAGGAAAAGAGGAAGAAGCGATCACTCGTCTATCAAGAGTAGGTTTTGACAATACACTAGGATATCTTAACGGTGGATTCGAAGCATGGAAAAATGCTAGTAAAGATTATGATACCGTAACCTCGATTCCTGCTTCAGAATTCAAAAGCATCTTAAATAAAGAAGAAGTTCCAGTTTTTGACGTACGTAAAGATGGTGAGTTTATTGCAGAGCATATAGATAAGGCCACCCATACACCTTTAAGCTTTATTAATGAGTATTTGGCAGATTTTCCAGATGAGAAAACTTTTTACGTGCACTGTGCCGGAGGGTATCGATCTGTAATTGCCGCTTCAATTTTAAAGAGTCGTGGTATACATAACCTAATTGATGTTGCAGGAGGTTTTGCAGCTATCAAAGAAGTAGGGATCAAAACTACAGACTATGTTTGCCCTACTACTTTAAAATAAATCTTTGTTATGTAACATAAGTTACTGATACCACCTTTTGATTTTAATTTCTTTGTATCAAAAGAAGTTATAAATGAATTGGATATACACTCCCTGGCCCTGGTACATCTCGGGGCCCTTACTTACCCTGGTAATGGTTTCCTTATTGATGATTGGCAAACGATTTGGTATGTCATCAAATCTTAGAACCTTATGTACCATTTGTGGTGCTGGAAAAGTATCAGATTTTTTTAGATTTGATTGGAAAGCACAACGCTGGAATCTTATAGTAATAACCGGAATCATAATTGGTGGATTCATAGCTAGTAATTTCTTATCCAACGACGCTAAGGTCAACCTAAGTTCCAAAGTGGTTACTACACTCCACGCTCAAGGTTTTGCAAGTGCTGGAGAAACGTATATGCCCGATATGTTATTTTCTAATGAAGCATTAACCGATCCAAAAGTTTTATCATTACTAATTATAGGAGGTTTCTTGGTGGGTTTTGGCGCACGCTACGCAGGAGGATGTACTTCGGGACATGCAATATCTGGATTAAGTAATTTACAGGTACCATCGCTTATTGCTGTAATTGGTTTTTTTATGGGCGGTTTAACGATGATACATCTAATTTTTCCTTTAATTTTTTAGTCGTATGCGCTCAATAATATATTTAGCAATTGGTATTTTCTTCGGAATTGTATTATTCAAATCTGAAGCTGCTTCGTGGTTCAGGATTTATGAAATGTTTCAGTTTGGTTCTTTTCATATGTACGGGATTATTGGGTCTGCCGTTGGACTTGGTAGTATAGCTATCCAAATCATCAAGAAATTTAAAATAAAGTCAATTTATGGAGAAGCAATAAATATTCCTCCAAAAGAAAGAAGCTTTACCAGATATTTAGTGGGAGGAATCCTTTTTGGATTGGGATGGGCACTTGCCGGTGCTTGCCCGGGACCAATGTTTGTTTTGGCTGGGGCAGGATACATTCCAATACTTGTCGTTATAGCTTCCTCTATTTTAGGGACTTTTATATATGGGTTGGTAAGAAACAAATTACCTCACTAGCTCAAGAGTACGTTCATTATTACTTTCTTCGTTATTTTCCCAACAATTGATATTGTAAAATGTATCCCCGACCGCACTGGAAGTATTCTGTACTAAAAGAGACGGAGGAATTCTAGGAAACTCACAATTAAACAACGCTATATATCTTTTCAACACATTTTAGTTATGCTTTATTAATTCTTCCAACTTTAATCTGGTTTTGCTACCATCTATATTAGTATAGAGTAATTCAAGAAAACCATATTCAGGATGAAAAAAAGCGGTTAACTGTGTTTTGCCTATTCTGCTTAGTGCTTCAGCTTCAATAATATAAGAGTCTAATTTTCCAAATACTGTATTTATTCGATTTTTACCCTTGATTTCATAAGTATATTTGTTTTCAATTACCCCTTTCCATTTTACCCATCTTTCATCTCCCCATATATCTCCAATCCGCAAACCCCACTTCCATTTATTTCCGATCTCATAGGGTTCCTTAATGAAAGGAAATGGGTTTAATTCAAGAATTCTGAAATATTTATCCCTTGGGGGGTGTATCCATATATTTTTTTCGTTTTCTATTAAGCCGGAAATTGAATTAAATGATTCCGGTTCTTTTCTTTTTAAATAACTATATTCAACAAGAGTCTGATTATAATTAGGAATATGCTCAATCATAGGTTGAAGCCCTTTCTTTATTTTTATTTTCACTTTTAGAATTGTATTATCATCTATTGAATCAGCATTCACAAATTTCCAAGCATATCTACGATCATTTATCAGAGTATCTATCGCAAAAAGGTATTTCACGTTATTCTTTGTAAAATGCTCATAAGAATAAACAAATTCAAATTTCTCCTTATATATATGATTGTTTTTCGTGTATCTATTTTGATCTATATTAATTGAATCGAACACTTCTACATATATTCCCTCTTCTTGAATTAATTTATATTCCTTAGAGTTATTATTAAAATCTGATTTACAACTTATCGCTGCAAAAATCAATATTCCAAAGTTCAAAAGTAGTTTCATATTAATAGAAGTATGTTTTAATGACTTTTTTTTGATCCAATTTCTGGTGTATAGCTAACAAGGATTTGTTATAATCTTTTGGTTATACTATTATAATAATTAAACGTTTTCTCTTCATTATTTTAAATTTAGTAACTTAATCTTAAGGAAAGAAGCTGCCTTTTTAGACAGCTCCTTGGATTTCAATAAATATTAATTTGTAGTATAAATATATGTTTTCACTAAAAAGTAAATGATCATTACTAAAGTTGAAACAATTGTAATTACAGCTATTCCTGTTTTTATGGCTTTGCTTACATTTTGTTTGAGTATTATAAAATATAATGCGGCGAACAAAATTGGAATTGATGTTAAATACAGCATAATTTATCTATTTTTAAAATTAATTATTACATTAATCATGAGCTCCTCCAGAAGCATCATGATAGCCTACATAGGCTGCTATTCCAGGAATCCCAAATATCAATAGCCATTTATAAAAAGCCTCATCATTTTTTGAAATTAGAAAAAATTGATTAACTAAAAAATTCAAAAGAGGTTACGACCAAATTATGTACAGAGTGTAGCAATATCGAAAAAATAAGACCATACTTCAATCTCACAAAAGCAAAGTATCCGCCGATAACAAATTGTGGTAACACTAGTACAGGTATATATAAAAATTGCCATGAATGTTGAAAATCATAATTATTAGCATGGATTAATGCAAAAAATAAAAGATGGTAGTAAAAAAGATAAGTGTACTTATTTCTTAATGAAGAAATTACTCTATCGGATATCAAAAAATTCATTAAGATTAGTGCAAAAACTATGATAAATCCAAGTAAAATATAGTTAATTTCTGATAGTTTGTAAAAAACAATTGCAATATAGAAGATTTGGATTGGTATACTAATTAGAAAAAATGATTTTTTGATTACTAGAGATAATCGAAAACCAAGCTCTTCTAATATTGGCGCTATCAAAATAGCTTGTAAAATTCTCATCTGAGTTAATCTAAAGTCCGTGGGTTTTTTTTCAAAAATTAGTGTCCTCAAGGAATCATCCAAAAAAATTAATATCAATAAGAAAAAAGCATAAAGAAAAATAAATGGCACAACAATTTTTACAAAAGAAAAGATTATTTGATTAAACGGTCTTTTTAATGTATCATCTTCATATCTTTTAGGTTGCTTTAGAAATTCTATAAATTCTTTCATTCGAGATGTGAATTTAAATAGGGCAACCTTAATTATGATTGCCCTAAAGTAATTGTCAAAGATAGCATATTTTAATGCATTATGCTTTCATATACATCTTCGAAACCTTTTATAAAACCTGAAAAGAATCGGCTATTATCCCATAGACCACCAACTCCTATTAAAAGCCCTCCTTGTAAATCAATAATCTCTTTCTCGTTCAGTTCGGTAACATTTATCATTTGTAAATCCATAATTCTAAATTTTAAAATTAAATTAACTTTTCTATTATAATATTTGTACTAACATTCTAACTGTTGACACTGCTAATGCAGCTACCGTACCAGCAACCGCGCCAACAATATAACCACCTCTGTATCCTTGGTCACCTCCATTAATTTCTGTAATTTCTAAAGAATTCATTTCCTGAACTCCAAACTCATTTAAATTTTTCATTTTTTTTATTTTTAAATAATTTAACATTGTGCTTATGTGTATGATCTCGTCAAACCAAATTAATAAGCTTTAGTAATTGTTACGGTAACAATAAAAGAACTGCGCTGTTCTTTTATACTGCAATACTACTATACCAGCGTACCATTTTTCGGGACGCTGTCATAAAATTTGTATTTTTTTCAATAAAATTTCCTCCATAAATAGATCGTACCTCTTTGGCATCTAAATCTTTGGTAACAAAGCCAAACCTGAACCGTACTTCTTCTTCATAAATAAAGCTTTGTAATCCTATTTTATAGATGATGGGCGCATTTAGATCTTTCATAATATCAATTAATCGATATACCTGAGTTTTGGATATCCCTAGCTTTGAAGCTAATGCTCCGGGAGAACCTGTTGCTTGCAATCGTATTAGTTGATCAATTCTTTCTATTAATTCAATATGTTTGATGACGATATTCATTTCTCGTTTTTTTAATTCAACTTTTATGCTACATCTACGGTTTTCTTCTTAATCTCAGAAAGGTCAGGCATTTGTTTTTGCCATAGGTCATAGTATTTTTCTTGTCGTGCATACAATACTTCGTGATTTCCTTCTTCAACCACAGCTCCTTTTTCTAGCACCACGATCTTATCAGCATTGACTACTGTACTTAATCGGTGTGCTATAATGATGATGGTTTTATCCTGATCTCGTAGGGATTGTACTGCATTTTGAATGTAATTTTCTGAAGTGCTATCCAACGATGAGGTAGCTTCGTCTAATACCAGGATCTCTGGATTTTTGTATAAGGCCCTTGCAATAGCGATGCGTTGCTTTTGTCCTCCAGACAGGGTAGCTCCGTTTTCTCCTAGGTAGGTATTAAATCCTGAAGGAAGGTTTTCGATAAATTCTAAAATTCCGATGACTTTACATACCTCCATAATGCATTGTATATCGGGTGCAAATTCTCCTACAGCAATATTTTCGACTACATTACCAGCAAAAAGATCAATTTTTTGTGGCACCACACTTACAAGGTCGCGTAAGCTCATGTTATCGATATATTTTAGATCTTGATCACCAATCAAGATTTGTCCTTTTTGAATAGGATAAATATTCTGTAAAAGTGACATTAGGGTTGATTTTCCAGAACCGCTATCGCCAATAATAGCTGTAATTTTTCCTTTCGGGATTTGCAGGTTGAAATCTTTAAACACTTCAACTCTGGATCCATATCTAAACCCGACATTGGTAAATTGAATATCCCCAATACTGTCTTTGGTCAATTTTATTTTTCGCTCTTCGTCTTCGCGTTCCAGATCCATGATTTCAAACAAACGGTCTGCTGCGATCAAGGCATTTTGTATTTGTTTGTTTGACGTAATCAAACTGGCCACCGGATTGGTAAGATACCCTACAATGGCATAAAAAGCCATCAATTCTCCAGCTGTTATTTCATTCTGTATTACAAAGAAAGACCCGCTCCATAGTAATACAATGGTAAACAACTGTGCTGCCGTTGTCGTACTGGCCCCAGAAAACACACTGTTTAACGCTGATTTGTATCCTGTTTTTAATAGGCTAATAAAACGGGTTTCAGTTTTGATGTTAGCAAAATCTTCTAGTCCGAATCTTTTGATAGTTCCCACAGCATTCAAAGATTCTACCAACTGGCTCTCCAAATCGGCCGACTTTTCCATGATGCCACGTTCGGTTTGTTTGTTTAGCTTGTTTGTGATTGTATAAATGATTGCATATACCGGAATGATGGCCATCATGATTAAGGCGAGCTTCCAGTAGTACGAAAACATTAAAGCAAACGAAAATACCAGGATCATTGCATTTACGGTCAGATTCAAAGCAACTCCGTTGATGAACGTTCTGATTTTTACCGCATCACTGATTCTTGAGGTTATTTCTCCCACACGCATGGTATCAAAAAATTGCTGTGGTAGTTTTAAAAGGTGTTTGTAGTACCCTAGGATCAATCTCGAATCGATTTGCTGCCCGGTTTTGATCAAAAACACATCTTTGTAAGCACCTACAATAAACTTTAGCACCAACAAAGCTACCATGACTACACCTAGTAAGTTCAAAAGCTTGGTACTGGTGCCCATAAATACATGGTCGGTAAGTTTTTGTACATAGATCGAGGTTGAAAAGCCAAGCAAGGTATAGATAACGGCGCCTATCAAAGCTTGTACCAGGGCTCCTTTGTGTGGCTTTAGTAAGAACCAAAAACGTTTAAAGACAGATACTTTTTCGTTTCCCGTAGTAAAATCTTCTTTTGGTAATAGCAATACTAATACTCCGGTCCATGCTGCGGTAAACTCTTCATGGGTTTTCTTATGGAATTTCCCATCTCCCGGATCCATGATTAAGATGTGTTCTTTTCTTACTTCGTAGATCACCACATAATGATGTAGTTTTTCACGGACAATTACATGAGCGATTGCCGGTTTTGGGATTTTGAAAAGACTCTCCAAATCCCCTCGTACCCCTTTGGCATCAAAGCCTAGTTTATTGGCCGCTTCGATAAGCCCTAATACATTGGTTCCCTTTTTGTCGGTACTTGCAAACTGACGAATACGAGCGATTGGAATTTGTAATTTATAGTGTGCCGAGATTGATGCCAGGCAAGCAGCACCGCAATCGGTGATATCGTGTTGTTTTATTTTTGTTTTAGCCATTTTGTTTTCTTTAGTAGTGAGTATTGAGAGGTATGAAGTTCGGGCTTCGAGAGCCTCAGTCCTCATACCTATTTTGGTTGATAACTCCCTATGGTTCTCGAAGGACATTTCCAACTTCCGTCTTCATACTACTTTTACATTTTTCGTTTATCATTTGTCATTTAACAGATGCCTGCGTAATAGTCGGACTTGATGGGTTTAACCAGTCGTCGACTTTATCATACAACAGATCAAATAAGGTGCACTCGGTCAATTGAAATCGTGCACTTAGGGTCATCCCTTTATTAAAGTGTCCTTCAAAACCATTTTTGAGTTGCAACTGCTTCTGGTCTATGACACAACGCACCTTAAATACGGGTTGCTCATTGATTACATCTACATCTTTACTGATCTCCAGGATTTTTCCAGTGGCCAATCCCCATTGGTTATAATTGAAAGCATCAATCTGAAAGTTTACAGGCCTCTTTTCGCTTACCAATCCGATATCGGCTGGCGACAAATAACACTCTGCGATAAGACCAGTATCAGGTGAGATCTCTGCAATAGAATTACCTCCCAGAATAAGAATTCCGGCTTCGATCCCGACTACATTTTTTAAGACCCCATCAATGGGAGCTGTAATTACCAATTCTTTTTGGTTTTGTTCCAGCTCGGTAATCCCCCCTTCCAGCTCACGGATGGTATTTTTGTAATCGGTTACCGTAGTTTGCCAATTGTTTTTTTGTTGTTTTTTATATTGCTTTAGGTTGTTGGCGGCCAGTTTGTGCTCATAGGCACTTTCTTCGTATTCTACTTTGGCAACCACCCCTTTATTGTATAATTTTTCGTTACGCAGGTAGTCTACTTTGGTTTTTTCAAACGTGGTTTTAAGCTCATGCATTTTTTGTGCGAAATACAAAAACTCTTTTTGATAGCGAACCGACTGTATTTTGGCAAATTTTGGTTTTTTGGTATTGATCAGGTATTCACAATCGGCAATAAACTGTTTGGTTTCTTCTAGCTGGGTGGTGGTACGTTCCATCTTTTTGTTAACTAAAGAGGCATTGGTCATCAAAAGGGTATCACCTTGTTGAACTTTTTGGTTATCCAACATATTGACAAAAACTACTTTACCCGATTGTAGTGGTGTAATTTTGATACGCTCTTTGCTAGGTTTTAGTATCCCCCTGGCGGTGGTATAAATGTCCACCTTGATAAACGGCAATAAGATCAGGGCGATCAAGATAGCAATCAGGATCGTGGCATAAATCATTTTACTAGTGTTACTATGCTGAAACTGGTGTACCTCGGTAGTATGCTCTATAATTTCTTTTGGAAATAACTGTTTCATCTTTTTAACGGTTTTCTTGATTAAAAAATAAGTTGATGAACAAAGATTAGCGACTCCAACAGAAATTGTGAGAGGTTTAAGATAAAAATGGTGAGTACATTGATCATTTTGATCGGATTTTTACAGTTCGATTTTTGATGGATGAGAATGCGAAATAGATATGCAAAAGTTTATTAACCGATCTTCACGCATACGATGGAACTCCAGAATGATGACTGTCTTTAACATAAAAACCAAATCTAAACCCAACGGATGTTTCGTAAATAAAACTTTGTAGGGTCATATCGTATAGAACAGGCGCATTTAATTCTTTCATGATATTAATGATGCGATATACCTTGGTTTTTGAGATTCTCAATCGCACCGCCAATTGGTCTGGCCATCCTGTGGCTTGTAAACGAATTGATTGATCGATACGTTCGATTATTTCTATATGTCCGATGATAATACTCATAGTGTGTTTCCCTTTTAATGGTTCGTACTTTTTTATTTCTTCTCGTGATGCAACACGACTATGTTTACGATTTGTTTAGTTCGTTAAATTTTGCGGGGTAGCTTTTTTTTGACGATATGCTATTATTTGGGTTGTTGGATTATTAGAGTGTTGGATTCTTTAGATCTTTCAATATTTCACTCCTGACTTCTTAACTTCTTCATTCTTGCTCCTTAACTCCTGACTCCAACAAATGCTTCCTCTTGACTGTGCAAACAAGTTCGCATTGTTTTGGGAAAATTTACCTCGTATCGTAAGATGGTGCTATTACAATTACTTTACATCAAATATTAGCTCTTATACACAAATTGTCTTAGAAAAAGTGCTGAGACCAATTAAAAATGGGACGAAAAAGAAATAAAAAGGGATTCTGAAACCTGAATATTTTCCAATTTTTAAGCGTTCACCTTAAAATCTGGTGTTTTGACTTTTAGTTTTTTTCAAAACCATATTTTTTTTAATGCTAAAATGTGTCAAACGGGAACAAACAATGTGTTTTTTTTGATGGTGAAGACACTATATTATATGTAACATAGAAACTCAAGGTAATTATTATTTGTCAACAATCATAAAGTAAGCACCAGCAGCCCATTACTACTAAAGAACAATACAAAAAGCCCTTATCACATAACGATAAGGACTTTTTTATTGCCTCCTGCTACACTTTAAATACATTTTCAAAAAAATCATCTTTTTTCTTCAGTTTCAAAAAGTAAAACTCACGTCGCATATACTTGCGCCATGAAAACAGAAATGAGATGTAAGAGATTAAGTCTGAGGAGTCTTTGATTAACCTTGAGGAGTACATAATCGATGATGAGGAACTCGAAAATATCGTTGAGGAATGCAATATACCAGGTGAGAAGTCAATTATACCGGATGAGTAATCGATTATACCAAGTGAGGAGCCTATTATACTATGATCGTATTAAATATACCCGTTGAGAAACCAATTAAATCAGTAAAACTTAAAAAACAATTAATCTAAGCCAAAATAATATGAAACCATTAAGAAAAGCTGAAACAACGCTACTAGAAGTATACCGAGTAGCCCTTGAAAATGTCAAAAACCAACCTGTGATCGCCCAGGAGACGGTAAAGCAAGTTTCAAAAGCTACGAATTAGGTGAAAGTCAGTAGCTAGGGGGCAAAATGCAGGAGTTAAGAATTCAGAAGTTAAAGAGTATAAAGTAAAAAGTCTAATGATCAAAATCCAACCATCAACTAAATCACCCCACTAATTCCATGGTAAGCTCATTTTTACTTTCTTTTTGCTGTTCCCAACAATCTATATTATAAAAAGTAGTTTCAGCAATTTTGGTAAGTGCTTCTTGGGTTGCAAAAGCCTGATGTGGTGTTATAATCACATTAGGTAATGCGATAAGTTTTTGTAGCATCTCATCTTCTGGAATATCCTTAGAATGATCGTAGAAAAAAACACCACTTTCTTGCTCATATACATCTGTACCGTAGCCTCCAATACTCTTTGATTCTAGTGCTTTGATAACTTCTTTGGTATTAACCACAGCGCCCCTGGCTATATTGATAAGAAGCACATTTTTCTTCATTAATTTAATTGCTTGAACATCAATCATATAATGCGTTTTGGTAGTAAGTGGTATACACAAGAATATAACATCGGCTTCTGTATAGATGTTTTCTAAGGTTGTATAATTGGCACTGTATCTTGTTTTTAGATCTTCATCTTCAAAAATATCATTGGTCAAAATGGCACATCCAAATCCATGCATGATCTTTGCAATTACTTTTCCGATGCTACCGGTACCGATAATTCCCACAGTTTTTTTATTAAGATCGAACCCTACGAGATTACTTAAGGAAAAATTATACTGCTGTATCTGTTGATTTGACCGTAAAAGCTTACGGTTAAGTGCCAACAATAAGCCCACCGCATGCTCTGCTATCGAATGTGGAGAATATCCTGCAGCATTGGCCACTTTGATCCCCAATTTTTTTGCTTTGACAAGATTTACATTGTCATAACCCGTTGAGCGAAGTGCTATATGTTTAACTCCAAAATCCTTTAACCTCTCCAGGACCATAGAAGATGCGTCATCTGCCGAAAAAATTGAAATTACATCAAAACCCACAGCCAAATGAGCCGTTTTTGTAGTAAGTCGCTCAGGGACATATTTGATATGATATTTTTCACCATTTGCTTTTTCCAGAAACGGAATTTCAAAATCCTTTGCGCTATATATCAAGATCTTCATCTGCCAATTCTTCTATAATTAATAGTTGTTGTCCTTTAAGTGCCCAGATTAACACTTTTACATAATCGGTTACTGCCTTTTTTGTGTTTTCGGGCTCGGTAATATCAATAGATCCTTTCCAGATCAATTCTCGTTCTTTATCTGGACAAATGCAGTACAGGGAAGACTCTGCATGAAAAATTTGATATTCCTCATAATAATCCTCATCCTGAAAAATTTCTTGGTTCTCAAAATAATCTTCTTTAAAACTATCGAAAGTTCTATCCAGATTTCTGTAAGCCTTCACCACTGTAACTCTGTCTTCTACACCTACTACTTTTGAAAGCAAAATCGCATCAAACCCTTTCTCGATCAAATCTTTTTCGAGCATCATTAACTCATCATCGGTTCTTGGCGAGGTGGTAAAATTTTCTTCAAAAAAGTCAAGGCTTCTTATAGCATTAACGCCATTTTTTTTCAGCTCAGAAGTCAATTTTTTTTCAAAAACTTTTCTATTTCCATCTTCGTTGGTTATTCCGATTACCAAAACCTTTTGAGCTTCAAAAATATCAATATCAGGGTTTTTCCAGTTTTCTACTAGTTCACTTGAAGAACAACTAAAAAATAATCCCACAAGTAGCACTAAGTATGTATAAGATTTGTTCATGTTTTCTTGGTTTATTTTATTATTTCATTTAATCGTTCTACGACAATGTTGGTGTATTTTGGTGTTTGTTCTATGATAGATTCTCCAGATATCACATCCACGTCTTTTAAGGCAATATTGCTACTACCCACAGTTGAGAGAATAATAAGTTTGTCTAATTTATCGGGATGATTTTTTATAAATTTTTTTACATTGCGAGGTGGGCTTCCATACTCCCAGGAATTGATAATAATTAAGGCATCCCATTTATCAATATTTACTGTAAACATTGTATACACATCAATTACCTTGAAATAAATGGTGTCATTTTGATAATGTTTCAAAACCCCCTGAACCAATGAATCTTTAAACCGACTTCCTTGAGAGGCTATCAAAACTTTCGTTTTTAGTTCTGGGTTATTAACTTCAAAAGGTATTACTGTATCCATAGAATAGGTGTACTCATACCATACCCAAAATGCAGCAAACAATACTAAAATGGTCACTATGGTGATCTTTGCTATACGTTTTACCAAAATATGCTAGTTTAATAATCGTTTTTGTTTGCTTTGTTTCATAATCATTTTGATTAGATCAAAAATGCTGCGCTTGATCTCTTTGTAGGCTATAAGATATTCACTCACCTCTTCTAGTAATTTACCATGATCTACTTTATACTTCTTTTCTTCTGCTGGTTGGTCAATTCCATCTACAAGAATTGTAAGCTCATTATAATGGTTGATAATGCGTTTTAGTAAAGGTTCTATCGCTTTTCTTTTTTGAACTAAATCATCTACTACTTTCTTACTTTTTTCAAAAGTTTTGCCCGAGATAAGTTGTAATGTATTGTTTTCGATAAGTTCATCAAGAAAATGCTGTTCATCTTTGATGAATTTGAGTTCAGATATCCAATGTAACGAGGCCTCATGTAATTCTTCGGGACTTCGCCACTCTATATACTTTACATTTGGTTTTTTAGGTTTCATCTTTATTGGATTTAGTTAAAGAAGGCAGAAAATCATACCCCCATATCTTCTGCCTTTGATCAGGTTAAGCGATATCAATTATTCTTTTTGGCGGTTCTTTGGTCTCTTCTTTTTTCATAAGATTAAGTGTGAGAATACCGTCTTTGTATTTAGCTTTAACCTTTTCATTTTGATCTACATTGTTGGGTAACTGTAGTTTTCTGTCAAACGAGCTATAGTTAAACTCTTTACGTGTATAATTTTCTTCCTCTTCTACTTCTTCCTTGCTTTGTGTTGCACAAATATGCAAAACGTCGTCTTCCATGGTTACTTCAATATCTTTTTTTGAAAAACCAGGAACCGCAAGTTCGATTTCGAAGTCTTTTTCATTTTCCTTGACATTCATCGCAGGAAGATTTCTATCTTTTATAAAAAAATCATCTGCAAAAAAATCATCTGTATCCAACCACGTAGCAATTCTGTCGTTGAACCAGGGGAATCTGTTCTTGTTAAATTTAATTAGTGACATGTTTTACGTTTTTGATGTTATTAATTGATTTTAAGTATGCTAAAGTTAATTTGACAAGTATCGTATTAAAATGATAATTATCAGTTTGCAGTCTTTTAACTTTTATCTCTTTTCGTTTTCAGGATACCACCTGCATAACCAAATACATTGGATTTCAACTCTCTGAACTTTTTATATAATGTATTGTATGAAGTTTTTAGTAATTCATGCTCCATATAATATTCGTGATCACATGAAATCGTATCACACTCAAGCATGCCTCCTAGTTCACTTTCATGTTTTCTGATGCTTTGGTGTAAACTTTCTATTTCTTCTTCTACTTTTTGGATTTGTGCTTTATACTCTTGTAATCGCTCAAAAAGATTAGGCGTATTAGGTTCAAATACATAAGAGTTTAAAAGTTGATTAATAAACTTCAGTTCTCGATTAATAAACTGTAAACTCGATTTCCATTCGAGAGCGTCCAGATGAATTTCTTTTAACTCTTTTTCTGCGGTAGGTTTTATAGTCGGCTTCATTTTTTTCGGGTTTTAAAACTGAGAATAATGTACTGAAACACTTGTGAGAGGGAAATGATAATTATCAGGTTATTAAATATTTATAAAATAATTAAGAAACCGTTTTTGATTATTTTTTTGGAGCTATTCTTATTGGTGTCGGTCAAACCAAAATTTCGATTGTTTCATATAATTTGGGTACATGAACATTCCATTTATAAGTGTCCTGTATCTTCACTCTTAGCGCATCTGAAGCAGAACGTTCTCCATGTACAAGAAATATTTTTTCGGGGACATTTTTGATTTCACTCATCCAATCCAATAATTCCTGTTGATCGGCATGTGCAGATAGGCTCTCTATTTGATGTATTTTGGCTTTAACCGGGTGGTATTTTCCAAATAATTTGATTTCATGAGCTCCTTCTTGAAGCAACCTACCCCGCGTTCCCTCAGCTTGAAATCCAACGAGAACTACAGAAGTTGTTGGGTTGTCTATTAATTGTTTTAAATAGGTAAGCACCCTTCCACCAGTAACCATACCACTACCAGCAATCACAATTTTTGGTCTGGGGTTATCTATAACCTCCCAAGTTTCTCGATATGAAGTAACAATGTTGATATGGTTACAAACCGCATAATAGTCACTCATTGGTAATTTATGCCAATCGGGAAAAAGCTCAAAAACCGAAAGTACATTGTTGCCCATTGGGCTATCTACATAAATTGGCAGGTTCGGAATTCGATTCTTTTTGTACAGTCGCCATAAAAGGTACATTAACGTTTGCAACCTTTCTACTGCGAATGATGGGATAATTAAGACTCCTTGATCATCAAGAGTTTTATTGATTAATGTTATTAATCTTTCTTCTATGTCTTCATCGGGATGAAGTTTATTACCATATGTACTTTCAATAAATAGGAAATCTGCCCACCTAGGCCTATCAGGTGATCTAAGCAATACATCATTGTTTCTTCCTAAATCCCCTGAAAAAACAACTATTTTTCCATAAAGACTCAGTTCTATAAATGTGGATCCTATAATATGGCCATTGTATTGAAATCTATATTGAATATCTTCAGAAACCGAAATCCACTCATCTCTCTTTTTACTTTTAAAATGATTTATTGTTTTTTCGGCATCTTTTTCTGTATAAAATGGTAGCGCTGGATCGTGACTAGAATATCCTTCTTTATTTGCTCTCTCGGCCTCTTCTTCATGAATTTTTGCACTATCCCTTAAAATAATTTCGGTAATAGCAAGTGTAGGTGCACTCCCTATAATATCGCCAACAAACCCTTGCATTACCAACCTTGGCAAATATCCTGTGTGATCAAGATGGCCATGAGTAAGTAAAACAATATCAATATCTGCTGCATTAATAGGAAGTCCTTTCCAGTTTATCTCGCGAAGTTCTTTGAGTCCCTGAAACATCCCGCAATCAATTAATATGTTTTTTTGAGGGGTTTCTATATAGAATTTAGAACCCGTTACAGTACCTGCAGCTCCCAGAAAATGAATTTTAATAGTTGGCATGGCAGACTTATACGTTACAGAGTAATTTGATTTCGCTCATTATTTTTTCTTTACGCCGTTCTGAGACACCCAAATGATCCAAGTAGAAAACATCTCCAATTAATTGCTTACATAATACTACATCTCGACTTAATAAAAATTGTTTCTCACGGTTGGTTAAAAGTGTAGAGACTGTAATTGGATATAATCCCAAACGGTCTATCCTATCTTTTAATCCGTTTTCTTTGGGGTAATCCCAACTAAGCAAATACAGTCCCGCACATTCTCCATAATTGATAGCGTCTTTTGTAAAACGAGTATTGGTAACCACCCAACCTTCATCGGGTGGTAATTCTTCTTTATTCTGATCACCATAATATGCAACAATATCCTGATATCGAGAGTGAATATATAATGGAATTTTCACATTACAATTACGTCCTTCTTCTCCATGAAACTTACATTCTACTACAATATAATTGCTGTTCTTTCTGGCGATGACATCCACTTCATGAGATACACATTTCCCATTAATGATTTGCCCGATATTGGTTTTATAACCCGAATAATGAAGTATTGCAGCAACAAAACGTTCAAAAGGAAAACCTGTTGGGCCTAATTCATAGATAGCTTTTTTGAGTTTATACTTTGATGCGAAAACCGATTTTTTCTTTTTAAGTAAAGCAAAAGCTCTATTATATATTTCTTTGGTTGAAATGCCCTGATATAATTCATCCCGAACGATATCAAGTATATGTTCGACCGAATGATCATCGGCACCACTTCTCCTTAAAGAATTACGAAGTTTGTGCAGTGAAAATTTAACCTTTTCACCTGAAGATTTTATTATATCAAAATCTTGATTTTGCATTTGTTTGTTTTTAAATGAAATGCAATGACCTGATCTATTGTTATTTTAAAAGATATCTTGTGTGCTAGTCGAAATTAAATGGTATCTCGTTTATATTTTTTAAAATAATCTCTTACCAGTGCTTTTGTTTGATTATCGGTCATACTATCGGCCCTAAAAACACCTTCAACTTTATTGAATATATCTTTGTAATTCTCTTGTAGTTCTTTATTAAACTTTTCTCCTGCTTCTGCAGGTCCAAAAATGGCAACTTTATCAGCATCTTTTATATAAGGAACGAGTTCAGAAAAATAAACTCTAAATTGGTTTTTTTCTCGTTCCAAATATCTACTATCCTGTACAACATCTTGTGGCCCTCCTTTTAACCGGGTTCCCGATCCACCATGTATTCTGAAGTTTTCAATATTTGATTGAATGGTTGTCATGTCTTCTCCATCATCTTTTACATGAATAATGTGAGCCTTTTCTTTATCTATCCAGATTCCTATATTTTTCATCTTTTTCAATATTTTTATGTTATTAAACTAATGCTTTATAAAGCTCTTACTATCCTCTTAAATCATGTATTGCCAATACAGGTACTTTGGCATATCTCCCCAAGCTTTTAACCATCGGTTTAGAGAAAATACTTCCAAAAAAGCTATGTTTTCTATTAAAAAAGGCTATCATGTCACTTTCTCTACTTTCTACAAAACATCGTACTGCAGACGGAGCATCCAGGTTAGTTAATGTATGAAACGTGTAGGTTAGCCCTTCAAAATATTCTTTGAGAAGGTTTTGATTGTTTTCTTGTTCTTCGCTCAGCGGATCCCCATCAGAAGCATACAATACTCGAATGGCAGCTTTACTCATTTTGGCCACTTCGATGATATTCTGAAGTTCGCGCCGTTTAAAATTCATCTTATAATCTGTTGGAAAAACTATTTCTTCGAGATCTTTATATGTAGCATCTTCTGGTATAGCCATTACAGGACAATTTCTAGACTTTTCCATCACCATTACTGTATTGCTTCCAAAAATCACATCTACCGCATTAGAGCTTCCTTTTGTACCCATAATGATCATCTCGATGTCCTGTTTATCTACAATGTCTTTAATCGCATCAAGCAACCCATTAAACTGGGATACCATAAAAAACTTATGTTCTCTTTCATCATTACGAAAACTTAATCTTTCTAGAATTTTACTTAACCCCTGTTCTGACTTCTCTTTGGCTTCTTCATAGAGTTTTTCTCCAGGTTCGGGAACCATCATACTTTCCAGGGCATAGCCCGAAGCATTAAATGCATTAAGAATATAAAAATCACAGGTTTCGTTTTTGTATAATTCTGTAGCATATTCTATAGCATTCCATGCGTTTTGTGAAAAATCGGTAGGTAACAGAATCTTCTTTTTCATTATTTAAGTTTTTAGATTTATAGTATAAATTTATAGGTACTACCACATGAAAACTATGATAATTATCAGCCTGCAGTTGGGATTACCAAAAAAGGGATGCTTGCCTGGAAACCTATTTTTTTCAATACTGGTTCGTGAGTAATGCTTTCAATAAGACTGTGTCTGTAACGCAACATTGCCAGCATATCAATATTCATTTCTGCGATAAACTTTTTGATGACTTCGGCTTTTTGATTGAATTTTGAGATCCAGTGCACACTATAATTTAGGCCTTCTAAATGTTCTTTTAGTTTTTTGAAATTATGCTCTTGTATCTCATCCAACTTTTCTTCTTCATGAATATGCATGATTCTTATGTTGGAATTGAAAAAAGAGGCTATTTTTACAAGTGGTTCTAGCTCTTCTTTACTATAAAAACGTCTGAAAGCCGTAGCGAAAGCGATTTCGGCAGGTACCTTAAAATCATATTCATGGGGTACAGCAAGTATTGGACACCCTTTAACTTTTTGAATTACCCTAACAGTATTGCTTCCCATAAAAACTTCTTTAAGACCACTAGCTCCTTTGGTCCCCATAACCACTAGGTCAATCTCTTTGTTTTTTATGGTTTTATTAATAGTTTCTGGTAACTTTTTGGAAACAGATACGGTCTCAAAGCTATGATCAAGATCATCGGTATCTCTTACTATCGAATGTAGGGTCTCTGTAAGCTTATCTTTTGATTCACAACTTAATTTTTGATACAAAAGGTCACCTTTACTGGTATTAATTCTGCTGGTTAATACCGAAGTATCTACATCGAATGTATTTAGAATAAAAAATTGGCACGCTTCGTCTTTAAACAACCTAGTTGCATAAAAAAGTGCACAATAAGCATTGTCTGAAAAATCTGTGGGAACAAGTATCCGTTTCATTTTTTAAGGTTTTAAATTTATATCTTGAAACCAATAGTGTTTTTGGTATTCTTAAACTAATTTCTGACCAGAGAAGGCAATTTCTCTTGTGTCTTCGAAATTAAATTCATCGGGTACAGCCAGTACCGGGCAACATTTAGTTTTTTCGATAATATTAGAAGTGTTACTTCCTATGAAAAATCCTTTGGCTCCTGTTGCTCCTTTGGTACCCATAACAATCAAATCGATACCTTCACTTTTTACTGTTTCTTCGATTGTTTCCAAAAGTTTTTTGGCCGATAAAATTGTCCCGAAAGTATGATCAAAATCTTCGGTATCTCTTACAATAGAATGCAGTGTTTCGGTCAATTTTTCGTTGGCTCGCTTGCTTACTTCTTGATCTAAATCTTCAGAATCCTTATTTCCTGAAATAGCAGATCTATTAATATCGCATGTATTAAGAATATAAAATTTACATGGCTCATTTTTGAATAAGCGGGTAGCATAGTAAAGTGCATTATATGCATTGTTAGAAAAGTCTGTAGGAACAAGTATTCGTTTCATGACATATGTTTTATAAATTATATCATAAAACTATTCCCAAATCATCAAAAATTCTATGACAATTCTCAGTTATCGGAAGGAATTACCAAAAATGGTATTGTTGTATGAAATGTCATTTTTTTTATGACCGATTCTCTGGTTAATCGCTCAATGAAACTATGTTCATAATTAATCATCACTAATAGATTAACTTCTAATTCTTCTATAAATGATTGAATGGCTTTTTCTAAATTCGAGAAATTATGAATTACGTGAAAATCGTGCTTAATATCTTTAAAGTATCGTTCTAAAGAAGTAGAGTTGTAGGTTTGTACAATATCTAATTCTGGCTTATCGTAAACATGTATCATTCTTACAGTAGCTCCTTGCTGTTTTGCCAGTTGTAATATAGGTGTGATTTCTGATTTATAGTACACTCTTTCAAAATTTGTAGCAAAAGCAATATTGGTGATATTTTCGAAAAAAACATCATCGGGTACCACCAAAATAGGGCAACACTCTATGTTTTTTATAATTCTGTGTGTATTACTACCTAAGAAAATTTCTTTGGCTCCCGTTGCTCCTTTGGTTCCAATAACAATTTGGTCAAAATGATCCGCAACTGTCATTTGCGCAACAATTTCTAGCAATGATCCCGATTTTGAAAAAGTTTTAAAAATATGTTTAGGATCAGGACCAGAATTGCTTATATCTTCTAGTATCATTTCTAATCCTTCTTTGGATTCTATCTTTACTGCATCATAATAGTGACCAACTCGTTGTGAACTTACAGTACTAATAAGCTGTACTGGTTTTACTTCATATGTATTTAAAATATGAAACTCACAAGGCGTATTTTTATACAACTCCATCGCATACAATATGGTATTCCAGGCATTGGCCGAAAAATCTGTTGGGATAAGTATACGTTTCATAGGTATTATTCTTAAGGTTATTTTATCCTCTTTTCTGAAGGAATGACTAAAAACGGAATATTGGTGTGATATGCAATTTGATTAATTACAGGTGTAAATAAGAGATTCTCGAAAAATGAATGTTTATTGTGAATCATCACTAATAAATTGACCTTGTATCTTTTCTGAAAATCTTCTACAGCTTCAATTACATCAACTCCTTCTTCAATATGAAAAACGTGGGCATTACCTTTAAAATACTCCTCCAAATAATCTTTTATTTCCTTTTGTGCATCATTCAACGGTACTCCATAATATGCATTCAAAATATTAAGTCTGCAAACATGCGAATCACATATTTCTTTGATAAGCGGTAAATACTTGTTGGTCTTGCTAAGTTTATAATCTGTAGGAAATAAGATATCTTTTGGTTCTTCATACTCAAATCCAGAGGGTATGGCAATAACCGGGCATTTTACTTTCTTAATCGTATACATGGTATGGGTACCTATAAAAACCTCTTTGGCTCCTGTGGCACCTTGAGTTCCCATAACAATTAGATCGATGTTGTACTTTTCGATAACGTCTTTAATCTCACCAACCAGTGTATTAAAAGCCGATAATCGTACAAATTCATGCTTCGGATTATTAAACTCTTCTTTAATTTTTTCTTCGATTCGCTCTATATCTCTTTTCGAATTTACCATCGCCACATCTTCCATCCCATAAAGTGTAGGGTTTTCGATAAGATAGCCCGCATGATATGATACAGGAGTAAATGTATTTAGCAAATAAAAAGTGACTTTGTCATTTTTGAAAAATTGCATAGCATACCTGATTGCATTATATGCATTGTCTGAAAAATCTGTTGGTAATAAAATTCGTTTCATCGCACCATGTTTTTAATATCGTTGTAAATTTTGCATCGTTAAGAAAGGTATTTTTATATGCAATCCAATTTTATCTATTGTAGATTGATATAGAATACTCTCTAGATAAGATCTTCTCGAGTTTACCATGACCAAAAAGTCGATTTCATGATCTTCTATAAATTGATTAATCGCACTGGTAAGGTCATCTGATGATATCCTGTTAAATCTTAACTCGGCATCTGGCAAAGATTCTTCCAGAAAAGCTTTATTATCTTCTTGTCTTATCGATAATTTTTCAAAGCCTGAAATATGTAAAAAATTAATTGTTGATCTAAAACTTTTGGTAAGTGTACTCAGTAATTTTAATTCTCTGCGCTTATATGGAATCAAATAATCTGTTGGAAATAAAATCCTTTTCGGAGAATCATATTTACAACCATTAGGCACTGCCAATACAGGACATTTTACATATTTTAGTACTTGCAATGTATTGCTGCCAAAGGTAATATTTCGATCATCGGTTTTACCTTTTGTGCCCATAATCAAAATATCAATATTTTCTTTATCCACCAGATCATTTGCCTCATCTATTAGCGTTCCAAATGTGGATACTATTTGGTATGTATGCCTGGGATTGGGAGATATTTCTTTTACATCCTTTAGTATTGCCTCCAATTCAACATCAGCGTGCTTTTGAACGGTTTCTTTTAACTCTTCAAAAATCTCCCTGGACACCAAAGTATTATGATCGTATACCTCATCTGCAAAGGCATGCATGATAAAAAAATCACTGCGTTCATATTTAAACAACTCAACGGCATACCGAATAGCATTCATTGCATTTTCTGAAAAATCTGTAGGTATCAAAATCTTTCTCATCGTACAGTATCTTTGATAAAGTTCTATTCAAAACTATATAATGAGTAAAGGAGAAACTATGACTTTTGTCAGCTATGTATTTGATTTTGGCGAATCCTTAAGAGTGTTTGTTCTACAAAAACGGTACCTTGAAAATAAAAATGAAATTTTCTGCAATCCCTATAGTTTTTATAACCTCAGTGATACTACTAGTGCTTACTATTATGGTGGTCATGAATGTATCATTTAGCTGGGTGTTTTATCTTACTTGTCTAGGCCAACTTATGGTAATTATCATGGTGTATAAGGTACTTAGAGATACGTATACAACTACTAAAACATTCAAGGATTTTTATGAGGATTATCCCATTTCTGACCATACATAAAAGGACTCATTTTTAAACGAATTAAAGAATGAGTCCCTTGTAATTAATTTCTTAATTACAGCTATACTTTGTCAACTTCAGAAACCCTCGTTGTTTTACGAGAAAATGCCGAACTCATTCCTAATTCTGGAATGGTTAAGAATGGGATTTTGATTTGAAAAGCTATTCGTTTTACAATGGGCTCTCTTGTCAATCTTTCTACAAAGCTATGCTTGTAGTAGAGCATAGCCAATAAATATATATTCAGTTCTTCAGTAAAATCTTTAATAGAATCTGCTACCGAATCACCTTTGTTTATGGTATGATGATAATGTTTAACATCTGCAAGATACTTTTCCAACATGTTTACATTAAACTGTTGTTCTTTGGTCAAAGGCTCATCTTGTTCTTGAACATAAACTATTCTTATGGTCGCGTCGAATAGTGCTGCAAAATCAATAAGAGGTTGTAACTCATTATAACTATAAAAACGTTTAAAATCTGTGGAAAAAGCAATTTCTGAAGGAACAATGAAATCTGATCCCTCTGGAACAACAAGAACAGGGCAATTTTTTACAGTTTTTATAACGCGAACCGCATTACTTCCCATAAATACCGAAGCCGCCCCAGTAGATCCTTTGGTTCCCATTATAACAAAATCTATTTTTTCCTTTTGCACTATTTCTTTTACTTCGTCGGTTAGAGAATTTGCAGAAACTTTATTTACAAAATGATGCTTTAGAGCTGGTAGTTCTTTTTTGATCCTGGATTCCAACTGCTTTAATTTATTCAGAGAAAACACCATTGATGCATCCTCCATACCTGTATTTGCGGGAACTCCTTCTATAGAAGAAAAAATAGCCGGAGTATATACATGTAGTAAGAAAAAAGTACATTCAATATCTTTAAAAAGTTTACTGGCATATTCTATAGCATTCCATGCATTTTCAGAAAAATCTGTGGGTATTACTATTTTTTTCATCATAACAAAGTTTAAGATGGAATTCCAAAACTAATAGGCCAACTCTGCTGAAACTATGATATTTATCATTTTACACCATTTGATACTTTGTCATTTTTGTAACAAATAATGAGTCTATGATAGCATCGACTTGTTTTCACTGCGGAAGTGATTGCGGTAAAACAATTATAAACTTTGATCAAAAAACATTCTGTTGTAATGGGTGTAAAACTGTATATGAGATTTTTTCGAGTAATGATTTATCCTGTTATTATGACTTACAATCTGCTCCTGGAGCCATTCCTAAAGAAATTGAAGGGAAATACAATTATCTCGATAATCCTGATATTATTGAAAGATTAGTAGAGTTTGAGGATGAAAATATACAAATTATAACCCTTTACATACCCCATATACATTGTAGTTCCTGTATCTGGGTTTTAGAGAATTTACACAAACTTCAACCAACCATCACGTCTTCGCAGGTAAATTTTCCTAAGAAAACCGTTCGTATAACATTTAATAAAGAACAAATTTCTCTTAAAGAAGTAGTTACTTTATTAAGCACTATTGGTTACGAACCTTATATTAGTTTAGAAGATTATTCTACAGGAACAACTACAATTAATCGCAGCCTTATTTATAAACTAGGGATAGCCGGTTTTGCCTTTGGCAATGTGATGTTTTTATCGTTTCCAGAGTATTTCGAAGTATCAGAATATTGGCTTGAACAATACAAACATGTTTTTCGATGGCTTATGTTTGCTTTTTCTTTACCTGTAGTATTTTATGCAGCCCAGGATTATTTTATTTCGGCTTACAAAGGATTACGATCCAAACTATTAAATATTGATGTACCTATTGCTTTAGGAATCTTAGTTCTATTTATTAGAAGTACCACCGAAATTGTTTTTGACCTGGGAACAGGTTTCTTTGATAGTCTTACCGGGCTTGTATTTTTCCTGTTACTTGGAAAGTTTTTTCAACAAAAAACATATTCATTCTTATCTTTTGAAAGAGACTACAAATCATATTTCCCGATTGCTGTGACACGTATTACAAAAACAGATCAGCAGAAAAGAAAGGAAGAAAATATTAAGGTATATGATATTAAACAAGGAGATCGTCTTTTGATAAGAAATGAAGAGTTAGTTCCTGTAGATTGCATTCTTATCGAAGGTAACGCCCAAATTGATTATAGTTTTGTAACCGGCGAGAGCGAATCTGTTGGTAAACAATCTGGTGATAAGCTTTTTGCAGGAGGGCGACAATTGGCGGGTGCTATCGAAATTGAAGCCCTAAAATCGGTAGAACAAAGTTATCTCACTCAATTATGGAGTAACGATATCTTTAACAAAGATAAATCGACATCATTTACTAACCTTACAGATACTATTAGTAAATATTTTACTATTGCTATTTTATGTATAGCGGCAGTATCAACTACTTTTTGGTTGTTTACCGATCCAACAAAAGCGATTAATGTTTTTACCGCAGTACTTATTATTGCCTGTCCATGTGCATTGGCGCTGGCAAGACCTTTTGCGCTAGGAAATATCCTTAGAATTTTTGGAAAAAGTAAGTTTTACCTCAAAAATGCAGATGTAATCGAACAATTAGCACAAACAGATACCATAATTTTTGATAAAACCGGTACCATAACCACCAATAAAAAAAGTAATATCGAATATCAAGGATTACAACTCACTCCCGAGGAAGAGTCATTACTCAAAAATACACTTCGTGCTTCGAATCACCCTTTAAGCCGATCTCTTTATGATATCCTGGATGAGCATAATATCATAACACTAGATGATTATCAAGAACACATCGGGAAGGGCATTAAAGGTAAATCTGCGCAAAATACGATCAAAATTGGTTCTTCTGGTTTTGTGGGGAATACCAAAGACTCTGAAGCCCTAAATACTTCAGTACACATAAGCACAAATAACAAATACAAGGGGCAGTACATTTTTCATAACCAATATCGAAAAGGAATCAAAGAGGTATTCAACACGTTATCAAAAACCTATAATTTGTCTATTCTGTCAGGTGATAACGAAGGCGAAAAACAATATTTAGAACAACTATTGCCAAAAAAAACAAAGCTGTTCTTTAATCAAAAACCACAAGACAAACTCAATTACATTGAGATATTACAACAACATCAGCACAAAGTAATTATGGTTGGCGATGGACTTAACGATGCAGGAGCGCTGGCACAAAGTGATGTGGGTATTGCCGTTTCAGAAAATGTCAATGTATTTTCTCCTGCTTGTGATGCTATTTTGGATGCTTCTCAATTTGAAAAAGTGACAACCTATCTTGGTATCTCCAAAAAAGCGATAAAAATTATTAAATCAAGCTTCGTTTTATCATTTTTATACAATATAATTGGACTTTACTTTGCCGTTACCGGGCAACTATCACCCATTGTGGCTGCAATATTAATGCCTTTAAGTTCAATTTCTATTATTATCTATGTTACCGTATTAACCAATATCCTAAGTAGAAGATTGAAGCCAATAAAATGAATGCATCAAAAGACCATAATCCTATAGAACACTTCCAGAAATGGTTTCATGAAGTGGATACACAATTTCCAGAAGAAGAGACCAATGCAATGTTTCTTTCAACAATAGGAAAAGATGGGTTTCCGAAAAGTCGAATTGTATTATTAAAAAGATTTACCTGGGAAGGGTTTATCTTTTTTACCAATTACAACAGTGAGAAAGGAAAAGCCATCGCTCAAAACGATAGGGTATCTATTTCTTTTCATTGGGCATCGGCCAAGCGTGAAGTTTTTATAAGTGGAAAAGCCGAGAAAATTCCTAACAATCTTTCTGAAGGATATTTTGAATCTAGACCCGAAGGAAGTAAGTTAAGTACATGGGTATCTAATCAAAGTGAAACTATAGCTTCGCGTAAAGTTCTTGATGATCGTCTGAAACATTTTGAAAGTAAATTCAAAAACAAAACCATTCCCAAACCAGAATATTGGGGTGGATATATTATTAAACCTTATACTTTGGAATTTATAGAAAACCCTAAATCGGCTCGCTTTTGTATGGTTACAAAATATACATTACAGCAAGATTATAGCTGGTCAAAGCATATTAATTATCATTTTCAGTAATGTATCGAATCAATAAATATTTGTTCTCATAATTATCACATTTGGTTTTCTGGATATGGAGAAAACAAGTCTAATACCATTTCGACTATTTGAGTGTTTAAGAACAAATATGCTAGTAGTATCCCCAGGCATACAATAATTAATGCCTTTATAAGTTTTCCTTTAAGGTCAATTCTTCCTGAGTGCTTTTTCATAGTTTAAAATTTTAGTCGGTTAGTGAATACATACAAATTTCATTAACAAATAGAAATTAAAACCTGACGAATATCATTTCCTGATTCTTTTAATAAGGCAACCTTTGTACTAAGAAAACCAACAAAAGGACATAACCACAATCGTCCAAAAACTAAAACTTGAATCATGAAAGATATTACCAAAATTCTTGTTCCGTTCGATGTATCGACTTCTACAAACAATGCCATTGAATATGCAATTAATTTTGCCAGGGACGATAAAAACATCGAGATACTACTGATACATGTTAATGAATCTGGCGATAACTCATTACAAAAAAGTATAACAGAGACCATCGGGAATATTAAAAAAGCGTATCCCCTTTTCAGAGGTACTATTAATTGGACTCTTAAAACTGGTGATCTAATAGACAATATCTTAGAAACCCAAAAGCAAGAGCAGATGCATTTGGTGATTATGGGAACAAAAGGTGCCGATGAGGAAACCGAAATCACCAATACCTCTAGACTTGTATTAAAAGCTGATTGCCCTGTAATTGCTATTCCTGAAAATTCAAAAGAATTCGCAGTAGAAAAAATAGCTTTGGTATTAGGAAAAAATGAAATTGACGATGCATCTGTGCTTGAAATACTTTTGGATATTGCCAGAAGGTTTCACTCTGAAGTACATGTTTTAACGATTTGTAACGAAAATGAAAGCTATGGGTATTCTGAAGTTGATGAAAAAAACGAAAAGGTCCTAGAATACTATTTAGAGAAGTTTTATTCTCATCATACTTTTCAGGAAAACACAGATATCGAAAAAGGGATTTTTGACTATATCAATGATAAAGGAATTGATCTATTGGCCATCTTGCCCAGAAACCATGCAACAAAAAATAAACCTTCTGAAGGTAGGCTTACCAAACTTTTGACGCTTCATACCGAAATACCTCTATTAACTATTGATTAACTAGCTCTGTAAGTGAGTATTGTTCCTTACAATTTTAATCAATAAAATAATGAATGATCCTATGTAAGGATGATTCCAGGTAAACTTCAAAAAAGAGGTGTCAGATGTATGTAATGTTAATCATTTTTGTAATCACAATAGGCTTATTTATTTGGGGTAAATATCCTCCAGATGTTGTAGCAGTATTATCCATGCTTAGCCTATTCTTAACGGGTATTTTGAGTGTTACAGAGACTTTTAGTGGTTTCAGTAATTCGACTGTAATTATGATAGCGGCGTTATTTATTATTGGCGAAGGGCTTTCTCAAACTGGGTGGACAGCACTGGCAGGTAATAAATTTATCCAATGGGCTGGTAAAAGTGTTCCAAAGTTACTCGTTATTGTGACATTGGGATCGGGTATACTATCAGGTTTTGTAAGTAATACGGGAACCGTAGCGACGTTGCTTCCGGTTACTATCTCGGCAGCATGGAATATAGGAACCTTACCTTCAAAATTATTAATGCCCGTTGCTTTTGGCTCTAATACGGGTGGGTTACTCACCTTAACAGGAACTCCACCAAATATTATTGCCAGTAATGCCCTTGTTGAACAAGGTTATAGCGGGTTTTCGTTTTTCGAATTTGCGTTGATAGGTCTACCACTACTGGTAATATCCATATTGTATTTCAGATATTTTGGCTTTAAGATACTCCCTAAATACAAAACTAGAAATCGACCGGTAAATATAGACTCTGAAATGCATAAATGGATTGAAGCGTATCAGGTAAATCAAAATTATTTTAGACTACGTGTACGATCGATATCTCCATTATTAGGGACCAAAATTAAAGATTGGAACTTCGAAAACGCCTATAATGTTTCGATTATCCGTTTAAAAAGAAGACATCCCAATGTATTTAATGGCACTCCCGCATACATAGAATTTCCAAACGAAGAAACTGAATTCTTATATCATGATATTATAACTGTAAAAGGAGAAACTGAAGCTATCAATAAAATCATGATTGACTTCAGGCTCGGTTTATGGAGACTTGATCCTATCGAAAAAGAGCTAAAAAACAACCTTATAAATCAAGAAGTAGGTATGGCTGAAGTGATTGTAACTCCCAAATCTCTTTTTGTAGGTCGAAAAATCAAAATTGGCGATTACTTTGAACGATTCAATATTCAACTTCTAGGAGCTTCCAGAAATAATGAACCTCTTCAAGATAAAGAAATTGCAGTAAGAGCTGGAGATGCTTTTTTGATTAGAGGTACATGGCAAGATATTGGGGAACTAAAAGAATTATATGAAAACCTAGTCATTTGCGGTAGTCCCGAAGGAATGGCAAAAAATGTAGAAAATCTTACGTTCAAATCGTACATCGCATTAGGAACTTTATTGTTGATGATTTTTTTATTGGTATTCAAAATAGTTCCGGGGGCAATAGCAGCCTTGGTCTGCGCTGGTATAATTTTGATTACCGGATGCGTTCCTATTTCAAAAGCATATAAAGGAATAAGCTGGACCAGCGTGGTTATGATCGCAGCGATGATTCCGATGGGAATCGCATTACAAAAAACAGGTGTAGCACAAATAGCAGCAGATAGTTTGGTAACCTATCTAGGAGCTATTCATCCCGTAGCACTATTAGGAGGTATTTTTTTGTTGACAACCGTCTTCAGCCAATTCATAAATAACTCTGCTACAGCGGTATTAATGGCACCAATTGCAATTCTGGCAGCAACCAGTTTAGGGATTTCTCCTAAACCAGTAATGATAGCTGTTGCTATTAGCGCTTCAACTGCATTTTTAACTCCAATCGGAACTACCACCAATGCCATGGTACTTTCTGCAGGAGGTTATAAATTTTTGGATTATGTAAAAGTGGGAACACCCTTACTGATATTATTTTTTGCAACGACCCTATTCCTGGTGCCAATAATATGGCCCTTTTAACCAACAGTATTAAAACTTAAATTATTAAAAAATGGAAAATGTATTAAAAACAAATGTCGATCTTACAAAATATGGACTAAAAGACAATACGGTTCATTATAACCTGTCTCCCGAAAAGCTACAACAAATAACTGTAGAAAAAGGAATGGGTAGAGAAACAGCCGATGGAACCCTGGCTATAAATACCGGAAAATTTACAGGACGATCTCCACAAGACCGTTTCCTTGTAAAAGATGAATATACCAAAGATAAAGTATGGTGGGGCAAAACTAACAAACCCATTGATCCTGATAAATTTGATTTACTTCAAGATGAGATTATTAATTACTTATCCGGTAAGGAGCTTTATGTGCGAGATGCCTATGTATGTGCCGATCCAGAATATAAAATGGACGTGCGAGTGATTACCCAGTACCCTTGGTCAAACATGTTTATTTACAATATGTTCTTGAGATATGAGCCATCAGAATTAGAGAATTTTAATGAAGAATGGTTGGTACTTTGTGCTCCAGGATATGAAGCTAAAGACCCCGCCACATACGGAATTAGACAAGGTAACTTCTCCATCTTGAATTTTACCAAAAAAATAGCATTAGTAGGTGGTTCTGCCTATACCGGTGAAATGAAAAAAGGTATTTTCTCTGCATTAAACCTAATTCTTCCAGTCGAAAAGAATGTACTACCCATGCATTGTTCTGCCAATGTTGGCGAATTAGGGGACACTGCCATCTTTTTTGGATTATCAGGTACAGGAAAAACAACACTATCTGCCGATCCCGATCGCAAACTTATTGGAGACGATGAACATGGATGGACAGCCGAAAATACTATCTTCAATTTTGAAGGGGGTTGCTACGCAAAAGTGATTGACCTTACCGAAGACAAAGAACCAGATATTTATAGAGCTATTAAACCAGGAGCCATCCTTGAAAATGTGGTTTTCAAAGAAAATGGTGAGGTAGACTATGAAGATAGCTCTATTACACAAAATACTCGTGTAAGCTACCCTATTTATCATATCGATAATATTCAACAACCTTCTTACGCAAAAAATCCAAAGAATATTTTCTTTTTGACCTGTGATGCTTTTGGTGTATTACCTCCGGTATCCAAATTAACTCCCGGGCAGGCTGCTTATCATTTTATTTCGGGATATACAGCCAAAGTAGCTGGTACCGAAGCTGGAATTACCGAGCCAGTGCCCTCTTTTTCTGCTTGTTTTGGAGAACCCTTTATGCCTTTACATCCAACAGTATATGCCGAGATGTTAAGCAAAAAAATGGAAGAAGCTAATGTAAACGTTTGGTTGATCAACACTGGTTGGAGCGGCGGTCCTTATGGAGTAGGTTCGCGTATTAGGCTTAGACATACAAGAGCTATGATAACGGCAATTCTGGAAGGAAAATTAAACAAAGTAAATTATGAACAGCATCCAATTTTTGGATTGTTCATGCCAGAGTATTGCCCTGGAGTACCTTCAGAAATTCTGGACCCTATGAATACTTGGTTACAAAAAGGTGCTTATGTAAGTAAGGCTATTCAACTAGCACATTCTTTCCACCTTAATTTTGAAAAGTTTGCCAATCAAGCTTCTCAACAAATCATTGAAGGAGGACCACTAATTGACGAGCATCATCACTTAAGTGAGCATGTATAATCTTTTGCTAATATTCAAATACTGATTTTCTAAATGTTGTTGAAAGAGCACTCCTTACTTTTGGAGTGCTCTTAACGACAGTCGTATCATCCTATATCATTTCATTAATGAATTTCAAAAAAAACATATTGATTTTCATAGGGGTTTTTATGTCCTTATCTCTCCATCTCAATGCTCAAAAAATCAAGCAAGAAAAAACTAAATCCTTTCCCAACAAACCCCTAAAGTGGTATCTAAACAAAGATCAAAATCATTGGATTGGCATACATACGTATGCACAATTATCCGGGAGAGTCAATCAGAATAATCCGGGTAGTCTTGTTAATAATCAATTAGAAAAAACAACTACCGATATTTCGATTCGAAGATTTCGCCTAGGGATCAAAAGCCAGGTTTCTGATCATCTTTTTATTTATACGCAATTTGGAACGAACAATCTTAATTATCTCTCATCCAAGGGACCTTCTATAAAATTACTAGATGCGTATGCCGAGTATAATTTCTCAGAAGAATTCAGTATTGGCGCTGGTAAATCTCTATGGAACGGGCTATCACGTTTTTCTGCACCAAGCACATCAAAATTAATGGTAGTCGATGTTCCATTTATTGCACTTCCTACGGTAAATACTACCGACGATCTATTAAGGAACCTTAGCATCTTTACCAAAGGTAAATTTCATAAGTTCGATTACCGCTTTCTGGTATCCAAACCATTTCCTATTCAGGCAAACAGTAGTATTCCTGCCGATCCAAAAGAAGGTATTGCAGAGTTTACTTCAAGCCCGTCTAAAATACAATATGCAGGATATATAAAGTATGAATTCTTGGGCTCTGAAAGTAACAAATACGCTTCGCACTCTGGAACCTATCTAGGGGCTAAAAAGATACTTTCTCTTGGAACTGGTTTTAAATTTCAGTCAGATGCATTATGTTCATTAGAGCAAGGAATAGAAAGTTTTCATGATATGACTTTGCTAGCTGCCGATATATTTGTTGAGTTACCCATCAATAAAAGTAAAGGTTCCACTTTCACTTCGTATTTAGGTTTTTTTAAATATGATTTTGGGCCTAATTATTTGCGCTCTATAGGAGCCAATAATCCAACAAATGGATTGGATTCTGAAAATGCTTCTTTTAACGGTAAAGGAAATGCATATCCCGTCTTGGGAACCGGAACTTCTTTCCTATACCAATTTGGATATTTGTTCCCCAAAATGGGTAAAAACAATACAAAAGGACAACTGCAACCCTATGGAAGAGTTCAATATTCTGATTTTGATCGTTTGTCTGACCCAATGATTGCTTTTGATCTCGGGGTTAATTGGTTCTTGAATAATCATAAGTCAAAGCTGACTCTAAATGCGCAAAATCGTCCTATATTTTATAACCAAGAGGATAACCTTGAGGAAGACAATCGTAAATGGATGTTTGTGCTACAGTATCAGTTTAAAATACAATAATCTCATCTCAAATTCAGCGACTTAATATATGACACATATCATGTTTTAACAAAAATTTTAGAACAACATTTGTGATATACAACCAATATCACACCTTTAATGAAAATATCCAAACCACTACTTCTTATACTCTTTTTTACTCTATTCACAGCAAACATATTTTCACAATTGACCGTAGATGCAGATCTAAGAGCACGATTCGAATACCGACATGGTTTTAATAATTTGTTTCCCGATGATGCAGATCCCGCAGCATTTGTTACACAACGTTCTCGACTTAATATTGGATACCAGCAGGAAAGACTCAAGCTGTTTCTTAGCATTCAAGATGTAAGTACCTGGGGAGATACTCGCCAAATATTGCTTAATGATGGGAACGATTCTTTTTCACTTTTTCAAGCATGGGGGCAGATTTTTCTTAATGAAAACTGGTCTTTAAAAGCAGGACGGCAAGTGATTTCTTACGATGATCAACGTATTTTTGGTGAGCTGGACTGGGCTATGCAAGGACGTTTTCACGATGCTGCTTTGATTAAATATGAAAGTGAAAACTTCAAAGCTGATATCGGAGCAGCTTTTAGTCAAGAAGGACAACCCAACGAGGGTACAGGGTTTAATATCCAGGGATTCTTTAGCTATAAAGCCATGCAATATGCGTATATCAAAAAGAACTGGGAAAAGATTTCTGCCAGCTTTTTGTTTCTTAATACTGGATTCCAAAAATTTACTGGAGTTAATAATGATGAACCCGACGGAACTTTTTATCGACAAACTGCTGGCTCTTATTTTACATTTCCCGTAGGTAAAATCAATTTTGCGGGAAGTGCCTATTATCAATTCGGAAAAGCCAATGCTGATAACGATCTAAGTGCTTATCAAGCGTCACTTGAAGCTACTTATAAACCTGGAAAAATACTTTATGGATTGGGGGTTGAATTGTTAAGCGGAACAGATCAAGATGGTGACGATAAAAACAAATCTTTCTTCCCTCTCTACGGAACCAATCATAAGTTCAACGGGTTTATGGATTATTTCTACGTAGGTAATCATGCTAATAATGTAGGATTGAATGATCTCTATGCCAAAGTGGTTTTTACCACTGGAGAGAAATCTAATTTATTAGTAAAAGGACACTACTTTATGGCAAATGCAGATCTAACTGCAGACGAAGATAAGTATCTGGGTACCGAAGTAGATCTTGTTTTTACACAAAAGATCATAAAAAACGTAAAACTGAATTTGGGGTATTCTCACATGTTCGCTTCAGAAAGCATGAGTTTGGTCAAAGCAGGAAGACCTCATGATAATACCAATAACTGGGGTTGGGCGCAATTAATCATTAACCCTAATCTTTTTACTACCGATTTTAAGAAGAATATTGAATAAAAATACCTATCTTATTAGTCACGTAATGAGGAGGTTGTTATAAAAACAAGAAGTTTTCGAAGAAGGAAACAGAAACTATCTATTATAGATGTTATAATAAAGAACCTTAAACCAAAAATATGCCTATTAAGAGCTATTTGGCCCACCCATATTCGGGCAAAAAAGATGAACTCATTCAAGCATTATCTTCCATAAAACAATGTGAAATTATGCCCGCCCAGAATAAAGATCTGCTCATTTTGGTAACCGAAACCAATAATGAAGCCGAAGAAGATATTCTAAAAGAAAAACTGGATACCATTGATAGCCTAAAACTACTGGCACTGGTTTCAGGATTTAACACACCACAAAACCATTAATCCTATGTATACTTCTCTAACCAATCGCAGAAAATTTATCAAAAAAATGGCACTGTTATCAGCTATGACTGCGGCAGCGGCCATGTTTCCGGGAATATTATTCGCAGACGAACAGGAAAAGGGAATTCCTAATGGGGCAAACTTAGATTGGAAAAAAGCTCCTTGCCGTTTTTGTGGTGTTGGATGCGGTGTTCTGGTAGGAACCGAAAACGGAAAAGCAATTGCCGTAAAAGGAGATCCTAAATCACCCGTAAATAAAGGACTTTGTTGTGTAAAGGGGTATCACTCTATTATGGCGCTTTACGGTAAAGATCGATTAACAAAACCCTTGATAAAAAAGAATGGACAATATGTAGAAACTTCGATGGAAGAAGCTTTGGACCTTATCGCTTCCAAAATGAAAGAAACCATAAAAGATCATGGCAAAGATGCCGTATCTATATATGGATCGGGTCAATGGACGATCCCAGATGGATATGCCGCTTCCAAACTTTTTAAAGGATGTATTGGTACTAATAATGTTGAAGCCAATGCACGTTTATGTATGGCAAGTGCCGTTACTGGTTTTTTAACCTCATTCGGGATGGATGAACCTATGGGATGTTATGAAGATATCGATTATGCCGATGTATTCTTCTTATGGGGAAACAACATGGCCGAAATGCATCCTGTACTTTTCTCAAGATTATTGGATCAACGATTAAAACGAGGAGCTAAAATTATCGATTTTGCCACTAGAACTACACGCACCAGTAAAGCAGCAGATAAATCTATTTTGTTTAGACCCCAAACAGATCTGGCAGTAGCCAACGCAATTTGCTATGAGATCATCAAAAATGGTTGGGTAAACAAATCCTTTGTAGAAAAACACTGTAATTTCAATAAAGGACTTACCAATATGGGCTATGGACTTGAGGATAACTATAAATTCAAAGACAAACCCTCAACAATTAATTTTGCAGCTTTTAAGCAATTCTTAGAAGACTACACTCCCGAAAAAGTTGAAAAAATATCAGGTGTATCTGCCAAGGACATCAAATACATGGCGGCTTACTATGGAGATCCTAATAAAAAAGTAATGTCGCTTTGGTGTATGGGAATGAACCAACATTCTCGAGGAACATGGATCAATAATCTGGTATATAATATTCATCTTTTGACAGGAAAAATTTCATCTCCGGGGAATAGCCCATTTTCACTAACAGGGCAACCAAGTGCCTGTGGTACGGTAAGAGAAGTAGGAACACTAACCCACAAATTACCTCATGGTGTTGTGATGAAAAAGGAACATCGCGAGTTTGCTGCTAAGATTTGGGATGTTCCTGTAGAAAATATTCCATCTAAGCCAACATATCATACCGTAGAAATGTTCCGGGCATTAGATAGAGGAGATATTCGATTTATGTGGATCCAGGTAACCAATCCAATGGTTACCATGCCCAAATTAAAACGTTATCGTGATGGAGCTAAAAAAGAAGGACGATTTATTGTTGTTTCAGATATTTATCCTACTCCAACCACAGATATTGCTGATGTGATCTTACCATCTGCTATGTGGATCGAGCGTGAGGGGCTTTTCGGTAATTCAGAACGCAGGACACAGCATTTTGAGCAAATGATCGACCCCCCAGGAGAAGCTATGAGTGATACCTGGCAATTAGTTGAAGTTGCAAAACGAATGGGATACGAAAAGCAATTCTACTACAAAGAAGAAACCCATATTGAAGAGATTTACAATGAGTACCGAAAGCATCATGTGGGTAAAAAACATAATATGGCACCATTGGAAGTATTAAAATCCCAACCCGGTGCCATGTGGCCTTTTGTTGACGGAAAATCCACCAAATGGAGATTTAACTCAAAATATGATCCTGCGTGTAGCAATGGCGAAGATTTTCATTTCTACGGAAAACCAGACGGAAAAGCCATCATCTGGCAACGCCCATATGAACCTGCTGCCGAAGAACCTAATAACGAGTACCCATTCTGGTTAAATACAGGCCGTGTAGTAGAACATTGGCATACTGGGTCTATGACACGACGAATTCCCGTATTGCACAAGGCGATGCCTCATGCCTATGTCGAGTTACATCCCGATGATGCAAAACGAATGCAAATCAAAACCGGTGATAAAGTAAAACTCACAACAAGACGCGGAGAAATTGTACTTCCGGCTTCTATTAATCAACGAGGAGTCCCGGCACCAATGCAGGTTTTTGTGCCTTTCTTTGATGAGAATATGCTAATCAATGATATCACATTAGATTCTTTTTGCCCGATATCAAAAGAGCCAGATTATAAAAAATGTGCTGTCAAAGTAGAAAAAGCATAGAGCTATGAGGAAAAGATTAGGTATCATATCGCTGTTTACACTCTTGTTTTTGGCTTTCATTATCATATGGAATTATAGTTACCAAACAGGGCTTAAAGAAGCCTATATTCCTATTGAAAATGGAGATATAAATGGAGTTTATCTTACCGAAAATGGAGTTTTTGAAAATTCTTTAAACGCTCTAGAATATGCCAACATGCCAATTGATGAAAATCATCAAAGAACTTTAGATACGTACTATAAGAATAGAGCTTATTACGGTGCTCCTCCATTTATTCCACACCCCGTAAAGGAAGAAATGAGTATAGGAGGCAATACTTGTTTACAATGCCATCAAAAAGGAGGGTTTGTCCCTAAGTTTAATACTTACGCACCTATTACACCTCATCCAGAGATGATTAATTGTAGGCAATGTCATGTTAAAAAAACATCTGAAGCACTTTTCGCTCAAAACAACTTTGCTAAAACTCAGGCACCAAAAGTGGGTGTAAATAATGCGCTCCCTGGTAGCCCGCCAATGATTCCTCATCAAATACAAATGAGAGAGAATTGCTTATCCTGTCACGCAGGACCTGCTGCGCCCAAAGAGATTAGAGTCACACATCCTGAACGTATTAACTGTATGCAATGTCATGTTCCTAATAATGCACAACCGGATATAAATATGGCGATTTTTACCCGAGATAATAAAAATTATGATGAATAAACATATCACACATATTCTAGTTGGTGCTTTCATCCTTCTTGCTACATTGTTATCCTGTAAACATGGAGAGGGTGAATATCATAACATCACCGATAAAATAGAAGCTGAAAGTAAAAATTATCATGGCACCTCTATTTCTTCAGAATCCTTAATAGAGGGTATTCATACTGTTGAAATCACAGAAGGCAACCATACCTTTTTAATTCCAGAACGAAAAAGCCAGATAACATCATATGCTTGCACCGAATGCCATAACAGACCACTAAGTGAAATGCAAAACACTCAAAGTGCCAAAAAAGCGCATTGGGATATTAAACTAGCACATGCAGATTTAAACACAATGAATTGCATTACCTGTCACAATGGTAACGACATGGATAATTTACAAAGTTTAACGGGTAATTCGATCGATTTTAATCGCAGTCATAAATTATGTGCTCAATGCCATACCAAACAATTTGAAGATTGGAAAGGCGGTGCTCATGGTAAAAAAGTAGCTGGCTGGGCTCCCCCAAGAGTTTCTATGACTTGCGTAAACTGCCATAATCCACATAAACCAGGATTTGAAAGCCGTTGGCCATCAAGATTTAATACTCAAAAAGTAAAAGAAAGAGAATAGCTAATATCATCGATAGTAATTATGAGCGATCAAAACAACAAAAAATGGTTTTCACTAAATCTTGGTAAAACCAAAAAACAAGAAACGAGCTCTTGCAGCTGTGGAAAAACTTCTGGAGGGTGCGGGTCGCATCAAGCGGCTATTGGTGAAGAAAAACATAAAGATGGTTTTGATCAGGTTTTTGATGTAAAAATGAACCGTCGTACTGCTTTTAAACAATTAACGGCAAGTTTGATGATCGGTGCTGGAGCCGTAAGCTCTTCTTGTAGTATGGTCGCCGGTGATGAAAGCAAAGAAAAAGCACAAATCGATTGGGAAGAACAATTTAAGGGCAACTACAAATTGATGACCAATGATGAAAAGAAAGCTACCGTAGATCGATTGGTACGTTCATATCAATTACGTAAAGGAAAAACCATCGATATGTCTTCAAAAAATGCTGAAGAAGATGTGCTATTCGGATATGCTTTTAATATCTCAAAATGCCAAGGGTATATGGATTGTGTAAGTGCATGTGTCGAAGAGAATAATCAAGATCGCAATTCGCAAATGCAATACATTCGAATTCATGAAATGAAAGACGGAAAAGGTTTCAAATTTGATGAAGCCGATGACAACTATTATCATGAGGTCCCCGCCGAAGGGCATTTCTATATGGGTACGCAGTGTTTTCATTGCGACAACCCACCTTGTGTAGATGTATGCCCCGTGCAAGCTACCTGGAGAGAGGATGATGGTCTTGTAGTTATAGATTATGATTGGTGTGTGGGTTGCAGATATTGTATGGCTGCCTGCCCCTATGATGGCCGACGATTTAATTGGAGTACACCCAAAGTACCAGAAAATGAAATTAACAAGAATCAGCATTACTTAGGGAATCGTATGCGTAAAAAGGGGGTCATGGAAAAGTGTACGTTTTGTGTACAACGTTCCAGAGCTGGAAAAAATCCTGCTTGTGTAGATGCATGCCCTACTGGTGCCAGGATTTTTGGGAATTTACTTGACCCAAATAGTACCATACGCTGGGTGCTTGAAAATAAAAAGGTTTTTAGACTAAAAGAAGACCTAGGTACAGAACCTAAGTTCTGGTACTTCATGGATTGATCAAAAAAACACTCAAGATGAGAAGACTTAAAGTTTTTACAAGTTTAGTAAAAGACAGCCTTGATATCACCACTCAAGGATCCAAAAAATATCACGTCTGGATGGCATTCTTAACCTTTGTAATGCTAGTAGGTATGTATTGCTATTCGGTTCAATTAGAATTTGGTCTAAGTGCTACCGGTATGACTGACCGTGTAAGCTGGGGATTATACATTTCTAACTTCACATTTCTGGTGGGAGTTGCAGCGGCGGCAGTAATGCTAGTGATGCCAACATATGTGCTAAAAGACATTGATTTTAAGCAAGCAGTGCTTATAGGTGAAGGACTAGCAGTGGCAGCATTAATTATGTGTCTCGCTTTTGTAGTGGCAGATATGGGAGGTCCGTCAGTTTTATGGCATATGATTCCTGGGATTGGTGTGTTTAATTTCCCCAACTCTATGCTTACCTGGGATGTGATTGTACTTAATGGTTATTTATTCCTGAATATTTCGATCCCGTTTTACATCCTATTCAGACGGTATCAAGGAAAAACCCCAAACCCAAAAATATATGTTCCTGGCGCAATACTTTCTGTATTTTGGGCTGTAGCCATCCATTTGGTAACTGCTTTTTTATACCAAGGTTTACAAGCACGACCATTTTGGAACAACGCATTGTTAGGGCCTCGATTTTTGGCTTCAGCTTTTGCAGCTGGTCCTGCATTAATTATTCTAGTACTAGCTATTATCAGAACTTTTACAGAGTTTACAATTGAAGATAAAACCATAAAAAAAATAGGGATGATTGTCGCAGTCGCCGCTCAGATTAATCTCATTATGCTAGTCTCAGAATTGTTCAAGGAATTTTATGCGCCAACGCATCATAGCGAAAGCGCTTATTATTTGTTCTTTGGCTTACAAGGTAAAACGGCTTTATTGCCTTGGATCTGGACAGCGATCCCATTAAACATATTGGCCACTGTAATACTTACTTTTGGGAAGCTTCGCAATAATTTCAATGTATTGTATTTTGCTTGTTTTATTCTTTTTGTAGCCATCTGGATCGAAAAAGGATTTGGCCTTATTGTTCCCGGTTTCATTCCTGGGCCTTATGGAAAAATTGCAGAATATACTCCTACAGGAATTGAAATAGGCGTTACTCTTGGTATTTGGGCCCTAGGAGCTTTCATATTTACCATTCTTGCCAAAACCGCGATCAAAATAGAAACAGGAAAATTACAATTCAAAAAGAAATAAAACCTTTCTGAATCCCACATACTTTCTTTTCAAAATAAAACCTGACAAATGTCATTTTTTAAGAAAAGGTTCACACATACTTTTGATGCATAATCAAAATAAGTATGGGTGTTATCTATGTACTCTTAACGATTAGTATTGTCGTAGCTATTGTCTTTTTTGTAGCCTTTATCTTTTCTGTACGAAATGGTCAGTACGACGATGTTTATACGCCTTCCATACGAATGCTTTTTGAGGACGAACTCGTAAAAGAAAGCAAAGAAAAGTCTTCAGTATCACCTAAAACTAAACAATCTTAAAATGGAAATGGAACAATTCTATTACGATAACAAAATCGTAAAAAAATTCATATATGCTACGATGCTCTGGGGTATCGTTGGGATGTCGGTTGGTCTACTATTGGCATTTATGTTTTTATTCCCCAACCTCACCGATGGGATATCCTGGTTAAGTTTTGGTCGATTACGGCCATTGCATACCAACGCAGTAATATTTGCTTTTGTTGGTAATGCAATTTATGCCGGGGTCTATTACTCTACACAACGCTTATTGAAAACCAGAATGTTTAGTGATGTACTTAGTAATATTAACTTCTGGGGCTGGCAATTGATTATTGTAGGAGCCGCAATTACGCTTCCGTTAGGATTTACAACCTCAAAAGAATATGCAGAGCTAGAGTGGCCTTTTGATATTGCAATTGCTCTAATTTGGGTAGTTTTTGGGTGGAATCTTATCGGAACCATTTTAAAAAGAAGACAACGTCACTTGTATGTAGCCATTTGGTTTTACATTGCAACTGTTGTAACGGTTGCCGTGCTTCATATTTTTAATAGTCTTGAGCTTCCGGTAAGTGCTCTAAAGAGTTATTCAGTTTACGCAGGAGTACAAGATGCTCTGGTACAATGGTGGTACGGGCATAATGCAGTAGCATTTTTCTTAACCACGCCATTTCTGGGATTGATGTATTATTTCATCCCGAAAGCAGCCAATAGACCTGTATACTCATACAGACTTTCGATTGTACACTTCTGGTCGTTAATCTTTATTTACATCTGGGCAGGACCACACCACTTACTATATTCCTCTTTACCGGATTGGGCTCAAAATCTGGGTGTAGCATTCTCGGTAATGTTAATTGCTCCATCCTGGGGAGGTATGATTAATGGATTACTTACACTTAGAGGAGCCTGGGATAAAGTGCGTACAGACCCTGTTTTAAAATTTATGGTTGTGGCAATTACCGGGTATGGTATGGCTACGTTTGAAGGGCCAATGCTATCCCTTAAAAATGTGAATGCTATTGCCCACTTTAGTGATTGGGTAATTGCTCATGTACATGTTGGGGCATTGGCATGGAATGGATTTTTAACCTTCGGGATGGTATATTGGTTAATTCCTAGATTGTTTAAAACCAGATTATGGTCTACAGGTTTGGCAAATGCACATTTCTGGCTAGGTACCCTAGGTATTATCATGTATGCATTACCTATGTATGTTGCTGGTTTCGTTCAAGCTTCTATGTGGAAACAATTTAACCCAGATGGTAGCTTGGTATATGGTAACTTCTTGGAAACCGTAAATGAGATTATTCCTATGTATTGGATGCGGGCCATAGGAGGTAGTATCTACATCTTCGGAATATTTATCATGTTGTATAATATCGTAAAAACAGTAAGAAGTGGTAGTAAAGTAACCGACGAATTGGCTGAAGCTGCTCCTCTTACCAAAGTAACAAGACATAGAACTGCCAAAGAAGGATATCATACCTGGTTAGAAAGAAGACCTGTAAAACTAACCATCTTTGCTACAATCGCTATTCTTATTGGAGGTGCCGTACAAATCATCCCTACGTTGATGGTAGATTCAAATATTCCTACAATTACAAGTGTGAAACCATATACTCCTCTTGAGCTAGAAGGTAGAGACCTTTACATTAGAGAAAGTTGTGTGTCTTGTCATTCGCAAATGATACGACCTTTCCGAAGTGAAGTAGAACGTTATGGTGAATACTCCAAAGCAGGAGAATATGTATACGATCACCCTTTTCTTTGGGGAAGTAAGCGTACAGGTCCTGACTTGATGCGAATTGGTGGAAAATATTCTGATAACTGGCACCTTAACCATTTCTATGATCCACAAAGCACCTCATCTGGTTCAATTATGCCTAGTTACAAGTGGTTGATTCAAAATGAGCTAGATCGTTCACAAACCGAAGCCAAAATGGAAGTCATGGTATCATTAGGGGTTCCATATACCCCTGAAGAAATTGCTCGAGCACAGCAATGGATGGATGAGCAAGCAACACAAATTGAGAAAAACCTATATACAGATCCCGATTTTGCTAAAACTTATGAAGCCGATAAAAAATATGCAAAAGAAAACGGACTGGATTTTGTAGAAATGCGAAATCGCGAAGTCGTTGCCCTAATTGCATATATACAAAGATTGGGTACCGATATCAAGGTAAAAAATGAAAACGAAGAAACAATAGTTCAAAATAAAGAATAAAGCCATGCTAAAATTTATAAAAGGCCATATGGAAAGTATTGAAGGCATAGAAATCTACCCTATGATTTCCTTACTCATATTTTTCATCTTCTTTGCCGCATTATTTTGGTGGGTATTCACTGCCAAGAAAGAACATATCAAAGAAGTAAGCAACATCCCATTAGACACCAAAACCGATAAAGACTATATACTATGAGGACAACCGCATCATATTTAAGAGTACTTGCTTTTTTACTCATTGCATATGTATTAATAGAGCTCACCGTTGATTCCGGATCAACATCAGCCTTTATTGCCGAGCCACTTACGTGGTTGATACTGGGCATGGTATTGCTATTTTCAATTGCTATAGAAATTAGTTTAGCGGCATTCAAAAATGTGTTATTTCAATCTTTAAACCCAGAAGCACAAGAGCGATATCTACGTGCCCAAAAAGCAAAAAAAGACAAACAATTCAAATGGGTAAAAGAAACCTACTTAAAACTCCTAGACAGTAAACCAGTTGAAGAAGAAGAAGAGATCATTTTAGATCACAACTATGATGGTATTAAAGAATTGGATAATAACCTCCCACCCTGGTGGGTATGGGGTTTTTATGCCACTATCATTTTCGGAGTAATATATTTAGCTCGTTTTCATGTATTCAATGATTATACCCAAACAGAAGAATATGAAACCGAGGTTGCTGCTGCCAAAATTGCCATCGAGGAATACAAAAAGACAGCCAAAGATCTTGTAGATGTAAATACGGTTACTTTACTTACCGATGCATCTGATATCAGCGCAGGAAAAGCCATATTTGCTACCAACTGTGTAGCTTGTCATAAAGCCGATGGTGGTGGTGGAATTGGACCAAACCTTACCGATAAATATTGGATTCTAGGAGGAGGTATTAAGAATGTTTTTCGAACAATTTCTGAAGGAGGACGTGACGGAAAAGGAATGGTTGCCTGGAAACAAACCTTAAAACCCGCAGAAATGGCACAGGTTGCCAGTTATATTATCACATTAGAAGGTACAATACCTGCCGAACCTAAAGAACCTCAAGGAGAAATCTGGACAGATCCAGATGCACCCAAGGAAGAAACCCCGATTGAAGAAATTCCAGAAGTGGTTTCAGATTCGACAGCCGTTGTTCTTAATGAATAATTAAAAAATCTATCCCAATTGGAAACACCCGTAAACGAAAAATTTAGAGACTCGATTGCTACCGTAAATGAAGAAGGAAAACGTGCATGGGTGTATCCAAAAAAACCCAGTGGTAAGTTTTATGAGTACCGCAAATGGGTGAGCTATGGATTACTGATTTTTTTGTTTTCTGCTCCATTTATCAAAATTAACGGAAATCAATTTCTTCTTTTCAATGTATTAGAACGTCGGTTTAATATTTTTGGCGCGCCCTTCTGGCCACAGGATTTTCACCTTTTTGTAATCTCGATGATAATTGGAGTGATTTTTATCACCTTGTTTACTGTAGCATTTGGAAGGCTATTTTGTGGTTGGGTATGTCCCCAGACCATTTTTATGGAAATGGTTTTCAGAAGAATTGAATATTGGATCGAAGGCGATCGCGGGAAACAAATTCGATTAGATAAACAACCCTGGAATGCTGAAAAAATAAGAAAAAGAGTGACCAAATGGGTTATATTCTTTATAATTTCATTCTTGATTGCCAATGTTTTTCTGGCATATCTCATAGGAAGTGATCAACTATTACAATATATTATTGATGGACCATTTAAACATGTAAGTACATTAATATCATTATTAATATTCACAAGTGTTTTCTATTTCGTCTTTGCTTGGTTTAGAGAACAAGTATGTATTATCGCCTGTCCATATGGACGATTACAAGGAGTTCTATTAGATTCCAAGTCGATTGTTGTCGCCTATGATTACAAACGAGGAGAAAAAGAGGCTGGTCGAGCAAAGTTCAAAAAAAATGAAGATCGCCCAGCTACCGGAAAAGGAGACTGTATCGATTGTTTTCAATGCGTTCATGTCTGCCCTACTGGAATAGATATTCGCAATGGCACACAATTAGAATGTGTAAACTGTACGGCTTGTATCGATGCATGTGACCATATGATGGAAAGTGTAAATCTACCCAAAGGACTTATTCGTTATGCCAGTGAAGAGAATATTGCAAAAAAAGCCAAATTTAAATTTACGGCCAGACTGAAAGGATATAGTGCAGTACTTTTCATATTAACCGGTGTCTTAATAGGAATGCTATTCTTAAGAAATGATGTAGAAGCCAATATTTTAAGATTACCCGGGCAACTCTACGAACGAAAAGAAAACAATATGATTAGCAATGTATATACCTACAAGTTGGTTAACAAAACTACAGATGCTATTGAAGATGTCCATTTTAAACTATTATCCCACAAAGGAAAAGTAGAACTTGTAACACACAAGAATTTTACAGTTCCCAAGCAAGGCTTGGCAGAAGGTACGCTGTTTATTGAAGTTAATGCTTCTGCCCTTAGTGGTGATAAAGATAAAGTGAAAATAGGGGTTTATAGTAATGATAAACTAATCGAAACCACTACTGCAGCCTTTTTGGGTCCAAGAAGTTATCGATAATATGAAAATTAAATTCAATGTGTTATGAAAATAAACTGGGGAACAGCAATTATACTGGTCTTTGTAGGATTCATTTCCTTCATTATGTTTTTTGTGATAAAAATGAATACCAACGAAAAATACGAACACGATCTTGTAACTGAAGAGTATTATAAAAAAGAACTTGCATTTCAGAAGGAAATTGATGCTGAAAAAAATGCTAAAGCTTTGGAAAATAATATCACAGTAAAAAAAGCGATCGAAGGATTGATAATTACTTTTCCTGAGGTTAAAAATTATCAAGACATTTCGGGTACCATATCCTTATATCGTCCTTCAAACAAGAAATTAGACTTCGAAATTCCAATTGTACTTCAAGATAACCGCATCTTAATACAAGATGAGAACATGATTGAGGGTCGTTGGAACATCACGATTGATTGGACGCATAAAGGCATATCGTATTTGTTTAAAGAATCTCTTACCTATTAATGTTAGTATCTGCATTCATATTAGGTCTTTTAGGAAGTTTTCACTGTCTAGGAATGTGTGGTCCTATTGCTTTTATGTTGCCAGTTAATCAATCTAATGCTACCAAGAAATTCTTTCAGATTTTTCTATATCATTTTGGAAGATTATTAGCATATAGTGTTATCGGATTGTTTTTTGGATTAATAGGTAAAAGTCTTCACATTTTTGGTTTACAACAGGGACTTTCTATTGGGGCTGGTATTTTAATGATTCTTATTGTATTGATTCCTTCTTCAATATTTCTGAAATATAATTTTTCTAAGCCGGTTTATAGCATCATTTCTAAAGTAAAAAGTGAATTGGGTGCAGCACTTAAAAAGAAAACCCCAGATACTTTTTTAACAATTGGTTTCTTAAACGGTTTCCTACCTTGTGGGTTGGTTTATATGGCAGTATTTGGTGCTATCGCAACTGGCCATTTACGAGATAGTAGTTTATATATGATGTTTTTTGGTTTAGGAACCATCCCTTTAATGACAGTTGCGGTATATGCTGGAAACCTATTGCATGGAAAGATGCGACTACATGTTCAGAAAGTGATTCCGGTTTTTGTGGTTTTGATCGGTTTGCTTTTTATCCTTCGAGGCATGGGATTAGGTATCCCCTATATCTCTCCAAAACCAGTATCTGAAATTGTATCTGCAAATTTTGAGTGTCACAAATAAAAAAACCTTCCGAAGGTAAATTTAAATCGAAAGGTTTTTGTTTTTATCTGGTATCGTTCTGTCTACTATAAAGCGGTAGATTTTTTAGTCTTTTGTTGCGTTTTACTTTTTTTGGCCAATACTTTTCGATACTCACTAATTCCTTCAAATTTCACTCCACTGCTGTTTAAACACTCTCCATCTTTAAATCGTATTTCTTCCTGTCCTGGTGTCTTATACGTTCCAAAAGGATCTACAATTGTATTATTTTTAAGAGTAACTGGTTTACGAATACGTTTCTGATATCTATTTTTTATCTTGAAAACATCACCATTTAATTTTATGTAGTGAACTTTATCCTGATACCTGTTCTGTAATTGCACAGGCGTGAGGTCCTTATTTTCTTTTTTCATTTTATATCTGTACTGGTATTCATTTCGATATCGAATCCCATACATATCAAGACACTCTCCGTCTTTTAGTCTAAATTGCAAGCCATCTGCAGTTTTAAAGCTTCCATCAGGGAATAGTGTTGAGCAGTCCAGCAACATGGTACTTTCTTCTAACAGTTCTTGGTTATTATCTTCAAATTGAATCATATCACCATCGATATAAACTAGGCTAGATTGATCCATATTTTGAGCGGTTAATGACAAGGTTCCAAGAACCATTATCACCAAAAATAGTGGTATTTTTCTCATGATTTTTAGGTTTTAGTTTATAACAAATGTATCTCGCAACCTCCTAAAAAATGATGACAAATATCATCTTAAAAATAAATTTCACATAGAATGAGGCACGTAATGAACCAGCATCTTTACTCGACTCTTATTGTGACAAAAGTTACACAAACAAACTCAGAAAAACCTTAAATTTAAACACCTGAAAACGTCTCATTAAAAAATAGTCAGGCTATGGAAAAATACATCACGGCATTTACAGATGCATTTATAAATAGTATACAATGGACCTGGAGATCAATATTATTTGAAGTTCCTTGGTATACCAACTATTTCTGGGGACTTACAGCAATCTCATTACTGGTTTGGGGACTGGAAATTGCATTCCCCTGGCGAAAAAACCAACCCATTTTCAGAAAAGATTTTTGGATGGATGGATTCTATATGTATTTCAATTTTTTTCTTTTTGCTATAACAATTAGTGGATTTTATAAACTGCTTGAGTTAGTTTTTGGAGAAGTTGGAATTTCTTCAAAAAGTCTCATGATTATAGACATTTCAAATCTTCCTATGTGGGTTCAACTTGTGATATTCTTCATTATTTTGGACTTTGTACAATGGTTTACTCATGTTCTACTGCACAAATATTCTTTTTTATGGAGATTTCATAAGATCCATCATTCGGTAAAAGAAATGGGATTTGCAGCTCATTTGCGTTATCATTGGATGGAAAATATTTTTTACAAACCATTAAAAACTCTTGGAGTGATGATCCTGGGAGGTTTTGAACCCGAGCAAGCCTATGTTGTTCATTTCTTTGCAATTGCCATTGGCCACTTAAATCATGCAAATATTAAGATCACCTGGGGACCATTGAAATACATACTCAATAATCCGGTAATGCATTTGTACCATCATTCATATGTATTACCAAAAGGATCTTATGGGGTAAATTTCGGGATTAGTTTAAGCCTATGGGATTATGTTTTTAAGACCAATTATATTCCTGAAGACAGCGGAACTATCGAAATTGGTTTTCCAGGAGATGAAAAGATACCGAAAAACTTCTTTTCTCAAATAATCTACGGTTTCGGGAAACGAAAATAAAAAAGTTAAATAAATTCAGTAATAAAATAGGTGCTTATATTGGTATAAACACCTATTTTATTACTATTTCCAAACCAAATACCCTCCTTTTAAATCATAAATCTTTGTAAATCCTATTTTTATCAACCTTCTTGCAGTCACTTTGCTTCTTCCACCTGAGCGACAATAGATGTACACAGGAAGCTCTTTATTTAACTTATTAAATGATGCTTCGAATACATCTCTTTGAAAAAAATCTATATTTATTGCTCCTTCAATATGTCCATTTTCATATTCTTTGAGAGTACGCACATCCACAAGTTGTACTTGTTTGTTTATGATCGATTTTTTAAAAGTCATAACATCCAAAACTTCTATCTTTCCAGAGTTTTGAATATCATGACCAAAAAATAACCTAGATAAAAACATCATTATAAAAATACTTTTCATTCAATTCTTATAAGAAGGAAGTAGTAAGCATATAGCAAACTACTTCCATCAACAACCAATCAATAAAACTTACCTATTATAGTTTCTTCTGGCACAAATATATATCTGGATTATTCCAATCGCAGTAACAAAAGTTACATAAGGATAGATAACATGACTGATTAATGAATAAAGTTGTTATTCCATGAAAACTCGTAAGCTTATTTTTTTAGACAGTCATAGAAAATAAACGTGTTTCTGGTTTTTTACGCTGTAAATGAAGATCAAAAGCCATACAAATATTACGAATAAATGGCTGGCCCTTTTCTGTTACTTTAATTCCAAATTCAGATATTTCCAGCAAGCCGTCCAATTCCATTTCTTTTAATTGAGTTAAAGTTTCGGGTAACTTATCAAAATACAATGAACTCTGTCTCCAGTCGGTTTCAAAATGACACATAAGATTAAGTATATGTTTTCTAATAACTTCATCTTCTGAATTTAAAATATGACCGCGATATACTGGAATTATCCCTTCATTAATTAAATGCTGGTACTCTTCTACTCCTTTTACATTTTGAGCAAAACCATACCAACTATCGCTAATTGATGAAACACCCAAGCCTATCATCATTTGTGTTTTTGAAGCCGTATATCCCATAAAATTGCGATGAAGGGTTTTGTTTTGCATTGATTTGTAAAGTGAATCTGTCTGCAAGGCAAAATGATCCATGCCTATTTCAACATAACCCACCTCAGACAGTAAACTTTTACCGATTTCATATTGTATACGTTTTTGATTGGCCGTAGGAAGGTTGGACTCATTAAATCCACGTTGTCCGTTACCTTTTTGCCACGGTACATGCGCATAACTATAAAATGCTAAGCGATCGGGAAGTAATTCCTTCGTTTTAAGAATGGTATTTACGACCGCTTCTTCTGTTTGAAAAGGTAATCCAAAAATAATATCATGCCCGATAGAAGTAAACCCTATTTCTCTAGAAATTTCAGTAATTCTTCTTACATTTTCAAAAGGTTGTACTCGATTTATTGCTTTTTGTACTTTTTCATTATAATCCTGTACTCCAAAACTTACTCTTCTAAAACCTACATTATATAAAGCTTGTAAATGTTCTCTTGTTGTATTATTAGGGTGTCCTTCAAAGCTAAATTCGTAATCATCTGCTCTCTCGGCATGTAAAAAAATACCATTAATTAAGTACTCCAGATTTTCGGGAGAAAAAAAAGTGGGTGTACCTCCTCCCAAATGTAATTCTTTAATTTTTGGTTTGGATTCAAACAGGTTAAGATATAACTGCCATTCGTTAAGTAGCGATCTGATATAAGGTCTTTCTATATCGTGCCTTTTTGTGATTCGTTTATGACAACCACAAAATGTACACATACTTTCACAAAATGGAAGATGAATGTAAAGGCTAATTCCTTCTGAAGTATTGCTTTCTCTGAAAGATTGCCGTAACGATTTTGTCCATTCTTTTAAAGAAAATGTGGTGTTATCCCAATATGGTACGGTAGGATAACTGGTATACCTTGGTCCAGGGATGTTGTATTTACTAACTAAATTTGTACACATTATGTCGTTTTTAATTTCTACTGTCACATTGGGCGAAGTCGAAATGTTTTATTGCGACTATCTCTAGACTCCGCTCGAGATGACATATTGTTTTTTATAGCTTTTCTTAATAGAAATCATTCATGCAATACCAAAAATGGAACATCGGTATGGTAACTTATCTTCTCTACCGTTGGATGAAATAAAATGCGTTGAAAAAAATTAAGGTTTTTGGCGATCATAGTAATCATATCAATATTCCTGCTTTCTACAAAACACTGTACAGCTTCTTCGATATTGGGATTGGATAAAAAATGAAAACTATGCTCTATTTCTTCTCCCAGATAATCGTTCAAAAAATCTTTATTCTTTCTTTGTAAATCGGTTAATTCCTGTTCTTTTTTGGCAACATGCAAGACTCGCAGAGATGCGGTGTTCATTCTCAAAACATTTGTTATCGTATTTAACACTCTGCTTCTATAAAAAATATTATAATCTGTTGGAAATGCAATTTCTTTCGGTTTGATATACCTGGCCTTTTCAGGAATTACCAGGACCGGACACTTTACTTTGGTAATCACATCACCAGTATTGCTTCCTACCGTTTTCTCTTTAAGGCCCGATGCGCCTTTGGTACCCATTACAATAAAATCAATACTTTTTTCGGCAACCTGTTTTCTTATTGCATCAATGAAAAAAATGTATTCGTGAAGGGAAAAAAAACGATGTTTTGTATTTAATGGCAGTTTTTCGATTTTTTTTAATAATCGTTGCATTTGTTCCTTATCGCTGTGGGTGATCTTTTCGACAACTGTATCCTTGGTATCATAAAAAGAATCACCCCCCGTCATTTCTTCATAAGTGGATACATGCAAAAAATAAAAATTGCATTTTACTTTTTTAAAAAATGACAGCGCATATATAATGGCATTCCAAGAGTTTTCCGAAAAATCGGTAGGAATAAGGATGTTCTTCATCATTAATACTTTCTAATACAACAAATGTATCAGGATGCATTGATGAAAAGTATGATAAAAATCAGTTTACCTGTGGAATGTTTTTTTATTCAACCAACTGAAGGCCACCCAAATCAAGAATTCGAATATTACGACCTTCTATTTCTATCAAGCCATCTTTTTTGAAACTCGACAATGTTCGAATTAAACTTTCGGTAGCAATTCCTGCTACGCTTGCCAGATCGTTTCGGGATATTTTTATGCTTTCTTCGGGTTTTTTGTTAAGGATTTCGGCAAATTGAAGAATCGTCTGTGCTGTTTTTTTACGCACAGAACTATATGCCATTTGTAATAGTTGCTCTTTTATTTCTGAAAGATTATCGGTAAGTAGCTCCATTAATTCTAAAGAAATATTTTTGCTTTTCTCTAGAATTTCTTTTAGACTACTTTTTGATATCCCGGCCAGCTCGGCATCTTCGACTGCTGTAGCCGACTCTTGATATGGAGTATTGTCTATAAATGAAGTAAAACCAAGAAAGTCATCGGCCTTGTATAATGCAGTAATCAATTCCTTACCATTTTCATCCATTTTATGAGATTTAATTACTCCTTTGAGGATCAAATAAATGTTATTAGAGTGATCGCCTTCTTTATAAATAATTTCTCCTTTTTTGTATTCTGAAATCTCTCCGTGATCATCAAAGAAATTCTTTAACTCATGCAAATTTCTAAGTCCATCATCCTCTTTTTGTTGTGGAGTTGATTGACTTTGCTCTTCAAGCAAGTTTGCAATAATTTGAGCTTTGGCCAAGCGACTTTCAATTGCACTTAGTAGCTCTTCTTCTTCAAAAGGTTTGGTGAGATAATCATCGGCTCCCAAATCCATCCCTTTTCGTATTTCTTTGTGTTCTGTCTTTGCAGATAAGAATATAAAAGGGATTTGATTTGTATTTTTATCATAAGATAAAGCCTCTAGAACACCATAGCCATCAACCTCTGGCATCATGATATCACAAACAATGATATCAGGCTTTTCTTCTTTTGCTTTTGTAATGCCTATTTTACCATTAGGAGAAGTGATCACTTTATAATCTGAAAGCTCTAAAAGCTCTGCGGTATTTTCTCTAAGCGCGGTATCGTCTTCTATTAATAAAATGGTTTTCATGATTAGCTGTTATTATTATTTACAGGAATTTTAACAATAAATGTAGATCCTTGGCCTTCTTTACTTGTAAAAGTAATGTTACCTCCAAGGTTTTCCAAATGACTTTTTACAATATTTAATCCTATTCCGGTTCCTTGGTCTAATAATGCATTTTCTGCTCTAAAATATCGCTTAAAAATAAACTGTTGTTCTTTTTCTGGAATACCAATTCCTTGATCTATGATCTTAAAGGTAAGTATATCATTTTCAAAATCGACTTGTAGGTCGATGGTAGTATTTTCTCCAGAATATTTTACTGCATTATGTATAAGATTAGACAATACAAGTTCCAGGATTTTTTCATCAAATTCTATTACATAATCATCTATTTCCTGGGGGTAGTTTATGCGTTGCCCATCTTTAAGTAGCATATTAGCGTTATAAACGACCTCATTTACTACTTTGCTTAATGGAAACTGGCTAAATCTGTAATTCACCTTACCTGTCTCGAGTCGTTCTACAGATAAGAAATCATTAAGAATGTTATCCAAATACTTTACTTTATTTTTGATTGTATCCAGATGTTTTTCTCTTTTGTCTTGCTGTTCTTCTTTCTTGTATTTTCCTATAAGTGTAGCCGAAGTAAGAATACCTCCCAAAGGCGTTTTAAACTCATGAGATACTAGCGATAAAAATTTGGTTTTTAACTCATTAAGATCCCTTTCTTTTTGTAAAGATTCTTTGGCTCTTGCCTCTGCCTCCACGCGAAGTTTTACTTCTTGCTTTAACTCTTCGATGGTACAATGTAATTCTTGCGTACGCTCTTCTATTTTTTGCTCTAACCGGGAGTTTAACTCCTGGATTTTTTTTTCCTGTTCTTTACGCTCGGTAATATCAATAACCAGCGCCATTACATAGTTATTATCATAAATGGTGAACGGATTGAGACCAGCCTCGACAGGAAACTCTGTACCATCTTTTCTAACTCCAAAAAGATCTCTACCACGCCCCATATGTCGTTTTTCGCTATTCGCTACAAAACCTTCAAAATGAGCTTTATGGTTGTGATGAAATTTTTGAGGTATTAATACATTCAAACTTTTTCCTAATAACTCTTTGGTATCATATCCAAATATTGCATCGGCAGATCCATTGGTTGCGACAATAATCTGATCTTTATTTACCACTACTATTCCTTCGGATACTGCTTCGGAGAGAATCCTAAAAACATTGCTCTGTTTTTCAAATACCTTCATATAAGGATTTTGGTTGTTTATTACTTTTATAGGTTGTGTCTACAAGGTAGTTTTAGATTATAAATATAGGGCATCTCTCTCAGACAATTCCTACAAAACCTTGTTAAATTATTGGTTTTTCAAAAATACCACAATCCATTATAAAAACTGACATTCATCATTTCTAATTAACACCCCTTTGGATACTTTAACCAAAAATTATGAATCATGAAGGGTGTATTAAATTTAGGAAAACTATTTAATGTTAAAATAGAAGTTCATTGGACCTTTATATTCATCTTATTATGGGTGATATTTTTAGAACTCAAGTCAGGCGGAACACTTCAAAATGCCATGATGAGTATTGTTTTTATTGCATTATTATTTACATGTGTGGTCTTTCATGAGTTTGGACATATACTTACTGCTCGAAAGTTTGGGGTAACTGCAAAAAAAATAACACTGCTTCCCATAGGAGGTGTGGCTTCTATGGAGACTATTCCTGAAAATCCCAAACAAGAACTTTTGATTTCATTGGCAGGTCCAGCAGTAAATATTTTTATCGCCTTGATATTATCTTTATTTATAAACATTTCCTTTTTTTTTGATCAGGATCCTAAACAATTGGAAGAGGCTTTAAGTCATGTGACTCCCCAAAATTTGTTAATCTACCTCTTTTCTGCAAATATAGCACTGGCAATATTCAATTTTATCCCTGCTTTTCCTATGGATGGCGGCCGTGTTTTAAGAGCGATTCTTGCTATGAAGACCGACCGTGTCACCGCCACTAATATAGCTTCTGGTATTGGTCAATTTATTGCCCTAATCTTCGTATTTGTTGGTATTCTCTACAATCCATTTCTTATACTTATTGCTTTGTTTATCTTTTTTGGTGCTTATGGCGAAAACAAAATGGTTAGACAACTTGCACTATTGAAAGGCCACAAGGTTCACGATGCCATGCTTACCAACATCTCTGTTTTAAAACCAGATGACACTATAAAAGATGCTATTGAACTATTACTTTCGGGTACCGAAAAGAATTTTGTAATCACACAAAACTCTCAAATAGAAGGTATACTTTATCATCAAAACATCATTAAGAATTCCAAGAAGCCGGATATAGCGCTTCAAGATGTTATGGACAGATCCTTTACATCAATTGATGTTAATGCAGATCTTAAAGACATCTTTAAGCTCATTAATACCGAGAAAAGAGATTTTTTTGTTGTCAAAGATAATAATGCACTAGTTGGCGCAATTGACTTAAGTAATTTAAGTGAGTTCATGCTAATACAAGCCAACCTAATTTCTAGATAATATTTTTTTAACCAAACTCAACTGATTTATATCATATAAAACTTGCCTTTGGGTAGCTACCTTTATTCTATAGAATTAATAAATAAGTAAGACATGACAACAGCACAAAACATAGAAATGACATTTTATCAAAACCTAGGCAAATTATTCTATGCAATTGCTGCATCAGACAGAGTAGTTCGCGAATCAGAATATAAATCGTTAAGAAAAATTGTAAAATCTGAATGGTTGAAATTGGACGAAGTCGAAGATGAATTTGGTGCAGATGCTGCCTATCAAATTGAAATTGTATTCGATTGGTTGGATTATCAGGAACTAGATGCTCAAGAAGCATATGATCAATTTGAAGCCTATTACAATGATCATAAAACACACTTTACAACCAAAATTAAAGAGTTGGTTTGGAGTACATGCAATGTTATTGCAGGAGCATTTTCTGGTAAAAACAAATCAGAGTTAATGATGCTTGGAAGACTGAAACTCATATTCGAGAAATAAAAAATTCTTTGTAAGAAATGGAGTTTATCGATTATTATAAAATACTGGGGGTTTCTAAAAATGCTTCGGAAGCCGATATCAAAAAAGCATATCGAAAATTGGCTCGAAAATATCATCCTGATCTTAATCCAAATGATAAAGAAGCAGAAAAAAAGTTCAAAGAAATTAATGAAGCCAATGAAGTATTGAGTAATGCCGAAAATCGAAAAAAATACGACCAATATGGTAAAGATTGGCAACATGCTGAAGCATTTGAGCAAGCTAGACAATCACAACAATATAGTCGTCCAGGCAAGCAGCAATATTATAGCGATTTCGCTGAAGGTGATTTTTCAGACTTTTTTGAATCGATGTTTGGAACAGGAAGTCGGGGTTATCGCCGTAGCCAAGTCAAATTTCGAGGTGAAGATTACAATGCCGAATTACGGCTTGACCTAATGGATGTGTATAAAACACATAAAAGAACCCTTACAGTAAATGAAAAAAACATTAGAATTACTATTCCCGCAGGGGTCGAAAATGGACAAACTATAAAAATCAAAGGGCATGGCGGACCTGGAATTGGAGGGGGACCAAATGGAGATCTATATATTACGTTCGCCATTGATAATAATACCTTTTTTAAACGTGATAAAAGTGATCTGCACCTTACTAAAGAAATTGATCTTTACACCGCCGTTCTAGGAGGAGATATTACTATAAATACCTTGGATGGTAAAGTAAGATTAACCGTAAAACCTGAAACGCAAAGTGGGGCCAAAGTGAAACTTAAAGGGAAAGGATTTCCCAAATATAAAAAAGAAGGACAATTTGGTGATTTGTACATAACCTACACGGTCAAAATCCCAAAAAATATTTCCGAAAAACAAAAAGAATTGTTTAGAGAGTTATCCAAACTATAAAAGAATACCGCTATGATGAAGGAAAATCTAATACCGGCCATAGAATTTTGCACCCGTCACCAGGTAGAATTCGCATTCATAAATTCGTTGCATGAATTTGGGTTAATAGAAATTATAGAAGTTCAGCAAACCGCATTTTTGAATCCTGAAGAATTACCAAAACTAGAACAAATCGTACTCTTTAATAAAGAACTTGAAATTAATCTAGAGGGAGTCGAGGTTATAATACGATTGCTTGAGCGTGTTAACCAAATTCAAAATGAAATGAATATTTTAAGAAATCGATTACGGCTTTATGAAAGTCTATAATCAAAATTTGACATGATTTTTATCATATTTTAGAAACCATTCCATGTCTACTTTTACTCCAAATTAAAAAAACAAATATGATGACACTATATGCAAAAATAAACGCCGACTTTTCTGAAAACTATATTGGCTATTCTGCTTTGGCAATTATTGCTTCAACCTGTTTGGGTTCTATTGCGATAATGATGACACTGTTAAACGGAAATGCGGCTGCACAAATGTTTCTGGTTTTTCTTAGTGTAATTGTTTGTAGTGCTCATAATGCCGCAATCTTAACAGTTCAAAAACCCAAATTGGTACTAGATCTTTTGATTATAAGCCTTATTGTAAACTCCCTGATTATTGTTGGTAACGGACTTTTTTAATCACACTACATATTATTAAGCAAAAGGTGGGTTTCTCTTTAAAACCTACCTTTTTTATTTGATTTTACTAGCTGATCAATATCATATTTTTATACAAGAAACTCTATTAATTTTAGCATGTAAAACCATCGTAATATGCCAAGACCAAGGAGTAAAAAGGAATTAGTAGTGTTAAGCAATAAAGACTATAACAAACTACTTGAAATGATTCGTTCTTTTCCTGAAGAAAAACAGCACGCAGACTTTCCAGAAGGAACTTTAAATAGAAATATCTAGGGAGTACTTACTCACTTGCATCACTGGCACCTAATGATGATAGATTGGCATACTGCAGGGTATGGAAGGAGATTTAAATGGACGGGAACTACCTCACTAGCAGCCTATTTAATTTCTGCTACTTCCAGTCACATTACGATTGGGCATTTAAATTAATTAAAAAATCGATCAAGTAGTTTTAAAACTATTTGTACATATAAATATCTATCTTATGAGAACGTTAATCATTGGTCTTGTTTTTTTAAGTTTTATGGCTTGTAAAAATGAGACTTCGCCTCAAAAAAACAATGAGTCCAAAGAAATAGAAAACGAACAAACTATTAAAAAAGATACTTCAGACTCTACAATAGTTTTTTCTGAAGAAATTCTGGAACTTGAAAAAGAAAAGACAAAAGCATTGAAAAGAGACCGTTTGTTGAAAGCAGAAGACGACAAACCAAATCTACAAGAACTAGTAGTTTCAAAGAGTTTTTTTAAAGAAGAAGATCAGTATCTTCTAGATTACAAATACCCATACCTTAATGAAAAAATAGATCCTGGATACGCGGTCTTCAACAATTTTATTAAAGAGAATTACTTAAACATCGAAAAAACCGAAAATCAAATTCTTGAAGATAAAGAATTGCTTTGTGACACCTTAAAAATTAATAGGTTCAGAGACAAAAGGATTATAGATTATAAAATATACGATGTCAATCATAATTTAATAAGTGTCGTGCTTTATAAGGAGAATTATTATTCGGGAATGCGTTATTCAACCTATCTATTTGATTGTGTAAACTTTGATCTTAATAAGCATAAGTTCATTTATTTTGATGATTTTTTTGAAGTTAATACCGAAGAACAAGTGTACAATACAATCAATTCGATTATTAGAGAAGGTATCGAATCAGGAGATTTATATTATGACTGTTGGGAATTATCAAAAGGAGACTTTAAAGCCTATAAAAATAATTTTGTTGTTAATGACGATACGGTTACCTACTATTTTGACGACTGTATAATTTGCCCATCGTATACAGGCACCTATTCTATTGAAATACCGATTAAGGATATTTTACCTTTGATAAAAAAATTCAACTATCATCCCAAATTGGGTTAGTTGCATAACAACATTTTTTATTAGATTATCATAATTTTGATATCAAATTTAGAATATGAAAAGTAGTTTCAGCAATATCATAAATTCGAAAACCCCTGTATTAGTAGATTTCTTTGCCGACTGGTGTGGACCATGTAAAATGCTTGCTCCGATACTTAAAGAAGTTAAAGATGAGTTAGGAGATACCATTAAAATCGTAAAGATTGATGTTGATAAAAATCAACCTTTATCTGCCAAATATCAAGTTCGTGGGGTACCAACCATGATTTTATTCAAAGACGGGAAACAATTATGGAGACAATCCGGGGTATTGCAAAAACATGATATTATAAGCATTATTAATTCATATCAATAGTCATGCAACTTAATAAATACATAGACCACACCCTGCTTAAAGCTAATGCGACTGTAGAGGATATCAAAAATCTTTGTGCAGAAGCAAAAAAGTATGACTTTTATGCTGTCTGTGTGAGCAGTTATTATGCTGCTTTGGCCGATAGTGAATTGATGCATACAGATATCAAAGTAGCAACTGTAATTGGCTTTCCATTGGGATCAATGACCAGTCGCGTTAAGGCGTTCGAAGCACAACAATGTATTGATCAAGGCGCCGATGAGATTGATATGGTCCTTAACATAGGTTTACTAAAATCAGGGTATTATAAGATTGTAGAAGACGAAATAAGATCTATAAAAAAAACAATTGGAAACAAGACGTTAAAAGTAATTTTCGAAAATTGTTACCTAACCGATGAAGAAAAGAAAATTGCTTGCAAACTATCTCTTAATGCAGGAGCCGATTTTATAAAAACCTCAACAGGTTTTGGAACAGGAGGAGCGACTTTGGAAGATGTTGAACTTATGAAAAACGAAGTTCATGATTATCTTAAGATAAAAGCCTCAGGCGGAATTCGTGACTTAAAAATAGCCAAAAAATATATCGATTTGGGTGTTTCGCGAATAGGTACTTCATCTGGAGTGACTATGGTAACTTCAAATTAAAACATCATGAGCATACATATTGCAGCCAAAAAAGGAGAAATTGCCGAAACAGTTTTGCTTCCTGGGGACCCCTTGCGTGCCAAATGGATTGCAGAAACTTATCTTGACGATCCTTTTTGTTATAACCAGATACGAGGAATGTTGGGTTATACAGGCACCTATAAAGGCAAACGTGTTTCAGTCCAGGGAACCGGAATGGGTATCCCTTCTGCATTAATCTACTGTCATGAATTGATTAATGATTATGGTGCCAAAAATCTAATTCGAGTGGGCTCTGCAGGATCCTATCAAAAGAATGTAAACATACGTGATATTGTAATTGCTATGGCAGCTTCTTCGACCTCTGGGATTAATAATTCAAGATTCATTAATTCTGATTACTCCCCCACGGCCAATTTTGATCTATTCATGAAAGCAGCTCAATATGCTCGTGACCACAATATCCCAATCAAAGCTGGAAATGTTTTATCGTCTGATGAATTTTATGAAGATGATCCTGAATCGTATAAAGAATGGGCCGATTTTGGCGTATTGTGTGTAGAAATGGAAGCCGCCGGTCTTTACACCATCGCAGCAAAATTTAATGTAAAAGCATTAGCCATTCTAACTATTTCTGACTCTTTGGTTACAGGTGAAAAAACTTCTTCTCAAGAACGTGAAACTACTTTTGGGAAAATGATAGAGATCGCCTTGGGAACCCTCTAAAAAACAAACCGGCAAGGTCACAATCACCCTTACCGGCTCAACTAACGCTATTATGAAAAGAGGGTTACTTAAATCTTGAATGTAATTACGGGTTTATTGGCATGATTAGCAATATCTTCACCAATACTACCACTAAAGAAATGCGCTAGTCCTCTACGTCCGTGTGTTGGTATTGCAATCACATCGGCATCAATCTTATTGCTATAATTAAAAACTCCGCCTTCTACTGTGTAATCGCTATAGTAAACCACTTTGTCATACATATCCAAATTTCCAGAATCTGCCTTGAAAAGGAATTCTTTTACTCGTTCTTCTATTTGACCAGAACTTTTAAACCGATCTCCAGGTAAGTTTACATATAGCAGATGTACATTGGCATCCATAGTTTCAAACAACTTCATGGCATTACGATAAGAACGCAGGTTTTCCATTTTAAAATCAAGAGCAAAGACCACTTCTTTCATTTTAAAATCATCTCCAGGATTTTTAATTACCAAAACGGGAATATCCGAGGTGCGTACTACTTTTTCGGTATTAGAACCTATAAAAACTTCTTCTCGTAAACCACTCACACCGTGTGATCCCATTACAATAAGATCAACATCATTTTCGTGGGCTACTTCATTGATTTCACTAAAGATTTTATAATTCTGAACCGTTTCTGACACTTTAATACCTTTTAAATATTCTCTATCCAAGAATGTTTTAAAACGCTTTTCGGCAAGTTTCATATAGTATACAGCTTCGGCTACTTCCTGGCTTTCATCCTTTGTAAGTACAGCTTCAGAAAGGCCCAACATATGAAGGACTATAATCTCTGCATTTTGTTGTTTTGCAATGGTCGCAGCTACCTGCAACGCATATTCCGAATATTCAGAAAAATCAATAGGTACAAGAATTTTTTTCATCATTTCTGTTTTTATACTATCAAAATTAGAAGATGTAATCTTCATTTAATATGACAATTATCATAACTATACTTGTTTGAAGCTTATAACTTTATGTATCAGTCACTTAAACCATAAAAACCACAGTCATGGCACTTAATTTTAATCAATATGCAATAGAGGCGAATTCCTTTTTAAAGGAATATGCACATGAGATGAACCTGGAAGATAATCCCGATAAAGCAGCCCGAATTCTATCCTCGGTATTACACGGCTTACGAGAAATTATTTCTGTGGAAGAGTCTTTACAATTATTAGCACAGTTACCAATGTTCTTAAAGGCAGTATATGTTAATGGATGGAAGATAAAGACCAAAAGGAACAAAATAAAACATATGGAGCAATTTATAGATTTGGTACGGTCCTATGATGGGGTGACTTCTATATATGATTTTGAATCCAATGAAATAGCCGAACATTATATACAGACTACATTCTTTCTACTTCGAAAGTACATTTCGCCAGGAGAAATGCAAGATATAAGAGACGAATTACCTAAAAACCTCAAAAATATGATTTTTGACAAATCGTTTTTTTAGGATGACTATTATTGTGAATTTAATTGGGAAATCCCCTGTAATCTTTCAATCACTTGATCTGCAAAATCTTGTGCTTTTTCTGTATTCGATTCTCCGGTAATAGCATCAACTTCTTTTATCTTATAGGTTCCTTCACCAGAGGTAGTTAGTACAACAATTTTATTATGCTGATCTGTGGTTCTTTCTATAAATTGTCTTACAACAAAAGGTGGTTTCCAATTCTCCCAGGTATGTAGAATAACAATACCTGAATATTCTTTTGGTGATACATTATCCAATAAAGAAATATCAACAACTTCTATAAATATCGAATCAGACTTATAATGATTCACAATTTTTTGGGTTACCCTATCCTTGAAATCGCTTCCTTGTGTGGCAATTAGAAGTTTACGTTCAAAATCCGGAGTATTTACCTGATACGATTCTGCAACAGCCATAGAATACTCTAATTTGTACCAAATCGAAAACAGGAAGAATATCACAATAACAGATAGGATTATCCACAATACTTTTCTTGGGTGTTTCATTTTATACTACTTAAGAGTTTACCAACTAAAGTATAGAACTGCATGTAAGAAAAATATGACATTAATCATTTTACATAGAATAAACTAATAATTCAAGAAACCAGAATTTTCAACTTACTAGAAAAAAGGTACATGATAACGGTCATTTTATAACCCTAATGTTATTAATACATTAATAGCAACAACCAAAACCTTACGTAACATGAAAACTAAAAGTCTAAGCATATTATTTGCATTACTATCCCCATTTCTTGCTGTATCCCAATTGGAAACAGACGAAGAAATAGTAGTAAAACAAGAGCAAAACGATGATGTATACCTCTCTGGAAGCAAAGTAAAAGTAAACGCCAAAATAGACGGTGATGTAGTTACCGCTGGAGGTAACATAATTATAAATGATTCTATTAGCCAAGATTTAATTGCTGCAGGTGGCGAAATTATAATCAACGGGTTTATAGCCGATGATATCCGTACTGCAGGTGGAGACCTAACTATTGACAGTAAAATCGGAGATGATTTGGTAGCTGCTGGTGGACAAATCGTTATTACCGATGAAACCATTGTACATGGTAATCTTATTTCTTGTGCAGGTCAACTAGATATTGATGGAGAAATAAAAGGATTGGCCAAAGTATGCGGTGGAAATATTACATTAAACGGGAAAATTTCTAAAACGGCTTCTTTCTATGGAGGAACCGTTACTATTAACGGAGAAATTCGAGGTCCCGCCAAAATAGTTGCAGAAACTATTAAGATTGGAGATAATGCAAAATTCTATTCAGATGTAGAATACTGGGCGGAAGATCGCGATGTAGATTTTAAAAATTCACTTGTCGAAGCGTCTGCTATTTTCAATGAAAATTTAGAGCGAAAAGGACATCGATTTTCTTGGGGACTATTTGGAGCAGCTGCATTAAGTTTTTGGATATTTTATATTCTTTCGGCATTTCTTATTTTGTTACTTTTTAATGCGTTATTCAAAAACTGGTTTTCTGAAGCCGTAACCAATTTGAATAAGGATATATGGAAAAGTTTAGGATATGGCATTGGCTATTTGATAGGTATTCCTTTATTGATTTTAATAACCTTCATGCTTATTATCGGTATACCCGTAGGGTTATTCTTAACGGTACTATACCTTTTTAGTTTATTGTTTGGGCATTTGGTGGTAGCTTTATTAATGACACATTATTTAAACAAAAGAAACAAACAATCCTGGAGTTTCTGGACAATAGTTTTTTTGGCTGTTGCTATAGCTGTAGTAATTCGCTTAATCACCTTCATGCCTTTGTTGGGCGGAATAGTTTCTTTTCTTATTATCGCTATAAGCTATGGTGCTTTGGTAATTACTGTACTGAAACATAAAGCTTCTTTACAGCCCAGTCCATAAAATTCTTAAAAATGGGCCTTTTAAAATATATGAAGAATATAATCATGTGATACAATTATTATTACAAACATTAGTATTTTAGTTATGACAAGCAGAAACAAATAATTCATGCTAAAACACTATAACATTACCGTAAAAGGAAAAGTACAAGGAGTTTGGTACAGAAAAAGCACGCAAAATAAAGCTCAGGAATTAGGTGTCACCGGTTTTGTAAAAAACCTACCAAACGGAGATGTTTATATTGAAGCCGAAGGAAATGAAAATCAATTAAAATCTTTATTGGATTGGTGCGCTATTGGACCAGAATTTGCCAAAGTGACTCAGGTTTTATTTGATGAAGCCATATCACAATCCTTTACTCATTTTGAAATCAAGCGATAATGACATAACATGATATTTCTCATTGTATTACCCTCTTTCAGGTGGTATTTTTAGGAGTATAATTCAAAAAATACCTAGCAATGAAAAGAATACTAATAATAATAGCATGTTTACTGTTGCTTCCTGTTACAGGGTCATCGCAAGTCTTAGAAAACATAGATCAGATTACTCCTTTTCATGAGGATCTTGCAGCAATACGAAAAGGAGATAAATGGGCCTTTATCAATACAAAAGGTGATGTTGTTATAGATTACAGAGAAGATCTAGTAATATCCCCTGCTACTGAAAATGCCAATTATCCTTATTTCAGTGATGGAAAATGCCTCATTAAACAAAAAATAAATGGGGTAGACTATTATGGATACATAGGTGCTACGGGTAAAATTACTATCAAGCCACAGTTTCTAAATGCAACCAATTTTAATAATGGACATGCGATAGTACTTCGCGTCGCAAAAGAAGAACTTGGAAAAAATGACCTTCTGGATAAAAAAGTGGTGTCCTATAGTTATGACGAAATGGTTATTGATGCCTCAGGCAATAGTAAAACATTTTTGTTAGGCCCTACTCATCTTATTTATAAAAAAGATAGACTTAGAAAACCACCAATGATTCAATCTCATTTTTTGGCTCCAAATTTAATCGCAACAAAAAGTAAGAATAACTCTTGGACTCTTTATACCCTTCAAACCTCAACCAACTAAATAATCAACATTATGAAAACAATAGAAATGGAAGCATCAGAAATAGAAATGAATATCATGCCTCGAATTGGTGATGACGCACCAGACTTTGAAGCAATAACTACACATGGGAATATTAAATTCTCTGAATTTGCAGAAAGCAAATGGGTCGTTTTATTTTCGCATCCTGCAGATTTTACACCGGTTTGCACAACCGAGTTAAGTGGTTTTGCAGAAAGAAAGCAAGAATTTGAAGCTTTAAACACCAAACTCATTGGATTAAGTATTGATAGTATACATTCTCACCTCGCCTGGGTAAATAATGTACGAGAAAAAACAGGCATATACCTGGACTTCCCTATTATTGCCGATCTAGACATGAACGTTGCCAAATTATATGGCATGCTACAGCCTAATGAGAGTGAAACCGCAGCGGTGAGAGCCGTATTTTTTATCGATCCATACCTTAAGATTCGTCTTATCATGTACTATCCATTAAATGTTGGCCGCAATATGGACGAAATCTTGCGAGTATTAGAAGGTTTACAAGTTTCAGATAAGCATAAAGTTGCATTACCTCTTAATTGGAAAAAGGGAGACAAAGTCATTGTACCGCCGCCCAAAACCTTAGAAGAAATGGAAGATAGAATCCAAGATACTTCGTGTGAAAAAGTTGATTTTTATTTGGCTCGAAAGGATTTACAGTTAGACTGATGAAAAGGAACAAGCAATTTTTTGTAGCAACACTACTTATTTGTGCTTTGAGTATACAAAGTTGCGGGCCTGTGGTTATATCTTCGAGCCTGGACAACCCACCACCGCCTTGGTTTTATCCAAACCGTGTAGAGGTGGTTCGATATGTGTATTTCCCTGATTATAATATCTACTATGACCTCACTTTACGACATTACATCTATTTTGAAAATAATGTATGGGTCACTGTAGATGTACTCCCGCCAAGGTATCGATACATCAATCTAAACCGAACTCGTTATGTGAGAATTCGTGGGTTTAGAGGAGATGATATCAATCGTTATCATAGTACCAATAGATATTACAACCCAAATAGAAGTACGCGAAGCAGATACGAAGATAGAAGTCGATATAATAGAAATAATACCACCAGAAGCAGAAGATCCAGAAGTAGTAACACCTCAAATAGAGAAAAAGGCACCCGCAGCACCAGAAACAAAAATACAACAGGAAATAGAACTACCAGAAGCAGGGATAGTATCCAATACTTAATAAACAATCTCCCGAGGTAGCATTTTTGCAGATTCTACAAGCATTTTCATATCGTTTAATCCAATATGTGCATGGTAAAAATTTCTCTCGGCGTTTAATTGTTTTACAGTTGCAAACAATTGTTCTGGATTCGCTTTTGCCATTTTTTTTACCGTATCATAACCCGCTTCATATAAAACGTATGCAAACGTATGATTTACCCATCGAATTCTGCACAGGTCGGTAAGTTTGGTAAGTCTCAAAATTTCGTCATGATGTATTCCTGTTTCTTTTGAAAGTAGCATTCTGTCTGCTTGGGTTTTTACGTTATCGAACACATGACGCGTATTTTTGATCCCCATTTCCTCTAATTTTGATATAACATCTAGCGAGGTTTCAGGAAAATCTTTGATTCTATTGGGTCTTGGATGGTATCCATTAATCATTCTTCGTAATACATTAAGATAGTCCCCGGGCAAACCACTTAATTTCGAAAATTCCTTAAGCTTACTTTTATCTTTAAGTAGATTTTGTAATATCTGAAGGTTAGTAATGCCTTGCTTTTTGATAGTTTCGAGATTACTATCTATATTTTCTTTTAAAATTTTCCAACTAGGGATCAAATGGGTCGATTTTAAGATATCCTTATAATCATCAATACTTACTTTCTCCAAATCTATGTAATAGCCCATAGTCTCTTTTTTTACTTCAGATTAGTTCAATTCGGTAAACAACACCGTATCGTTATATCGCTTTTCCGATAGGGTAATTATACCGCCTCTTTTTTATGCGTGCTCACCTTTACAAGTTTTCGATATGCATCTTGCTGTTTGAAAAATTCTATATCGACTTGAGTCACTTTATACATAGAATTACGTTGTTCTACGTAATTAGGAAGCTGCAAAATCTTGAATTCTACAATGTCTTTAGGTTCATAGCTAGTCAACTTTTGTAATTGTGTTGCGATCTTTTCTTTTTGTATCTCTCGCCCAGAACAAAGTGTGACAAAGGAATAGTTTTTTAGATGTTCTTTATTTTCCTTGATAAATGTTTTCATTGGATGTGCAATCTCATAATTCCAGATAGGAGCAATTAAAAGGGTGTGGCCATACTCTTGCCATGAAACATTCAGGTCATTAATCTTCGGAAAGCGATTAAATAACATATCCAGCATGATCTTAAACATGCCCCGTTTTTTGGGTTCTGTGATTTGTAATACCTCTGAATCAAGATCATTAACCATAGTGTTGGCCAACAATTCATTATTGCCGGTATACGAAAAATAGACGATCAAAGTTTTCATGATTACTTACTTTTACGAGTTATTTCAACACATAAATTAAGGGTCCTACACCAGAGAAAACATGATATCGATCAGCAGGAATTTATTTAACACCTAAAAAAATCTTAAATCCACAAAGAATTGAAATTGGGCTCATTGATTTTGAGAAGAATCAATTTACATTTACCTCTAAAAGATCATAATTTGGGCTATCTTTTTGTAGATAATGAACTCTATTTATTTTAATAATGCCTCCAATTTTGCAGCTTTGTCCTTGGCATAGGTAAGGGTGGTATCCATCTGGTAGCATTTTTTAAAATGCTGCAATGCTTTGAGCGAATCTCCTTTAACAAGCAAGGCATCTCCATAACTATCATAGGTATTTGCAGAATTTGGATATTCATTTATATTGAGCTCAAATATCTTTAGTGCTTCTTCCAAATGATCCTGAGCCAGGAATTGGTAGCCTAAAACATTTATAGTACGTTCAGAAATATGGTAAGTCGTTGTATCTAATTTCTTGGCTTGATAATGACGTATTCCACTTTCAATATTTTCGGCTATGATCTTTTGAGCCATTTCTTTATGTAAAGCTCGTTTTGGCAGTACTACTGGTTGATCTGTAAGTATGTTTTTTGCTCCGTTAAGAATATCAAAGAAATTATCGTTGCTATTATTGGTAAGTAATACTAACCCGCTTTTGGTTTTTAGATCATTGAATAAAAAAGTTCGAAAACCTACCCATCCTCCAGAATGAAAAACCTCTTCTTTACCATCATCTGAGTTTAATCCCCAACCAAAACCATATCTTGTTTTCTCGCCGTTATTCAAAACGCCAGGGGTAAAAGCCTCGTCTAGGTACTCTTTTGCTATGATCGTATGGTTAGCAAGGGCCAGATTCCATTTATACAAATCCTCTACTGTGGAATAGATACCTCCATCACCTCTCACATCGTTAACTAGGTGATAATCATCTGATACCAAATCTACTTGATTCAATGCTGTGTTATACCCAAAAACACGGTTGGGCATAGTAGGATCTGCATCAACTTGATACGAATACAGTAGGGTATTCTTCATCCCCACAGGTTCAAAGATATTTTCTTTAAGAAATTCTCTAAAATGTTGCCCCGAAATCTTTTCTACAATCGAGGCCAGTATCAAATAACCTGTATTACTATATTCATATTTATCGCCAGGCATAAAACGCAGTTTGGGATTACGCTCAAAAAACACTTTCATGATCTTATTGTTACCAATAGTCTCAGTGCCGGTAGTGTCTTGTGATTGCCAATGCTCATGCATCATGCGCTCATAATCTTCTAAACCGGATACGTGATGCAACAAATGCCTGATGGTAATAGTATCATACGGAAAATCGGTTAAAATGCTATTTACTTTTTGATCATAGTCCAATTTACCGGCTTCCTTTAATTTCATGATAGACATCCCTGTAAACTGCTTGCTCACCGATGCTAAGCGAAATTGAGAATCTAGATTTAGGCTATCTATGGGGTTAATACTACGTAATCCACTGGCGCTTTGATGCACAATCTGACCGTTTTTATATACCAATAAATTGCCTGTGGAAATACCAAGCGTTTTAAACTCTTGTAGTAAATTATCATAGGTGATAGAATTCGTAGTGGCGTCTTGATTTTTGGTTTTACAAGAAAGAAAACATACCAAAAACAGGCATCCCCAGGTGAGTTGTTTTACTGAAATCATTGTTTTTTAATTGATTGATTTTTTAAATGTACATTTTATTTGTACACGATTAGTATCACCTTATTAAAAATCGATTCCTTTAACACTTTATTTATTAACTAAAATCAATAAAGTTTACCCTCTCAAATGTAGCAAGCTGATCGTTAGTATATGTAAGTCTATATGTCGCAAAAATCTTGACCGCTTATAAAAACAGAAACAGGTAGACCTTCACTACCTGTTTCCTTCGAAGAAATTAATTTTATTTTGCAGTAGGATCATCTTCAATATTCAGTCGTTAGACATCCAAAATCAAATAATTTTCCTGAAAAAACCTATTTAATTTCCTCGATTTGGTTTTTGCCACATTGCTATTACAAAAACCCAATTCTTTTAATTAATACAAAACAAAGAATCATTTTTTAACTACATGTACCAAAGTAGTTCATTTGTGTCTCAAAAAATATGACAAAAGTCAGTTTTTGGACTTTTTTCACATATAAGGTTTCATTTCTTGTTTGCGCTTTTTGAGTTGTCTTTCTACGTCTTTTAGACTTTCTTTAAAAGCCAATTCATAATTCTTTTCATTAGAGGTCGCATATATTTTTGGTCCCGGTAGACTCAACTCCAGATCACAAATTTTTCCTGCTCCCTTTGGATCATTTTCTTTTTTAAAGAAAACATCAGATTTAATGACCCATTCGTATTTTTTATATAGTTTATCGAGCCTTTCATGTACATAGTTTTCCATGGTTTCGCTAGTAGGCATTTGTACAAATTGAATGTTTGTTTTCATCTGTTTATATTTATTGTTTTTCAATGGTCAAACGGAATCGCCATATAATCATTTAACTCCAGTTTAAAATTGTTTTAAGAGTCGTTGAACCTTCGGTTTCGGTTGGGTATCAACTTGATTGTTATGGCTTATTTCATAACTGTATGTTTTAAACCTTTTCAAAAATAACTGCTCAAATTGATATTTAATATGATAAATATCATTCAAACAAAAGGCTTTTGTCTTCCTCTTTCTGTAGTTTGTTTTGTAGTAATGGGTCGTACAAAGCTTTAAAAACAATTCAAAATACAACAAGCTAGTTTCATTTTTTTTGAAACTAGCTTGTCTATATACTTCTTATTATAACAGCTAATATTTATTAAGTCTAACTTGCCATTAATTCAAAGTTTTCTTCCATTTTTAAAGGCCGAAATAATTTTTGTAATCAAAAAAGAAAAGATAATAATTCCAACTATAAAAAGACCTATAAAAAATAACCTATCACATAATAAAGTATCTTTAATATTGAAATCAAGAGTTTGTTCAGAAAAGAAACATCCTACTAATAGAATAGATAAACTTACAATAGATAGAATATATACTTTTTTCATTATTTACTTTATTTTTAGTTATCATATACCTTATTTATTTCAAATAACATACTATTGATAAAAATATACTAATTTTAATTTTAAGAATATTTTTGTGTATTATGAGAGAAGAAAAGCACTTAATAATAACAATAAAGAAATGATTAAGATTTTAAGGTTCATTTTATATGATTTAATTAAAAAAATACCCCTAAAAGTTTTTCAAGTCTTTTAAGGGTATTACTGCTTAATTTTCTTTATTTGGTTTTACATTGAAAGGTGGGCTATCCAAGCTAAACATAATTTCACTAATGTTTTGCTCATGCCTTAAAAAAGCTTGAATATAATAACCATCTTTTTCCCATATAATCGCTAAAGGTTTATCGTCAAAAGTCCCTTCTACTAGATCCCCTTCTCTTTTTCGTAAATTGGAAGAAAATCCATCATCACTCTTATATAGTCCTTCGCTTACTACTTTCATATTAGACATTACATATGTATGATCTGGTTCTCCATATTTCTCAACAAACAAATCATAAAATTGTTTATTAATTATTTCACGAAAATGAATTGATATCGATCTGACCATATTATCTTCATTTTTTGATATGGTCATAATATTATATTTGATATTAAAGAAATCTTTTTTTACAAATTCATCTACCGTGTAATAAAAAGTTTCTCCAAAAAGTTTATTTTCAAATTCATTTCCAATTGTTGTTTCGAAAGTTGATATATGCGTTCCTAGTAATTCTTCAAATTCAAAAATGTTCATTAAACAAGTATTTGGACTTATACCCACTATTATCAATATGGTTGTAAAAATTTTCATTTACCTAAGTTAACAAAAGTTTTATTGATTAACAATCATAGGGATTTCCAATACCTAAAATACTTGTTATATATGGAGCGGGACTAGGTATAAGGAAAGGTGCATTTGTAGTCATACTCCCTCCAAATGCTGCCATTTTAGATTTAATTCTCTGTTTAAAAAATTCTGCTAAACTATGCTTTGAAATATCAGGATTTTCAAAAAAATGAATATCTGTTTCATTTATTGCAGCTGAAACGGCCGCAGCGGTAGCGTTAGCTGCTTGGCTATTCGTCATCCAACTCGGGGCAGTAAAATATATTAAATCCTGTGGAACAGAGATATCACCAGCGTAAGGGCTTCCATTTGATCTTATCCCAGCAGTATAAAATGTATGATTAAAATTTTTCACTGCACATGCTCTTTGCAAAGCCCCCGGTGGTTGTGCATATTCAAAACTTCTGCAATCTGCACTTAAAAAAGGATTTGCATTGGGATATACCTCAAAAATGTCAATTGCCCTATTTGCTCTATCTACCGCTTCATCGCTAACATCATTTTGATTTATATAATACAGTATTTGCAAACCAACCACCTCATTTAATTCTTTTGATTTTACAGCATCCTGCAATTTCTTGGCAAACGATTCTTGGCCTCCAGCATTTTTAAAATCTAATAGTGGCGTTAAAAACTCTCTGTTACTTTCCATCCAACTACGATCCATAGAGCTCCATTGTGAATCTAGTACTTCCAGTCTAAAGTCTACCAAATTAAGCCCCACATAATCTATGGGTTC